>NZ_JACFPG010000010.1:0-3702 GCF_016102055.1 Lactobacillus sp. W8172
CCTTCAAGCCATCTAAGCCACTCTTATTTGGTTTATGCTCAGCGTCTAGCTTTGGCTTGCCTTCAGTGACTAACTTGTTAATACTATCCGCATCTGGCGCTTTATCTTCATCATTAATATCTGTAATAATATCTGCTGCTACCTGATCAACATCTTGTTTTTGTTGATTCTTTTCAGCTGTGGTTAAGGTTACGTCTTTATCGATTGCATCCTTAACAATTGCCGCATGTTGCTTAATTTCCTCTACTGCGTCTGCTCTTTGTTTTTCAAGGCTAGCACCACTTTGATGGACCTTACTAATTCTATCACAGCCATCGTCTCTAGCATCATTAATACCATTTACGGTCGTTGCAGCATTAATGTTATTAAGAGCTTCAATTAGAATTGTATCTACCTGATCTTTTTGTCTATTCTTCTCTACTGAAGTTAAAGTCTTATCTAAATCAATTGTAGCCTTAGCTATTTCTGCTGCACTCTTAACTGCTTCTCTAGCAGGTTGCTTCAGTTTCTCAATATCATCATACTTGTAAACTAAAGTGTACTTTTGATCTGCCCCTAAATCTTTTTGATTTGGCATTTCAAAAGTTGAGCCAACAGACACCGGTGTACCATTCAAAATAGCTTCAGTAGCTATTAAGCCGGGAATTTCAGGACCATCTGGGATTGTGATAGTATCCCCAGTTCTGCCTTTAATTACGATCGGATTGGCTGGGCTTAAAGCATTACCTGTCATATCTAAGTATGTTGGTGTGATTTCTTGTTCATCACCCTCAACATACAATATTACTGTTGGGTTATTGTCTGAAACCACCATCGTTGCTGGCTGGTTAGCTGCATCAGTCTTGTAATGGTAACCTGCTGGCACATTAGTTTCTGTATAGTACTTATTTGTCCAATCAATGGTGTTACCGTAGTTCGCTGTAACTAAGCCGTTGTCTGCTTCTGTTCCTGCAATATTCTTTGGTGTTAAAACCTTGTCCGGATGGTTAACATCAACATACTTGTAGGTCACGTTTTGTTTGGCACCGTAAACATAGACCTTATATGTGTATGAGCCCGTGTCCATTGGAACGTAAGCTATGTTTGCTTGACCATCGGCATCACCTTGGTCACCTTTACCTGAACCACCACTTTGTTTGTCTGCCTTAGCCCCAGCGTAAATCTGGTTGCCTAAAGCCCACATGTAGCCTGCTGGAATATGATCAACAATATCCTGGCTAACTAACGGAATTGCTTGGCCAATATAAGCATCTTCATACAGAGTACCTTTCCCGCCAAATGGTAACTCATAATCCTTTCCTACTTGCTTACCTGTTTGGTCAATGAATTGTACCTTAACCTTACCCGGAGCAATTGCATCTGTTTGTAATTCACGCGTGTTTGCACTCATGATATTTGGATTAATTGAACCAGATGTTGATGATACAGTTGCCTTACCATTTGTGATGGTCATGTTGGTGAACTTACCAGTGTATTGACCTTCAGGCATATTGGTTGAGGAGTTCGTTCCATCCCAAGTTCTAATACTTGAATTGTTAATTCTTAGACTACCACTTCCGGCTACAACCCCTCGTCTTGAAGCTGCGGGTACATCATTTTGCCCTGAAACAGATAAATCTAGTTCTTTTGGTGAAATGAAGGTTACACTTGAGGTATTAGCCAAGTTAATAATTGCTCGGTTTGCTGCCCTCTGGTTGATTCTCATCGTTGTTCCGGCATTAAAGAGCATTGATTGGTTTCTTCTTAGTTGAATTGCCCCACCTCTAGTGGTTGCAGGACAGTCTAATTTGAAGTTTTGACCAAACACATAAGTAGCATCATTTGCTCCTGCACCTGCTCTAGTACCATCAATGAAGTATTGGAAACCTTCTTGCATCCAAGAAACATCATCACCAACTTTTACACTATATACGTATCTATATAGTGCTGGGAAGTCTGCAGATACACCTTTTAATGTTCCCGCTGCGTTAGATGAACGGTCACCCATTACAAACTGATTGCCTTCACCAATTGAACCCTTAGCTGCACGAGCAGTGAAAGCAAATTCACCACTTTCAGAATCTACTCCTGCTGGAGCGTCTGGGTCAACGTCGTCATCGTCGTCGCCACCTGAAACTGCACCTTCAGTTCGCTCCATTACAACTGAACTATCATTTGCAATATATATACTTCCGGCTCCACGAACTACTTCATTGGCAATAACAAAAACGTTCTTACCAGAGAAGGTTACTCTTGAGCTATTTGCCATAACAGCACGAATAGCATGGTAATCAGAACCCAAAGAACTAGTAGCGCTCAATCTGATGTTATCAAGGTTAACAGCTAAATTAGAACCATCCTGTGTGTATACCAAGGCTTTGGCATTACCTGTTAATCCTGTGAACCCCTGTCTATAATGTGCATTAGTTAAAGTGAGGTATGTAACTGGCGATCTTCTATACGAAATACGTTCATATTGAAACTTTTGGCTTCCCATATCAATGGTATGACCATTACCATTAATTACCAGACTTGCACCTGCAGCACGAATACCAAAAATAACATTAGCATCATAAGTAATGTCAGCATTAACGTTGACATAAGTAACAGCTGCATCATTCCAAGCTGCTGCCAACTCTGCCAAAGTTGCAACATCTCTTGAAATTGATTTATCAGGATTGATTACTTGCTCTGGCACAGCAACGTCAACAGAGGTTTCTGTTTTACCACTTGCTTGTCCTAAAAGATCATTGAAAGCTGGACGCTTTTCATCTTTATCACTAGCAACAGTCGCTTCATTAGCAGTATTTGTTTGTTCACCATTCCTAGTCACTACATCCGTTAACTTAGCTGATTCAATTTTGTCATTAGTTGAATCAACAGCAACTAGTGAAGTGTTTTCTTCTGGATTAACAGGGGTATTTATCTTCTTTGCATTCTCACCAGCTGGAGCTACTTGTCCTTCAGAACTCGTTGTGGTTTTGAAGAACGAACTAAGTCCTCTGTATGTTGATACCGTTACCTTCTTTGAGATTGGCTTTTGCGCATTATCAACTAACGGAATGTTCTCGGCAGTTTGATGAATAGGTTCAGTTATAGACTCATTCTTTGCATGTCTTGGTTGATAACATGCAGAAATATTAGCAACTGCGGTATCCTGTATATCTTTGACACTTACCAAATCAACTGCTTCATTAACCTTAACTTTGGCATCATTAAATATACTATCAACAGTTGCAGTTTGTGCTTCCTTTTCATCTAACGATAGTTTTTGATCATTATTAATAGCTGTTTTGACACTATTAGCTTTATTCTCTAAGACAATAGTAGCATTATGCTTGGCATCAGATATTGCCTGTTCGTCAACTTGGCTTTGCAGTTCTTTATCTGCAGACTTAACACTATTTTGAGTCTCAACTTCTGCAGCTTTAACGGGAGTAGTTGCCACATTAGTAATGTAGCCTCCACCTAATACGAATGACAAAAGTGAGTAGCTGACTAGCCAGCCCTTCTTGCCTTTATGCATTCTATAATTGGTATTTTTAACCTCTTCAGTTGGATTGGATTTATTAATACTTTTCATTGACGTCCTCTCTAACATATTTCTATAAATTACTTTTATACCTTATGTATATGATTAAAATGGTAACATTTTGCCTGCCAAATATAAAGGTGTTTTTGCGTTATTTTATATGCAATTAGTCAACCAACATTATCTCCCCT
>NZ_JACFPG010000011.1:0-1320 GCF_016102055.1 Lactobacillus sp. W8172
CCCGCAATATGGTCCATTGGAGCAGTGGTTTATCTCGTCTCCCTGTCACGGAGAAGATCATCAGTTCAAATCTGATATGGACCGTTAAATGGCTCGGTAGCTCAGTCGGTAGAGCAAAGGATTGAAGCTCCTTGTGT
The DNA here is from genome assembly GCF_016102055.1 of Lactobacillus sp. W8172. Classification (NCBI taxonomy): domain Bacteria; kingdom Bacillati; phylum Bacillota; class Bacilli; order Lactobacillales; family Lactobacillaceae; genus Lactobacillus; species Lactobacillus sp. W8172. The sequence goes on from NZ_JACFPG010000011.1 coordinate 138, forward strand.
CGGCGGTTCGATTCCGTCCCGCGCCATTTTTTTATTATCAAAGTTCTGCGGGTATGGTTTAGTGGTAAAACGAAAGCCTTCCAAGCTTTAGTCGCGAGTCCGATTCTCGTTACCCGCTTTTGGGGCCTATAGCTCAGCTGGTTAGAGCGCACGCCTGATAAGCGTGAGGTCGATGGTTCAAGTCCATTTAGGCCCATAATAAAATAATGGAGACTTACTCAAGTGGCTGAAGAGGCGCCCCTGCTAAGGGTGTAGATCGGGTTATTCCGGTGCGAGAGTTCGAATCCCTCAGTCTCCGTATTGTATAAAAGACTATTGGTTAATGTCAGTAGTCTTTTTTTGTGCTTTATAAAGGGTTTCTAAATCTTTAACTCATTGACGGGCATTCTTCTGCACGCCTTAGTGGTGCAAGTTGAGAATATATCAGAGTTAGAAGACGGATCACACATTTGGGGTAGAAACCGTTAATTAGTAAAAGTAGGGGAACTACTACAATTACATGGTGGTTTAAAGTGGATATCTTCCTTCTCTACAGGAAGGATTAGTGCCAGTTATTGATAGACTACTGAACAAGAGCAATTATAATTAAGAGATATTTTAATACATGGTTTGATCACTATAACTAATGCTTGACTAAATCTGAGGAATTCCTCTTTTCCACTATTGAATGCAGGAGAGAAACTCGCTAGAAGTAAGCATAAAGTATAGAGAGACTAAGAGAAATGTGAAATATTCAATTTTTTAACAAAATGACTTGCAAGATGGTGTAGAATCATGTATTATTTATAGCGTTGTGATTGACAGAACTAAGAGCTCTCAAGTAATAACGAATAAAAAAGTGGTTGACTTTAACAAACAAATTCGGTATTATAATTAAGCGTCTTATGACGTTAGACAACAATTCGACCCGTTGGTCAAGTGGTTAAGACATCGCCCTTTCACGGCGGTAACATGGGTTCAAATCCCGTACGGGTCATTACCACATTTTATGGTATATTTACATTTGGAGGATTACCCAAGTGGCTTAAGGGGACGGTTTTGAAAACCGTTAGACGGTCTTGCCGTGCGTGGGTTCAAATCCCACATCCTCCTTTAATAATAATCGCGGGATGGAGCAGTCTGGTAGCTCGTCGGGCTCATAACCCGAAGGCCGGTGGTTCAAATCCACCTCCCGCAATATGGT
>NZ_JACFPG010000012.1:0-578 GCF_016102055.1 Lactobacillus sp. W8172
TTCTTGTCGGCGTCGATCTTGTCCTTGACAATATTAGCTTCCTTGTCAATTTCCTTGTTAGCGTCTGCCTTTTGGTCACTTAAGTTCTTGCCTGGCTTATGCTCAGCGTCTAGCTTTGGCTTACCTTCAGTGACTAACTTGTTGATACTGTCTGCATCTGTGGCCTTGTCAATTTCACTATTAATCTCTGCTGCTACGCGATCAACATTTTGCTTCTGCTTGTTCTTTTCATCAGCAGTTAAAGTTACATCTTTATCAATTGCATCCTTAACAATTGTTGCGTGATCATTGATTTCCTTCTTGCCTTCTTCTTTCAGGTCATCCAAGCTTACTTTATTTGGCTTATGTTCAGCGTCTAGCTTTGGCTTGCCTTCAGTGACTAACTTGTTAATGCTGTCTGCATCTTTAGCCTTGTCAATTTCACTATTGATTTCTGCTGCTACGCGATCAACATTTTGCTTTTGCTGTGTCTTCTCAGTAGCAGATAACGTGGCATCTTTATCAATTGCATCCTTAACAATTGCTGCGTGATCATTGATTTCCTTCTTACCAGCATCCTTCAAGCCATCCAAGCCACT
>NZ_JACFPG010000013.1:0-419 GCF_016102055.1 Lactobacillus sp. W8172
CGAACTCTCTCGGTCGCTCTTGCAATCTGTTCTCTTTGATTGTTTCTCGGTTTTTCTTGGATTATATTCAGTTTTCAATGTACTAGCCATTGGGCTCCTTTTGGAACCCGATGGAGGCTAACGGGATCGAACCGATGACCTCCTGCGTGCAAAGCAGGTGCTCTCCCAGCTGAGCTAAGCCCCCGTGTTTCTATTATCTTCTTTAGACATCGACTGCTATGCTGTCTTTGCCTATGGGCCTAAATGGACTTGAACCATCGACCTCACGCTTATCAGGCGTGCGCTCTAACCAGCTGAGCTATAGGCCCGTCTCTAGCGTTTCTGTCTTTTCTTCTTTGAGGTACTACCCTCAAAACTAAACAATGTTCTCGCTACTCATGTGCTTCCTGCTTTACAAGACTTCTTCTAGTATCTCTACT
>NZ_JACFPG010000001.1:0-749210 GCF_016102055.1 Lactobacillus sp. W8172
CATGCCGAACACAGCAGTTAAGCTTCTTCACGCCGAGAGTAGTTGGTGGGAGACTGCCTGCGAGGGTAGGACGCTGCCGTGCTTTTTTAATATTCCGGCTTAGCTCAGTTGGTAGAGCGCTTGACTGTTAATCAAGATGTCGTCAGTTCGAGTCTGACAGCCGGAGTATTTTGGAGTGTTGTCCGAGTGGCTTAAGGAGCATGATTGGAAATCATGTATATGGGTTAATCCTGTATCGAGAGTTCAAATCTCTCACACTCCGTATTTCGAATTAAGAAAGCTGTTAAACTAACGTTTAGCGGCTTTTTTTGTATAAAAAGTTCGAAAAAAATAAATTAAAGACCTAATTCGTTCATGAAATCTCGCACTCTGTTTTGTCCATCTTGAGTTGAGTGAGTGTAATGCTGAGTCATCGAAAAAGTTGCATGCCCCATCACTGCTGGAACATCTATCATATCTTCACCCTTGTTTAGAATAGCGTATGTATGTCTAAAATTGTGCACAGTAATATGTTTTTTTATTGTGGTTAGATATTTATATATTGACTTTAACCATGCTTGAGGTCTGGATAGATTTAAATATTTGCCTGATTCTTTATGGAAAATGATAGGACAAATTACTTCATTCTTTCTATGATATTCAAGTAAAATGCAGCCATATGATCAGTTAATACAGTAATCCGTTTTGAGTCAGCACTTTTGGAGATTGAACAAGAATTTTGTTTCCAACTCTGTTGGCAGATGTTTTATTTACATCGACAGGCTTTTTCTTAAAATTAATGTCTGACCAAAGCAATGCCAAAGCTTCTGATTTGCGTAACCTTGTAGTTGCAAGTAGCATAAAGTATATATATAAGAATGAAGGTTGCGTTCTTTAGCAACAGCCAAAAATTCTCTTAGAGTATAAGAATCATTTCTAAAGTGCTTTCTTTTTTTGTTTTATTAGGAATTATAACCATATTAAATGGTTTCTCTTCAGGTTTACTAAAACTGCTGATAGAAGAAAACGATAAATTTAATCAAAACTCCTTGGGCTAATAGCTTAATGGAATTTTATTAATTTAAATAGCTCTTTTTTTTAAAAAAAGAGCGTAGAAACGCAAACTAAGAATTCGACAGACACTACAAAGGTAGAGTCATAAAAGAACATTAAAAAAGATGCCAATACTGGGCAGGTGTATTGATCTTTTCTGTATACTCGATGGCCATAACTTCTTTTAATAATACTAAACAAAGTAATAGTAGTAATGGTTTGCAATAAAAAAATAGTCATTCAGTTGCTGTTGTTGAAGTCGCTGACGCCAGTAGTACTGATGAAAAAGATGATAGTAAAATTGATTCTCAAGAAGTTAAGTCTAATATCAATATGCTACTGAAGGGTGCTTCAAATGGTAATAAAAAATAAAGTACAGTAAAGATAGTATACAGGTCCAAGTTACCAACGATTTCTTTAATCTTTTAAATTATTAAGAGGATACTGTTGCTGAAAGAGTACAAGGTGTAGTCGGTGTTGGAATTTCAATGGTTGACAGCGACTACGAACTTAAAGATGACCACCAAGGATGTCACTTGAGTTTTTATTGTGGTATAAATCAACCAACTAATATATCTTTAATATCTTTTATTTAATAAAGTAGATATAACTATGGCCGTGTGTCCGTTGAAACCTAGATTGTCTCAGTAACTCAGTGGGAAAAAACTATAGCGACTTTGAAGTAATTCGAAAAAGTTCTTTTTTTACAGCATTTACTCAGATACACGGTTTTAATAATTGTTTGTTCGTTTATTAAGGGTAACAAAGCGGAAGGTATTTTTCATAGAGGCAAGAAAAGAGCTTCCAACAACTAAAGCGTGGTGAAAGCTCTTTTTATAACTAACTAAAATGATATCGTAATGTTCTTTTTAGTTAGTTGATTTATATATAACATGAAGTAATAAAGTATAAAGTAAAGTATATATGTAAGCTGACAAGTAATGCTACGCCAACTCACTATGAATTATAGCATTTGATTATTAGATGTTCAAATTAATTAGAAGAATTGTTCTTATTTATCTTAGTTATAAATAAGCTTTTTGGTATTAGCTGATTGCCCTTACGTTGAATTCTGAGGCGTATACGTTATTTATTTTGCTTGTCGACATATTTTTGAAAATAAATTAACTTCTCTTCCTATTTTTCTACCAAACATTTAAAGTACTATCTTGATTTTTTAATGAAGTGATTAAAAGTGAAATAGTTGTAAAAAAATATAGAATAAAAACCCTAGACATGATTTGCGCATTATGGTAAAGTTTTAAACGTAGTCGAGTGACCGGAGGATTAGCTCAGCTGGGAGAGCATCTGCCTTACAAGCAGGAGGTCACAGGTTCGAGCCCTGTATCCTCCATAAATGATACATATTTATAATAAAGAACGTTTTAACGACGTTCTTTTTTTGTTTTTAAAATTTACATTTTAATTTTTGGAATTTATTTTCAAAAATCGTCTCAAATTTGTTCCAATTTGGTACTTTACTCCAATAGTATTGATATCATTGAATTGGAAAGCGATTACAAGATATAATGGCGGTGTCGATTGAGTAATTGATCTTAGCGGCCGAAAGGAAAATTATGATATTAGACGAAATGCTTAAAAGTAGTAAATTGACCGGCCAAGAACGTGAAGTTCTAGATTTCATTAGTAATAATCCACAAAGAGTACTTGGAATGACAGTTCATGAGGTTGCAAAAGCAAGCTTTTCGAGTTCATCAACAGTAATTAGGCTTTGCCAAAAAGCAGGCGTTAGCGGTTTTACTGAGTTTAAATATAAATTAGCAACTGAATTGCCCACGATTATTGAATTAGATGATGATCTAAAGAGCAATGGCTTTAATGGCAGTGAGGCTTCAAGAGAAGTTTTAGATAGAATTGAAACTGTTCATCGAAACTCTCTGAAATATACCAAAAACATTTTTAATACAGAGTTACTTAATAGAGTAGCTAGTTTACTTAAAACTGCTGATAGAATTGAAATTTATGGTGATGGACTTAATTATCCGCTAGCTCAATTATTTTGTTTAAATTTTCAAGAAGTCGGTGTTGAAGCAGGAGCATATGATTCTTTGAATTTGATGCATGCGAAAGTATATCGAAATAGAAAAGTCAGACCCTTAGCCTTTATTTTGACCCATACTGGGAATAACGAGCATATGTATGGTATTGCTAAAAAACTGAAGGCTGAGGACTATAAAATTGTTGTTGTGTGCGATTCCGTTAAGCGCTCAATTTGTCGATTATGCGATGAAACAATGGTTATTAAGACTACTAAAAACACGTTGGAACTTAGTAATATTGTGTATATTTCATCGATTCAATACCTATTTGACGTGTTGATGTCATTGAAAATGCTCAATAATTACTCTGAAGTAAGTGAGACTTCAGATGAGGTTGAGAAGATTAAGGAAAGACAAAATTGATTAATAAAGACTTTTTATGGGGCGGTGCAGTAGCCGCTAACCAATATGAAGGAGCTTGGGATACAGGAGGCAAAGGAATTAGTGTAACTGATGTTATGACTAAAGGTGATGTAAATACGCCTAGAAAAATAACAGCAGGGGTTTTACCAAATGAAGAGTATCCCAATCATTTTGGCATTGATTTTTATCATCATTACAAAGAAGAAATAAAACTTTTTGCAGAGATGGGATTTAAATGTTTCAGACTAAGTATTGCTTGGTCAAGAATTTTCCCACATGGTGACGAGGAAAAGCCAAATGAAGAAGGATTAGCATTTTACGACAATGTTTTTGATGAATGCTTGAAATACGGCATTCAACCTGTTGTTACGCTATCGCATTTTGAAATGCCATATTATTTGGCTGACCATTATGGTGGATGGCGTGATCGTAGGGTAATTGATTTCTTTTTACGATATGCAAAGGTTTGCTTTGAACGCTATCACGAAAAAGTAAAATATTGGATGACTTTCAATGAAATTAATAATTTGATTGATACAGATAATCCATTCAATGCATGGACTGGTGCTGGTGTTTTATATAAGGAAGATGAGAACCCAGAGCAGACAATGTATCAAATTAGTCATTATCAGTTTGTAGCAAGTTCTCTGGCCGTTCAAGAAGCTAAGAAAATTGATTCAAAACTTCAGATAGGCTGTATGCTTCATTTAGGGCCCCTATATCCTGCAAGTTGTAAACCACTTGATCAAATTGCAAGTCTTAAAGCAATGGACAGGCGCTTCTTCTTTAGTGATGTTCAGATCAGGGGTACTTATCCTTCATATACAAAAAAACTGTGGGAACGTAAAAATGTTAAATTAGACATCACACAAGAAGATTTGGCTAATTTAAAAAAAGGAACTGTCGATTTTCTAGGCTTTAGTTACTATAAGTCGACTATTGCAGAATATAATGCTCAGGCTGATTTTTTGGAAAAGCCTAATCCTTATGTTTCTAAAAGTGACTGGGGTTGGGCCATTGATCCGGTCGGACTGCGATATATTTTAAATGTTGCTTATGAGCGATATCAGAAACCATTGTTTATCGTCGAAAATGGTTTTGGTGCTTATGACAAGTTAGAAAATGGCTCTGTTAATGATGATTATCGAATAAATTATCTTCAAAGCCATGTTGTTCAAATGTTGAAAGCTATCGAACTTGATGGTGTTGATGTAATTGGCTATACCCCATGGGCAGCAATCGATATTATCAGTGCTTCAACTGGTGAGATAGAAAAACGCTACGGCTTTATTTATGTCAATTTAGATGAAGTAAAGCAAGGTACTGCAGGCGTCTACCGTAAACAATCATTTGAATGGTACAAAAATATTATAAAAACTAATGGTGAGTGTCTAAAAGATCAAGTGAGGGTAGAGAAATGAAAAAGTTCATTAACGATAAATTAGTACCAATGGTTATGAAATTTACCAATACTAAGATTATTAGCGCACTAAAAGATGGAATGATGTTTGTATTACCATTTCTAATTGTTGGCTCGCTGTTCATGCTCTTAGCAAACATACCAATACCAGCAGTCGCAAATGCGATTACTAAGAGTGGTTGGGCTGATGTTTTTAACCAAATATACCAATCTTCATTTTCATTGATGGCAATTTTTGCCGTAGTAGGTATTGCATATACTTATATTAAAAATGAAAAAGTTGATTCACCTTTTTCAGGTAGTTTAGCTGCACTCGGTGCGTTCATTATGCTATTGCCATCTGAAATTAAGCCTAAAGGTGGAGAACTTATTACAAATGTTATTTCAAAAAATTGGACTGCGGGTCAAGGGATGATCTGCGCGATTATCGTTGGTTTACTAAGTGGTTTTATTTATAGTTACTGTGTTAAAAAAGATTGGCAAATCAAACTACCTGCTGGTGTTCCACCAGCTGTAGCAAATTCTTTTATGGCACTAATTCCAACTGCAGCAGTTTTAGTTGTTGCTGGAGCAATCTGTGCAATCTTTAAATTTGTAGCTCAAACTAGTTTTGCAGAAATAATTTACTCAGCAATTCAAACGCCACTTCAAGGAATCACTGATTCTCTTGGTGGAGTAGTAATTATGACAATCGTAATGTCATTACTATGGTGGTGTGGTGTTCACGGTGGAGCAATTTGTGGCGCTATTCTGACACCAATTTTGCAGTCTAACATGTCTGATAACCAATCAATTTTGGATGCAGGGAAAAAACTAACAGTTGCTAATGGTGGACACATTTTCACCCAACAGTTTTGGGACAATTATCTGTGTATGACAGGTGCAGGAATTGTAATGGGTCTTGTCATCTACATAACATTTTTCTCAAAGTCCTCCGCTTTAAAAGAACTTGGAAAACTGTCGTTAGTCCCAAACATTTTTAATATTAATGAGCCAGTTATTTTCGGCGTTCCGATTGTAATGAACTTATACTTATTAGTTCCATTTGTGGTTTTTCCAACTTGTGTTGGAATCATTAGTTACTTACTGATGCAATGGGGAATTTTGCCACTGTTTTCTGGCGTGATGGTTCCGTGGACAACGCCACCAATTATTTCAGGATTTTTAATTGGAGGATGGCGAACCGCTTTATGGCAATTTGTTATTATCATTCTTTCAATGATTGTGTATTGGCCATTCATTAAAAAGTATGATCAATTTTTGCTAAAGCAGCAAAACGCAACGAAATAAATAAAGAGGATTAGTATCTTGAAGTACTAATCCTTTTTTGGTAGAATAACAAACGTTGTTGATCAAAGTAGCTGCTATTGCTGTAATTAACGTGTGTATTGAGTAAAAGCTATTCTTGTTGTTGCTCTAATAGGCTTTAGCAGGAGTTTTCAAACAAATTTACTTTTTTTGATTTTTTTACTTGCAAATCATTTTTTATCTAGTATACTATTGAATGTACTTTGATTCAGAACCTGACCCGTTGGTCAAGTGGTTAAGACATCGCCCTTTCACGGCGGTAACATGGGTTCAAATCCCGTACGGGTCACTTTGGAGGATTAGCTCAGCTGGGAGAGCATCTGCCTTACAAGCAGGAGGTCACAGGTTCGAGCCCTGTATCCTCCATCGTTCGATGACTACCGAATACACGGTAGTCTTTTTTTTACAAAAAAAAGAACGAATATAATTATATTTATCGGTTCAAGTCCTGAGAGGATCCAATATTTGGAGATGCCTTGTAACCGAATAGCTGACGTCTATAGGGGGACTAATATGGAAAAACGTTTATTTACTTCAGAATCTGTTTCTGAAGGGCACCCAGATAAAGTGGCTGATCAAATATCAGACGCAATTTTGGATGCAATTATTGCCAAGGATCCACAAGCTCACGTAGCTTGTGAGACGGTGGTAAATACGGGAATTGTTTATGTCTTTGGTGAAATATCAACTAGTGCATATGTTGATATTCAGAGCATTGTTAGAAAAACAGTTCTACGAATTGGTTATGACCGTTCGGAACTTGGTTTTGATGGCAATAACTGTGCTGTTTTAGTAGGGATTGATGAGCAATCACCTGATATTGCACAGGGAGTTGATCACTCGCTTGAGACGCGTGAAAACAAGTCTGATGATGACAACTTTGATCAAATTGGGGCTGGAGACCAAGGCTTGATGTTTGGCTTTGCAGTTAATGAAACGCCAGAACTCATGCCGTTGCCAATTTCTTTAGCTCATCGCTTAATGCGCCAAGTTGCAAAATTGCGTAAAGACGGCGAATTAACGTGGCTCAGACCTGATGCTAAAGCACAAGTAACAGTTGAATATGATGAAAATCAAAAACCTAAACGTGTTGATACAGTCGTAATTTCAACTCAAACAGATGATCAAGTAGCCAACGAAGAAATTCGCCAGGCGATGATTGAGCTAGTAATTAAAAAAGTAATTCCAGCAGAATTTCTTGATGAAGACACTAAATTTTTAATTAATCCATCTGGCCGTTTTGTAATAGGTGGACCAAAAGGTGATTCAGGTTTAACTGGACGCAAGATTATTGTTGATACTTATGGTGGTTATGCTCGTCATGGAGGCGGTGCCTTTTCAGGAAAGGATCCGACAAAGGTTGACCGTAGTGCCAGCTACGCTGCTCGTTATGTTGCTAAAAATATTGTTGCAGCAGGTTTAGCAGATCGCTGTGAAGTCCAACTTGCATATGCGATTGGGGTCGCACATCCTGTTTCAGTAATGATTGATACCGCAAATACCGGTAAGGTAAGTGATGAATTGTTGACAAGTGCTGTACGACAAATCTTTGACCTTCGTCCTGCGGGTATCATCCAAATGCTTGATTTAAGACGACCAATATATGAGCAAACGGCTGCCTATGGTCACTTTGGTCGAACTGACGTTGATTTACCATGGGAGAGAACCGATAAAGTTCAAGAATTACTTGACTTTGTTAATAAAAATAAATAAATTTTAAAAATTTGAAGGAGTTGTAATTGTGAAAAAGACAAATGTACCTGTAGTTACACTTGCGATTTTTATGACAACGTTTATGACAGCGATTGAAGGCACAATCGTTTCCACAGCGATGCCAACCATTGTTTCGGATCTAAATGGATTAGAAATCATGAATTGGGTTGTTTCAATCTTTCTGTTCATGACGGCTGTTTCAACTCCTTTATATGGAAAATTAGCTGACAGCATTGGTCGGAAGCCTATCTTTTTATTCGGGATAGCCTTATTTGTAATCGGTTCGGCACTTTGTGGCCAAGCTCACAATATGATTGAGTTAATTCTTTTCCGTGTGATTCAGGGACTTGGTTCGGGAGCTGTTCAGCCAGTAGCAATGACCATTATTGCCGATATGTATACTCTGGAAAAAAGAACTAAAATGCTGGGGCTTAACTCCGGTTTTTGGGGTGTAGCTTCTGTTATTGCACCACTTTTAGGTGGGTTTATTGTTCAGAATCTTTCTTGGCATTGGGTCTTCTACATCAATGTTCCAATAGGATTAATAGCTTTTTTATTAGTCGTGTTCTTTTTAAGCGAACCGAAAGATAAGCAAAAGTCTAAACTTGATGTTAAAGGCACATTTTGGCTGGTCGTCCTGCTCTTGACAGTAATGTTTACTTTGCAAGAATTGAGTTCGCTCAGCGGCTTAATATTAGCAGCTTTAGTAGCTTTAATTGTTGTTAGTGCAATTATGTTCTACCGCGAGGAAAAACGCGCAGAAGACCCAATAATGCCGCTGACGATGCTTAAGGGTAGAGAGTTCCTTGCTGTCAATATGATTACCTTGTTTGTATCAGGTGTTGTTATCGGCTTTGAATTCTATATTCCGACTTGGATGCAGGGAATTAAAGGCACTACAGCTACCATTGCTGGATTTGCAGTAACGCCAAGTTCAGTTATGTGGGTAATTGGTTCATTTTTAATCGGCGGAATGCTAAGTAAATGGGGTGTCCGTAAAACATTCTTTGGAATGTTAACCCTATTGTTGATAGCAGACGCTATGCTTTTGATTGTTCCAATGCACGCACCATTTTGGCTGTTTTGCATTATTGCAGCTATGAACGGCTTTGGTTTTGGTTCTATTATGACCGCAGCGCAAGTTCGCTCACAAGTTTTAGTTGATCAAGACCATGTTGGTGTTGCAACATCGTTTAATACCTTAATGCGCTATTTAGGACAAACTATGATGGTTTCAATTTACGGTATTACTTTCAATACGATTGTAGCAAGTGAACTTGCCAAGCATCCAAATCTAACTCAGGCAATGATGAACAAGATTGTTTCTTCTATCAAAGCTAAAGAGTTGGCGGCTAACTTGATTCCACAATTGCGTCAAGTACTGTTTAGTGCGTTAAAGGGCGTTTATGTGGTTTCCTTGATAGCAATTATTCTTTCAATTGTGTTCAACTGTATTTATAAAAAGCAACAAGAAATAGTTGATTAAAATAAATATCGACTAAAAACCTGCTGATAACTAATCAGCAGGTTTTTTATTTATAAACTTTTCTGTATAGTAGAAAAATTGGTTTCTAAAAGCATAATAGATGATATCAACAAAATTACAGATAGGAGGTATAGAATAAAAGACAAATTACTAATTAACGTTCTTTAGATGGTAGAGAGAAAAAGGCTAGAAATAACCTGCTTTTTCGGCGTGGTCAATTTGCTTGCTTAAAGCAATCAAACAAGCATTTTTCTGCTTAATTTCTTGTCTAAAAACAGCCCAGCCAATTTTGCCTACAAAAAAAGCTCAAACTATTAAAAGCTCAAACTATTAAAAGTTTGAACTTTTTGATTTTAAACTAAATTTTTTCTTGTACTCGCGTTTCCAAATAATAGTGATATAAGAAGGAGTAACCAATTAATAAAAAGGCAATTCCTTCTAAGAAACCACCAACTACGTCTGATGGATAATGAACATGATTGAAAATTCTAGTATAACCAATTAGAAATGGGAAGCACAGCCAAACGATGCATACGACTGTTTTAGCGGCTTTATTTTTAATTAGTAAAATAGTTAAGACAATTAGAATGCCAAATAATGTTGCACTACCAACGGAGTGACCTGATGGAAAACTATATCCATGTGCATCAACAAGATGATGCACTGAAGGACGCTGTCTAGCAATTGCATGCTTAATGATCCAATTATATCCATTGGCCGCAATCATAGTTCCAGCAGTAAAAAATGCATAAGCATATTTTTTAAAAATTCCGAGAATCACTACCAAAATGATTGTTTCAATCATGATAACACTCGTATTACCGAGATTAGTAAAAGTAGTGGCAAATTTGATAATTGCAGGATTGTTATTACAAATTGTCCCAATTAAAGCAGTATCAAACTGATGGATGAATTGACTGTCAGCTGAAACTAATATTGCCCATACCGCGTACAACATTAAAAAAATCGTCGCGGGTATGATGGTATCTCTTTTTGAATGAATTGTCGTATCCAAATGACTTTCTCCCCTTGTTTTTTTTAGCATTTGTGGTAAATTATAATCATTATTGAACAAAAAATAAAGGTTAGGAAATAGTAGCGATTTTATTTTTCTATAGAGAAAAGTCGGTTGGTGCAAGACTCGAAAAATATATTGTGAACTGAGCCTAGATGAAATCTTTCGTTGGCTAGCCGCGTTAAGGAGCGTTTGAGTGTCATGCAAAAATGTATGAAACTTAGGTGGTACCGCGATTATTCGTCCTATGAAATTAATTTCATAGGACTTTTTTTATGAGGTAAAATTTATGTACAATCACAAAGTTGTAGAGAAAAAATGGCAAGAATATTGGGCAAAAAACCACACATTTAAAACGGGTAATGATCCTAAAAAGAAAAATTACTACGTTTTAGATATGTTTCCTTTCCCATCTGGTAAGGGACTCCATGTAGGTCACCCAGAAGGCTATACTGCTACTGATATTGTGGCGCGGATGAAGCGTAGTGAGGGCTACAATGTTCTTCACCCAATGGGCTGGGATGCATTTGGACTGCCAACTGAGCAATATGCACTTCAAACTGGTCAAGACCCTGCAGTAGTAACCAAAGAAAATATTGCTAATTTTAAACGGCAGCTTAACACATTGGGTTTTTCTTATGATTGGGATCGTGAAGTTTCTACCAGTGATCCTAAGTATTACAAGTGGACTCAATGGACTTTTGAGCAAATGTATAAAAATGGTCTTGCTTATGAAGCCGAAGTTCCAGTCAATTGGTCACCAGATTTAGGTACAGTTGTAGCCAATGAGGACATTGTTGATGGTAAAACAGAACGTGGTGGTTACCCAATTTACCGTCGCAACATGAAGCAATGGATGCTTAGAATTACCAAATACGCAGATCGTCTGCTTGCTGGACTTGATAATCTTGACTGGCCAGAAAACGTTAAAGAAATGCAACGTAATTGGATTGGCCGTTCAGTAGGTGCTCAGATTACCTTTAAGATAAAGGATTCGGATGAAACTTTTGATGTCTTTAGTACTCGTCCTGATACTTTATTTGGTGCTACCTATGCCGTATTGGCTCCTGAAAACAAGTTAGTTCAAAAGATTACGACTGACGGGCATAAAGAAGAAGTTGACGCATACATTAAGCAAATTGAATCCAAGTCAGACTTGGAAAGAACCGATTTAAATAAAACTAAATCAGGTGTCTTTACTGGAGCTTATGCAATTAACCCAGTTAATAATCAAAAAATTCCAATTTGGATTGCTGATTATGTTCTTGGTAGTTACGGAACTGGTGCTGTTATGGCTGTGCCGGCTCACGACACGCGTGATTACGAGTTTGCGCAAAAATTTGATTTGCCAATCAAGGCTGTTATCAAGGGTGGCGACATCAGTAAAGAAGCATTTACAGAAGATGGTCCACATATTGATTCTGACTTTTTGAACGGCTTGAATATTGAAGAAGCCAAGAAGAAAATTGTTGATTGGCTTGAAGAACATAACGCTGGTAAGAAGAAGGTTAATTACAAACTTCGTGATTGGGAATTTAGTCGTCAACGCTACTGGGGTGAACCAATTCCAGTTATTCATTGGGAAGATGGCGAAACTACTTTAGTTCCTGAAGATGAATTGCCACTAGTTTTACCTCACGCTACAGACATTAAGCCATCAGGCACCCCAGAAAGTCCACTGGTTAACCTTAAAGATTGGGTTAATGTGGTAGACAAAAATGGTCGTAAAGGAAAACGTGAGACCAACACAATGCCTAACTGGGCAGGTTCATCGTGGTACTTCTTACGCTACATTGATCCACATAATGACAATAAGCTTGCAGACTACGAATTGCTCAAGCAATGGATGCCAGTAGACTTGTACATCGGTGGTGCTGAACATGCAGTTCGTCACTTATTATATGCAAGATTTTGGAATATGGTTCTATACGACTTAGGCGTTGTACCGAATGAGGAACCATTCCAAAGGCTATATAATCAAGGCTTAATTCTTAAAGACCATGACAAGATGTCAAAATCAAAGGGCAATGTTGTTAACCCTGACGATGTTATTGAGGAGTATGGTGCCGATAGTCTGAGAATGTATGAAATGTTCATGGGTCCTCTAGATGCTTCAATTGATTGGGATGACAACGGTCCTGCATCAACTAAGAAATTCTTAGATAGAATTTGGCGTCTTTTTGTAAATGACTTAGATCTGAAGGCAATTCCTCAAGAAAACGTTGTTGAAGAAAATGACGGTACATTGGACAAGGTTTATAACGAAACGGTCAAGAAGGTAACTGAGGACTTTGATGCCTTACACTTTAACACTGCAATTTCTCAATTAATGGTCTTCATTAATGCAGCACAAAAGGCAAAAACAATTCCAAGAGAATATGCAGAAGGCTTTATGACCTTAATTGCACCAATTGCACCACACATGATGGAAGAGATTTGGCAAATTTATGGTCATGATGAGTCAATTACTTTTGCTAAATGGCCAACTTATGATCCAAGTAAACTGGTTGAATCAACAGTTGAAATTATGGTTCAAGTCAACGGAAAATTACGTGGTAACTTTGATGCGCCAAAAGATGCTGACAAGGACGACTTAGAGAAACAAGCTCTGGCTTTACCGCATGTACAGAAATTTTTAGACGGTAAGGAAGTCAAAAAAGTTATTATTGTTCCGAATAAAATTGTCAATATTGTTGCCAAATAAACTTAATTTTTCCTAAAGTGCAAAGTAGATTTGTTGTTAATTGCCTTTTTTCAGTCAAAATAGGATAGTTAGTAAAATAAATTTAGGGAAAATTAATGAGAGAAAATAATTTGAAAGAACAAAATACGCAAGATACCTTTGTTAAAGGCAGTGCGTGGATGACTTTTGGTTCGATTACCTCACGTTTATTGGGCGCCCTCTACATTATTCCATGGTTTATTTGGATGTCACCGTATGGCAACATTGCCAACGCTTTAACGGCTCGAAGTTACAATATTTACAGTATCTTTATTTTGATTTCGACTGCCGGCATTCCAGGTGCAGTGGCCAAACAAGTGGCAAAATATAATGCATTGAATGAGTATGGGGTAGGACAAAAATTATTCCGTAGAGGATTAGTTTTGATGGTTGTTTTGGGCGTAATCTCAGCTGCAATCATGTACTTTGCTTCACCACTACTTGCCTCAAATGGATCTCGTAGTGATCCACGGCAGGTTGCTGTAATGCGTAGCTTATCGTATGCCATTTTGATTATTCCTGTACTAAGTATTATGCGAGGGTATTTTCAAGGCTATTCTGATATGATGCCTTCAGCCATGTCACAGTTTGTTGAACAATTGGCACGAGTAATCTGGATGTTACTCACCGCATACATCATTATGCAAGTACAACATGGTAATTTTGTTGATGCGGTTGTTCAGTCAAACTTGGCTGCTGCAATTGGGGCAGCTTTTGGGATTTTAGTGCTAGCTTGGTTCTTGTTTTCTAGACGTAAGGAATTGAATTATTTAGTTGATAATTCAAATAATGAAATTCAGGTTTCCACTGCTTCACTTTTTCGCGAGATAATTGAACAAGCAATCCCATTTATCATTATCGATGCTGGGATTCAGTTGTTCTACTTAGTCGATCAATACACTTTCCATCCAATGATAGCAAGTGTAGTTAAAGCAAGCTATAACACAATTGAAACTTGGTATGCACTTTTTGCTCTTAATGCAAATAAGTTGATTATGATTATTGTGTCATTGGCAAGTGCAATGGCTGTTACAGCTATTCCATTATTGTCTGCGGCACACGCAAAACATGACTTTAAAGGAATTTCTGACCAAATAAGTAATACATTAGACTTATTTTTGTTTGTGATGATTCCTGCCGCTTTTGGAATGGCAGCTATTGCAACACCAATTTATACAGTTTTTTATGGTTTTGATCAATTAGGATCGAATATCTTATATTTGTCGGCCTTTACCTCGATTACCTTGGGACTTTTTACGGTATTAATGGCCATTTTACAAGGACTGTCTGAAAATGGACTAGCAATTAAATATTTAGTTTTAGGCCTAGTCATTAAGATGATAGTTCAGTATCCAATGGTTTACTTGTTTAAAGTGTATGGGCCATTAATTGCTACTAATTTAGGGATGCTAGTAATTATCTTTATGTCATTTAAGCATCTCGAGGTGGAGTTTAACTTCAATAAGAGTAGAACAAGTCGTCGCTTTATCGGGATTACATTTTTCTCGATAATCATGTTCTTATTGGTATTAGCAGTGGAACATGGCTTAGAGATCTTCTTAAGTCCAGCTAAACGTGCTTCAGCATTAATAATTGTTTTTGTTGCTGTAATTGTTGGTGGTATCTTCTACGCACTGGTTGCAATCAAATCGCATTTAGCGCAGAAAATACTTGGGGATAAAATTATTCCAATTTTAGAAAAATTACACATTAAGATATAAAAACGATATTGCTAATTGCAGCAATATCGTTTTTTTGACTTATTCAAGCTAAAAATAATATATTAGCTTGCTGCCCCTGCCAAGGAACTTCATTTTAGCAATTGCTTGTTAAAGTTGCAATGCTGTCTCATCTAACTAGTAGTAAGTAGGTTAATTGTAAAACTTAGCAAGATTTTATTGCTTAAAGTTTAAAGTATAATCAACACAATCAATAATTTTCTGGACACCTTTATGCAAGTCATCGTTAGTTGCAGACAAAGAAATTCTAAAGTATCTATTTGAGTAATCAAATTCATCTCCAGGTGCTACTAAAACGTGGAAGTGCTCTTCCAAGAGTGTATAAAATAAAGCTGGCTTCTTGATTTCATCTGTCACTTTGACGAATAGATATAGGCCACCATTATAAGTGCAGGAATTAAAGTAGTTACTTGAACGGAATAATTGAGCAACTGATTTACCTTTTTGTTCAATATCCTTTAAATGTTGTTGATACTGGGAAGTGTTATCTAATACGATTTCACCAATATATTGGCTAATGGTTGGCGGGCTGAAGGTAATCCCTTCATTATAAAAAGCATTTTGGTCAATGATTTTCTTAGGAGCGATTACGTAACCTAATCTGATACCAGGCATCGCAAAATTTTTTGAAAAACTGCTTACTAGAACCTGATGAGAAATATCTGTAGATGTTGGTTTGTAGGGATGTGTGCTTGGATAATCACTGTAAACATGGTCATCGATGATAAAAATATTCTTTTCTAGAGCAAGTTCATTTAAAAAATTACGTTCTTGATCTGACAGTCCGACACCAGTTGGATTATTTGGATAATTAATAATAATTGCTTTAGTTTTTTCACTTACACAGTCCTGAATTTGCTTAATTGGCAATGCAAAATCTGGAGCAATTGATTTGACTACAACTGGTGTTCCGTTAGCTCCCTTAATTAAGTTTATATAGGAAGGAAAATACGGTGCAATAATAATTACTTCATCGTCTTTCGATGTGATAATTGACTTTAAGGCTAAAAATGCGCCGTGCAAACAAGATACAGTAATTTGAATATTTTCCGTAGTAATATTTTTAATACCGTAAGTATCTCGATAGTGAGAAATAATTTTTTCTCTAAGAAGGGGTAGACCAAGACCGGGTGTATAACCGTTACCGTCTGTTTGAACTTTTTTCGTAAGTTTTTCGATAACTGTCGGTTCTACACCAGAGCGAAAATCACCTATGGTGAAATCAATGTAGTCTGGGGGCAAAATGTTAACGTCTAAGCTCATGTTTTAACCTTTCATTGCATTAAGAATTTATTAAATAATATTCCATAATTGCAAAAGCGTCAAACTGGTTGGGTAATTAAATTCAGATAGTGCGTTCTCTATGGTAGACAATGAAAAAGCTTCAAGTAAAAGCTAACTGCAGTTTACTTGAAGCACTTCTAAATTTTTAAAATGGAATTGTAGTTGGAATATTATAGTTTATGAAAATCGCCCTCTGGAGTATCAGAGTGCTTTGGTTTGTCAGGCATCACGATTGCAGCAGCAATATATGCAATCAAACCAAAGCCAGTGCAACAAATTAGAATTGTTCCACCGATTCTAGTCCAAGCTTTGTCCCAACCAAAATATTCAGCAATTCCACCAAAAACACCTGTTAAAATTTTATCTCTTGATTTAGTTAAATGTTTCTGCATGACAAACCCTCCTCACTTAACTAAATTTTAATACAAAAAAAGCTAATCAACAATGATTAGCTTCTCAAATTAGTGCCCCGAAAAAGATTCGAACTTTCACTTAGTTACCTAAACAGCGACCTGAACGCTGCGCGTCTGCCAATTCCGCCATCGGGGCCTTATTCAATCTAGTAATAATGATACCAAAAATTTGATAGAATGTAATCATAAAACTAAAAATATCCAAAAAAGATATTGGAAGGTGATCTCCATTTTGAAACGAAAAATTTCCCAGCTTTTAGTGGTACTTGTTACCATAGTCACATTATTATTACCGACACAGACCATATCGGCTCAGGCAATACCGGACAATTACAGACAAGAACAATTGGATTTAGATGTAAAGTCTGCTCTTGCCATTGATAGTAGCACAGGTCAGCTTTTATATGGTAAAAATATTAACGAGCCACTCCCAATTGCCTCAATGACGAAACTTATAACAGCCTATCTAACATTGAAGGCAATTGATGATAAAAAAATCACTTGGAATACTGAAGTTCAACCAACTGAGCAAATTGTCAAGGTGGCGAATAATAGACTTTTTTCCAATGTGCCATTAAAACTGAATTATTCTTATACAATTAAGCAGTTGTATCAAGCCACTTTAATTGAATCGGCAAACGGTGCAGCGATGTTATTAGCTCAAGCTATTAGTGGCTCACAAAAAGCCTTTGTAAAGCAAATGCGTTTGCAAGTAGAGCAATGGGGCATAAAAGATGCCAAGCTATATACTGCTTGTGGCTTGCCCAACAAAAGTGTAGGGAGTGACGCTTATCCTGGAGCTGAAAAAAATGCAGAAAATCTAATGTCGGCTAAAGATATGGCCCTAGTTGGTCAGCATTTACTAAATGAGTATCCAGAAATAATTGAGACAACTAGAATTGCCCATTTGGATTTCGTAGATCAAGCTACCAAAACACCAATGACAAATTTTAATTGGATGCTTAAGGGGTTATCGCAACATAGTTCCAATTTCAACATTGATGGTCTGAAGACAGGTACAACTGATGCAGCGGGTGCGTGTTTTATTGGCACTGCGAAGCATCAGGGAGCGAGGGTTATCACTGTTGTTATGGGGGCTAAACACCTAAATAGTGCTGATCCAGCTCGATTTGAACAAACCAAGAAATTATTATCGTTTGTTTATCAAAAGTATCAACCAATTAAATTGAATAAGGACCAAGCAATTATTGGTTCAACTAATGTTAATGTGCATAATGGAAAAAGTAAGCAGGTTAATATTAGTTTAAAGAAGCAAGCAATTATTTGGCGACCTGTTGATGAAACATTTTCGGTTGGTCTAACTAAAAAAACAGTAGAAGCCCCAATCACTAAGGGTCAAACAGTCAGTTCATATTATTTCAAGTCAGGTAATTCAAAACTATTTTCGCTAAAGCAGCCAAACGGCATCATGCTTCCAGCTCAAGCGCAAACGTCAACTGATAGAGTAAATATCTTTATTCGCTTCTGGCACTGGCTATTTGGAGGATAAAATGACAAAAGTAACAGAAAAGATTTTAACAAAAGTAATTTCAAAGAGAAAAAGTGCTAGTCATAAAGGCGATTATGGCAGGGTTTTGCTAATTGGTGGTAGCGAAAACTATGGTGGAGCGATTATCATGGCTACTGAAGGAGTACTAAAAAGTGGTGCAGGCCTGGTAGCTGTGGCTTGTCACTCGATTAATTTAAATGCACTTCATGCCCGCGATCCAGAAGCAATGTACATCGATTGGCGTAGCAGCGACTTGGCAGAACTAGTTCCAAAAGTAGATGTTATTATTTGTGGACCAGGGATGGGTACTAATGAGTTTGGTAAAAAAATACTGATGATGTTATGCCAAAAAATTACAAGTAAGCAAACATTGATTTTAGATGCCAGTGCGCTTGATTTAATTGCAACTAATCATGAACTAATTCCACAAGCTGCTGGCTTAGTGATCCTCACCCCGCATCAAATGGAGTGGCAACGCGTCAGCCAGCTCAGAATACCTTATCAAACTGATAGTGCCAATCTTTCTACTCTTGTTAATCTTTTTCCTAATAAAAATGGCATTTTGGTTTTGAAATCAAATCATACTCACATTTATGATTCAAACGGAAATATTTATGAAAATACTACTGGTAATCCAGGAATGGCAGTAGGAGGCATGGGAGATACCTTAGCTGGAATAATAGGTGGATTTGTAGCTCAGTTTGGTAGCAACATTGATTCAGTTTTAGCAGCAGTTTACTTGCATTCACTGGCTGGAGATATCATTGCAAAAAGAGATTATGTTGTTCAACCAACTAAAATCAGTGCACTTTTGCCTAAATTAATGAAAGAATTTGAAGATCAATAAGTTTATTTTGTAAAAGATTGTAAAATAGACCTGAGAGCTTCCTAAGGAGGTCGGTTAACATGAAAGACAACTTATTAAAACCGCTCGCTACTTTTTTTATACTTTTGATTTGTGCGATTAGTTTGGCGCGCGTTTCAATGCCTCCAACACAAGAAAAGGCAAATTTGCCTCAAAAACAAAGTACGGCAACTAAGACTGCAGCTTCTTATCGTCCTTATAAAGACCCTAAAACTTTAAATGTGCCAATCAATTGGCGTAAACCAAGTCAAAGCATACCCTATCCCAAAGTTAAACGTCTTGAAAATGATTTAACGATTCGTGTCTCCTTAAAAGGGAATCGCGTTTATATTTTACGTGACAATCATGTTGTATACACAATGGTTTCAAGTGCAGGAAAGTATCACAATGGCAAGTCATATACGCCGACTGGTACATTTAAGATTCAGAATAATCGTGGGGCGTCCTTTTACAATCCTAAATTAAATGAAGGCGCGAATTATTGGACAAGCTTTGACACTGACAATGTCTATTTATTTCATTCTGTTCCCGTCAAAACCAATGGCAAGTACAATAAAAAAGAAGCAAAAAAAATGGGTATTAAGCCCTCATCACACGGTTGTATTAGATTAAGTGTGCCTGATGCATATTGGATAATGAAGCATGTACCGGCAAACACCGAAGTTATAATCAAAAACAATTAAAACGGTTGGCTTTGACAGTTTTTCCTGTTATAATCTGTTTTTGTAAGGTGTTAGGAGTAGTAAGTATCTTTTCCATTTTTAGCGAGTTCACGTTGGTGTAAGGTGAACTGGAAAAATAGCCGAAGGCGTGCCTAACGATATAAAAAGATAACAAATTAAATAAGCGGATACTTAGTGTCAATTAGAGTGGTACCGCGGGTAAAAACTCGTCTCTTCCTTTTAAGTAAGGAGGAGACTTTTTGTTTGATTTTGGAGGTAACGATGGACTTTAAAAATAAAGTAGTTGATTTGGTTTCAAGCCAAGTTGATCTACCAAAAGATAAGATTAGTCAGTTAATCGAACGGCCTAAAAATGAAAAAATGGGTGATTATGCTTTTCCTGCTTTCGTCTTGGCAAAAACAATGCATAAAAATCCAGCAGAAATTGCAAAAGAAATCGCAGCTAATTTGACTAGTGCTGACTTTGCAAATATTCAGGCAGTTGGCCCTTATGTCAATTTTGCAATTGACCATGAAAAGCTAATCAGTCAAACTCTTGATGAGGTGCTAAGTGAAAAAGAACACTATGGTGACCAGAAGTTAGGTGAAGGTAATGTTCCTATCGACATGTCGAGTCCTAATATTGCAAAACCAATGTCAATGGGCCATCTGCGTTCAACTGTGATTGGTAATTCAATTGCAGAAACAATGAAAAAGGTTGGTTACACACCAATCAAAATCAATTATCTTGGTGATTATGGTACTCAATTTGGTAAATTGATTTATGCATACAAGCGCTGGGGCAATGAAGAAGACGTCAAAAAAGACCCTATCATGAACTTGTTTAAGTACTATGTTAAATTCCATGAAGAAGCCGAAAGAGATCCTAAATTGGATGATGAAGGACGTGCTTGGTTTAAGAAGCTGGAAGACGGTGATCCTGAAGCAGTCGAATTATGGCAATGGTTCCGTGAGGTTTCTTTAGCTGACTTTAAGCGGATCTATAAAGAATTAGGCGTAGATTTTGATTCTTATAAAGGTGAAGCCTTTTTCAATGACAAAATGCAGCCTGTTATTGATGAATTGAAGGAAAAGGGCTTGTTGCACGAATCTCGCGGAGCCCAAGTTGTTGATATGGGTGAAGATGAAAACCCAGCTTTAATTGTTAAATCTGATGGTAGTAGTATTTATTTAACAAGAGATTTGGCAGCCGCAATTTATCGGATGAACACTTACCATTTTGTAAAAATGCTATATGTTGTTGGGAATGAGCAAGCACAACATTTCGTAGAATTAAAAACTGTTCTTAAGAAAATGGGTTATGACTGGGCAGATCGAGTCCATCATGTTCCATTTGGCTTAATCACACAAAATGGCAAAAAGCTTTCTACTAGAAAGGGTAATGTTGTTTTCCTTGATCAAGTTTTAGGGGATGCAGTTGACCTTGCGCGGAAGCAAATTGATCAAAAGAATCCTAACTTGGCTAATAAGGAACAAGTTGCGCATGATGTAGGTGTTGGTGCAGTTATTTTCCACGATTTGAAAAATGATCGAATTGAAAACTTTGATTTTGACTTGGATGAAGTTGTTCGTTTTGAAGGTGACACTGGTCCATACGTTCAATACACCAATGCGCGTGCTCAAAGTGTTTTACGCAAAGCCGCGAAGATGGGTCAAGAACCTAGCCTTTCAAATAATAGTCTCAATGATGATTGGTCATTTAGCGTTGCTAAGGCTCTAGCTGATTTTCCTAGAATCATTGCACGTA
Source organism: Lactobacillus sp. W8172 (assembly GCF_016102055.1). NCBI lineage: Bacteria > Bacillati > Bacillota > Bacilli > Lactobacillales > Lactobacillaceae > Lactobacillus > Lactobacillus sp. W8172. The sequence goes on from NZ_JACFPG010000001.1 coordinate 21,361, forward strand.
GTAGTGACAAGTTTGAACCTTCTGTAATTGCTAAATATGCTTTAGATGTTGCGAAAAAGTTTAACAAGTACTACGCTAATGTTAAAATTTTGACTGAAGATGAGCAGATTAATAGTCGTTTAGCCTTGGTTGAAGCCACTTCAATTGTTTTAACTGAAGCATTAAGATTATTAGGTGTAAATGCACCAAAAGAAATGTAATTTTTTTGCAAAAATAGCGTTTACATTGATTAAAAGATTGCTCATCACTTCATTATTACGGTACAATGTGACTGTAAGATTAATAGGAGGTAATTATTAATGGCATATTTAGATAATGGTAACCAAATCTTTAAAGATGCGCGTGAAAACCATTATGCAGTAGGTGCTTATAACACTAACAATTTGGAATGGACTCGTGCAATTTTGCAAGCTGCTGAGGAAACTAGAACCCCAGTTTTAATCCAAGTTTCAATGGGTGCTGCTAAGTACATGGGTGGTTACAAGGTTGCTAAGGATATTGTTGAAGACTCAATGGATTCAATGAATATCTCAGTTCCAGTTGTTTTGAACTTGGACCATGGTGATTTTGAAGCTGCTAAGGAATGTATTGCACTTGGCTACTCATCAGTTATGTTTGATGGTCATGCTTTGTCAACTGAAGAAAACTTAGCTAAGACCAAGGAAATCGTTAAGTTGGCTCACGAACGCGGCATTTCAGTTGAAGCTGAAATCGGTAAGATTGGTGAAAACCAAGGTTCCGAAGGTGGAGAACTTGCTTCTGTTGAAGACGCAAAGGCATTTGCTGCTGCTGGTGTTGACAAGCTTGCTTGTGGTATCGGTAACATCCACGGTGTTTACCCTGCCGACTGGAAGGGTCTTAACTTTGACCGTCTAAAGGAAATTGCTGATGCTGTTTCAGTTCCACTTGTATTACACGGTGGTTCAGGAATTCCTGAAGAACAAGTTAAGAAGGCTATTTCACTTGGTATTTCAAAGGTTAACATTAACACTGAATTCCAATTAGCATTCCAAGAAGCTACTCGTAAGTACTTCGAAGCTCACAAGGATGAAGACAAGGACAACAAGGGTTACGATCCTCGTAAGCTTCTTCTTCCTGGTACTGAAGCAATCACTGACTCAATGAAGGAAATGATTACTTGGTTAGGTACTCCATCAATCGACGACAAGATTAAGTCAGTTGCATTTGATAAGAGCTCATTAAACTTAGAATAATCTAAAAAGCAAAAAGTCAGTTTAAAACTGGCTTTTTTTGTACTTCAAAAAGCTAGTTCTCTAATTTTTAAATGAGTGGAAAAATTCTTGACTTAAAGTGGACTTTAAGAACTATACTCAAGAAAAACATATGGGAGGACAATTATGATTTTTGATGAAACATTTACACTTACTAATGGAGTAAAAATCCCTAAATTAGCTTTGGGAACTTGGGAAATTCCAGACGATGAAGTGGCTTCACCTGTAGCAGCCGCTTTAAAGATGGGATACCGTCATATCGATACCGCACAGGCTTATCATAATGAAAAAGGGGTTGGTCAAGGAATAAGAGAATCTGGCATTCAACGTGACCAAATTTTTGTTAATTCAAAAGTTGAGGCTGAAATCAAAAACTATCAAGAGGCGAAAAAGTCAATTGATGAAACTCTCACACGGATGGAACTTGATTACTTAGATATGATGATCATTCATAATCCACAACCTTGGCGAGAAGTAAATCAATCTTCTGATCGTCATTTTGAAGGAAACTTAGAAACCTGGCGTGCTTTAGAGGATGCAATGAAGGAGGGTAAATTAAGAGCTATTGGTGTTTCAAGCTTTGAACCAGAGGATTTGCAAAATCTGATTGCTAACAGTGATACTAAACCAATGGTAAATCAAATTTTATGTCATATTGGGGCAACTCCTAAGAAACTAATCGATTTTTGCCAAAAAAATGATATTGTGGTTGAATCATTTTCTCCAGTTGCACACGGAGAAGCAATGAATAACTCAACAATTAAAAAAGTTGCAGATAAATATGATGTTTCCGTTGCTCAATTGTGTATTCGCTACGATTGGCAATTAAACACTGTAGTTCTACCTAAAGCAAAAAATCCAGATCACATGAAGCAGGATGCAGAGCTGAATTTTGAAATAAGCGCTGAAGATATGTCTACTTTGGAAAATATTACTAGCTTTGATTACGGTTCTGCTGGACATTTTCCAGTATTTGGTGGCAAAATGTAAAACAAGAATCTAAATTTTCTAAGAAGTAAAAATGCGCAGGCAATTAGCAGCTTGGATTAAAAAGCTCTTGTAAATAAAAAACATCGTTTTTAAATGTATATTTCAATACTGAACAGTTTTTGATTCGATCTTTACGCGTAAAGGTGTTGTACTTTTCCCATTGCCGATAGAAGTTTGCAATAGCAGCTCCATGCGAAACGATTAAAATTTGTTCATGGCTAGACTCTGTAACTATTTCGGTAATGGTTTTATTGATTCTCTTAGTTAGCTCAACTTGAGATTCACCGCCAAATTGAACAAAGAAGTCATTATAAGGAAGGGGCGGATTTAAATGTTCACCCTCGCCCTCGTAAGTACCAAAGTTCCATTCACGCAACCCTTTGTGAGTTGAAAAAGGTAAATCAGTGATCAGCTTTAGAGTATCAACTGCGCGTTCTGAAGTAGAACAATGAGCTTCTTCCAGAGTAATCTGGTTGCAATCAAAATATTCTTTTTTGGTAGTCAAAGCTTGTTTAATACCTAATTCGGTCAATGGTGAATCACAGAAGCCTTGAATTTTATGTTGAACATTAAACAAAGTTTGCCCATGACGTACCAGATAAACTGTTTTCATAAATAAGTTACCTTTCTATTTTGCATTAATGCGTAAAATTCAGAATATATTATATTACTTTTGCTTTTAAATATCATCGTAGCTTTTATGCAGCACACTAAATTAGTATGTTAAGATTTCAGTAGTAAAAGTTCTTTTCAGTATTTTGCTAACTTCGCTAATTTCTTCTGCCAGCTGAATATTTGCCGTATCAGTAGAAACCGCAAAATTGACATTAATCTCATTAACCGGCAACACAATATAATTGATATTGCTAAATCTATCATTTTTAACCATTTCAATACTAGTTGTCATGTTTCCCAATCCCTTGCTCGCTAGCTTAAGGGCAGTGAGCGAATCTCGAACGTGAATTTGTGGGTAAAAATGAAGGCCAATTTTATTAAAGTAGTTATTAATAATTTCTTGATAATGACGTTCACCATCAACAATAATAAAGTTTTCCTGGATGAGCTCATGAAGTTTGTTAAGAGAAAAAGGGATTTCTTTTTGACGAGGCTGGTATAACTTTGAATTTCTACCTAAAACTAAAACTTGAGTATCTTTGTGCAGGCTTTGACTTTTAATACCTGGAAGTTGAATAATATTACCAACAAACAAATCTAGTTGTTCATCTTTAAACGCTTTTTCTGCATCAGCTGTACTAAGTTCTAGTGTAGAAGTTTTTAAGTTAGGAAACTTCTCCAATAAAATTGGTAATATGGTTAAGTTAAAGTTCTCTCCAAGTGGGGGAGTAATTCCCATTCGTAATGTGGGAAAAGAACTTTGCTCATATTTTCTCATTTTATTAGTTAATTCGTTTTGTAATTGTAAATCTTTGCGCAAATAAGTGATTAAAAGATGCCCTGCAGGGGTTAATTGTACGGGGTGAGAATTACGATTAATTAGAGTAACATTGTACTGTTTTTCATATTTTTTGATGACACGACTGACGTAAGGCTGGGATAAATAAAGCTTTTGTGCAGCTTCGGAAAAAGACGTACTGCTTTCAAGTGCTTCCAAAAAAGTTAACAACCGACTATCCATTTTATTCACCTATTCCTATTTTGTAATAGTGATTTCAATAATTAAGTATTTCACATACTTTGAATTATAGTGTTAAATAAAAGAGTAAACAACAGTTTATATAGGAGAATAAAAATGGTTAATAACGAAAAATTTCAATGGGATGCAGTATATGATGTAGCCGTTTTGGGCTTTGGTGGAGCTGGTGCAACTGCTTCTAGATTTGCCGCTGATAACGGTGCAAAAGTTCTTTTAGTAGATAGTGCCCCTGAGGGCCATGAAGGTGGTAATACAAGATATTCAGGTCAAATGGTTGGTGCTGGTACTGACTATGAAGCATTAAAGAACTACCATGAACATATGGCGGCACCGCTTAAGCCAGACAATGAAGCTTTTGAAAACTTGATTGAAGGTATGGCTAACATGGGAAACTATTTTAGAAAGTACTTAGATGTTGAGCCAGTAAGTATGAAAAAAATGCTCGCAGGAACGCCTTCAACAGCATACGTAACTGAATACCCTGAATTACCTGATGCAGATTCATATGACGATTATTTAGTTCACGAAGGCGTTGATGACGCAGCTTTGTGGAAGATTTTGAGACAAAAGGTCATTGATCGCTCAGATAAAATTGATATTTGGTATTCTTCTCCAGCTAAGCATTTAATTCAAGACAGTGTCTCAAAAACAGTTATTGGTGTTCAAATTGAACGTGATCATGTTTTAAGAAATATCAAAGTCAAGAATGGTGTGATTTTGGCTGTAGGTGGTTTCGAAAATAATAAAGAAATGATTCAAACGTTTTTGCAATCGCCTTATTTGTCACCAATTGGTTCCCTATATAATAAAGGTGACGGCATTAAAATGCTGCAAGAAGTAAATGCTCAATTGTGGAATATGCGATCATTTGAATCATTGGGACAATTCCACGGTTTATCATTGCGTCAAAAAGAGGGTGTTCGCTCGACTTACGCTTTGAATGTCTTTTGGCAAGAGAGTTCAACTGGTAGTGTCGTTGTAGTTGGTGATGATGGTACACGTTACTTTAACGAAGCCGAAATGAACCGTCATGGTCATATTTATAACCACGGCGACTGGGTTGTTCCACTAAATCAAGAGCGCCCATACATGATCTTTGATCAACAAAAATATGATGAACTAAAGAATGAACCTGATGATGGTCTAAAAGTTCCTGGTTACCTTGAAAAAGCTATTAAAGCAGAAACAATCGAAGAATTAGCAGAGAAAATTAATAAGAGTGCTACTAATTTGACTGAAACAATTGAAGAATTTAACTTTATGGCTGAACAAGGCAAGGATTATGCCTTTCATCGAGATCCAAAAACTTTGCGTAAATTTAGCGTAAATGGACCTTATTATGCAATTGCTTTAAGACAAAATATGCTTAATACGCAAGGTGGAGGAAGAAGAGACGGACACTGCCAAGTTCTTGATTCTAATAACCAACCAATTCCACACCTGTATGAAGCTGGAGAATTAGGATCACCATTTGTTAACAAATATACTACTGGTGGTAATGTAGCGGATTGCTTGATTTCTGGTAAAATTGCTGGAGAAAACGCGGCAATGCTTAAGCAGGATTTACCAGTTTCTGGTGGTATTGACCTTAACGAAGCAGCTGTAAATAGTAATTTTGATGCAACCAGTGATGAGGACAAAGGACAATATTCTGTTGGTGAGAACCAATATTTAGGTTATAGCAACCAAGGAATGGGTGACGGTGTCGTTGTCCGGACTACAGTTGGTGATAATGGCCAGATTAAAAATGTTGAGATATTGAAACAAACTGAGAGTGACGACTATGGTCTAAAGGCAGTGAAAGAATTGCCACAAAAAATGGTCGAAGAAAACACGTATGATGTTGATGCAGTTTCTGGTGCTTCACAAACTAGCCGCGCAATTAAGGAAGCAGTTAAGGACTCATTAGATAAAGTCAAATAAACTAGATGATTTTCTATATATAAAAAGGCACTGCAATTTGCAGTGCCTTTTTAGTTTTTTATTTTACTTTTGTAAATTCAGTTGATTCTTTAAGTGCAGGATCAGATTGAAGTGCAATTTTATCTTTACCTAATGTAATTGGAATTAGGCCATGTTGGTATAATCTTTCTTCGATGAACATTTTACCGTCTGCATTTTCAATTACTGGATAATTCCATTTGCCAATAGTAGCTTTTAGTTCACCGTTTTCATCGCAGAGGGTAACCAAACCGTAACCTGGATTTTGATAATCACCGAGTAATTCAACTGTTGCTTTTACTGCTTTTGGAGATGGTCCTTTAAGCTTAGCAATGTTATCTTCACGAGCACGATTTTTATCTGCCATGATTTTACTTACTTTGTCTGCCCAATCTGTATCATGAATTCCTAAAGTTTCATCAATTGTTTGATAGCCAAGAGCAAAAATTGAATCTGTTGAATCCATATTGGTGGTAAAGACAAAGGCAAGGTCAAGGTCAGGAACAAAACCAAGGAATGAGCAATAACCAATGTATGAGCCACTGTGATAGAAGTATTTGTGACCGCGATAGTCTTCCATCATCATACCCAAACCATAAGCACCAAAGTTTGCCCCACCGTAAGGACGATTAGGTAACATAATTGATTGTGGTAAATAACGTTGTGCTGTCACTTCATCTTTGGTTGATTTTTGGGTTTTCAGTTGAAATTCTGCCCAAGTTAGCAAGTCAGAAATTGTAGCTAGCATACTGCTGGCACCACCAACTTTACCAGGGGCAATAAATGGTACTTCTTCTGTTACATCATTGTCTCTAATATATGGTTTAGGAATGCGGTCACGAGGAGCCTCATTATGGTTGATGTATGTGTCATTCATGTGTAGTGGCTTTAAAAGGTGTTCACGCTCATATGAACCGTAATCTTGACCGATTGCTTGTTCCATTACGTAGGTAGCCACAGCATAAACCAAGTTGCTGTATTGCATTTTTACACGCAATTCGTGATTGGGCTGTAAATAACCGACATGCTCTGCTTTTTCTTTTAATGAAAGATCATGTTTATTCATATTAGTAAAACGCATTAAATCATGTGCTGGTAAGCCACTTTGATGACTTAATGCATCCCTGAATGTTAAGTGATCTTCAACATATTTGTCGACCATTTTAAAGTCAGGCCAATATTTCTTTAATGGATCATCTAAGCTAATTTTGCCTTCATCAGCCAATTGACAAATTGCTGTAGCTAAGAATGACTTAGAAATAGAAGCCAATGGATACAGACTATCTTCATTTGCATCACCGTAGACGTGGCTGTAGCTTTCATTTTTGTAATATACACCAAAGCCTAGACTAGGTAAATTAAATTTATCCATTACTTTTTCAGCGAAATCAGTTATTTTTTGCTTTTCCATTACTACTCCTTTAAAAATTACCGGTACATTGGTATAAAAGTATCGGTAAAAAACAGACTTTTATCATCATTTTACTCCTTTCTTTACTAAAATTAAATGTTGTTTTTATAATTATGATGTAATAATTTTATTTGTATGATATATTTATTAATATTAATAAATATAATTTATAAAGAAATGAGAAATAAGATGAAAAAAGCTAAACTATTTTCTTCAATTGGTATTTTGAGTTTGTCTGCATTTGCTTTAACCGCATGTGGTAAAGGTAATGACAACAACAATGCTAATAATGATGACACCAAATCAGTAGCCAAGTTTCCAATGGAAACACCGAAAAAGGCAGTTAAAAAGGGTGGCACAGTCAAAATTGCCGTTGAAACAGATACTCCATTTTCAGGTATCTTTTCTCAAGAATTGTCTTCTGAAGATGTAGATTCTACAGTTGCTTCACCTGGTCAGGAAACCCTGTTTGATAGTGACGATAATTATCGCGTTACGGACAAGGGTGCTGCTACACGTAAATTAGATCCAAAAAACAATACAATCACCATTAATATTAAAAAAGGTGTTAAATGGTCAGATGGTAAGCAAGTCGTTGCCAAGGACTATGAATATGCATATGAAATCCTAGCTAACAAGGATACAGCTTGCCAAAGATATAGTAGCCAATTTGAACTCTTAAAGGGCCTCAAAGAATACCATGAAGGTAAGGCTAAGACTATTTCTGGAATTGAAATGCCAGATGGAGAAAATGGCCGTAAGTTGATTCTTCACTTCACTGAATTAAGCCCAAGTATGTACAATGCGGGAAGTCGTTCACTTTGGGAAGGGGTTGAACCATACCACTACCTTAAAGACGTTCCATTTGCTAAATTAAAGTCATCTGACAAGATCAGAAAGAACCCATTATTCTTTGGTCCATATAAGATGGAGAAACTTGTTCGTGGTCAATCAGCTACTTGGGTACCTAACGAATACTACTGGCGTGGTAAGCCTAACCTAGATAAGATCGTTGTTTCAGTTATTTCACCAAACTCTGCTTCACAAGCAATTAAGAGTCATAAGTTTGATGTAATCCCTGTAATCAACACGCAATGGCCACAAGTTAAGGAAACTAAAGACGTTAACTTCATTGCCCAAATTCCAATTGCATATCACTACTTAGGTTTTAAGGTTGGTAAATGGGATAGTAAGCTCAGCAAGAACGTTGAAAATCCAAAGGCTAAAATGAACAACAAGTATTTACGTCAGGCAATTGGATATGCAATGAACGTTGATGCAGTTAATAAACGTTATACTTATTCATTAACTTTCAGAGTAAAAACACTGGTTCCACAACAATTTGGTGACTTTTACGATAAGAGCGAAAAAGGTTTTGATTATAACTTAAAGAAAGCTAATGAAATTTTAGATAAGGCTGGTTATAAGAAGAAGGGTAAATGGCGTGTACAACCTAATGGCAAGCCTTTAACTATTAATGTTGCCGCTATGAGTGGGGACGCAACTAAGGAACCAATCATCCAAAACTACATCCAACAATGGCACAAAGTAGGCTTGAATGTTCAATTAGCTACTGGCCGTTTAATCGAGCACAACTCTTTCTACGACAAGTTGCAACACGATGACAAGGGGATTGACATGTACATCGGTGGTTGGTCAACCCCTACAGAACCATCGCCCAACCCATATTACAGTGAAACGGCACCATTTAATATGACTCGTTTTGTAACTGAAAAGAACAACAAGCTCTTGGAAGAAATGAACTCGCAAAAGGCTTTGAACCATGAATATCGTGTTCAAAAATTCCATGAATGGCAAAAATACATGAATGACGAAGCTTATGTAATTCCAATCGATAATTCATATCAAATTTCAGCAATTAACGATAAGATTACTGGTTATTCATTGAAGCCATCTGATGGTAATAACGGGCACCCATTATGGTACAAAGTTGGTTACGCAAAATAAGATTAAAATAGGCTAGAAAGGGACTAGACTAACTAATGAGAACAGGTTCAAAAATTATCACTTTAGATAACGGCTATCACTTATGGACAAGTACCCAAGGTGAAGGCGATATCCATTTATTAGCATTACATGGAGGCCCAGGCGGCAATCATGAATATTGGGAAGACGCCGCAGATCAATTGGCTAAACAAGGACTTAACGTTCAAGTAACAATGTATGATCAATTAGGCTCACTTTATTCAGATCAACCTGACTATGATGATCCTGAGATTGCAGCTAAATACCTAACTTACGAATACTTCCTTGACGAAGTGGACGAGGTTCGGGACAAGCTCGGCCTTGATAATTGCTACTTGATTGGACAAAGCTGGGGCGGCTTGCTTGCGCAAGAATATGCGGTTAAATATGGTCAACACTTAAAAGGAACAATTATTTCTTCTATGGTTGATGATACTGATGACTACATTGAATCAATCAATCGTCGTAGACAAGAAATTTTCCCACAATCAGAAATTGACTTTATGCGTGAATGTGAAGAAAACAATGACTATGACAATAAACGCTATCAAGAAGACGTTCAAATATTGAACATTAACTTCCTTGATCGCCGTCAGCCATGTAAGCTATATCATATTAAGCGGATTGGCGGTTTGCCTGTATACCACGCCTTTCAGGGTGATAATGAATTTGTGGTGACTGGTAAATTGAAAGATTGGCACTTTAGAAAGTATTTAAAAGAAATCAAAATGCCAACATTATTGACCTTTGGTGAAGAGGATACGATGCCTTTGGAAACAGCAAGAATTATGCAAAAAGAAATTCCTAATTCTCGCTTAGTTACTACACCGAATGCGGGACATCACCATATGGTTGATAATCCAGATGTTTACTACAAGCATGTAGCTGATTTTATCCGTGAAGTTGAAGCTGGCACTTTTAAGGGGGAATAACCGCTTATATAACTGCTCGAGCTAAAGATAAATAAAACAAAAGAAACCGTGAGTCGATTGACTTACGGTTTCTTTTACTTTTTGCTTAACTAGTATCTATTCTTTTGACTCGTTTTTATTTACCAATTATGCCGAATCCACCTAAAATAATTCCGGCAATCAAAACGGTAATAATCAATTTAGTTGAAGTCATTTTCTTCTTGCCGAGAAGCCAGTAGCAGACTGAAACTAATAGTACTGGAACAAGGGAAGGCATGATTTGATCTAAAATTGATTGTGCTTTTAGAACAACTTTACCTGTTTTAAAGACTAATGGTACATTTGCATTAACAACTGTTGGAATCAGAGCTCCTACAACTGTTACTCCGAGTAAAATTGCTGCATCAGTTAGTCTATTTAATTTATTTCCTGCTGCATAAATTAATTTTTCACCCTGCGAATATCCCATCGGAAGTAGGGCAAAACGTAAGAATAGGACAACAAAGTTTGCTATCAGCCAAATGATTGCACCAATTGGATTTCCTTTTAGTCCCATATATGAAGCAATTGAACCGAAAATTGTTGGTAGAATAACACCAAAAATTGTATCACCGACACCAGCAAATGAGCCCATCAGACCAGCTTTTAAACCGGCAATTGCTTCTTCAGCTTTCCGTCCTTCTTTTTCTTCGATGGCCATATCCATTCCGACAATAAACCCACCGACGTATGCGTTCGTGTTGAAGAACTGGTTGTGAAGTTTCATCATTGCAACACGATCTTCTTTTTCAGGATAGAGTTTTTGAATTGTTGGTAACATTGTGTAAAGATATCCAGTCGACATCATTCGCTCATAGTTCCAACAGATTTGGCTGCTCCACAACCAACGCCAGTTTGCGCGGAATAAATCTTTCTTAGTTATTTTTTGGGAATTAGTCTTCGTATTCGCCGAGTTCATTTTCATGTCCTCCTTCAGTTTGAGTAGTTGTTGCTTCCTTAGTTTCACTTTGTTTGTAATAGATAATTGCCATTGCCGCACCAATAATTGCTACACCAAGCATTGGTACTTTGATGTATGCTGCTAAAAAGAAACCAATTAGTAGGTAAGCGATAAAACGTTTAGTAGGTAAAAATCTAAGTAAAATTGCAATTCCGACTACTGGTAAAATTCCACCGGCTGCGGATAAACCATTAGTTAGCCATTGAGGCATAGAGTTAACTACAACCTGAATTGTGTTTTTACCAACTAATAACATCAAAAGTACAGGGAGTGCTCGTGATAACCCCCAAGGAAACATCCCGTAAATAATGTTATGGGCAACGCCTTTTTCATTATCTTCTTCAATCATCTTATCTACCCGATGTAAAAAGAAGGTATTAGTAAAACGAGCCAGAACATCTAGTTGAACCATTAAAAGGCCGACAGGAACTGCTAAACCAATTGCAAAGCTAACCCCTTTGTTACTCATAACTGCATAGGCAGTGCCGACGATAGCCCCAGTCATGAAGTCTGGCATGCTGGCGCCGCCATAAGTACCAACACCTAGTACCATTAATTGAAGCGTTGCGCCCACAACTAAACCTGTTTTTATATCACCCATAATAAGTCCAGCTACAAGACCAATTAAAAGCGGATAATTACACAATATTGCAACTGTCAGTTGGTCAATAATCATCCAAAAAGCAAGTGCTGTTAATAATAAAATTTGCCACCATGTGATTGCCATTTTAGTTCTCCTTCTTATTTAACATTGAAATAAATGGCTCTTGTTTATCGTTGGGAACCATTTGATGATAAAATTCAATTCCTTTTTCCGCCATCTGACTAAAGGCAGCAGTATCCTCGTCAGTAACAGCAACACTTTTAGCAACTTGACGCGCTCCCTGAGACATTGACATGTTACCAACATTTACTGCCGGAAGCTTAACACCAGCAGATACTAACTGTGCCAAGATTTGCGGCTTTTTAACGAGTAAAAGAACTCTTTGACCATTGTATTGCCCATTATTGATTCGTTTTGCAGCTCCCTTAGCCGTAAGAATACTTAAGTGAATCCCAGCTGGAACAGCTGTTTTTAAGGTTGCCTTTTGTACCTCACTGGTAACGATTTGATCGTCAACGACCATGATTCTCGTCGTATTAAGGCTTCTAGTCCACATGGTAGCAACTTGACCATGAATTAAGCGCGAATCAATTCTTACATTGACTAGAGGGTTACCAGTATTTACAGGAGCAGTTTCTTTATTGGGTGCTACGGACTGCTTTTTAGGCTTCTTTTTGATGTTTGACTCCATTAATTCAATTGTTTGACTGATTGCCTCTTCAGCAGGAGTTCCTGTTGCCAGTGATAAGGTCAACATCAGGGAAAGACCGGAATATAGTTTGACATCAGGATGTTCTGCAATAAAAGTATTTGCTGCGTTTGCTGGTGTACCGTTTGGAATATCAGCAATAATTGCGACCTCCTCAGCAGCATCTTGCCTGTTCTGATAAATATCTTCATAGCATTTGACGACATCATCAATGCCCATCGGATCTTTAAAAGAAACTGTGGCGAAATTAGTTAATTCGCCTGTAATCATTTCACAGCTCTTAAGCGTTTGTTTTGCATAGTCACCATGACTTGCTAAGATATACATATAAAAATCACTCTCCTTCAACTTAATGTGTTAACTTTGTTACAATATAAATATTAATTCTAAATGAAAGCAATTGCAATAGCTTAATAACAATATTTTATCAAAGAAAGCTATGGACTTTTATATTTCTTAGTGTTTAACTTAATGTGTTAAATGTTGAAATGGAATGGGAGGAATAAATATGGTAGAAGCTTTGACTAGAATCAAACAATATGAAGACTTGGGGTTAGGCTTATTTATTCATTGGGGCTTATATTCGCAATTAGAAGTCGGAGAGTGGACAGAATATATCCATCATCGAGATAAAGCAGAGTATGAACACTTAATTAACAATTTTTCTGCTAAAGATTTTGATGCTGAGCAAATTGTTCTGTCTGCTAAAAAAATGGGTGCTAAGTATATTGTTTTAACAACCAAGCACCACGAAGGCTTTTTCCTGTATGATACTCAAGGACTATCTGAGTTTGATGCAATGCACAGTCCTGCTCATAGAGACTTGATTCGTGAATTTATTGATGCCTGCCATAAATATAATGTTCAGCCTTTTTTATACATGGCGACATATGATTGGCATAGTGATCTGTACCAAACTGACTTCAATAAGTATTTAGATTATCTATTAAAATCCGTTGAAATTTTGTGCAAGAATTATGGCTCAATTGGAGGATTTTGGTTTGATGGTGATTGGAATAAAAAAGAGGCTGATTGGAAATTAGATCGTTTATATGGAACAATCAGAAAATATCAGCCTAACGTAATAATTGTTAACAATACAGGTTTAAAAAACAGAGGAAAGATAAGTAATCCTGAAATTGATGTTGTGACATATGAGCGAAAAACGCCAGATCAAGTTAATCATGGTTTCCAAGATAAATATGTTGCTGGGGAAGCCTCAGTAACAATGAATAAACATTGGGGCTACGCAAGAGATGACTTAAACTTCAAATCTACAAAAGAGCTGATTGAAAATATTGTTCATGCTCGTGGCATTGGAGCCAACATTTTACTTAACATTGGCTTAACGGGAACTGGACAAATTCCGCTAATGAATCAAGCTGTCATGGAGCAAATTGGTAAATGGACAAAGATGGCGGGGCAAAGTATTTATACTTCACGACCTTCTTCCGAAATCAAGGCTAGTGGAAATGATAAAGATATCGCCTTGATAAATGAAAATACTCTATATTTATTTTTGCATGATTTAGAAATTGTTGGCGATGATAACGTGGTTTTAGGCGGTGAAGGTATCAATTTACGTTCATTTAGTGGTATATTCAAACAGATAGAAAAAATAACTTGGCTAGATGATCAAAAAGAACTTCCTTTTATGCAAGATGTTGATCGAGGAATGCTTACGGTGGACATAGGTGGATACACTTATGGGACAGATTGGTGTGTAAGAATAGCCAAGGTTTCCTTTAAATAAAGCCGGTGAAATTGATGTCAAAATATCAAGATATTGTTTTAAAATTGGTTGAAAAGTTAGATAATGGATGGCTAAATCCTGGTGATCGTTTCTATAGTGAAGCAGAAATCAGTCGAATTTATCATGTTAGCTCTACGACCGCAGTAAAAGTTCTAAATACCTTAGAACAACAAAATAAGGTAACTCGAGTTCAAGGAAGTGGGACTTTTGTAGCAAAAGAAGCACATAAGCAGGTTGCAATGCTCACGGATTTGAACTTGGCTGAGGGACAAACTGAAAGTGTTAAAGTTCTTTTAGTCAGAATGGGCGATGATCAAGATGTACTGCAAAAACTTCATTCCGATGAGATTAACAATTATCTTGAAGTAAGACGTTTACGCTATATTGGTAAAAAAGTAAGTCAATATTCAATTAGTTATCTAAATCCAAATTATTTAAATACTGATGAATTGGATAACTTGTCATTGTTCAATTCAATTTACCAAAAGGTTAGGGATGACTCTAAAATTGATCCTTTTGAATTGCCATTTAAACAAAAAAATTGGGCAAAAACTGTTTCCGATAAAGAAATATTGCAGTACTTCACGCAAGAAGCAAAACAACTTTTTATTTATCAGGAACGAGAAACTTATTTGCCACTAGTTTCTGGTGAACTACTTGAATATACAATTAGCTATAAACTACCTGAATTCTGGGGTTATGAGGCAACTGCAACAGCTTATCGCCAGTAACTCTTACATCTAAATTAATAGAAAACAAAAAACTAAATCAAAAATGATTTAGTTTTTTGCTTCTTTAAGTAAAAGCACTTTGTCGTCAGGTAACTTAACCCTCAGTTTGTCTAATGTGAAGGGTACTTGTAAAGAAATCTGATATGCGGTTAAGTGGAGAAACTCGTCTTTTTTAGCATTTCGGTTATAGAGGGGATCACCTATAATTGGACAACCAATTGCGGCAAGATGAACGCGAATTTGGTGTGTGCGTCCAGTCTCCAGTGTTAATTTAACTAAAGCTGTATTGTTGTCATAGCGCTTCAAAACTTGATAGTGTGTGATTGATTTCAGTCCATCACTAACAACTTTGCGCTTACGTTGATCAAGCGGGTCATGTCCAATGGGTAAGTCAATTGTTCCGCTGTCATCAATTGCTTTTTCTAGATTAACAACTGCTAAATATTCACGGTGAAAGGCCTTGGTAACTAATTCACGGTTTAGAATAGGCACAACTGCTGGATTTTTGGCAACGAGGAGCAGCCCACTCGTCAACATGTCTAAACGATGTACAATAAAGGGAGAAAAAACCAGATAGGTGGCGCAATCATTTAGGGCAGTGTTAGTTTCAAACAAGTTAGGATGAGTTTTTTGACCCGCTGGTTTGTTAATTATTATGAAATTTGGGTCTTCGTAGATTATTTCCGGCATTTTACCACTAGGTGCATATTCATTTTGCGCTGTTTCAACGTGGTCTAACCAAAGTTCGACTTTATCGTTAGGATAGACCGCTTGATTGAAATACCGATAAGCACCATTAATTATTATCTTTTGTTCGGTACGCAAAAAATGACGCCATTTGCGTGGAATTAGTAATTGACGTAACAAGTCGTTTACTGAACAGGGTTCATGATTTGTTGGAATGTTAAATGTAAAGTAATAGCTCATAAATATTTGTTAAATCTTCTTGAAAATAAAGGGAAGCCTTGTTAATATGATAAAATTTTAGTTGTTTCTAAAGGAGCAGATAAAATGGAAAATAATGAACCAAAGAAAAGTGGCTTAGCGGCCTTATGGTATCGCATTGATCACCGCTTTTATATCGGGCGCTGGATTATCTTAATCTTGCTCAGCATGACGCTTTTGGTTTGTACTTATTATACCGTCAAAGTTAAAACATCAAACATTTCAAATTTGAAGGCTTCATTGTCTACGACGACAGCTATTTATGATTATAAAGGTCAAAAAGCAGGAGCACTATATTCGCAAAAGGGAACTTTCGTAGAATATAACAAAATTTCGCCAAACGTAAAAAATGCTGTGATATCGACCGAAGACCGTACTTTCTGGAAAAATCCTGGCTTCAGTATCAAGGGAATGGGACGTGCGGCATTAGGACTGGTCGTCCACCATGGTCAAATTTCAGGTGGTGGTTCGACTTTAACGCAACAGCTAGCCAAAAATGCTTTACTGACACAGAGGCAAACTTTATCGCGAAAAATCGAAGAATTATTTTTTGCGGTTGAAATAACTCATGTATACTCTAAAAAAGATATTTTAACAATGTATCTTAATAATGCCTATTTTGGCAATGGGGTTTGGGGTGTCCAAGATGCCAGTAGAAAGTACTTTGGTAAAAACGCAAACGAGTTAACGGTCGGAGAAGGTGCAACCTTAGCAGGAATTTTACGTAATCCAAGTAATTATAACCCAATTGATCATATGAATTATTCTTTATCAAGACGGAATTTAGTCTTGGATTTAATGGTTGCAAACAACAAGTTGACTTCTTCCCAAGCTAAGATTGCAAAAAGTCAAAGCTTGGTTCTGCGTGATACTTATCACAACCAGGATGGCTACCGCTACCCGTACTTCTTTGATGCTGTTGTCGATGAAGCAATCAAACGCTACGGCTTAAAAGAAGAAGATGTTATGAATAAAGGCTTGCGTATTTACACGACGCTGAACCAAAATTACCAGGGACAACTGCAAGAAAAATTTAGCCAAGACTGGTTATTTCCTCAAGGTTCAACTGATGGAACTAAGACGCAAGGCGCTAGTGTGGTAATGGATCCAGGTACTGGAGCAGTCCGGGCGGTCATTGGCGGACGCGGCAAGCATGTCTTTCGTGGCTATAACCGAGCTACTCAAATGAAACGTCAGCCTGGCTCTTCAATCAAACCGCTTGTGAGCTACGCACCTGCATTACAACAAGGCTATCATTATGACTCTCAGCTTTCTAATAAGTTGCAGCGTTTTGGTAAAAATGGTTATGAGCCGCATAACGTTGATAACGGCTATTCAGATAAAATCCCAATGTATGTTGCTTTAGCCCAAAGTAAAAACGTACCAGCGGTTTGGTTACTAGACCGGATTGGTGTGTCCAAAGGGGTACAATCTGCAAATAATTTTGGCATTAAAGTTCCAAAAGAAGACCAAAACCTAGCTTTAGCCCTAGGTGGTTTATCAACCGGTGTATCTCCACTACAGATGGCACGAGCATATTCTGCTTTTGCCAATAAAGGTAATTTGCCGAATAATTCATATTTCATTACTAAAATTACTGATGCAAGTGGTAACGTAATTGCCGAAAATCATGATACTGGCAGACACCGGGTTATTTCTGAAAGCACAGCGCATGAAATGACAACAATGTTATTAGGTGTGTTTACCAATGGTACAGGAGCATCTGCTCAACCAGCTGGTTTTCGAGTTGCCGGGAAAACTGGTTCAACTGAGGTTCCAAATTCATACGGCTTTGGAACCAAGGATCAGTGGATTGTTGGTTATACACCAGACGTAGTTGTTGCAACTTGGGTTGGATATGATCGCACTAATAAGCAACATTTCATGCATGGTGTGTCAGAAACTGAAATCACTAGGCTATACAAGGCAGAGATGGAAGGAATACTTCCTTATACTGCCCAGAACCAATTTACCGAACAAGCTCCTAAGCAAATTATCCAAAATAATGGTACTGGATCGGATTGGACAAACGGGTTGAATGATAAAATTCAAAAAGGTATAGGGTCAGCGGGAGAAAAGCTAAATGAATGGTATAATAACCTAAAGGGTCTTTTTGACCGATGATTAGGAGGACTAAAAAATGGTGAATATTTTCGATACGACCAATCAATTAGCATCCGAACTGCAAGAAATTGATGAATTTAGTGGTTTGAAAGAAGCAATTGAAGGTGTTAAGAATAACGCAGAAAGTAATGCACTTTTCAAGGAAATGGACAAGGTGCAAAATGCGATTGTAATTGCCCAATCCAAAGGTGAAGACTTATCGCAAGAGCTTCAAGATGAATATAAAAACTTAAATGAAAAAGTACAACAAGATCCACAAATTTTGAACTTATTACAAGCAGAACAAGGTCTATATGGTACGATTGAAGAAGTACAGAAGATAATTACTCAGCCGATTAATGATCTGTATAAAGGTCTTAGAAATTAGTTAGACCAATGAAATTTATCCACTTAGCGGATGCGCATCTAGATAGTCCTTTTTTGGGGCTATCTTTTTTGCCATCTAAGAGCTCATTACAAATACATCAGGCACCCAATAAATCGTTCACCAAGATTGTTGACTTGGCTTTAAAAGAAGACGTTGACCTAGTATTGATTGCGGGTGATACATTCGATAGTGCGCGTCCTAACCCAAGTACGCAGATTTTTTTCGCTGAGCAAATTGAACGGCTAACTAAGGCACAAATTCAAGTAGTCATGATTTTTGGTAATCATGATCACATGGCAGAAGCTGATTTGCTCGTTCCCGAAAGCCAGTATTTCAAGTTGCTTGGCGACGAAGAGAAAATCGAGTCTATTACTTGTCAGACCAAGACGGGCTTTACTTATGATGTAACGGGTTTTTCTTATTTAAATAATCACATCACGGAAGATAAGGCGAGCCAATTTCCTAGTAAAGCAGCGCATTACACCTTCGGACTAATACATGCACAAGAAAAGACAAATCAAAGTGCCCAGGATGTTTATGCGCCTTTCAGCTTAACTGCTTTAAAAGACCTGAATTATGACTATTTTGCTTTAGGTCATATTCATCTTAGACAGGTTTTAGCTAAAGATCCGTGGATTGTATACTCTGGAAATATTCAAGGGCGCCACATTAACGAAACAGATAAAAAAGGCTGCTACTTGGGTGAAATTAATGAACAGACAAAGGAAACAACCATTCAGTTTGTTCAAACAGGTCCAATTGTGTGGCAGCAGCAAGTAATTAAGTTGAATTCTGAAGTTTCACAAACCGAATTGCAGAATCTAATTATCGATTCATTAAATCCAAATGAAACAACTTACTTTTGTCTGCAAATAAGCGGAGCGGAGTATTTAAATGATAAAGAGCGTGAGCTGATTCAGAAAAATGATTTTTGGCGCATGATTTCCAATCAATTAGATTATGATTCTCAATTAGTAGACGTTCGTCTTTCGGCGAATAGTCAGCTAAAAATCGCTGAAAGTGATCTTGCCTTTTTTAATCGAGCAGAAAAAGAGCTTTTTGCTACAGATGAATTTACTGAATTAAGTAAAGACTGGGCCAAAAAAGATGAACTCTCAAATCAACTGGAAAATGCTCCAGATTTTCTAAAGGAAGTGAAGGAACTGGCCGAGGTTAAACTGAATAGCAAGCTGAAAGGAATTAGCGATGAAGTTAAAGAAAATTAAAATTGTCAATTTTGGGCAGTTTTCTAATGTTACCTTTGACCTGTCCAGTCCTAAACTCAACGTTTTCTATGGTACGAACGAAGCTGGTAAAAGTACGGTAGTTGCCTTTATTAAGCAGATTATGTTTGGCTTTCATTTAAAAAAACAGAGTTCAACTTTTTTTGAAGATTACACACCTTTAGCGCGGGTCAGTCCGATGGGGGGCTCTTTATTTTTTGAAAACAATCAAGGAGATCTCTTTGAACTTGAGCGCTTATATGCTGGCGGTAAAGGACTTAAAGGAGGCACATTAACGGTAAAACTAAACGAGCAGATTGTTCCAGAAAGCGTCTTTTTCGAAGAAATCAAAAATATTGATGGCGACTTTTATGCGGATAGTTTTATTTTTAATCAAGACATGCTTGCTAAAGTCGAGAAAATTCAACAAACTGACCTCTTGGAACGAATCTATTATTTGGGAGCCTCAAACAGTGACCAGTTAATCGATTTAAGAGATGACTTTGCTAAAAAAGCTTCCGAAATCTTCAAAAAGATGGGGAGTAACCCGCCACTTAATGTTCTTTTTAACAAATTAAGGGATCAGCGAATTAAGGTTGATGAAGCTGAAAACGAGTTTAATGATTATCGTACTTTGAGTGAGCAAGAAAAAACACAAGCAAGTGCACTAAGAGATCAGGAGCAAGCTCTTCAAAAACTTCAGAGTGAGCAAGAGCAATTACGTCAACTGCAAAATCAGGTTCCTAACTACCGCAAGCTAATCGAACTAGAGCAAGAAGTGGAACAAGTTGAATTTGATCCAGAAAAATATCAAGCTGCGCAAAGACTCGATTTAGAAGCTAAAAATCTTCAAAAAGAGCAAAGTGAGCTAGAACAGCAACTCGCCAACTTTTCGTCTAATGATGAAAATCAGATTCCTTTGAAGTTGTTGGTACAAAAAAAGCCTGAAATATTGCAATGGCGCGCAGAAGACCGTGATTGCCAGCAGGACTTTCAGCAAGTTAGTCAGCAGCAGGAACAATTACTCACTTTAAATCCAGACTTGCATCAAATCACCAATTTAACTCAAGTAGATATTATTCAATTACAAAATGATTTTGAAAAATTGCCAGCTTCTGAAGACAATACCTCTAGTTCTGAAAATGCTGTTGGTAAATACGCTACGATTGGTTCAGGCTTAATCTTTGTTATCGGCATAATTCTGTTAGTTGCATCATCACCTCTAATCGGTGGTTTTGTCATGTTAATTGGCCTAGTCGGAGCTTGTTGGGGCATTGGCAAACAAAAGCAAGAAAAGCGTGTGCTCAACCAACAGGCTAAACAGGCGAAGCTGATTAAGGAACAAAGAATTACATTTTCACATAAGTATGGTCTTAATCCTGATCAGCTTGATCTTCATAGTTTGGTCAATGAATGGCGTCAATACCAAATGCTTGAGCAAAAAAAGCAGAATGATTTGCAGCATGAACGCGAGCTTAACGAGCAACTTGCAAAAATTGCAATGAAAATCAGTGCCACACTCGATCGCTCAATTGAACCTAGTTTTGAGGCCGTTATAGCTTCATTAGATGAACTTGAGAATCGGTTAGCGAACTCGCGGCACATAGCAGATCAAAGAATTGATCTGCAAAAGCGGCTGGCAAAAACTCAAGCTAAGTTGCATGATCTGAATTTACGGTTAAAGACGGCATTTGCTCAGGCACAGGTTCAAGATATGGCTGAATACCAGGTTTTGCAGGCTAAGAGTACTCGACAAGCGGAACTTAAAACTAAGATTTCTCTTTTGAAAGATAATCTTGGCGAAAATCTAGCTGAGATTAAACAGCTTCAAGAAAGTGATCAACTTGCCAAAAAGCTTGAAACAGTCCAAATTAAAATTGACCAAAAGCAAGAAGTAATCAAGGAATTGCAGACTAAAGATGCCGAAATAAAGGTAAAAATGACCAATTTGGCGAATTCAAATGCCGTTTTCGCAGCTAAACAAGAATTAGCTAATACAGAAACTGAATTTAGGAATTTAAGTATTGAATATCTAGCTAATTTAGCTGTTTCAAAGTGGATTTCACGCGCTTTAGACCTCGCTTCAAATGAACGGTTCCCTAAAATGTTAAAGACAGCAAAAGAATATTTGCGACTATTAACAAATAATCGGTATAATAGTCTTAATATTGATAAGAAATTAACAGTTACTAGATTCGATGGTAAAAAGATTAAAGTACAATATTTGTCACGCGGCACATCTGAGCAGCTTTATTTTGCACTCAAGTTGGCTTTTGTTGAACAAATTAAAGATCAGATTAACTTGCCAATTTTAATTGACGACTCTTTTGTAAACTTTGATGATCAAAGAGTAAATCAAATTAAGCAGTTGTTGGGCCAGGTATCCGAGAATAATCAAGTACTTATTTTTACCGCACAAGCTGGATTAGTTGAAAAGTTACAGCTTAAGCCGCTAACTTTTACGAAAGGAACCGAGTAATGTATAAACACTTACTGGACTACAATGATGGCGAAGAATTAGAGGCGATTGTCTTAATTAAGAATTCCCAGTTAAGACATACTCAGAAGGGTAAATTATATTTGGCATTGTCTTTTGGTGATGCTTCTGGTGAAATTCGTGGAAATTATTGGGATGCAACTAATCAAGATGCTGCAACCTATAGTAGTGGCACAATCGTTGAATTGGACGGTAAGCGCGAAGAATATCAGGGACAGCCACAAATTAAGATTTATGGTTTGCGTGTGGTAGGACCTGAAGAGGGCTATGATCTAAATCAATTTGTTAAATCGGCGCCAGAAGAAATTTCTTCAATGAAAGATGAAATTAATCAGTATGTGTTTGAAATCCTAAATCCAACTTGGAATAGAATTGTGCGCTATTTATTGAAAAAATGGGACAAGCGCTTTTTTGATTATCCAGCAGGCAAGAGCAATCACCATGCGGTACGTGGCGGTCTGGCATACCATACATTGTCAATGCTAAGGGATGCTAAAGCAATTGCCGATAACTATTCACAAGTTGACCGTTCTCTCTTATACGCTGGCTGCATTTTACATGATATGGGTAAAGTTTTGGAATTGTCTGGTCCAGTGGCAACCCAATATACTACGGAAGGTAACTTGATTGGGCATTTAGTTTTAATTGATGAGCAAATAATGCTTGCTGCAAGAGAACTAAATTTTGATCTTGAATCAGAAGACGTTTTGTTGTTACGCCACATGGTATTGTCGCACCACGGTAAATTTGAATATGGGTCACCAAAATTGCCAGCTTTATTAGAAGCTGAGTTATTACACAGAATTGATGACCTGGATGCATCGCTTTATGCAATAACAAACGCGCTGCAAAATACACGTCCTGGTAACTTTACAGATAACATTATGAGCCAAGGAGGAAGACGCTTTTATCGGCCGAAGAATGATGAGGCGTTGACGAAGTTTAAAAAATTAGAGTAAAAAAAGAAGTTCATTAGAAAATGAACTTCTTTTTTATTGCTTTTTATTTCTTAGAGTCTGAAGTAGAAACGTAAGATGATAAGACGTTCTTCAGGTCGTTATCCTTAATTGAAACATCAGCCTTCTTTAGAACAGTTGAAATAACACTACGCATTGTTTCCTGATCTTGGGACATTGAACGATAAATTTCATCATCAATTTCCTTCTTGTGAGAAGCAAATGTACCCTTATCTGGGTGTTTAATCATTCTAATTACGTGGTAACCAGATTGAGATTTAACTGGGCTACTAGTAGTTTCGCCAGTCTTAAGTTTAAATGCTGCTTTCTTGAATGCAGGATCTAAAGTTGCATCAGTTGAATCAAATGCAGGAAGCTTACCTTCATCAGCCTTAGTACCAGGGTCTAATGAGTACTTCTTAACTAAGCTTTTGAAGCTCTTACCATTCTTTAATTCTTTAATGATGGTGTCAGCCTGTGATTTCTTAGAAACCAAGATGTGTTGAACAGTAACCTTAGGTTGATATTCTTTCCAAGCCTTGTCTTCCTGACTCTTGGAAATTTTCTTAACATCTTTTAATGCAGCTTCACTGAGTAAATTGGTCTTCAAGTTTTGTTTGAAACTTGAAACTGTCATACCGTTTTGTTGTAAAACAGCACTAAATTGAGAACCATATTGCTTTTTGTAGCTGTTGAATTGTTTATCAACTTGTTTCTTAGAAACTTTACTACCATATTGTTGCTCTAAAACATGGTTAATAATCATGTTTGCAAGAGTAGTTTGACCCGCTTGTGATTTCTTCATTTCATCGTAGTAATCATTTTGGGTAATCTTGCCACCCTTATAGGAAGCAACTGTTTTACCACCGTTAGAACAAGCAGTGGTTGATAGCGCAATACCAGCTACAGCAGCTACTGTAGCTAATTTTTTAATATATTTTTTCATAAAATATTTCTCCACATCCTTAATTAAATAAGTCACCGACAATTAATATAACATAAACTCGCAGAACAAGTTTTTAAATTTACAGAATTCATTCAAAAAACAAACTTTCTTTAACAATTTTTAGAATTATTTGTTCTTTGAAGTACTTTGAACTAGTTTATCAAGTTCTTGCTGTAAACTATCAACTATGCGAGAAACACTAAGTTGGTAATACTCAATCTCTTTTTCTACTTCAGTCAATCCCTGCTTAGCAATCGGTGTTGCATCTTTTAATTCTTGTTGAGCCGTTTTTAAATCAGCGATGGCATTAGTCAGACTCGTAACATCATCTTTAACACCATTAAATTGCTTTTGAACCGGTTTAGCTAAACGATTGCCATTTTTATCTTCAAAAAGAGAGAGGACCATCCCGAATCCTGCACCTACGGCAAGTCCTAGGCTAAAATGTTTCATTTTTTCTCCTTAAAATTGTGCTTTATCTGATCAGCAATCTTTTGATAGTCGTCAGGAGTGTATTTATCTTCATTATTCCGGGTGGCAAGTTTTAAGCCATCGCCTTCAAAACGGGGAATGAAGTGAATATGTGAGTGCATTACAACTTGACTAGCACTTTCACCATTATTGGTGGTAACGTTCATTCCAGTAATCTTAGGATCAAATTTCTTAATTGCATTGGCAATTGCCGGAATATACTTTAAGTACTTTTCTGCATCTTCGGCAGTATAATCAAATAAGTTTGTGAGATGCTTTTTGGGCACCATTAAGGTATGTCCTGGATTAACCTGTGATAAATCTAAAAAAGCTTTAACGTCATCATTTTCGAAAACGGTATAACTAGGAACTTCACCACGAATAATTTTGCAAAATAAACAGTCTTTATCTAATTCATCCATTTTTAAACCTCTTGATTTTGAAATTTAGTTTCCATTAATATCATGCTATCATATAAAATAAGTAAATTCACTAAAAGAAAGATAGGAATTATGGTTCTAAAAATAGAGCATTTGACTGGTGGCTACACTGGTGTGCCAGTCATTAACGATATTAATATTGAAATCAAACCAGGAGAAGCATTAGGCATTATTGGACTTAATGGTGCTGGAAAATCTACTACAATTAAACATATTTTAGGATTGTTACGTCCGCAAAAAGGGAAAATTAGTTTAAATGGAATAGAATTAACTAAACAACCAACTGAATTTAAGCGACAAATTGCTTATATTCCGGAGATACCAGTTTTATATCCTGAACTGACCTTAAAAGAGCATCTAGATTTAACAATTTTAAGCTATCAACTGGATGAAGATAAGGCTTGGCAAAGAGCGAATAAGCTGTTAACGATGTTCAGGTTGGAGGACAAGCTAGAGTGGTTACCAATTCATTTCTCCAAAGGGATGAAGCAAAAGGTGATGATCGTCACTGCGTTTCTAGCAGACACGCCACTTTTAGTGATTGACGAGCCATTTACTGGTCTGGACCCACTTGCTGTAGCTAATTTAATTGAACTGATTAAAGCAGCGATAAGTGACGGTAAAATGATTTTGATGTCGACTCATATCCTAGCTGATGCAGAGCAAGCAATTTCAAATTATGCGGTATTAAACAATGGGGTAATTGATGTTGTAGGTAATCTGACTGAGATTAGGCAGCATTATGGTCTAAACGATAGCGATTCTTTCGACAAGATTTACCAAATCTTAAATCAGGAGCAACGTCATGCGTGAGTTAGCTCAAAAAAGATTACGCAAAAATTTACAGCAGTCGCTTAAGTACCTGGTGCTAGTTTTTAATGATTTCTTTATTCTGGCCCTGATTTTTCTATTCGGCGCCTTAATGTTTTGGTACGCCCAGAGTATGAAAAAGATGCCAACCGGATTATGGTTTTACCGCCCGCTAGTTGGAGTAATTATTTGGTTGCCCTTAATTTCTGGAAAACTAGTAACTTTACTAGAGCCAGCTGATTTACATTTTCTCTTACCGCAGGATAAGCAAATGCGTGACTATTTAAAACCAATGCTAAATTATAGCTTGATTGTACCCACAATTATTTTGGTACTTATTGCGGGAATCTTGTTTCCCTTCGCGACACTTAAAGCTGAAATATCTCCAGTAGCATATGTTGTACTTGCAGTAGTAGTTTTATTGGCAAAAGTTCTTCAGTTGAAATTAGAAGAATATAATTTATATTCGAGTCATAAGCTTTCATTGCCACTACTTAGCTTGCTACTGTTACTTGGCTTAATTTGCAGTGCCACTTGGACAATTTGTAGCTATATAGCTGTCATCTTGATTTTAGGTGCGCTTTTTATGCTTGCACAAAAGCAAAAAAATGTTGCTTTATTTGATTGGCAATATGCGGTTAACCAAGAACAAGGTAGAAAAAATCGTGTTTATAGTGCCTTTAGCATGTTTACTGATGTAAAAGAAAAGAAAATCAGTATAAAGCGGCGTAAATGTTTAGACTTTTTGCTACCAAAATCTTTGGCAAAAGAAGAACCAAATAAATTCCTATACCGTCGTTCTTTGTTGCGTAACCCGGAATACCTTAATTTACTGGTAAGAATGACTGCATTTGCAATTTTAATCTCATGGCTAGTTCAGAACTGGCTTTGGGCGTTTGGTTTGTCATGCTTAGTTATTTTTCTGACCGTTTACCAGTTATTACCTTTGGTATCTGAATTTGATGATAACGTTATGTATCGAATTTATCCGATTGAACGTGAAAAAAGGGGCCAAGATTTAGTAGCAGTACTTAAATTAGCGCTAGGCCTGCAATGGCTTATTATTAGCTTATCTTGGCTAATTATCTTACCAATTAATTTGCAGCTAGCTGAGGCAATCCTCGGTCTATTAATTTTTAGTATAATTATTTTGTGGTTGTATTTACCAATCAAAATCAAGAAAAGGAAGATTTAAAAGTGAGATTACGGAATAAGCCGTGGGCAGTTAAATTGGTGCAAGAGCATCCAGAAAGTGTATTAGACCGTCCTGATCCTGAAAAACAGATTGATTGGTCACAGCGTTTTGCAGACTGTTCCAGACCGTTGGAAATTGAAGTTGGTTCAGGCAAGGGACATTTTATTACCACTTTGGCTGAACAAAATCCTGATAAGAATTTTGTTGCACTTGAACTGCAAGTGACAGCTGCCGGAATGATTTTGCGAACCAAACTTGAAAAGAAGCTGGATAACTTACAAATTTTATGTGCTGATGCAGCTGACATTACGGCATTTTTCGCTGCAAATAGCGCTGATACACTATACTTAAACTTCAGCGATCCATGGCCTAAAACAAAACATGAAAAACGGCGCTTAACTTATAAAACCTTTTTAGAAAAATATAAAAAGATTTTGAAGCCTGAAGGTCAAATTGAGTTTAAGACTGATAACTCAGGATTATTCTCATATTCAGTCGCTAGCATGAACAATTATGGCATGCATTTTGACTTCGTTTCTGTTGATCTTCATCATGAAAATGAGGAGATTGTAGCAAAAAACATTGAAACTGAGTATGAGCACAAATTTGCTGCTAAAGGTAATCCAATTTACGCTCTTCATGCAGATTTTGGAGTAGAATAGATTAGATATTTATCTAGATGAGTGAGGCTAATAAGATGGAACAGATTAAAGAATTAAACAAAGAAAAATTATCAGAGATAACTAGAAGTGGCCGAGTAGTTTTAGAATTTTCAGCTGATTGGTGCCCTGATTGCCACTTTTTAGATCCATTTTTACCTGAAATTGAACAAGACTTTTCTGAAAGTAAGTTTTACCAAATTGACCGTGATGGTTCAATTGATGTGGCTAAAGAGTTAAATATTATGGGAATACCATCATTTGTGGTCTACCAAGATGGCGAAGAAATTGGTAGACTAGTTAATAAGGATCGTAAAACCAAAGACCAAGTTGAAGACTTTTTGCGGTCATTGGACTAAGTGAAAGAGGATTGAATTTTGATGATTACTAGTATTAATAAACATAGCTATCCCAATACTTTGATTGTTATTTTAGGCCAAGATCAAGGTAAGAGTGAATATGAAGAAAAAGGTGATATTACTCGTATCACTGATGAAAAAGGGAACGTCACTGGCTTCAACTTTTTCAACGTTGATAAAGTTATTGACTACGATAAGTTACCAGACGGTCAAGTTAAATTATCCGATGCAGATTTAAGTGCATTGAATAAAGCATTAGCAGATGCCGGTTTTGCTGAGGGACTTGCATATGGTAAACCAACATTGGTTTATGGCTATGTTAAGACTTGTGATAAGCACCCTGATTCTGATCATTTACATGTCATTACAGTTGAAGTTGGTAATGGCGAAGAACATCAAATTGTTTGTGGCGCTCCTAATATTGCTCAAGGACAAAAGGTAGTTGTTGCCTTACCAGGAACTTTAATGCCTAACGGACAAATGATTTGGCCTGGTGAATTACGTCATGTTGACTCATACGGAATGATTTGTTCAGCACGCGAATTAGGCCTTGAACATGCTCCAGAAAAACGTGGCATCATGGTTTTACCAGATGATTTTCAAGTTGGAGACGAATTTGATGCTGCTAAATGTGATGAATTATTAGCTAGCGGTAAAATCAGCCTATAAATAAACATAAACTTCACGGTTAACGTGAAGTTTTTTTATGGTTAAAAACGTACAGCGGTAATTTGAAATTTATTTTTATAATTAACTGTTTATTTGAATTCTGCTCTTTTTACTGCAACAATGGTAAAATAATAAACGATGAAAAATAGATTTTGGAGCTAAGATATGTTAGACAAGAACAAGCAAATTTGGTTTATTGGAATTAAGGGAACAGGAATGGCTGCCCTAGCATTATTACTTAATGATCTAGGTTATGAAGTGAGCGGTAGTGATATTGAAAAATATACATTCACGCAGGAACCACTCACAAAAGCTGGGATTAGAATTGCTCCTTTTAGTGCTGACAATATCAAAACTGAAGGTCAAGTAATTGTTAAAGGGAATGCGTTCAAAAACGATAATGTTGAAGTTAAGGCTTGTGAGGACAAAGGGATTAGCTGGCAAAGCTATCCTGATACGGTTGAAGAAGTTGTTGCGATGCATACAAGTATTGGTGTGGCAGGAACTCATGGCAAGACCTCAACAACTGGAATTCTTGCTCGCGTAATGAGCGAAGCAGCGCCAACTTCATATCTAATTGGAGATGGTGAAGGAAAAGGAATCAAGAATTCACGCTTTTTTGTCTACGAAGCTGACGAATATCGCCGTCACTTTTTGGCCTACCATCCTGACTATCAGATTATGACAAATATTGATTTTGATCATCCTGACTACTTTAAGGATCAAGCAGATTATACTTCTGCTTTTCAAACCGCTGCTGATCAGACAAAAAAGGGTTTATTCGTTTGGGGTGGAAATGAACGTTTACGTGAACTCAAAACAGCAGTCCCTAAATATACTTACGGGTTTGAAGCTAATGATGATTTTCAAGCAGTAGACGTCAAGCGAACAACAGAAGGCTCCACCTTCAGTGTTTTGGATCACGGTCAAATGATTGGTGAATTCACAATTCACTTGTTTGGCGATCATAATATTTTGAATGCAACAGCTGTTATTGCTGTTGCTCACACAGAGAAGATACCTTTGGAAGATATCAAGCAAGGGCTCCTTACGTATCAAGGTGCTAAACGTCGCTTTTCCGAAAAGGATTTTGGCGATATTAATATTATCGATGACTATGCTCACCACCCAACTGAAATGCGGGCAACGATTCAAGCAGCTAGACAGAAGTTTCCTGATAAGAGACTTGTAGTTGTCTTCCAACCGCATACTTTTTCGCGAACTAAAAAGTATGCACATGATTTTGAAGAAATTTTAAGAGGAGTTGATAAAGCATACGTTACCCCAATTTATGCTTCCGCCAGAGAAGCAAGTGGCGACATCTCGAGTGAGGATCTAGTAGCTAAGATTCCCGGGTCCGAAGTAATCAACCTCGACAACATTGCTGACCTGGCCCAAAATAAAGACAGTGTGATTGTCTTTATGGGCGCAGGTGATATTCAAAAATATGAAGATGCTTTGGAAAAATTAATTTAATTAAAAAATGGCTGTTACTTATTAGGTAATGGTCATTTTTATTTATTAAAGTCGTAAATAGTATTTAGGACTATAATTGATAATGAGGTGATATTATGAAGTTAAAGAAAAGAATTGCATTAGGTGCCATAGCAAGCGTTTTGGCGTTAGGATCTTTTGCAACAGTACGTCAAGCAAATGAAGTGTTTGCAGCAACGACAACTACGAATACAATGAAATTAGTGCATGGCGCTTACGTTTATAATAAAAATGGTAAACGACTCAAGAGATTTCAGGGCAGTAGATACAAGACTCATTTGTATAAAGGAGCAACTGTAAAGTTTGCTGATAAACTTGAATCAATCGAGCCCAATACTAAGCAGTACTTCCTTTTAGATGATGATAATTATCACCAAACATGGTTACCATATACTAAGATTGGCAAAAGCTATTATTACAATATAGGTTCTGGTGGTTATATTAATGCGGCCAATGTTGGCCAGATTAATCAAAAACCGCTTTATACTGCTGAAGCAACCGTTAAGGTAAAAACTCCTAATTCTTTTCCTGTTGGTCGCGGAAAAGACAGCATGATGATCAAGAATAAGCAAAATATCAAGGTAGATCGTACCACGTTAAAGCAGGAGGATCCATCTGCAGTTCCTTCTTACCGCATTAGTGGTACAAAGACTGGCTTTTTAGCAAAATCAGTTGTAGTAACGCCACCAAGACAGAAATTACTGACTTTTAGTGGTTACACCTATGTTTTAATTAATGACAGTATCAATACTTTTAACAATAAAGGTGAAGTTAGAGAAAATCAACAGCCACCATTTGAAGCCTATAGACCTTTTGGTAAAGGTGATAAACTACCAGTAGATGAATTACTTTATATTTGGTTACCAAAAGAAAATAAGGCGGAGTTATTTTATCATTTGCTAGGTGATTCAGGTATGGGTGATATTGTTTACGTGGACAATTCTAAGGATAATTTGAGCTATCTTAAAGCAGATGACTGTAAATATATCGGTGGCCCATACTTTACGCCAGTTAATACGCCTGAGCAGGCTAAAGCTGATACCCGGCTAGCAACAAATACTGAAAAATCAGACTTGCAGAAACTAATTGATCAAGAAAATGTAGTTAAGAATTCAGAATCTTACAAGGAATTTAAACATGACGGTTATGATGCAGCGTTAGCAACTGCCAAAAAGCTCGTTGCCTCAGATACTGCAACTGTAATGGAAGTCAAACAAGCAACCTTTGTCCTAAAAGGACAGCAAGAAAAAGAATTGAAGTCGCCTGACGAACTTAGTCTTCTAGATTATGTAACCGATACGAAGCCATATTAGGTGTTGATTTAATAGTTTTTATTAAGCATTAGAAATTCTGTAGTTAATTTATGAACCAAACTAAAAATTTTAGTTTGGTTTTTTCTTTATTAATTTTATTTTTCAGCTAAAATAGAGATTAAAATTTTTAAAAAAGTAGTTTGAGGTAATTATGAATTTACAAAAAAAGATGCTTAAAGGCGCAGTAGCTGGAATGATAACGCTTGGGCTTGTAAGCCGGTTAGCAAGTTTTAACGCTGCAACTGTTAAAGCAGCAACAGACAATAACAGTCTCGAATTAGCGCATAATGCCTATATTTTTAATCAAAAGGGTAAAAGGATTAAAAATTATCATGGGCAAAAGAATAATGCATATTTGAAAAAGGGCACGAGTATAAACTTTTCTGGTTCTATTAAAGAAGTTGAACCTAACACTAAAAAGTTCTATTTGTTAAATGAAGATCGTGAAAAGCAATCTTGGTTACCATATAAGATGATTAAGGGCCAATGCTATTACAAACTTAGCTCCGGTGGATATGTTAAAGCAAACAATGTTTATCGAATTGCTGGCCATCCCTTATATACTGATCAAGCAACTGTTAAAATTGCCAATTTAAAAAAGAACGAATCATACAAAATCGGTGTTGGTAAAGACAGCATTAACTTAAAAAATGGTAAAACCTACCAAGTTGACCGTGTGACTGGTATGTCAGGTCAATCCGGTCTTTCGGTTGAATATCGTGTTCGCGGAACTAAGACTGCCTTTATTCCAGAAACCAAAATAAAGGCTAAACCTAAGCAACAATTGCAAACTTATACGCAAGCTAGTTACATTATATTTACCCAAAAAGCTGGAACTTATAATGTGGATGGTTCAGCTCGTCCTACAACTGATCCTAACGCAACTTTTGCTGCCTATGATGTTTATCCAGTTGAAAGTGCAACTTATTTGTGGAATGCTAATGACAATAAGGCAGAACTATTTTACTTGTTAAAGGATTCCTGGAACGAGCCTCGTTTTTATTCATTAGCTAATTATCACGCACAAGATTTTACTGGTTTAGTTTATGTTAAGGCAGATACAACTGAATATGAATCAGGTCCAGCTTTAAAACCAACTAACACACCTGAGCAGGCTCAAAAAGATGCTAAGATAGCAGTCAAAGAAGACAAACAGGAATTACAAGATTTAGTAGATCAAGAAAACATTACGCCATACCAAAGCTCGTCTTTGAGTAATCTTGAAAATCGCTTTAATGCTGCACTGAAGTTAGCTAAAACGACACTAAGTTCTGATAAGGCAACAATTGCAGAAGTCAAAGCTGCAAAAGCAATCTTGGTTAAGACCCAAAATGATTTATCTCATTATGATAAGTCACAAGCAGAAAGTGATGCTATTTTAGGCGCTACTACACCATATATTATATGGATCAGTACAATGAACTAAATAGAAAACAACAAAAAAGACTGAGTTTTCAGTCTTTTTTGTTGTTCAAAATTAATAAGTTAAGTAAATTGCAAGATAGATCTGTATTGTGCCAGAAAAAAGGAAAAACTGGTAAAATGATTAATGAATACTAGACTAGTTTAACTGTGAGGAGATCTAATGGCTAACCAAAAACTACTTTTAATTGATGGTAATTCTGTTGCCTTTCGCGCTTTTTATGCATTATACCGTCAGCTTGAGAACTTCAGAAATCCTGAGGGATTACATACTAATGCCATTTATACATTTAAAAACATGCTTGATGTCTTACTTAACGATGTTAAGCCTGACCATGTTTTAGTTGCTTTTGATGCGGGCAAAACTACTTTTAGAAATAACATGTACGAAGATTATAAGGGTGGACGTCAGAAAACTCCAGGCGAATTGTCCGAGCAATTACCGTATATTCAAGAATTGCTGCATGACTTAGGTATATCGACCTACGAGCTGGAAAACTATGAAGCGGATGATATCATCGGTACTTTTTCTAGAATCGGTGAAAAAAATGGTTTCGATGTAACAATTGTGACTGGTGATAAAGATTTAACCCAATTAGCTACTGAAAAGACTACGGTCATGGTGACTAAGTCAGGTGTGATGAACTTAGAGGCTTACACACCGGAACACATGAAAGAAGTTAATGGTGTTACACCAACTGAATTTATCGATATGAAAGCATTGATGGGCGACAATTCCGATAATTATCCTGGAGTAACCAAGGTGGGTCCCAAAAAGGCTTCGCAATTGGTCCAAGAATATGGTTCAGTTGAAAATCTTTATGATCATATCGACGAAATGAAGCAGTCAAAATTAAAAGAAAACCTGCTAAACGATAAAGACAAGGCTCTTTTGGGTAAAAAACTTGCTACTATTGATTGTCAAACTCCAGTTACGATTGGAATTGATAATATTAAGCGTAAGGATGTCGACTACCCAAAATTACGACGTTTTTATGAAAAAATGAATTTCAGAAAGTTTTTAAGTGAACTTGATCCTAGCGCTGCAGATTCAGAAAATCAAAATGATGAAAATGAAAAAGTTTTGATGGAATATACGGAATTGACAAAGGATAATTTGGCAAAAGTTGACGCTAAAGAAGGCGACACCATTGTCTTTTACTTAGGGATGCTCGGACCTAATTATCATTTAGCTGATTTCGTTGGTTTTGCAGTTAAAATTGCTGGTCAAATTTATGTCAGTCGCGATGTTGACCTATTAAAAGAGCAAAATTTGCAACATCTGTTAGAAGATGAAAAAATCAAAAAGGATGTTTTTGATTTAAAACGTACGACAGTTGGACTTAACCGACTTGGAATTCATGCACATGGAATCGATTATGATATGCTCCTTGCTTCATACTTGATTAACAATGAAAATAATTCGGATGACATGGCTGAAGTTTGCCGGATGTATGGTAATAATTCGGTTAGAAGTGATTTGGACGTCTACGGAAAAGGAAAAAGTGAACAAATCCCTGAAGATGATAAGGTTTTGTTTAATCACCTTGCAACCAAGGCTGAAGCAATCGAAAGCTTGAAGGAAACCTTACTTGCTAAACTTAAGGAGCATGAACAGGATGATCTTTTTGCTAGCGTCGAGATTCCCGTTGCGCGCGTTTTGGCAAAGATGGAAATTAATGGTATCAAGGTATTACCTGATACATTGACCCAATTGCAAGATGAGTTTGCTGGTGAATTGTCCAAAATGGAGAAGGAAATTTATGAAGAAGCTGGCGAAGAGTTCAATATTAATTCGCCAAAACAGCTTGGCCATATCCTGTTTGAAAAAATGGGCCTTAAGCCAATCAAAAAGACTAAAACTGGCTATTCGACTTCAGTTGATGTTTTAAATCAGCTTAAGGATGAGAATCCAATTATTGAAAAGATTCTTTCTTATCGTCAAATTGCAAAAATCCAGTCAACTTATGTTAATGGCTTGCTCGATGTCATTCAAAAAGACGGACGTGTACACACGCGCTATTTGCAAACTTTGACCGCAACAGGACGTCTTTCTTCAGTGGATCCTAACTTACAAAATATTCCAACTAGGACAGAGGAAGGAAAGCAGATTAGAAAAGCGTTCGTTCCTAGTCAACCTGATGGTTATATTTTCTCTTGTGACTATTCACAAATTGAATTGCGGGTTTTAGCTCAGGTTTCAGGTGACGAGCAGATGCAAGAAGCATTTAGAACGGGTTACGATATCCACGCTCATACTGCAATGAGAATTTTTCACTTAAAGTCAACCGATGAAGTAACACCATTAATGCGTCGCCGTGCAAAGGCAGTTAACTTTGGTATTGTTTATGGTATTTCAGATTATGGTTTGTCCAAAAACTTAAATATTAGTCGTAAGCAGGCAAAAGAATTTATTGATAACTACTTTGAACAATATCCACAAATTAAAGATTATATGGATAAAGCAGTGAAAGTTGCGCGTGAAAAAGGTTATGCGGAAACTATTATGCATAGACGTCGGTACCTTCCTGACATTCATGCGAAGAATTTCAATGTCCGTTCTTTTGCGGAAAGAACTGCAATCAACTCACCAATTCAAGGATCTGCCGCAGACATTATTAAAATTGCAATGATTAATATGCAGCAAAAGTTAGATGAAATGCACTTGAAGACTAAGATGGTTGTCCAGGTTCACGATGAATTGATTTTTGATGTTCCAAAAGATGAGCTTGAAACAATTAAGAAGATTGTGCCTGAAGTAATGCAATCAGCAGTTAGATTAGATATTCCTTTAGTTGCTGATTCAGGTTATGGTCACAACTGGTTTGATGCCAAATAAGGAGTATAAGTAATGCCAGAAATGCCAGAGGTTGAGACGGTACGTCGTACCTTATTACCACTGATTAAAGGAAAAACAATAAAAAAAGTTACGTTGTGGTACCCCAAAATTATTGCCAGTGATCCGCAAGAATTTGAACAGCAATTAGTTAATAAGAAAATAGAAACGATTGATCGCTATGCCAAGTACTTGTTGATTAGGTTGAGTGGGAATTTGACGGTAGTTTCTCATTTGCGCATGGAAGGCAAGTATCGCTTAGTTAAAGAAAATACGAAAAAAGATAAGCATGATCATGTTCAGTTTGTTTTTACCGATGGCTCAGCTTTGAGATATAACGATGTTCGTAAATTCGGTAGAATGCAGTTAGTTAAAACTGGAACGGAAAAAGAAGTAACTGGTATCAGTAAACTGGGACCAGAACCTAATTCCCCCGATTTTACAGTTGCTGCTTTTACTAGGGGACTTGCGCGCAAGAAAAAGAGTATTAAGAATACGCTTCTTGATCAGTCAGTGGTTGCCGGACTAGGTAATATCTATGTTGATGAAGTTTTATGGGAAACCAAAATTCATCCTTTAAGTATGGCCAATGCTCTTCCCAAAACAAAAATCAAGCAGCTTCACGATAACATTAATTCTTTAATTGAATTAGCGATTGAAGAACGAGGAACTACGGTTCATACATACCTTGATGCTAATGGAAAAACCGGTGGTTTTCAGGAAATGCTCAAAGTTTATGGTCATAAGGGAGAGCCATGCGTTCGTTGTGACACACCATTAGAAAAAATAAAAGTTTCGGGCCGAGGGACTACATTTTGTCCCCACTGTCAGGTAATTTATAAATGACTTTAGTACTTGGCTTAACAGGTGGAATTGCAAGTGGAAAAAGCACGGCAGATGCTTTTTTCCTTAAGCGCAATTTACCTGTTATTGACAGCGATGTGATTGCACATGACATTTTAAATATTGGTCAGTTAGGCTATAAAAAAGTGATTAGTTACTTTGGCCAAGATATTTTAAATTCTGATCGTACACTTAATCGCAAAAAGTTAGGACAAATTGTTTTTAATGATCAAAGTAAGTTAAATGTGCTTAACCAGATAACACATCCATTGATTTTTAGCGAAATTGAAGATAAAATTACGCAAAATAAACTTTTAAAGAAACCAGTAGTTATTGTAGATGCACCTTTGCTATTTGAAACTAAAGTAAAAGATTATTGCGATAAAACCTTGTTAATTGCGGTTCCAGAGGAGTTGCAATTGCAGCGATTAATGACACGTGATCGCCTAAATAAAACTGAGGCTTTAAATAGAATAAAAACACAGATGCCACTATCGCAAAAGGAAAAATTAGCAGATTATGTCATCACAAATACTGGTACAATAAAAGAGCTAGAAACTAAATTAGCAAACCTGCTATGTGAACTAAAAGAGGAGGACTAAGATGGAATGTCCTAATTGTCGGCAAAATGCCTCACGTGTAATCGATTCGCGTCCAAGTGATGAAAATCGCGCAATTAGACGCAGAAGAGAATGTGAAAACTGTGGCTTTCGCTTTACTACTTTTGAGCGAATTGAAACAACGCCATTATTAGTAATTAAGAATGATAATACTAGAGAGCCGTTTAATCGTAAAAAGATTCTGCATGGTGTAATGGCAGCTGGACAAAAGCGTCCAATTACCAGTGCACAATTTGAAGAACTAGTTGATCACGTTGAAAACAAGGTTAGACAGCAAGGTGTAAGTGAAATATCTTCGAAAAAAATTGGTCAGTTGGTAATGGATGAATTAGCTGAACTAGATGATGTTGCTTATATTCGTTTTGCGTCGATTTATCGCGAATTTAAAGATATGTCGAGTTTTATGAAGACAATGGAGGATATGATTGCTAAAAGAGAGAAAGGAAATTAGAAATGTTTGAGACAGATAATCCCAAACACCCCTTTTTTATTGCTAATCATATTGACCTATATCCAGCTGATCTTCGCATTTTAGTAAAGCTTTATCAGCCTTTAATTGGCTCTCTAGCTCTTTCCATGTACCTTAGTCTGAATGAAGATTATAATTCTGGTGCAATGCTATCTGATTCAACTGGCTTATACGCGTTACAAGAACAGCTTGATTGCAACCTTAAAAGTCTTTTTACTGCGTTGCATAAGCTTGAAGGTACTGGTTTGATTCAAACACGCATGATTGAAAATGAAATTATGGGTAAGGTACTAGTTTTTCAGCTAGCAAAGGTTCCAAGTAGTAATGAATTTTTTGCCACACCTCTTTTAGCCAGTTTGCTTAAAGAAAAAATTGGTATCAGCGCATTTCAAAAATTGAGTCATGTCTTTGCGCAAGAAGCTAGTCAGAACTTAAACCAACCTAATGGCTTAACAACTGCAACTGATGTTTCGGCCTCATTCATGGATGTCTTTCGCTTACCTGATCAAGAAGCAATTGAACCTTCAATTGAAGTGAAACAGGCTGCTCAAGAAAACCAGATTCCTAAACCTGTTCAGGCAAGTATCAAACAAGATGACAAGATTGACTGGGATTTTATGAAGCAGCAGTTTGAGATTTATCAGATTCCGGAGACAGAAATTGATCGCAACCGCGAAGCAATTCGGGCCGTTATGCGCACCTATGGTTTGTCCGAACAAGAATTTGTTGATGAGGCTTTATCGTGTTTACACGGTGACTATCAGCTTGATATGTCTTTAATCAAAAAAACAATCGCAAACAGTATTCATGCCCAAACAACACGTGATCAACTTAAAAGAGTCACGCGTGCTGAAGAAACCAGTCCTTCAAATACGCATTTTAGTGAACAAGAACAAAAACTTTTACAACTTGCTAAGAGTAAATCTCCAGCTCAGTTTTTATATTATCTAAAAACTGAGCGTCATGATTATGTTGATGCAAGCGAATATCATGTCCTTGACAGTTTATACAATGAAAAAGGGATACCAGCTGAATTGCTGAATCTTTTGACCTACGCTTGTCTAAAAAGCGCACCGAATATTTCCTATCGTTTAGCGAATAAAATCCTGCATGATTGGTTGCAGCACGGTGTGAAGACGGGTGAGCAAGCACTTGACTATATGAGTAAACGTGAGCAAAATAAAGGGAAATATCCTCGTTATAGTCAGGCGAAAAGGGTTGAAAAGGCAACGGACTGGAGCAAGAAAAAAGCTACAGTTAAATCAGACGTTTCTTCGGCAGATTTAAAGAACTTTTTCAAGAACTTTGAAGACCAAAATGGCATGAAGTAGGTGAATCTATGGAACCGATTAATAAATTTATTTCTGGAAAGAATCATCCAGCAGCTAAAAAAATTGATCCAGCTCAGATTAGGCAACAAGTTTTAGCTGAACCGGCTGTCAGTCAGTTCATTAGCGCTCATCAGGACAAAATAACGGATGAAATGATTGATAAGAGTATGTCTGCTCTTTTTGAATTTTATTTGTTTCAACAAAATAAAAAGGATCCAGTCACACAGGGTTTTAAACCGAAATTGATTCTAAATACTAATGCGATTGATATTACTTACGTTCCTGAAGACAGTAAGATTGAACATGATCGGGAAATTAGTGCCAGAAAGAATCTGCGTTTAATTGATCTGCCAACCAGTTTGCATGATATTAAACTCAGTCAAGTTGAGATAACGCCTGAAAGAAAGCAAGCAATGGCTGATATTAGTCAATTCTTGAGTGCGTACTCTAAGAATATTCATCAAAAAGGTCTATTTTTATCAGGTAGTTTTGGAGTAGGTAAAACTTTCATTCTTGCTGGCTTGGCAAATTCGCTTGCAATGATGAATAAGCGTGTTGTTTTCATGCATGTGCCTAATTTCATTGCCGGTCTTTCAAGTCATTTTAATGATAATAGCCTGCCG
The DNA here is from genome assembly GCF_016102055.1 of Lactobacillus sp. W8172. Lineage (NCBI taxonomy): Bacteria > Bacillati > Bacillota > Bacilli > Lactobacillales > Lactobacillaceae > Lactobacillus > Lactobacillus sp. W8172. The sequence continues at coordinate 60,895 of NZ_JACFPG010000001.1, forward strand.
GAAGAGGTACAGCGAATTTCAAATTGTGATGTACTAATTTTGGATGATATTGGTGCTGAAAATCTCAGTCAGTGGTCTCGTGACGAAGTTTTAGCAGTAATCCTGCAATCCAGGATGGACAATCAATTGCCGACTTTCTTTTCTTCCAATTTCTCGATGAACGATTTGGAAGAACATTTTAAGGAGACTAAAAATGCAATAGATCCAGTTAAAGCTGCAAGACTAATGGAAAGAGTACGGACTTTGGCTAAAGAGGTCGTTGTTTCTGGTCCTAATAGACGACGCTAAATTAAAAAAAGGTTAAAGCAAAAGCACTTAACTAAAAAGTGCTTTTTGTGATTTTTATTAAAAAAGTTCTTGCAAAAAAATGTTAGATATGTATAATTATCTTAATTGAATGAACATGATGCAGCTCAAGTCAGAGAGAATCACATTATTCTGGAAGTGGTTCAATGTAGATGTACCCCACTCATTCAAACTTAAAAAGTAATTAAAATGGGTGAGTTCCATTATCAACTTAATTTGAGAAGTTAGATTTGTATGTCTGACTTGAAATTTGGGTGGAACCACGCTAATAACGTCCCAGTGCAGTGATGCACTGGGGCGTTTTTTTATATTTTCGGAGGTATAGATGAGTTTTTCAGTTATTTTGCCAGATGGATCAAAACGTGATTTTGATCAAGCAATTACAATTAGTGATTTGGCACATGGTATTTCAACATCACTAGGAAAAGCAGCACTTGCTGGTAAGGTAGATGGACAATTACAACCGGTTGGTTATCAACTCGATCGCGATGCTAATGTAGCAATTATTACTGATAAAGATGAAGAAGGCTTGAATGTCTTACGTGACACAGTAGCATTTGTTTTTGAAGCAGTTGCTAAAAAAGCATATCCAGAATTACGTTTTGGTGAACATGCTGCAGGCGAAGATGGCTTTTTTGTTGACACCGATAAGGAAAATCAAATTAAAGTCAATGAATTACCTGAACTTGAAAATGCTGTTAAGAAAGCAGTTAAAGCAGGCGAAAAAATTGAAAGTGTTGTTATGCCTAAGGCTGAATTGGAAGAAATCTTTAAAGATGATCCATTCAAGCTTGAGCTATTAAGTCAAGAAGCAGGCGATGAAGTTAAGGCATACAAGTTAGGTGACTTTGTTGACTTTGGGTTTGCCGCACTTTTACCAAACACTGGCAAAATTAAACAATTTAAGCTTTTATCTGTTGCTGGTGCATATTGGAAGGGCAAGTCATCCAATCCAATGCTGCAAAGAATCTCAGGTACAGCATTCTTTAAGAAAGCAGACTTGGATGCAGATATTAAACGCCGTGAAGATATTAAAGAACGTGATCACCGGACAATCGGACGTGATCTTGACTTATTCTTCGTTGATCCTAAAGTTGGTGCTGGCTTACCATACTGGATGCCAAAGGGTGCAACTATTCGCCGTGTTGTTGAACGCTACATTATTGATAAAGAAGTTGCCGATGGCTATCAACACGTATATACCCCAGTTTTGATGAATGTTGATGCATATAAGACTTCTGGACACTGGGCACACTATCGTGATGATATGTTCCCACCAATGGATATGGGTGATGGTGAAATGCTCGAATTACGGCCAATGAACTGTCCTTCACATATTCAAATTTACAAGCACCATATTCGTTCTTACCGTGAATTACCAATCAGAATCGCTGAATTAGGTATGATGCACCGGTATGAAAAATCAGGTGCCTTATCTGGATTGCAACGTGTTCGTGAAATGACTTTGAATGATGGTCACACTTTCGTTGCACTTGAGCAAGTTCAAGAAGAATTTACCAAGATTCTGAGACTAATCATGGAAGTATATAAGGACTTTGATATTACTGATTACTACTTCAGACTTTCATATCGTGATCCAAAGAACACTGAAAAATACTTTGCAAATGATGAAATGTGGGAAAGAAGTCAATCAATGCTTAAGAAGGCAATGGATGACATGGGACTTGAATATGTTGAAGCCGAAGGTGAAGCAGCCTTTTACGGTCCTAAACTTGATATTCAAACCAAGACTGCTTTAGGTGCGGATGAAACCATGTCAACCATTCAACTTGACTTCATGTTGCCAGAACGCTTCAACTTGTCATACGTTGGCCAAGATGGTGAAGAGCACCGTCCAGTTATGATTCACCGTGGAATTGTTGGAACAATGGAACGTTTCATTGCTTACTTAATTGAAATTTACAAGGGTGCGTTCCCAACTTGGTTAGCACCAGTACAAGTAGAAGTAATTCCAGTTAACCTTGATGCACACTCTGAATATGCGAAAAAGGTACGCGATGAACTTAACAAGCGCGGCTTCAGAGCTGAAGCAGATTTAAGAAATGAAAAATTGGGTTACAAGATTCGCGAGTCTCAAACCCAAAAGATTCCATATACCTTAGTTTTAGGTGATGAAGAAATGTCTTCTAACAGCGTTAACGTTCGTCGTTACGGAACTGAAGAAGAAATTGTAAAGAGTTTTGACGAATTTATTGCAGAAATTGATCAAGATGTTAAGTCATACTCAAGAAAAAAATAGGTAGTTAGAAATTGAAAAAGTATTTATCGATAAATCAAAGATTATAGGGTGACAACATAAACATTTAATTTTTAGTATACTGGAACTTTGCAAGTCGGGTAACAAACGTAGTGTTGACGGGGATGCACTTTTGATTTTTTAAATCAATTGATAAGAAAAGTATGATGTGTTTTTGTTGATCGAACACAAAGGAGCATTTATATGTCAATGATAGAATTCCACGACGTGCAAAAATATTATGGTAAATTTCACGCCTTACACGATATTAATTTAGAAATAGACAAAGGTGAAACGGTCGTTTTAATTGGTCCTTCGGGGTCAGGTAAGAGTACGCTAATTCGGACAGTAAATCGATTAGAATCGATTCAAGGTGGAAAGTTGATTGTTAATAATCAAGATTTATCCAATCCTAAAACGGATTCCAATCGTTTACGTCAAGATGTCGGGATGGTTTTCCAACACTTCAATCTTTATGCAAACAAAAATGTACTAGAAAACATTATGTTGGCACCAAGAATAGTTAGTCATATGCCTGAAGAGGAAAACAAAAAACAGGCGATGGAGCTATTAGACATGGTTGGTCTTGCAGATAAGGCACAAAACATGCCTGCGCAAATTTCTGGTGGACAGAAGCAGCGTGTTGCAATCGCTAGATCCTTGGCAATGAAACCTAAGTTGTTACTGTTTGATGAGCCAACTTCTGCACTTGATCCTGAAATGATTGATGATGTTTTGCAGGTTATAAAAAAGGTAACCTCTGCAAGCGAAATGACATCATTGATTGTTACGCATGAAATGGGTTTTGCTAAAGAAGTAGCTAATCGCGTGATTTTTATGGATCAAGGACATCTTGTTGAAGATGACGAAAGTATAGCCTTCTTTAAGCAGCCTAAGACAGTGCGTGCACAACAATTTTTGAGTAAAATCATTTCGCACTAAGGAGGTTGGCATGATGAAAAAAATTATCTGGCCAATTGCTCTATTATTCAGTGCATTAATGCTCACTGGTTGCGGAAAAAGCGTAACAGATCAATCCGCTTTAAAAAATGTCCGTTCATCTAACACAATTACATGGGCCGTCGAAGGTGACAAAAAGCTTTTCAGTCTAATTGATATTCGTGATGACCAGGAAAAGGGATTTGACATCGATATGGCTAAAGCCATTACTAGAGAGATTTTGGGGCCAAAGGGCCAAGCAAGATTTACTTTAGCAACATCACAATCAAGAATCCCACTTTTGAAAAATGGTAATGTTGATGCAGTAATTGCAACTTTAACGATTACGCCTGAGAGAGCCAAAATCATTAGTTTTTCTAAGCCATATTTTAGGGCTGGTAAATCATTGCTGGTTAATAAGGACTCTAATGTTAAAAGTGTTCGTGACCTAAATGGTAAAACTGTGATAGGAATTGTCGGTGACAACTCGGTCGAAGTAATTAAAAAAGTTGCTCCTAAAGCTAAAGTTGTTGCAATGCAAGATTACGGTCAAGCTGTTTCTGCCCTTAAATCACATCAAGGTGACGCCTTAACTAGTGATAATGGTATTTTGTATGGACTTGCTGCGCAAAGTGCGGGAAGTTTAGAAGTAAGAGGTGGCACTTTTACGAAAGAACCTTATGGTATTGCGGTTAACCAAAATCAGGAACCTTTTCATCGCGCAATTAATCGCGCAGTTGATAAAATACAACGCAGTGGTGAATATAATCGCTTAATTAAAAAGTGGTTTGGCCAAGTTCCCGGTTTCAACTATAAGGAGATGTATTACAAATGATCAACATATTAAATCACTTTAGTAACGAACTTTTTGTAGGTTTTGGCTGGACACTTTTAGCTAGTTTTTTAACCTTAGTTTTCAGTTTGATTTTCGGTATTTTAATTGCTTTGTTAGAAGTAATTCCTCATAAAGTTGCTAACAAAATTGGACGTGGTTATGTAGAAATTTTTCGTAATATTCCTCTGTTGATTATTGTGATGTTTTTCTACCTAATAGTTCCAAAGTATATTATTCAATTAAATGGTTTCACAGCAGGTACAATCGGATTGTTTCTCTATACTTCAGCTTTTATTGCTGAAATAATTCGTTCAGGTATTCAATCAGTATCTGGTGGTCAAATGGAAGGTGCTAGATCTACTGGCATGACTTATAAACAGGCAATGCAGTACATCATCTTGCCGCAAGCAATGAAGATTGTAATTCCACCATTAGGTAATCAGTTCGTTAACCTTATTAAGGATTCCTCAATTTTAGCCTTTGTAGCTGGCTTTGATTTAATGTATCAAGCCAATGCAATTGCATCCGTAACTTTTGACACAATGAATAGTTACTTCATTATTGGGGTCCTGTATTTAATCATCACGATGCCGTTAAGTTACTACATGCGGTACCTTGAAAAGAAATTAGCGTAGGGAGGCGACTGATATGCAAACATGGATAGATGCACTATCTTGGCTCAACTTTGGCTTCTTGCTTAAAGGTTTGGCCGTTACATTATATATTTCATTAGTATCGATTGTTTTAAGTTTTATTTTGGGTTCGGTATCAGGGATAATAAGATATTCAAAAATTAAATATATTTCAGCTGCGGTTGGATTTGTAATTGATCTGGTTCGTAACCTTCCTTTATTGTTAATTATTTTCTTTACTTATTTTGGAATGCCTAAAATTGGCTATCGACCTAGTGCAATCACTTCGGCAATCATTGCAATGACAATTTTTGAATCAAGCATGCTAGCTGAAATTGTTAGATCTGGTATACAGTCAGTTTCTGAGGGGCAAATGGAAGGGGCAAGATCGACGGGGATGAGTTTTGTCCAAGCATTGTGGCACATTATACTGCCACAAGCATACCGCCATATGATCCCAACGATTATTGGACAATTTGTCTCTTTAATTAAGGATACCTCTCTTGCCACAATTATCGTTGTTCCAGAATTGATGCAACATGCTCAAGTCATCTATGGTCAAAATGCTAATTACATTGTTCCAATGTTTGCAGCATTAACCTTGCTGTATTTTATTATTTGTTTTACACTTTCAATGGCAGGAAGCTATTTGCATAAGCACATGGCTAGTTAACAATTTTGATTTTTTGATAAAAGGTCTTTCCTCAAGACTAAGAACATTTTTAGACAGATTATATTGACTAATTGAATACTAACGCGTATAATCACATTAGTTGAGAACAAGAAGAAGCTCCCGCTTCTCGCCTATGTTAAGTTGACCTCTGGGCTAATCGATATTTTCTGTTGATTAAAGGCGGGTACGTTTTACCCGCCTTTTTCTTGTCCTCAAATTAACACGGAGGTGAAGAATTATACCAAAGAATTTGATATTAAACGATCAAATACGTGCTCGTGAAGTTCGTTTAATTAATGAAGATGGTGAACAAGTTGGTGTTGTAACAAAGACTGAGGCTTTACGCCAAGCCAGTGCTGCAAGTTTAGATTTAGTTCTAATTTCGCCTAATGCCAAGCCACCAGTTGCCCGCATTATGGATTACGGTAAATACCGCTTTGAACAACAAAAGAAGGTTAAGGAATCTCGTAAGAAATCTAAGACCGTCAGTGTCAAAGAAATTCGTTTGAGCCCAACAATTGAAGGCAATGATTTTAACACTAAATTAAAGCACGCTCAAAAATTCCTCACTAAAGAGGGAGCAAAAGTTCGTGTTTCAATTAGGTTCAGGGGTCGAGCTATTACTCATAAGGAATTAGGTCGCGAAGTATTGGAAAAGATGGCTGAAGCCACTTCGGATATTGCTACTGTAGTAAGTAAACCGAAAATGGAAGGTCGCTCAATGTTCTTAATGCTTGCTCCCAAGAGTGATAAAAAGTAAATTAGTTAATTTGGAGGAATTAGAAAATGCCTAAAATGAAAACCCACCGCGCTTCTGCAAAGCGTTTCAAGAGAACAGGTTCTGGTCAATTAAAACGTCATCACGCTTTTACTGGACACCGTTTCCACGGTAAAACAAAGAAGCAACGTCGTCATTTGAGAAAGGCTGCATTAGTTTCACGCAGCGACTTGAAGCGCATCAAACAGATGCTCTCTCAAATGCGTTAATTAATTGTAAGAGACGATATTTAGGAGGAATTTTAGATGCCAAGAGTTAAGGGTGGAACTGTTACACGTAAACGTCGTAAGAAGGTTATGAAGCTTGCCAAGGGTTACCGTGGCGCAAAGCATATGCAATTTAAGGCTGCAAGTACACAATTATTTGTATCTTACAGATATGCATTCCGTGACCGTAGAAGACGCAAGAGCGACTTTAGAAAATTATGGATTGCCAGAATCAATGCAGCTGCAAGACAGAATGATATTTCATATTCTAAGTTAATGCACGGCTTGAAAGTAGCTGGTGTTGACATTAACCGTAAGATGTTAGCTGATATTGCTTATAACGATTCAAAGACCTTTGCACAATTAGCTGAAACAGCTAAGAAGGCTTTAAATTAATTTAAAAATGGCGCATTGGCGCCATTTTTTTATGTCAAAAATTATCACTTTACTGAATTTTTTTGATATATTAGATGAGTGAAAACTTAAATAAAGGGGAAGTTGAATGTTATTCAGGCCACGTTATACAATTGATACGATTTATCATTTAGATACTGATGTGCTTCAACAAATGAATGTCAAAGCAGTTTTTTCAGATTTAGATAATACATTACTTGCATGGAATGAATTTGAGACTGCCAAAAAAATGGATGAGCTCAATCAACGTTTGGCTAAAGCTGGCATCAACTTGGTTGTAATTTCCAATAATAATGCAGAAAGAATCGGTAAGGTTCTAAACCCATATCAAATTGACTTCGTTGCGAAGTCAAGAAAGCCGCTTCCTTTTGCAATAACTAAAAAAAGAGAACAACTTGGTTTGGCAAAAGATCAGGTAATGATGGTTGGCGACCAGTTGATTACTGATATTCAGGCTGGAAATTTAGCCGGTGTAGAGTCAGTTTTGGTGAAACCATTGGTTGAAACGGATAAATGGAATACTCGCATTAATCGCTTCTTAGAAAAAATAATTTTTTTCTTTTTAGCAATTTCGCATAGAGTTACCTTTAAGGAGACATTAGAAAATGGATGATGAGTTAATTTGTATCGGTTGTGGAGCAAAGCTGCAATCAACTGATCCAGAAGAAGCAGGTTTTTTACCAGCGCAACGTTTGAAGAAAGCTATCGAAAATCAAGACGAAGATAATGATACATATTGCCAACGCTGTTTCCGCTTGCGTCATTATAATGAAATTATGCCTGTTAATGCGGATAACGATGACTTTTTAGCACTGCTAAATTCATTGGCAGAAAAAAAGGCGTTAATTGTTAACGTGGTTGATTTGTTTGATTTTACTAATTCATTATTATCTTCTCTTAAACGTTTTATCGGTGATAATGACTTCATTTTAGTAGGAAATAAATTTGATTTATTTCCGCTAAATTCTCGTCAAAGCAAAATTAAAGATTGGATGCGTCAAGAGGCTAATAGAGTTGGCCTATTTCCAAAGAAAATTTTTTTGGTTAGTGCAAAAAAACAAAAGAACTTAGAAACTTTAATTTCGTATTTAGATAAAGCTTCTAGAACAGAAGATGTATACTTTGTTGGCATGACTAATGTTGGAAAATCAACTTTGTTAAATGCAATTATTGACCAAATGGGTGACATTAAGAATCTGATTACAACTTCTCGTTTCCCTGGAACTACATTGGACAAAATTGAAATTCCGTTGGAAAATGGACACTTTTTAGTTGACACTCCAGGTATTATGACTGAAAATCAGTTGGCAACGCGGTTAAATGCTAGTGAATTAGCAGTTATTTCACCACAAAAGCCATTGAAACCTATGACATACCAATTAAAGCCAGGTAATACACTATTCTTGGGAGGACTTGGGAGAATAGACTTTATCAAGGGTGATCCGGCTAGCTTTACAGTATATGCGGCGCGTGGATTATACATTCATCGCACCAAGACTGAGAATGCTGATACTTTTTACGAAAAGCATGTTGGTGAATTATTGAATCCACCAGAAAAAGAAACAGATCTTCCCGAACTAAAAGGGCAAGAATTCCATACTTCAAGTAAAAGTGACTTGTTATTTGGTGGTATTGGTTTTGTGACAGTACCGGTAGATTGTTTGGTTAAGATTTATACTCCTGATAAAATTGGTTTAGGAATTAGACGCGCACTAATTTAGAGGCAAAAATGATCGCTATTGCTAAGGATTTAGGAAAAATTCCGTCAGTTGAAATTAAAGAAGAAAAAATAGAGCCTAAGAAGGGTAAACAAATTGGAATTTTAGGTGGAACATTTAATCCCGTTCACTCGGCTCATTTAATAGTAGGTGAACAGGTATATAATAAGCTTCATCTCGATGAAGTTTGGTTTATTCCAACTAATATTCCGCCTTTGAAGGATTCCCCAACTGTTTCACCGCAAGATCGTGCTAATATGTTAGAATTAGCAACTCAGGACAATCCTCATTTTCAGGTGAAGTTATTTGAACTCTATCGAGGTGGAGTTTCATATACAGTCGATACATTGCGATACCTACATGAAACTCAACCTGAAAATCATTACTACTTGATTATGGGCAGTGATCAGGTAAATAATTTCAACGAATGGAAAGAACCGACTAAAATTGCGCAAATGGCAACCTTGGTTGGAATTAAACGCGCGGGCTATCCCACTAAAGCAGAATTGCCAATGATCTGGGTCGATGTGCCAAGCTTAGATGTCAGTTCGACCTCAATACGTCAAACTATTGCAATGGGTGGCTCAATCAGGTATCTTGTACCTGACACAGTGAGAAACTATATACATAAAAAGGAACTATATCATGAGTGATTTATTTTTTAATGAAACGTACTCACCGCTATCTAGCGCTGAAATAGTTGCTAAAGAAAGAAGCAATATGGATCAAAAGCGTTTTACCCACTGTGTAGGAGTGAGTGAGACGGCTCGTAAGCTTGCTAAACTAAATGGTTATGATGAGGATAAAGCCGCACTTGCTGGTTTTATCCACGATTATGCCAAGCAAGTGCCAGTAGAAGAGTTTCAACAAGCAATTAAAACCCAGGGATTTGATCAGGATTTGCTTAATTGGGGTCCTGCAATCTGGCATGGAATAGTTGGTACTTACTTTATTGAACGTGATTTAAAAATTACTGATGCGGAAATATTAACCGCTGTTCGACGTCATACAACTGCAGATACAGAAATGACCACCTTAGATAAGATTGTTTATATGGCTGATTATATTGAGCCTGGACGGGATTTTGCAGGGGTTGAGCAAGCACGTAACGTTACCTATGCCAACTTAAATGAAGGTGTAGGTTATCAGCTTGCACATACGCTTGAATATTTAGTCCATAACAGAAGTAAAATTTATCCACGCACTTTAGAAGCATACAATGTGTGGAGTATCAATAAGCAATAAGGAGAAAAATTGACTAGTAAAGAAATTTTAGCTTTTACATTAAAAGCGATCAGCGACCGCCATGGTGAGGATACTGCTGCATATGACATGCAAGGATACAGTATTTTAGCTGATTATTACGTTGTTACCAGTGCGGGTTCTAATAGGCAGTTGCACGCAATTGCTAATACAATTATTGATGAGGCACATAAGGCTGACTTCTATGATTATCGAGTTGAAGGAAGTAGCGAATCAAATTGGCTGCTTTTAGATTTAGGTGATGTAGTCGTCAATGTCTTTACTGAAGAAGCCCGAGACTTTTATAATGTCGAAAAACTATGGGCAGACGGTAAAAAATTAGAGTTAGAGGAAGATTAGCTGCTAATGAGTGTTGTTGGGATCATTGCTGAATACAATCCCTTTCATAGTGGACACGAGTTTTTGATGAATCAGGCTCGCTATCTGGCAGGAGACAAAGATCCAATCGTGATTGTTATGTCAGGTAACTATGTTCAAAGGGGCGAAATGGCAATTATGGATAAGTGGTCGCGTGCTAGGGCTGCACTTGAAAGTGGTGCGGATTTAGTATTTGAACTACCATTTTCAACTGCGGTTCAACCAGCAGACCTCTTTTCGCTTGGAAGCATCGACCAATTAGTTAAAGTTGGTGTTACTGACTTAGTTTTTGGCGTTGAAGATGCAACCCAAAATTTTGCTTACTTAGGAAGCAAAATTGCAGAAATTCCACAAAGTCATATGGACTTTAATGATTATAGTCAGACATATTCAACACAGTATAATCAAATGGTTGCACGTGAAGTTGGGCATGAAGTTAATGAGCCTAATGCAATTTTGGCGTTGGCCTATGCTGTTGCAAATCACAATTTAGGTACACCTTTAGCACTACATCCAGTTAATCGAATTGGTGCTGGGCATGATGATTTGTTACAAAATAATGGTGTAGTTCAAAGTGCGAGTGCAATTCGCAATATTATTTTGCATAACAAAATAGATTCGGAATTAGAGCAATGGCTGCCCAAAAAAGAAGTTCAAATGCTTGATGCCCAAAGCGAGTATCCAAACTGGAATATATTGTTCCCATTTTTAAAGTATCGACTTGAATCTACTAGTGTAGAAGAACTACGTCAAATATATCAAATGAGTGAAGGCCTTGAATATAAAATGAAACAAGAGATTCACTTGGCCCATGACTTTACTGAGTTTTTACGTAGAATCAAGTCGAAACGGTATACCTATGCGCGTTTGAGAAGATTATGCTTGTATACTTTACTGAATGTAAGTCAAGACGATATGATTGAAAGCTTTAACCATGAGTCGTTGTTACTATTGGGTTATAGTAAGCTTGGGCGCAATTATTTGAAGCAAATTAGAAAAGATACTTCTGCCAATATTATTTCAAAGGTTGATCAGAACAATGCTAAGCATGGTTCATTGGGCTTACAGGTTCGCGTTGATCGTTTATTTGAACAAATAATGCAGAAGGATCAAAATTTTGGCCGTCGTCCGTTGGAGGTTTAGAATGCTATCAATTAACTTTTCACAAATCAAAAATAGTAATGAAGTTTTGACGAAGATTGATCAGGAAGTTCAAATGAGGCCAGAATTTTTTGACCGGAGCAAAAACTTAGTTGATCAAGTAAAAAAGGTGAAGTTAACTGGTTCACTTTTTTACAATGAACCATATGTAACTGGCGATTTTCATGTTAAGGCTTCCTTGGTTGTTCCGTCGAGTCGAAGTTTAGAACCTGTCGATTACCAACAGGACTTTCGGTTTACGGAAAACTATACTGATGAAGAAGTACCGAAGGAAAAGATTGATGAAAGTGAAATTCCAATCGTTAAGGTTGAAGATGACTTAATCGATTTGCAGACTGCAGTCGAAGATAATATTATTCTTAATATTCCAATCACAATTTTGACACCTGAAGAAGAAAAAGAAGATATCTATCCTCAAGGCAATGGCTGGTCTGTTATTTCAAAAAGTGATCATGACCAAGGAAAGAAAAATCAAGTTAATCCCGCATTTGCCAGGCTTAAATCCTTGCTTGAGCAGGATGAACATGATAAAAATAATAAGCAAAAATAAAAATAAGTAATGCAAAAACTTTGAGTTAGTCTTAACTCGGTTTTTTAATCTTGTTTTAAAACCTCTTTTAAAGTATGCTTATCTTAATTAAAAGGTTTTAACTTGATTTAGCATTTGATAGTTAATATAAAGGATGATAAAAATGGCAAAAATTTTAATTGTTGAAGATGAAAAGAACTTAGCTCGCTTTGTGGAGCTAGAATTAAAACATGAAAAATATGATACTGTTGTTGAGAGCAACGGTCGTAAAGCATTGGATTTGGCTTTGAAAGAAGACTTTGATGCTATTTTACTCGACCTAATGTTGCCTGACTTAAATGGTCTTGAAATTGCTCGTCGTGTTCGTCAAGTTAAGAGTACACCGATAATTATGATGACTGCACGTGATTCTGTAATTGATCGTGTTTCTGGTTTAGATCATGGTGCAGATGATTACATTGTTAAACCTTTTGCCATTGAAGAATTGTTAGCTCGTCTACGTGCCGTTTTACGTCGTGTCAAGATTGAAAAAGATGCGTCAGATGATACAGTTGAAAAGAAGGTAGTTAAGTTTAAGGACTTAACAATTGAAACTGCAAATAGAATTGTTCGTCGCGGGGATGGTAAAGCAGTTGACCTAACCAAACGTGAATACAACCTCTTGATGACTTTAATTAAGAACAAGAACAACGTTGTTAGCCGTGACCAACTACTTTCTAAGATTTGGGGACCAGGTTCAAACATTGAAACTAATGTTGTTGAAGTTTATGTTCGTTACTTGCGTAATAAGATTGACATCCCAGGTCAACAATCATATATCAAGACTGTTCGTGGTACCGGATATATGGTAAGAGATGAAGATGATGAAAAGAAGTAAAGTCAAAGGTAAAAAAGAGACTAAGCACTCATCGTTAATTGTACGCTGGGTCAGTATCGTTGCTTTAACGATCATGGTCTCTTTTATTGTATTTTCAGTTGTTATTTACTCTGTTGTTGGACAGCAATCGTTGGTGCAGCAGAAAAAAACTTCGACTGAAATGGTTGTTAAGCTAAATGAGAGCTTAAATAGAATCCCACATGAATTACAGATTTCCAATGTAGTTCCTGCTCTAACGCCATCAACCAGAAATGTTTTAGAAGGCAATCCGCCTATTACTAATGATGACCATCCTGGAAGTGCATTTAATGATGACCTCCTTTCATCACTAACGAATCCTGATTTGAGTGTTGTTGTTTATAACTTGGAAAAAGAAGACGTTTTTGATAACGGTGGACCAATCCCTAAGTTTAAGCATATTAAGGGTGATTATTCGATGGAGAGCGTCTATGTTAAGGGCCATCGGCGACAAATTATTACCTATCAGAAAGTTAGAGCAGCACATAGTGGCAAACTCACAGGCTACATTGTTGTTGCCAACAAGATGTCTTACTACAATGAATTGATGCACGATCTACTTAAATGGATGGTACGGATTTCCGCTATTGCAATTGTGGTCTTTATTTTGATCTCGTACATGATTGTGCGCGGCGTTGTTCGGCCAATCAAAGAAATGTCTAAAGTTGCCCGTGAAGTTAATGCAGATCCAAATAGTACTGCTCGAATAAGAAGTTTTCACCGAAATGATGAGCTGCAAGAACTTGCAGTTTCTCTGAATCAAATGCTTGATCGAATGCAGCGCTACATTGATCAACAAAAAGAATTCGTTGGTGACGTTTCACACGAGCTGCGTACACCAGTTGCGGTAATCGAAGGGCATTTGAACTTGTTAGAACGGTGGGGCAAAGATGATCCAGAAATTCTGGAGGAGTCAATCAATGCTTCATTACAAGAAGCTAAGAGAATGCAACATCTAATTCAAGAAATGCTCGACTTAACCCGTGCGGAACAAATCAATGTGCAGTATCCAAATGCCGTAACAATCGTTGCGGATGTTTTGAAGCGTGTCGCTGGAGATATGGGAATGGTCCATCAGGACTTTTCAATCGGTTTGGAAATGGATGATTTACCGCAGGATACTGAAATTCAAATTTACCAGGGACACTTGGAGCAGCTACTTGTCATTTTGGTTGATAATGGAATAAAGTATTCAACTACGCGAAAAGAAATTAATATTTCTGCTGGTCTGGCCCAAAATGACGTACACATTATCGTGCAAGACTTTGGTGAAGGTATCTCTAAAGAAGATCAAAGCAAGATTTTTAACCGTTTCTACCGTGTTGATAAAGCGAGAACACGTGAAAAGGGTGGTAATGGTTTAGGTCTGTCGATTGCACAAAAACTGGTTAACAGCTATCATGGTAAAATTAGTGTTGAATCAGTCGAAGGTCAGGGTAGTCAGTTCATTATTGAGTTCCCAGCCCTCACAAAGAAGCAGGCACAAACTTTGCGTGAACGTGCTCAAAGTCAAAAAGAAGCAGAGTAATAGAGGAATATATGAAACAGCAAAAGAAAAGCTTTTGCTGTTTTTGTTTTAGCTAAATTTAGGTAAGTAAAAAGGCTAATTCTATGTACTGGAATTAGCCTTTTAGGAGTTCTATATTATTTAGTAAAAATCTTAAGTGATCATTATTTATGATGCTTTTGTTGTTTACCTTTATTACGGTTGCGCAAGTTTTCGTGCAATTCCTTTTCTTTTTCAGAGACAGCTGAACCTGAAGTTTTTTGATTTAGTAATTCATCAATTTTTTCTTTCGTTACAATCGCCTTTATTGGTTCGTTCTTAAGGTGTTCATCAACGTCTTTTTTAACTTTTGGCATGATGATAAAAGTAACGATTAGTTGCTGAATGACCGAGAAGAAGTTTCCAGCAGCCCAGTATAGAGCAACTGAACCAGAAACGGATAAAGAAATAAACAAAGTCATGATTGGGTTCATCAACATCATTGATTGCATTTGTTTCTTTTGCTCTTTAGGGACACCGATAATTGACAGGTATCCTTGTATGAAAGCAAACAGTGTTGCAATGATGGTAACCGAAATGGATCGTTCACTAAGTGAGATACCAAAGAAAAACGAGTTTGCCAGTGGTTTGGAATACATTACGGCTTGATAAATTCCAATCATGATTGGAAACTGAATAATCAAAGGCAAGCAACCCATACCGCCTGTTAAGGAAATGTTGTTTTGCGAATAAAGTTCTCTTTGCCAGCCTGCCAAAGTCATTTGTTGGTCTTGAGTTAAATCTTTACGCTTCATTGCGTCCTGGATTAACAGCATTTGAGGCTGAACTCGCGTCATTTTTTCCTGTTGTGTAGTTGATTTCTTTTGTTGGCTTAGCATTAAAGGCAGAAGAACTATTCTAACAACTAACGTCATTAAAATGATTGCCCAACCTGCGCCATTTGCTCCACCAATCATGTGCGAAAACGACAACATGATATTTTGAAGTGGCTTCCCAATAAAGCGATAAATATTGCCATAGAAAAAGCCTGTAGGGGGCTTAGTAGCAGCATTACCATTTTGGGCACATGCTGTAACAGTTAGCATGACCGCAAAACAAAGAGCAATTAATCCAATATATTTACGAAATTTTTTCATTAAATTCACCAAGTTAGTTTTTTAAAAAGTCAACACCTAATATAATACATGAAAACCATGGAGTTTGGCTACATCTGTCAGTTTTTCTTTTTTTATTGTAGAAATACGTGCAGAAGGTGAAACATTACGAGGCAGTTCCTTGATAAATTGATTGACGCAATCAAGGTTAGTCTGTAAAGTAATGGTGACTGTGCTGTCGCTATTATTACATACGTTACCAGCAATATTCATCTGCTTGGCAAGGTTCATAACACTCCAGCGAAAGCCAACACCTTGGACAATACCAGAGGCAGTTAACTGCCACGTTTCAACTGGTGAGTCAGTCGTTTTTTCACTATTGTGGTTGTGATGATTAAATAAGCCCATAATGATTTTCCTTTCTAAAAGCATATCATCTTGATTTTACCATTTTCTTCATCGAATATTACAATTGTCAGGTACTAAATCTAAATAAAAAGAGGACAAATAAATGGAACAAATTACTTCGGTAAATAATCAACTTATTAAAAGTTTAGCTAAACTAAAGCAAAAAAAGTATCGTGAGCAAACCGGTACTTACATGATAGAAGGTTTTCACTTAATAGAAGAAGCACTTAAAGCAAAGCTAAGTTATGTTTATTTACTAGGAACAGAAGATGCTTTGGAACGCGCAGAAGAGGAATTAAATGTAGAATTAAGTGCCAAAAACGTTTTTTTGATAAATACAGCAATTACACGAAATTTAACTAGCACTAAAAATTCACAAAGTATTTTTATGGTTCTTAAGATGACTCAGCCGAAGAACTATTCATTTAACTTTGGTAAGTGGGTATTGCTTGATAATCTTTCTGATCCTGGCAATGTGGGTACAATTATCAGAACTGCCGACGCTGCCGGCTTTGATGGTGTTATTTTGTCACCTAAAAGTGCTGACCTATATAATCCTAAAACGCAGCGTGCAATGCAGGGTAGCCAGTTTCACCTTAATTTAATAGTTAAACCACTATCCGAAGTAATTAATGAATTGAAGTTAAATTCTATCCCTGTCTACGCTAGCTTATTAGACAAAAATGCGAAGCAATTACCAGAATTTGAGCATGTTGCTCAATTGGGGCTGGTAATTGGGAATGAAGCACACGGTGTAAGCGAAGAAGTTGCTAATATTTGTGATGAAAAGCTCTATATTCCGATTAAAGGTCAAGCAGAATCACTTAATGCTGCAGTTGCGGCTGGAATTATGATTTATTATTTTGCCTAGGTCTGGTACTTGTTTCTAGTAAGTGTTTTTTTTATAATAAATTCATGACATTGCTTTGCTGTAGGAGGAAAGTAGGATGGCTTCAAGTAGTAAAAACAAGGAAGGTACTGACTATATTGGCACAGACAACGAGATGTGCCAGCACTATATAAATGCATTTCAAATAATTGGTAAAAAGTGGAATGGCTTAATAATTAGTTCCCTCTGTGCCGGAAATTACATGCGCTTTAAAGACTTAACACGTTGTGTCAGAGCTTGTTCTGATCGTGTTTTGGTTGAACGTTTAAAAGAACTAGAAAAAGAAGGAATTGTTAAACGTTCAGTTGATAGTGATACTAAGATTATTTCTTATGGTTTAACGAGAAAGGGTGCAGATTTAAAGCCAGCTTTAGACAAAATACATGATTGGGCCGACAAGTGGGTCTAATTTTTAATAATTGCTTGCATGTTTTAGCAAAAAGAATTATTCTAATAGTTAATTACATGGAGTAAGACTAGTAGCAGTATTCGTTTATTGCAGAGAGACTTTTTTATTAGCTGAAAGAAAAGTCTAAATAGAGCTGTGAATTTCATCTTACTAGTAGGATTTAATCAATTCCGGTATTCACCGTTATCGAAGACTTGAGTGTAGACTACCTTTGTGAAGTCTAAACCAGGGTGGTACCGCGAAGCTTCGTCCCTTGATATTGGGGGATGAAGCTTTTTTGTTTGAAAGGAAAAATTATGGATTTGTTTGAGAAGCTACAAGAACTTCGCGACCAAGGATTATCAGAAATTGATAAGGCAAAAACCGAAGAAAAGCTAAACGATGTACGCGTTAAGTTAGTAGGTCGTAAAAGTGAATTAACTGAAATTTTGCATTCAATGAAAGATGTTGAACCTGAAAAAAGACGTGAGATTGGTCAAAAGGTCAACAAAGTGCGTGATCTGTTTAATCAAAAATTAGATTATGCCAAAAATGAAATTGTTGAAAAATTGGTTAAGGAACAACTGGAAAAGGAAGCAATTGACGTGACGCTTCCTGGACGTGAGGAGCATCTTGGCTCTAAGCACCCAATCAATATTATTTTGGATGACTTAGAAAAGTACTTTATTGGCATGGGTTTCAAGGTAGCACAGGGGCCTGAAATTGAAACTGATCACTACTGTTTTGAAATGATGAACTTACCAAAGGATCATCCAGCACGTGACATGCAGGAAACCTTTTATATTGATTCAGAGGATTTGCTTCGTTCGCAAACTTCAGGTGATCAAGCCCGTGAATTAGAGAAGCATGACTTTTCAAAAGGTCCACTTAAGATGGTCGGGCCTGGTAAGGTATATCGTCGTGATGATGATGATGCAACGCACTCACACCAATTTATGCAAATGGAAGGTTTAGTAGTTGATAAAAATATTACAATGGGCGATTTAAAAGGCACATTGGAGTTAATGGCTAAGCATGTTTTTGGTCAAGACCGCGAGACACGCCTACGTCCTAGTTACTTCCCATTTACTGAACCATCAGTTGAAATGGATGTTTCTTGTTTTAACTGCAATGGTAAAGGCTGCTCAATTTGTAAATATACCGGTTGGATTGAAGTTTTAGGTGCCGGAATGGTTCATCCTAATGTTTTGGAAAATGCAGGGGTTGATTCTAATGTTTATGGTGGTTTCGCCTTCGGCGTAGGATTAGACCGCTTTGCTATTCTTAAATATGGCATTGATGATATCCGTGACTTCTATACTAATGATGTTCGTTTCTTAGAACAATTCAGCAAGGAGGAAAGATAATGTTAGTTTCATATCAATGGTTACAAGATTTTCTTAAATTAGTTCAAGAGCCACATCAATTAGGCGAAAAAATCACCCGTACAGGAGTTGAAATTGCTGAAGTAAAGCATCCCGAAGAAGGACTTAAGAAAATTGTTATCGGTCACATTATCGACTGTGAGCCAATTGAAGGCACACACTTGAACCTAACTCATGTTGATGTTGGTGACGAAGAACCCCACCAAATCGTCTGTGGTGCTCCAAATGTTGCTGCAGGTGAGGACGTTGTAGTTGCATTGCCAGGTGCGCGTATTGCGGATAACGTTAAAATTAAAAAGGGTAAATTGCGTGGATACGAATCCAATGGCATGATTTGTGGCTTGCAAGAGATTGGTTTTGCCGACAATCTCGTTCCAGAAAAATACGCTGATGGTATTTTTGTCTTCCCTCAAGATGCTGATGTAAAACCTGGTCAGGATGCTTACGAACCTTTAGGAATGGATGACTATATTTTTGATTTTGATATCACACCTAACAGGGCAGATACATTATCAATGGAAGGTGCTGCTTATGAAGTAGGTGCAATCGTTGGTGAACCAGTTAAAATTGAAAATGTCACTTTAAAGGCAGACGGTGAATCTTGGACTGACAATTTCACTACCGAAGTTGACCCTAAGCTCGCACCAAAATTTAATTTACGTAAAATCAGTGGTGTAAAGGTGGCCGATAGCCCTCTTTGGATGCAAAAGAGACTTTGGAATGCTGGTATTAGACCGATTAATAATGTCGTTGATGTGACAAACTACATCATGCTTTTAACTGGTCAACCAATGCACACTTATGACGCTCGTGCATTTGAAACTAACAAGTTAGTAGTAAGAAAAGCAAATCAAGGTGAAAAGTTAACTCTTCTAAATGACAAAGAGATTGACCTTGATGAAAATGATATCGTTATTACTAATGGTGAACGTGTTGTCATGATGGCCGGTGTTATGGGTGGCCTTAATTCAGAAATTGAGGATGACACAACCGATGTTATTTTGGAATCAGCAATTTTTGATCCAACTCTAATTCGTAAAGCAGCTTTACGTCATGCTAATAGAACTGAAGCTTCAAGTCGTTATGAAAAAGGTGTTAACTGGGATGCTACTGAACGTGCGCTCGACATGGCAGCTTTACTTCTTCGTAACAATGCTTCGGGTACAATTGATGAAGGCGTGATTACTGTCACCGATGAAAAGCGTCAACCTGACATTATTCACACTACTGTTTCTTATTTAAATAAAGTGCTGGGAACAGAAATTTCGAATGATGAAGTAGGTCATATTTTCGATCGACTTAACTTTGAATACGAACTTGATGGTGATAATCTAACAGTCAATGTACCTGCAAGAAGATGGGACGTTTCTATTCCAGCAGATTTGGTTGAGGAAGTTGGTCGGCTTTATGGTTATGACAAGATTAAATCAACTCAACCAGTTTTAGCGGAAACACATGGGGGTTATTCTGAAACAGAGGAAGCAATTAGGAGAATTAAAGCAATTGTTCAAGGTCAAGGACTAATTGAGGCAATTTCATATTCACTGACTTCCCCTGAAAAGGCTGTTTCATACACTCACAATCCCCAAAAATTAGTTCAAGTACAAATGCCATTAAATTCAAGTCGTTCAACTTTACGTCAAAACTTAATGACTGGACTAGTTGATGCAGCAAGTTATAATATGGCACGTAAACAAAATCAGCTTGCACTTTTTGAACAGGGACGAGTATATGATTTTGAAAACGACACATATAATGAGCACGAGCATTTAGCAACGCTATATTCTGGGAATGTCTATTTTGATAACTGGCAACATGAAAAAGAACAAATCGACTTCTTCTATGTCAAAGGACAATTAACCAACTTGTTTAAAGCCATTGGTGTTAATTTAAGTAAAGTTGAGTATAAAGCAGAAGAAATCGAAGGAATGCATCCAACAAGAACAGCTGGTATTTATATCGATGGTCAATACGTTGGAATGATTGGAATGATTAGTCATGCTATAACCAGAGCAAGCAAGGCATTAAACGGCAGTGAGATTTACGGCTATGAAATCGATCTTGATACTTTAGTTCCAATGATTATTAGTCCTAAGACTGTTTCTAAAAATGCACCTAAGTTCCCTGCAATTGAGCGTGACCTATCAATCTTGGTTGAAGAAAGTGTCTCTAATCAAGCCATTGAAAATGTCATCAACGATAATGGTGGCAAGTTCTTAGTTAATTTACGTGTTATTGATGTATATCAAGGTGCTCATATTGATGAAAATAAGAAGAGTCTGGCTTACCGTCTTACTTTCCTTAATGAACAAGACACCTTGACTGATGAAGTAGTTAACAAAGCGATGGCTGCGATTGATGCAGAACTGAAGGAGCAACTTGGTGCTGAAATTCGGTAAAGGTTGACTTTAGAAGTAGAAATCAATATCATAAACCAGTGCAAATAGAATTTTAACTTTAAGGAGTAGAAAATTTCATGCCTGAGAAATCATATCCAATGACTGCTGAAGGAAAAGAAAAACTTGAAGCAGAACTTAAGAATTTAAAATTAGTAAAACGTCCTGAAGTAATTGAACGAATCAAAGTTGCTCGTTCATACGGTGATTTATCTGAAAACTCAGAATATGATGCCGCTAAGGATGAACAAAGTCACTTAGAAGACCGAATCAATGTCGTTGAAGAAATGTTGAAATATGCACACGTTGTTGATGCGAATTCAAGTGACCCAGATGAAGTTGCTGTCGGAAAGACTGTTACTTATACTGAAGTTGGTGAAGATGATCCAGAAACATATACTATTGTTGGTAGTGATGAATCTGATCCAATGAATGGTAAAATTTCTAACGATTCACCGATTGCTCAAGCCATTCTTGGTAAGAAAAAGGGTCAAACAGTGACCATTACAACACCAGGTGGTAAATTTGACGTTGTTATTAACAAAGTTGAAGAATAATTATAATAAAAAACCAGTTACTTTTATGTAACTGGTTTTTTTGTGGGAAATTACTAGTGACTAGTAAAGTAACGATAATCTTTACTCTTGTCAAAAACAACACCGCGGGCATTTTCTCCATTAGAGATTGAAAATACAGCTTTTGGATAGCGCTCATGAACTTTAGCTTCCAAGTAATTCCGCATCATTTCATTGTTTGCAAGAACTGAACCTGTCAGAGCAATGCGCATTGGTTTTGGTTCCTCGTAGCGATCCATACCAATGATAATATCGCGGGCGAGTAGCTCAGCCTGTTCTTTAATTACTGCAGTTGCATTTTCATCGCCACTGTCAGCCAATTTTGCAACGCTAACAGCCATTGAAGCAACTTCTGGATTAGTCATTTGGTAGAACTTGGCAGTTCCATCAACAATGTTATCAGTCTTAAATAAGTCATTAAACATTGGAATAAGTTTGTTATCTTCGCGCTTATCCCAGCTTAATAAAGCAGACTTAAGTGCAGTCAAGGCAATTGCATAACCAGAACCTTCATCTCCCAAAGTGGCACCGTATCCGCCAGTAGTGATGATTCGTCCATTTTGTAAACCGTTAAATACTGAACCGGTCCCTGCAATAACCAAACCGCCGTCTTCGCCTTCAAGACCACTATAAAGTGCTAATAATGAGTCTGTAACTGCACGCGTTGGTAAGTTATTAACTTTAGCAGAAATTTCTGCAGCCACTTCGGAGGCATGTCCAATAACTGATAGGCCTGCCATACCGCACAAAATGCGTTGGCAATCACCATCAATTTCATCAATTAGGTGGTTAATGGCACTAGTGATGTTCTTGATTGCAGTGTCGTAATCTGTATTGACTTGACCCGGGCCAGCTTCACTACGTTTAATTTCGTTACCGGTTAGATCATAAGCAATTGCGGTAGTATGTGTACCACCAGCATCGACACCAATTTGGTATTCAAGTGTCATAGTTTTATCTTCCTTCCATTAATTACTCTTTTCACTATCTATTCTATTACAAAAAGCTTAAATGCAGAAGATGTTTCAGTAAATAAAGAAGTAGATAATTGCTTTTTAAAAAGAGTGATTCAACAAATTTACTATTTTGCTGTTCTCTTTTTAAATTTTGTCAAAGCAACAAGCAAGTGATGGAATTACAACACTGCATTTGATAAAATAGCCTTAGTTTAGTGAGGTTGGATTACGTGAAATTTTTTAAAAAGGATCAAAAATCAAATAGAAATAAGACAGAATCGTCAACACCACTCAGAATGAAGTTAATTCTGGGCATTATTTTTGTGCTTTTTGCTACATTAATTGGTCAATTAGCTTATTTACAAATCGGTTATGGGTCACGGTTTAAAGCAGAAGTACAAAAATCAAATTCAGCCGTTGTCTCTAGCCAGGTTCCGCGTGGTGTGATGTATGATAATAAGGGACGAGTTTTAGTTGGTAACACCGCCAAAAATGCGATTACTTATACTAAGAGCGTTTCAACGACTATTGATGATGTCTACTCAATTTCTAATAAGCTCAGCAATTATATTTTGATTAAGAACGAGAAGCCAACTGAACAACAAATCATTGATTACTATTTGGGTAATAAGGAGAATAGTAAGCGAGAAGCTGCTAGAGTTCCTAAATCTATCCGTGCTACCGAAGATGATGAAAAAATTAATAAAAGTATTCAACAACAGGTTCAAGCAAAGCATTTAAAACTATCTAAACGGCAGGAAACAGCAGCGTTAATTTATAACAAAATTTCCGGTGCGTATACACTGTCAACCATTTACGTTAAAAATGATGGTTTAACCGATAAGGAAATTGCTGAAGTAGGTGAGCACTTATCTGAATTGCCAGGAGTTGGAATTGGAACTGACTGGCAAAGATCATATCCTAATGGTTCTTCTATTCAAAGTATTATTGGCTCGGTTTCCACCCAGAAGGCTGGTTTGCCGAGTGATAACTTGCAATACTATTTGACCAACGGTTATTCAAGAAATGATCGGGTTGGTACTTCATATTTAGAAGAAGAATATGAGCCACTGTTAAAAGGAACAAAATCAACCAGTAAAGTTTCAACGACAAGTTCCGGTAATATTGAGCAGACTAAATCAGTTTATTCTGGTCAAGCTGGAGCAAGTTTGGTTTTAACGATTGATGCACGCTATCAAAAAGAAGTACAGAAATCACTTGAACAGATTTATTCTTCCGCGATTGCATCTGGAGCTGCTCATTATTCAAACGGTGCCTATGCCGTTGCAATGAATCCTAAAACGGGTGCACTTCTAGCAGTTGCTGGAATTAGTCGAGATCCAAAGAAAAATAAAACAACTAATAATGCCTTAGGCGTCATCAATCAAGCCTTCGTTATGGGATCTGCCGTTAAGGGAGCAATGGTTAGTGGTGGCCTAATTAACAAGATTATTACGCCAACAGACAACGTGATGCCCGATGTTCCAGTTTATCTACCCGGAACACCGATTAAGAAATCAGTATATCCAGTGGGAACGTTTGGCTCATTGGATGCCTCAACAGCACTGGAAGTTTCTAGTAACATTTACATGATGCGTTTGGCAATGAAATGGGTTAACGCTAAGTATGTTCCTAAAGAATTTATTAGTATGCCTAATACTGCCTTTGATACAATCAGACATAATTTTAATATGTTTGGCTTAGGGCAGAAAACTGGTGTTGATTTACCAGGCGAAATTTCAGGTATTCAAGGTAAGTCCTTTAATGAACACGGGCAGATTTTATCAGGGTCAGTTCTAGACTTATCTTACGGCAACTATGATGCATATACACCAATTCAAATGGTGCAATACGTTTCAACAATAGCTAATGGCGGCTATCGAATGCAACCATATATCGTCCAGTCAATTGGTCGAACTTCCAGAAATGGTAAAAAGGTTTATATTGATTATGACAAAAAACCTAATGTTCAACTAAAAATTCCATGGACACCAAGTGAACTGGATGTAGTTCGGCAAGGATTTTGGCGTGTTGTACACGGTACTAACTCATGGGGTACTGCGCATAAGATAAAGAATGTTAAACCGTCAATTTCCGGTAAATCTGGAACAGCGCAAACCTTTTATTATGATCCAGATAACCCTAATCAAAAGAATCCACCAGAGTTAGTCAATGCAACGTTTGTAGGATATGCACCATCGGACAATGCAAAGATTGCGACTGCCGTTGTTTTCCCAGGTTTAGACCCTGATTTGGAAGGCTCTTACACACTGCAAATGACTAAAGCAATGGTTCAAGATTACTTTAAACTCTATAAAAAATAGAAAAAAGATAATAATTACTGGTAAAAGTGAAAGAGAAATGCTAAACTTATACAGTCAGAATAAAGAATTTAGGTGGTGAAAGAAATGGCAGATAACATCATTTTGGAATGCACCGAATGTGGCGATAGAAGTTACTTATCTAAGAAAAACAAGCGTAAGCATCCGGATCGTTTAAGTTTGAAGAAGTATTGTCCAGTTGAAAGACACACTACTCTTCATCGTGAAACTAAGTAATAAACCAATATGGCAGGAGCCTATGCTCCTGCTATTTTTTGTATAGGGAAGACATGGACAAAAAAGAATTTAGGCAACAACAAATAAAGATTTTAGGTGAATATGCGGACAGTGAGCAAAAGATAAATGAAGATCAAGCTTTGCTTGACAGCTTAATTAATACTGAGCTGTTAAAAAATAATCGTAGTATTGGAGTCACTTCTTCTCTATCCTATGAAGTAGATACTGCTAAGCTGATTGCTTATCTGTGGGATTTGGGCAAAGAAGTTTATCTTGCACGTGCGAATAACGATAAAGAACACACGCAAGATTTTGTTCTATATAACTATATGACAAGAGTTTCGCGCTCAAAATTTGGTGTAGAAGAAGTAAGTGATCCGCACGCTAAAATTAATAATGAACTCGATTTGTTGATTGTTCCTGGATTAGCTTTTGCCGAAGATTCCCATCAACGTTTAGGCTTTGGTGGAGGCTATTATGACCGTTTTTTGGCTAAACATACTTCCACTAAGACTGTTGCCTTAGCGAATACAAAAATGATTTTTAGTTCTGCTCAGTGGGAAATTGAGGCAACAGATATTCCGATTGAAATGATTATTACGCCTACTTCAATTTTACAAAATTAACGAGGTTAAGATGGATCAACGACAATATTTAAAAAATTGCTACGTAACTGTTGGCATTTTGGTAGTACTACTACTTACCTTTATTGTAGAAACAGCTCTTGGTGGCTCAGAAAATACGGCTGTCCTGGTTAAAATGGGCGCCATGAACAATTATGCTGTAGTTGGTGGGAACCAATGGTGGCGACTCTTTACAGCCCAATTCTTACACATTGGCATTATGCACTTGGTTTCAAATGCGGTAATGATTTATTATATCGGTTACTACATGGAACCACTTCTTGGTCACTGGCGCTTTTTATTGCTTTACCTGCTTTCAGGTGTAGGTGGTAATTTGTTAAGCTTGGCTATGGGAAGCGACAGTTCTCTTAGTGCCGGTGCTTCAACAGCATTGTTTGGCTTGTTTGGTGCAATGACTGCAGTGGCTTTAAAAAATCGTGCTAATCCAGTTATTTCGTATTTGGGCCGTCAGGCTTTCTGGCTAGCAGCCATTAATATTGGATTGGATTTATTTGCTCCTAACATCGATATTCAAGGTCATATTGGCGGTTTTGTTGCAGGAGTACTTGTGGCAATTATCTTAGGAGACCGCACGACACATCATTACTCGGTTAAAGAAAGAACTGTTGCTGCAGCTGTCATAATTGTTTATTGTGTCGCCACAGTCAGAATGGGTATGGTCATAAAACTATAATGAAAACACTATATGATGTACAACAGCTTCTTGAAAAATACGGCATATTTGTTCATGTTGGTAAGCGGATCTGGGATATTGAACTCATGGCGCTAGAACTCGATAATATTAATCATGCCCATCTAATTAGTCAGCACGATTACTTAGTGGCAAAACTAATTTTAAATCGAGAGCATGAATACGAAGAAAAGCATCAACAAGATAACCATAGCTCTTAAAGAAATTTAGGAGTATATTATTTTTATGAACATTTTTACTAGAGGAGAAATCGATTTTTATGTCAACTTTTATAATTATTGTAGATATAGTATTAATAGTTATCATCTTGGCTTTTGTTGTTGTTTGGCTGTGGAATAAGATTCAAACAAAACGATTAGGCAATGGTGACTTAACCAATGAAGAATTTAATCAAGGAATGAGAAAGGCACAAATTGTTGATTTACGTGAAAAGGAACCTTTCAAAAGAAAGCACATTGATGGTGCCCGTAATCTTCCATACACGATGATGAAATACCAATATTCAGAGTTAAGACCAGACTTACCTGTTTATTTGTATTCCGATTCTTTGTCGGTTACTCTTCGTGCCGCTAGATTTTTGCAAAAGAAGAACTTCTCTTCAATTAAATGGCTAAAAAATGGCTTTGATGAATGGGATGGCCGTACCAAATCATCTAAATATTAATCTAAAAACATGTTTGTACTCTTTTTCAAACGTGTTTTTTTAATATATAATTAAAATCGATATGCAAAAAAAGGGAAGCGAAAGATGCAAAAAATATTAGCAATTGTTGGACCAACGGCTATTGGTAAGACAAGCACAGCGATTAATCTAGCTACTGAGCTCAATGCGGAAATTATCTCCGGCGATTCAATGCAAATTTATCGTGAAGTTAAGGTGGGCACAGCCAAGCCGACGAGCGAAGAACAAGCATTAATTAAGCACTATTTGGTCGATGTGCAGTCGGTTTATGAGCCCTATTCAGTTAAGGATTTTGTTGACCAAGCGCAGCAGGCAGTTTCAGAGATTGCACACAAAAACAAGTTGCCAATTTTGGTAGGGGGAACAGGTTTTTATGTTAATGCCCTATTAAACCGGATGCAACTTGGTGAAGTAAATGAACATAAGCAAGCAGTAGACGATTATTGGCAAAGCTATTTAGATAAAAACGGTGAGGCTGCTTTGTGGCAAGAATTGGCTAAGCAAGATCAAGTGACTGCGTCTAAGATTCCAGTTACAAACTCAAGAAGGGTTTTACGTGCTCTGACAGTTATTAAGCGCACAGGGAAAAAGTTTTCAGAGCAACAAACACAAATTAAGCCGCGTTATGATTATCTGATTTTTGGCCTAAATTCTGATCGCCAAGAAATTTATCACAGAATTGATTTACGAGTTGATCAGATGATGGATGCGGGCCTACTTGAAGAAGCTAGGTTTATTTATGACAATCGGCAAAAAGAGTACCAAGTCCTGCAGGCAATTGGGTATAAGGAATTTTTCCCATATTTTGAAGGCAATAAAGAACTTGATGATAGTGTTAAAGACTTAAAGACGGCATCACGTAGGTACGCCAAACGGCAACTGACCTATTTTAGGCATCAATTACCAATTACATGGGTCGATCCCCTTAATGATCAAGATTATTTAGTAAAAATGAAGAAGAAAGCAGAGGAATGGTTGAATGAATAATTGGCCAGAAGAATTACAACAGATTGTTAGTGAGATTGATAAGCAAATTGCTCCGCAGTTAGCAAAAATTGACGATAATATTTTGTATAATCAAAACAAAGTATTGCAAGCATTTAAGGATAAGGCCGTAGCAGAAGCTGACTTGATTGGTAGTACTGGTTATGGTTCAGATGATAGTGGCCGTGATAAGCTTGATCGTATTTATGCGCAAATTTTTCATACCGAGGATGCGCTGGTTCGTTCCCAGTTTGTTTCCGGAACGCATACTTTAGCTACTGCGATGGCAGGTAATTTACTTCCAGGGGATGAGTTAACTTATCTAACTGGAATGCCTTATGATACCTTGCAACAAGTTATTGGAATTGCAGGAGATGGTCGAGGGAGTCTGAAATCATACGGGGTAAAATTTTCTCATGTTGATTTGCTTGAGGATGGTAGCGTTGATTTTGATAGTGCACGTAGCTTGTTAGCTGAACATCAGCCAAAAATGGTGGTTATCCAGCGTTCACGTGGTTATGATACTCGTAAAAGTTTTACGATCGAAAAAATCAAGCCAATGATTGAAATGATCAGAGAAGTGAGCCCCGCCAGCATCATTTTTGTCGATAACTGCTATGGCGAATTTTCTGAAAAACATGAACCAACAGAATATGGCGCAGACATAATGGCTGGTTCTTTAATTAAAAATGCTGGTGGTGGTTTAGCTAAAGTCGGTGGTTATGTTGTTGGAAAGCATGAGTTAATTGAAAATACGGCCGCACGTTTAACAGCTGGTGGTATTGGACGTGAAGAGGGTGCAAGTCTAAATAATAATTTGGATTACTTTGAAGGTCTGTTTATTTCTCCAAGTGTAACGGGAAATGCGATTAAAGGTGCAATTTATTCTTCTGCAATTTTAGAACGAATGGGAGCAGAAGTTTCTCCAAAATGGAATGACGATCGAACTGATTTGATTCAGGCAGTAATTTTCCATGACAAAGATAAAATGATTCGCTTCGCTAAAGCACTACAGGAAAATTCACCAATTAACTCGTTTGTTGATCCTGTGCCAAGCAATGATACTGGCTATGAAGATAAGGTTATTATGGCTGATGGATCTTTTGTTGAAGGTGCAAGTATCGAGTTTTCTGGAGATGGACCAATTCGGCCGCCATACGCAATTTACATGCAAGGTGGGTTAACTTATGCTCATGTCAAAATTGCGATTACAAATGCAGTTAATGAATTATTCTTCAAAAATTAATTTTGGCCTGTCAATGGCTTTATATTAGTAAAGCTTTTGTAAAGATTAGCAAAAAAATGGTTAGACCACTTTGACAAGCATTTAATGTTTTGCTAATCTATTAATCAAGTTTTGAGCAAGGTTTGGAAAACTGTGTTCGGGCTATACCAATTGTTAGTTATTTATAGTTGTTTATATTTTTAGGTGGAAAAGCATGACAAAGAAAATTACAGCAGATGATATTAGAAAGAGCGTTATTGATGATGACGTTCGCTTTATTCGATTGGCTTTTACAGATATTAATGGAACTCTTAAAGCAGTAGAAGTTCCAACTAGCCAATTAGACAAGGTTTTGACTAATGATGTTAGATTTGATGGTTCTTCAATTGATGGCTTTGTTCGTCTAGAAGAAAGTGACATGATTTTGTTCCCAGACTTTTCAACTTGGTCAGTACTACCTTGGACAGATAGTCGTGGTGGTAAAATCGGTTGCTTGATTTGTTCCGTTCATACAACAGATGGTGAACCATTTGAAGGTGATCCACGTAATAATTTGAAGCGAATTGAAAAGCAAATGAAGGACATGGGCTTTTCTGCATTTGACATCGGTTTTGAAGCAGAATTCCATTTATTTAAATTAAATGAAAAAGGTGATTGGACTACTGAGGTTCCAGATCACGCTTCATACTTTGACTTAACTTCAAATGATGAAAGTGCAAGTTGCCGTCGTGATATCGTTGAAACTTTGGAAAGTATCGGTTTTGAAGTTGAAGCAGCTCACCATGAAGTTGGTGATGGCCAACAAGAAATTGACTTTAAGTTTGACGATGCTTTGGCAACTGCGGATCGTGTACAAACTTTCAAGATGATTGTTCGCGAAATTGCTAAAAAGCATGGCTTGTTCGCAACATTCATGGCTAAGCCATTACAAGGTCAAGCTGGTAATGGTATGCACACTAACATGTCTTTGTTCAAAGATGGTAAAAATGCTTTCTACGATAAGAATAATGAGTACCACTTATCAAATACTGCTCTTTACTTCTTAAATGGTATTCTTGAGCATGCTCGCGCAATTACAGCGGTTGCCAACCCAACAGTTAACTCTTATAAACGACTTATTCCTGGTTATGAAGCACCAGTTTACATTTCCTGGGCATCTAAGAACCGTTCTCCAATGGTCAGAGTACCCTCGGCTGAAGAAGTTAATACTCGTTTGGAAATGCGTTCTGCTGACCCAACTGCTAACCCATATCTATTGTTAGCAGCATGTTTGGAAGCGGGTCTAGATGGTATCAAACGTGAAAAGATGCCAATGGATCCTGTAACTTGCAACTTGTTTGAAGTTAGTGAAGAAAAACGCAACGAAATGGGTATTAAACCTTTACCTTCAACACTTCACAATGCACTTAAGGCATTCAAGGAAGATAAATTAATTCAAGAAGCACTTGGTGAACATCTTACCCAAAGCTTTATCGATTCCAAGGAACTTGAATGGGCACAATATGCCGAAACAGTTTCAGATTGGGAAAGAAATCGCTACATGGGCTATTAATTAACAAGAAATATAGTAAAAGCGAAACAAGCGATTGTTTCGCTTTTTATTTGCTACAGTATTTTGGAGTTAAAAAACTGAAAAATTATGAATTAGAAGGTTTGTATCAAAGTTGGTCAGCTAAATATACTTTTATGGGAATTTGATTCTCTATTCTTTAATATCAATGTCTTTTTGTAAAAATAAAAATTTGCAAGGAATCTGCAGTTAACTCAAAATGTTATAAGTGATAGAATAAAAACATTAATCTATTTTTAAAACTAAGTGAGAGATTAAATGGCTAAAGAAAAATCAATTTATACCAAAGACGTAATTCTAGTGATGGCAGCTTCGTTCTTTTTTATGTTCAGTACAATGTTTGTTAATCCACTAATTAACGGTTATGCCAAAAGTCTTGGAGCAAGTAGTGCATTTGCAGGCGTTATAGTCGGCATTATGAGTATTGCATCAATGTTTCTAAGGCCAATAGCAGGGAATTTAACAGATAAACTTTCTAAATATTGCTTATCATTGATTGGCGGTATTTTAATCATGGTAGGTGTGATTGGCTATGTCATAGCTCCTGCTAGCAATTGGCTATTAATTTTTCGCTTGATTAATGGTGTAGGGTTCGTTCTATGTACTGTTTGCATGTCTACGTGGCTAGCATTTTTGGTTCCTCGGGCTCATGTTGGCCAAGCTATGGGCTTTTATGGCTTAATGAATGCTTTGGCAATGGCGGTTGCTCCGGCCTTGGCAATTAATGTTTATCAAAAAACTGGTTACCGGCTAGCACTAATTGCTTCTGCAATTGCAGCTTTTATGATGGTCATTATCATTCAATTTGTTGGTAATCGTGCAAATCCTAAAAAAGGTACGGCTAAGAAAAAGTCCGGTTCTTCGCATCAGTTTAAAATTATTCAAAAAAATGTCCTGCCAATCGCAATGCTGACGACATTATTTGCTTTTCCTTATTTTTCCACGCAAGCTGATTTGGTTACTTATGCTCAAGAACGTCATCTGAATGTTAATGTGGGATCATTCTTTTTGATTTATGCTGTGGTTCTATTAGTAATTAGAATTTTTCTAAAGAACTTTTTCGATACAGTCAAATTTGGTATCTGGTTTTGGGTTAGTATTGGAGCCACTTTGATCTATCTGCTTTTATTATCAACTATGAAGAATAATTTGATGATGGCCTTAGCTGCTGCTTTTATGGCAATTGGCTATGGGGTAATCTATTCAATCTTGCAGTCAACAGCACTTCTTTTGGCGCCAATTAGTGAGCAGGGACTAGCAAGTAGCACTTTTTACTTGGGATTAGATATTGGGATGGCATTTGGTCCAATTATTATGGGATTAATTAGCGATCTTTTGCCAATTAAATTTTTCTACCCAATTCAATTGCTGTTATTACCACTGATGTTGATTGTGTACTGGCGTTACCATACCCGATTGAATGGAGCAATTAATCATCATTAAAAGTGTGATAAGACCTAGGGAGACAAATAGACTAGAAGTATGTAACATAGACAATTTTTCGCAAAAATTTGCGTGTAAATTACGATTGCAACTAAAAAAGTGCAACTAAACGATTGTTTAGCTGCACTTTTTGTTAGCAAGATTAATTATTGGAACTTTTTACCCCATTCCCATGGATCTTCGTGCCACGTTTTTAATGCTTCATATTCATCAGAACTAATGTAGTTCATTTCTTTTTCTTTTTGAAGTAGTTGGGGATAGGTGAGTAGAGGACTGAAGTCTACACCTGCATCAGCAAAGTTCTTTTTAGTATCACTAAGGTAGTAAGTGAAGATTGAACCTACACCGATGACATTGCCACCTTCATTTTCAGTCGCCTTAACGGCGTTGATGACAGAACCACCTGTTGTAATTAAGTCGTCGATTAAAACAATTTGATCATTTTCAGTAAAGCGTCCTTCGATTTGGCGACCTTTTCCGTGATCTTTAGGTTTTGGTCGAACATAAATCATTGGTAAGTCTAATTTGGTGGCAATCCAGGCTGCATGAGGGATTCCAGCAGTAGCAACACCACCAATTACGGATACATTAGGATATTTTTCTTTAATCAGTGCGGCTAAGTCGGTAGCAATCCAGTCGCGTAAGTCAGGATAAGAAACTGTCAATCTTAAGTCAGTGTAGATTGGTGATAACATACCACTGGCATAGGTATAGGGTTTGTCAGGTGAAATAGTAATAATTTTTTCTTCAACAAGTTTGTTAATGATTTGATCTTGATACATTTAATTGAACTCCTTTTTAATTTTTTGATATGTCAATTCTGGATTATCTGCTTGTGTGATTGATCGTCCAACAACAATCGCGCTAGAACCAAATTCTTTAGCTTTTTGTGGTGTTGCAACACGCTTTTGATCTCCATTGGTGTCACTTGCTAAACGAATGCCGGGTGTGACGTATAAAAAGTCATCTCCAACTTCTTTTTTCAGTTTTTCAACTTCAAGTGGTGAACAAATTACACCATCAGCGCCAGCTTTCTTAGCTGTTTGGGCAAGGCTAACAACTTGCTCAGCCATTGGTAATGAACAATTTTGTTCATTTGCCAAGATTGAATCTGAAATGGATGTGAGCTCGGTTACTGCTAGCAGTTTAGGAATTTCCTTTCCTTCAGGAGTTCCGTCTATCAATCCTTTTTGTGCAGCTGCAATCATTTCACTACCACCAAGAGCATGGATAGTTGTACAAAAAATTCCAAGTCGAGCAAGCTGTTTAGCTGCTTGATAAACTGTGTTTGGAATATCGTGTAGCTTTAAATCTAAAAAAATGGGGTAACCTTGCTGAACTAGTTTTTTAACTAAGTCCGACCCGGCGTGATAGAAAAGTTCCATTCCAATTTTTAAATAAGTATTTTCGGGCTTGCCTAGTTTTGCCAGTAGCTTTTGAACATCATTTTCATTGTCATAGTCCAAAGCTACAAATACCGCTTTTTCCATTAAAAACCTCCACAAGCAAAAAAGCCTATTCTGGTACAAGAGTGCAACAAAATAGACTTTTTATTTAATTTAAGTCATGTTCAACTTGCGGTCTCTCTGTACCGTTTAAAGTTTGTCAACATTGAGATTACCACCTTCATCAATAAAATACAACCAATTTTTAGTTTTTAAAAAATGGAAAAACGTGTAAAATAGAGCCAAAAATAATTGTAATGACTGAGAGCATTCATTTTTGGAGGAACTTATGACAAATATCAGCGTAAAATTACCAGGACTTAATTTAAAAAATCCAATCATGCCTGCTAGTGGTACTTTTGGTTTTGGCGACGTACCAGCAGCTAAGAAATTTGATTTGAATGAATTAGGTGCACTAGTAATTAAAACAACTACGCCAAAAGCGCGAGTTGGTAATCCGCAACCACAAATTGCCGTTTTAGACAATGGGGTACTTAACTCGGTTGGCCTAACAAATCCAGGAGTTGATCAAGTCGTAAGCGACAAATTACCTGAATTGAAAAAGAGTTATCCGACGCTGCCACTAATTGCAAGCGTAGGTGGTGAAAGTGAAGAGGGCTACGTTGAAGTAGCGACCAAATTAGCTAATTCAAACTTAGTTGATGCACTAGAAATCAACTTTTCCTGTCCTAATGTTGCTGAAGGTGGCATGACCTTTGGTGTTCATCCTGAACTCGTTGAAAGTTTAACTGCTAAAATTAAGGCTGCGGTTAATGTGCCAATTTATATTAAGTTAACGCCAAATGTAACAAGCACAACTGAAATTGCGCGTGCAGCAGAAGCTGGTGGCGCTGATGGATTGGCAATGATTAACACGGTAACTGGGATGCGGATTGATCTTAAAACACGTAAACCACTTTTAGGTAACAATATCGGCGGTTATTCTGGTAGCGCTGTAAAGCCAATTGCACTGTTTCAGATTAATCAAGTGCGTCAGGCTACTAACTTGCCAATTATCGGAATGGGTGGAATTGAATCTGCAAAAGATGTTGTTGAATTTATGCTAGCAGGTGCTAATGCAGTCGAAGTTGGCAGTGCTCATTTTAAGGATGCATTAGCATGTCCACATATTGCACGTGATTTGCCAGCGGTACTTGAAGAACTAGGTATCGAAGACATTAATGACTTAGTTAATCAGGTCGAGTTTAACAAATAAGAGCAAATTTATGTTTGATACGCTTTCTTGAATTCAGCTAATAACCTAAGATTTTTAGTTGACAAGTAGGAGTGGAACACGTATATTTAAATAGAAATATGTCCTTTAAATTAGTCCAGTGAGGCTAGCAAGGCAGGCTTAATTAAGTATCAAACTTTTTAGGAAGCACCTAGTCTCATTTAGACTAGGTGTTTTTTCATAGCAACGGTAATAGGAGAGAAAATGATGGCAAAAGAAATCTGGGATGCGCTTGCAATGAAGCGTGCTTTGACACGAATTACTTATGAAATTATTGAACATAATAAAGGCACAGAAGATTTAGTTTTAGTTGGCATCAAAACTCGTGGTGTTTATTTAGCACAACGTATTCACGACCGGATTCAAAAACTTGAAGACGTAGATGTACCTTTTGGTCAACTTGATATCACACTTTATCGTGATGACCGTCATGATGCTTCTTTAAAACAGGATCCTGTTGTTAACTCAGATGAATTGGGCGTTAATATTACTGATAAACATGTAATCCTTGTTGATGATGTTATTTACACTGGCCGAACAATTCGTGCGGCTATGGATGCATTGATGGACATGGGACGTCCGAGCTCAATTTCTGTTGCCGTGTTAGTTGATCGCGGTCACCGTGAGTTACCAATTAGAGCTGATTTTGTCGGTAAAAATATTCCAACTTCTTCAAACGAGCAAGTTGCCGTTAAAGTTGAAGAAATTGATCAAAAAGATAGTGTTGAACTGCAACCACTATCGTGATAAAAGTTATGATTTAATTCAACCATTTAATTGGCTCCAGAGAGGGTCAGAAGGGCTTGAGTTTCTTTTGTGCGGCACTGCATAAAAAATTCCCTTTTGATAAACCTGGAGTAAAAAGCTTCTGGTTTATTTTTTTGCAAAAGAAAAGAGTTTTAAAATGAAAACGACCAATTTAGTCACTTTATCATCATTCGTCAGTGTTGAAGACCTGAGTGTGCAAGAAGTTGAAGCATTGATTGCGCGAGCACAATACTTTAAAAATGGTGGTGCCAGACCTCATTTAACTGAGCCTGTATATGTTACAAATATGTTTTTCGAAAATTCTAGTAGGACACATACTAGCTTTGAAGTGGCTGAAAGAAGGTTAGGCTTGACGGTTATTCCGTTTGATCCATCTCATAGTTCAACTAAAAAAGGCGAAACGCTTTATGACACTTCTCTAGTTATGCAAGCCGTTGGAATTGATCTCGAAGTAATTAGACATCCTGAGAATGAATATTATGAAGAGTTAATCCACCCTAAGGAAAATGAGCATTTAAACATTGGCGTAATTAATGCCGGTGACGGTAGTGGACAACATCCTTCGCAATGCCTACTAGACATGATGACAATTTACGAACAATTTGGTCATTTTAAAGATCTCAAAATTGCAATTGTTGGTGACATCACTAACTCAAGAGTAGCTAAGAGCAACATGGAGCTCTTAAATAAGTTAGGTGCGCAGGTTTACTTCTCTGGCCCATGCTACTGGTACGACAGCAAATATGATCAGTATGGTCAGTTTAAAGAGCTTGATGAATTAGTCGACCAAATGGATGTCATGATGCTCTTACGGGTTCAACATGAACGTCACGCCGGTGATCCAAATGAAGCACAGTTTGATGCAAAGCAATATCACGAAGAATTTGGAATTAATCAGAAACGCTATGATCAAATGAAAGACGATGCCATTATTATGCATCCAGGTCCAATTAACCGGGGAGTTGAATTGGCAAGTGAGTTGGTAGAAGCACCTAAATGCCGCTTTGTTCGCCAAATGGAAAATGGTGTATTTATGAGAATGGCAATGATTGAAGCTGTAGTGCGTGGGCGCAAGCTAGGAGGCCTTTCCTAATGTCAACTGTAATTAAAAACGGTCAACTTTTTATCGGGGACCGGATTGAATCGGGCGATCTCTTAATTGAAAAAGGCAAAATAGTTGCTATTGGACAATCACTTACAGGAGACAATGAAATTGATGCAGGTGGAAAATTAGTTAGTCCTGGTTTAGTTGATGTCCACGTTCATTATCGTGATCCAGGTCAAACTAATAAAGAAAACGTGCAGACCGGTTCTAAAGCAGCAGCGCACGGTGGATTCACTACTGTTGGTGCCATGCCAAATGTTATTCCAGTACCTAACACACCGGAATTAATGTCCGAGATGGTTAAAAATAATCAGGACCGTGGTGTGGTTCATATCATGCAGTATGGTCCGATAACAACAGATGAAATAGGCGATGAGATTCCGGATTATCGCGGCTTAAAAGAAGCAGGCTGTTTTGCATTAAGTAACGATGGTAAGGGTGTTCAGAGTGCACAAACAATGTACTTGGCCATGCAGCAAGCAAAGAAGAATAATCTAGTCATCGCTGAGCACGCGCAAGATGATTCGCTTTTTAATCTGGGTGTGATAAATGAAGGAAAAAAAGCAGAAGAGTTTGGGGTGCGGCCAGTTACTGAGTTGGCTGAAACAACGCAAATTGCACGTGATCTATTGCTTGCACAAAAGACGGGTGTGAGATATCACATTTGTCATGTTTCAACTGAAAAGAGTGTGGCTTTGGTAAGACTTGCCAAGAAGGCAGGTATTAACGTTACTTGTGAAGTTGCACCACATCATTTGTTAATTGCGGATTACGACATTCCTGCAAACGACGGTAACTATAAAATGAATCCGCCACTTAGAAGTAAGGCTGATCAACAAGCGCTAATTGAAGGTTTACTTGACGGTACAATTGATATGATTGCAACAGATCATGCTCCGCATACCCAAGAAGATAAGGCCGGTGGTTTTGCAAAAGCCGCCTTTGGCATCACTGGGAGCGAAACTGTTTTTAGCGAACTATATACCCATTTTGTTAAAACTGGTGTTTTTTCACTAACGCAGTTATTGAAATGGTTAACTGTTAAACCTGCCGAGGCGTTTGGACTTAGTCAAGCGGGCAGGATAGCTTTAGGACAACCAGCAGATATTGCAATTTTTGACTTAAATAGCAGTTATAAAATTGCCGAAACCGATTATTTATCAAAAGGAACTAATACTCCTTTTACGGGTGATGAAGTTTATGGTCAAACATCCATGACCATAGTCGATGGTAAAGTTGTTTACTAAAAGGAAGGAAATTAAATGAGATACTTAATCTTAGAAGATGGTAGCATATATGAAGGCGAAGGCTTTGGCAGCAAAAGAGAAACCAAAGGTGAAGTCGTATTCACAACAGGTATGACAGGTTATCAAGAAGCTATTACGGATCAATCATATGCAGATCAAATTTTAGTTTTTACCAATCCGTTAATTGGTAATTATGGGATTACGCTGGCAGATTATGAATCACTTGAGCCTGGCATTAAGGGCGTGATTTGCCATCAAGTTGCACGCTACCCAGATAATTGGCGGATGCAAACAACTTTACCAGATTTTTTGGAAAGCTTGGATATTCCGGGAATCCAAGGAATTGATACTAGGGAACTGGTTAAAAAGTTGAGAATGCATGGAACTATGAGAGGACAAATCTGCGATTCTAAAGAAGAAGCAGAAACAATTGCTTCTGAGCTTAAAAAGACCAATGTTACTCAAGGTGTAATTAGTCGAGTTTCAACTTCTACTTCTTACCCTGTACCTGGTTCAAAACGTAATATCGTTGTAATTGATTTTGGCTTAAAGAACAGTATTTTACGTGAGCTTGCCAAACGTGACTGTAACTGTGTTGTTTTACCTTACACAGTTTCGGCCGAAAAAATCTTATCATTGAAACCAGACGGTGTGCTCTTGTCCAATGGACCTGGTGATCCGCTTGAAATGGCAGATGCCGTAGAAATGGTTAAAGAGGTGGAAAAGCATATTCCTTTGATGGGTATATGTATGGGTCACCAAGTATTTGCCCTAGCTAATGGTGCCAAAACTTATAAAATGAAATTCGGTCACCGTGGCTTTAATCATCCAGTGCGTGAAATTGCAACTGGCAATATCGGCTTTACTTCGCAAAACCATGGATACGCAGTTGATCGTGATTCGGTTGATCCAGAAAACCTCATGATTACACACGTTGAAGTTAATGACGGTACTGTAGAAGGATTGCGCCATAAAAAGTATCCAGCTTTTTCAGTTCAATTCCATCCAGACAGCACTCCTGGACCTCATGATGAAGAAAGTATTTTTGACTATTTCATGCAAATGATTGATCAAAGAAAGGAAGCACAGAAGCATGCCTAAAAGAACAGATATCAAAAAAATAATGGTGATCGGTTCTGGTCCGATTATTATTGGTCAAGCTGCTGAATTTGACTATTCGGGAACTCAAGCCTGTCTTGCTTTACGTGAAGAAGGTTATGAAGTAGTACTGGTTAACTCTAATCCAGCAACAATTATGACTGATACAACAATTGCCGATAAAGTATATATCGAGCCATTAACAGTTGATTCAGTCTCACGCATCATTCGTCAAGAATATCCTGATGCAATTTTACCTACTTTGGGTGGTCAAGTTGGCTTAAACATGGCCTTATCCCTAGCTGAAACTGGTATTTTGGATGAGCTAAATATTGAACTTTTGGGAACTAAACTTGAGTCAATCGAACAAGCAGAAGACCGAGAGAAGTTCAAAGAACTGTGTCAAAAATTGGGTGAACCGGTTCCACCTTCAAAGAGTGTTAAAACTGTTCAAGAAGCTTTAGACTTTGGTGATGAAATTGGTTATCCAATAATTGTTCGTCCTGCTTTCACAATGGGTGGAACAGGTGGCGGTATTTGTAATGACCGCGAAGAACTTGCTAGTGTTGCCAAAAATGGTTTGGAATTGTCACCAGTAACTGAATGTTTAATTGAAAAATCAATTGCTGGCTACAAAGAAATCGAATTTGAAGTAATGCGAGATCATGATGATAATGCCATGATTGTATGTTGTATGGAAAACTTCGATCCAGTTGGTATTCACACAGGAGATTCAATTGTTTTCTCGCCTTCTCAAACTCTATCTGATAAAGAGTATCAAATGCTTAGGGACTGTTCCTTGCGTTTGATTAGAGCTTTAAAGATTGAAGGGGGATGTAATGTCCAGTTGGCCCTTGATCCTAATAGCTTTGACTACGACGTTATCGAAGTTAACCCTCGTGTTTCAAGATCATCAGCCTTAGCTTCTAAAGCAACTGGTTATCCGATTGCCAAGATGGCAGCCAAAATTGCTGTTGGTTTAACTTTAGATGAAATCAAGAATCCTGTTACTGGTACAACTTTTGCTGAATTTGAGCCTGCGCTTGATTACGTTGTCTGCAAGATTCCACGTTTTCCATTTGACAAGTTTACCAAGGCTGATCGTCAACTTGGTACACAAATGAAAGCCACTGGAGAAGTAATGGCAATTGGTCGTACAGCTGAAGAAGCATTCCAAAAAGCTGTGCGTTCACTTGAAATTGATCAAAAAGACTTTTTCTCTAAAGAGGCACATGAAGCAAGCGACGAAGATCTTGAAACTAAATTAGTTAAAGTGCAAGACGACCGTCTCTTCTATATTGCTGAGGCCTTTAGAAGAGGTTACTCAATTTCAGACGTACATGAGTTGACTAAAATTAATTTCTACTTCTTGGATATCGTTAAGCACATTGTAGAATTAGAAAAAGAAATTCAAGCAAATCCTGATGATATTGCCATATTAAAGAATGCCAAAAAATACGGTTTTAGCGATGATACTATTGCCAACTTGTGGAATGAAAATGTAGATCAGGTACGTAATTTACGTAAGAGTAATGGAATTATTCCAGTCTATAAAATGGTTGACACTTGTGCTGCAGAATTTGTTTCTAAGACACCATACTTTTATTCAACTTATGATCTTGAAAATGAAAGTTTGAAAACTAACAAAAAATCAGTTTTGGTTGTTGGTTCGGGTCCAATCAGAATTGGTCAAGGGGTAGAGTTCGATTACGCTACTGTTCACTGTGTGAAGGCATTGCAGAAAATGGGATATGAAGCAATTGTCATTAACTCTAATCCTGAAACTGTTTCAACTGATTTCTCTATTTCAGATAAATTATACTTTGAACCATTAACCTTAGAAGATGTCTTAAATGTTTGTGACTTAGAAAAACCTGAGGGTGTCATTATTCAGTTTGGTGGACAAACCTCAATCAACTTGGCTGCGGGCTTAGAAGAACATGGAGTTAAGATATTAGGTACTAGTGTGGCTGATTTGAACCGTGCTGAAGACCGTGAATTGTTTGACCAAGTAGTTAAAGAGTTAGGATTAAAGCAACCTCAAGGTATAACTACTACCACGCACGACGGTGTAATTGAAGCAGCAAAGCAACTTGGTTATCCTGTTTTAGTAAGACCTAGTTATGTGCTTGGTGGTAAGGCAATGGAAATTGTTTATACTGAAGCAGAACTCGAAGATTACTTAAATAATCACGTTGATATCGCCAGTAGCCATCCAATCCTGGTTGATGACTATCTTGATGGTCGCGAATGTGACGTTGATGCAATTTGTGATGGTGAAACAGTTCTAATTCCAGGAATTATGGAACATATTGAACACGCCGGAGTTCACTCTGGTGACTCAATGGCTGTTTACCCAGCTCAAACCTTTACCCCTGACATTAAACAAAAAATTGCTGATGTTACCAAGAAACTAGCCTTGAAGCTAAATTGTCATGGTATCATGAACTTGCAGCTAATTGAGCGTGATGGGGAAATTTATATTATTGAAGTTAACCCACGTGCTAGTCGAACAGTTCCATTTTTGAGTAAAATTACTGATATTGAAATGGCGCAAGTAGCAACACGAGTAATTATGGGCGAGAGTTTGAAAGAGCAAGGTTATGCTGATGGCTTGGCTCCTGAACCAAAAATGATTAGTGTTAAGGCACCTGTCTTTTCATTCAGTAAGCTTGCTGATGTTGATAGTTACCTTGGACCAGAAATGAAATCAACTGGTGAGGTTATGGGTAGCGACTTGAGCTTCCCTAAAGCATTGTACAAGGCCTTTTCAGGCGCCAATATGCAAATTCCTGACAGCGGCAATGTTTTGTTAACAATTGAGGACCGTGACAAACAAGCAATCTTACCGATTGCCAAAAGATTTGCTCAAATCGGTTACAGAATTTTTGCCACTAGTGGAACAGCTAACTTCTTGCGGGATAATGGCCTTCATGTAACTGAAGTAAGTAAAATCCATGAAGAAAAGGAAGACAACCTTTTAAGTGAGTTTAAAAATGGTAAGATTGATCTAGTAATTAATACGATGGGACACGATGTGGCCAAAAACTCTGATGGCTTCATTATTAGACAAAATGCGATCCAGCAAAATATTCCATTGATTACTAGTCTAGATACAGCGCGAGCACTATTAATCGCTTTGGAAAATCGTTCATTTATAACAACGAGCTTAAAATAGAAAAAAGCTAACAAAAAGAGAACTACGGGTTATCCGTAGTTCTCTTTTTGCTTCAATTTATTTTTCGTTAAATTTGATTTCTGTTTTTGCGAGATCAATCGTATAAGTTGTTTCTTCAAGTGGTCGTTTGGTCATGCCTTGGTCAGTTGAATAGATAATTAAGCATAGTTTGCTGCCTACTGGAACTTTATAGTAAGTAGGTTGTAATTCAAAGCTCAAATCATAGAATTCTCCTGGCTCAATTGCTGCAGGTTTTTGCATGTCCGCATAATTCTGTAGATTCATGTGAGCCTTGGTTATTAATTTAGCATGAGATAGCTTATCAGGAACAAATTCTTGCAATGTATCTGTTCCAAAACGAAAACCAAGTTCTTGGCCATCACGCATCAGAAATTTTGGTACTTCAGTTAGACGCTTACGGTCACCAAGTTCCACTAGAGCAACAGAAATTTGGCCTTTGTTAAGACTAGATGAAACACGTAATTTTACTTCAGGACGCCCAACAATAGTTACTGGGTGAATAAACTCATCTGTTGTAAAGCGAAGACTAGGCTTAGCCCATTTTTCATCACCAGCAATAAATTTATCTTGCCAAGCACTTTCAGAAATTTTAGATGCTTTAAAATCTTTACCACCTAAATCAAGAAAAGCAAGCTTCTTTTTGCCGTTACCATCTTTTTGCAATTCGGCATCGTCAGTTGGGTAGTAAACTACTTCTTGACCAACGTCATTGCTCCAGTCCTCTTCATCGTGCCAGATATCGGCCTCGAGATTGTCTTGAATCATGACAGTTGGCCATTGATTATAGGCATTATTTTCGATACCCAATAATTCGTGAACAAACCATAAATTCATTAAATCAGTGAAATCAATTGATACCAAGTTATTCATATTATAATGAGGTCCTTGGTGTAAAAATAGGTGATGCTCAGCCGGTAAGTCTTTTACTTTTTGCCAAATTTTATAGACATTTTTCGGCTTGACGTTCCAGTCGTTTAGGCCATGAACGCTAATCCAAGAGCAGTTGATTTTATCTGTATGATGGCGGTAATTTCTATTTTCCCAATAATCAGAATATTGGCCCGTTTTACGGTCTTCTTTTTCTAGTAGACTAGCCTGCATTTCATCATATTTAGGCTTAATCTTAATGTAGTCACCTGAATCTAGTAAGTTAGATTGACAAGTTTCTGCTAATAAATCTAAGTCTTCACCTTGACAATCTTCAGGAGCGATTACAAGGCCGTGTTCACGGTAGTAGTCATACCAAGAAGATATAGCAGCTTCAGAGACAACTGTCTTTAATCCAGCAACACCAGTCGTTGCGATTGCAATTTGTAAAGTCCCTAAATATGAGCGACCGGTCATTCCAATATTATGGTTGCACCAATCTGCTTTAATCTCATGTTTTCGCGAGCGGTCGGTATAGGCAATTCTGCCTCCATGAAGCCATTCAATAATTTCTTTGGCACTCTCAGTTTCTTCTGGGGCACCTGTGATTCGCAGCCCATCACTTCCTCGTGTACCGATTGCACCAGCAAAAACACTGGCAAAGCCGCGAGCTAACAAATATTCATTTAGGGTATAAGAAGATTTGCCGACAGCCATTTCAGTTGCAGAAGAAGTATTTTCATCACTAGGTTTTCTCGCTTTGACTACAGCAGATGGCTCGTACTGTGGATTTGTCCATTCAGTAGCATCCGTCAGATTTTCGTCAACATTATGGTTACGTTTTTCGTTGTCAATAATTCCACCAAAGTAGGGACTAGCTGTATACAAGGCTGGAA
The DNA here is from genome assembly GCF_016102055.1 of Lactobacillus sp. W8172. Taxonomy (NCBI): domain Bacteria; kingdom Bacillati; phylum Bacillota; class Bacilli; order Lactobacillales; family Lactobacillaceae; genus Lactobacillus; species Lactobacillus sp. W8172. The sequence continues at coordinate 105,112 of NZ_JACFPG010000001.1, forward strand.
CAGGCATTTTTTCACTTTCGAAAGGACGAAAAATAGTTGCTTGAAGTAAGTCGGATTGGCCGTCGCCATCAGTATCTAGATCACTTTCAACATAAACAACTTCTCGAATTACTTTGCTAGTGTCAAATACTGGTAAGCTTTTACCGTTCAAGAAGACAAACTGGTTAGTAGGCAATTCATTTTTACGGTTATAAAAATAGCCTTTGCCAGCCATTACATCGATTAGCAGCTGACCGTTTTTGGTACGCGTACTTAGTAATCGGTAAAAGGCACTAATTAGTTCTTCTTTATTACTAATACTGTCGACCATTGGCAAAGCTTGCTTTTTCATTGTCTTGCAGGGATCATTTAGGTCGTAGTCATAATGAACACGGTAGTCCAATAACTGTAAAGCGATATTGTAAAATTCAATCAATGAAATTTCTTCTGGTTTTGTATCCAAGAAAGCTGCCAAGGTTTGTGTAGGTGAAACAGCAAATTCATTTAGTTTTGTAGCACGAGCATTTTCATCATTGGGCTGAACTTCAGCCCGACAATTTTCTACCATTTCGGCTAATAGTTGCGCAAAAGATAGATCCTGATAGTTAGCAGGCAAAAATTTAATTTGTAGTAGTTCTTTAACTTGCGTTTCTAATTTTGTTTCAACATATGCATACTGGTTATATTTCATCTTGTCCTCCTTATTATTTTCTTATTTTACCTGTTCTTGAGATGTTACGAAAGTTTAAAAAGAGGATAAATAAAAAACGGATTTTTACATCCGTTTTTACAGCCAAGTTTTTTTATATAAATCTTCTTTAAAGCCACAAGTTAGTTTTTCACCCTCAACAACTAGTGGGCGTTTAATTAGTTTACCGTTCTTCGACATCATATCGGCAGCCTCTTCAATTGACATTTCTGGAACGCGCTCTTTTAAGTTCAACTTGCGGTAGTCTTGACCATGAGTATTAAAGAAATATTTTAACCCTCGATCTTGGTGCATTGTCATCCACTTAACAAGATCTTCTTTTCGAGGAGGTTGCTCAACTAAATCTTGAAAAGTGAAGTCAACATTATGATCTTGAAGCCATTTTTGTGCACTTCTAGAAGTTGAACAACGTTTATAACCATAAAAATTAATCATTATTATTTCCTTTTCTTAATCATCTTGGCACTTATTATAGCAGTGATTAATTAAATAGAAAATATATAGGCTAAGTCATTTTTATTCAAAATCTAATTCGAAATCTTTGCCAGTGAAAAAGTGGGTTTTAACCGATAATAAGTAGTTGGCAATAATTCCAAGTGCAATCGGTAAAATGAAAAAGAGGATTGTAATTAAAGCAATGTTAGCAAAATTAGCTTGTCGGCCGGTCATAGCAGCAACTGGTCCGATCAAACCGGAGAAACCGAATCCAGCACTCATTGGATTACCAACAATTCCAAAGATTGCGCCTAAAGCACCCATAATTCCAGCGTTAACTGCAAGTGGAATCAACAGCTTGGGTTGAGTAAGTAGGTTTGCCATCTGCATTTTTGGTGAACCCAAAAAATGCGCAATTGAGGTACCGAATGAATTTACTTTCCAACCAAAAATTGCTAGGGCAAAAGCTGCAGCAGTAATTCCCAAATTGGCAGAACCAGCCGCGATACCGTGAATACTAATTGCAGTTGCGATGCCGACAGATGAAATAGGTGAAACGACAAGGATTGCAAAAACAATTCCCATCAGTGTTCCCATTAGAATTGGTTGCAGTGATGTTAGATGTTCAATTCCTAAACCAATTATTCTCGTAAATGCACTTATTGGAATTCTGGTGAGACTTCCAATTCCACCTGCAACTACCAAAACAATTAGGGGGACAAGTAAAATTGTGTATGCCTTTAACTTTTTACCTAAAAACAGGACTAATGCGTAGGCAACCATGATCGTGACTGCGACATTAATTACGTCGCCGCTGCCGATTACCACAACTTTACCGTTTTGAATCGTAAAGTTACCAGCTGCAGCAGTAGCTGCAAGTGCAATGGATGAAGTTTGGATAGGGGTCAACTTACCAGTCATACCAACACAAACGGCACTAATTGCAGGTAGAAGTGAAGAAGCAAAAGTAGTAAAGGTAAGAATGAATCCTAGTTGAGGAAACATGGGTAGGAGTACTTTAATTAATTGACTAACTAAAGCGCCTGGAATTAACGCGACTACTATTCCTGTGGATAGGCCATTAAGCGTATCTAAGGTAATTCTTTTTAAAATTTTCATTCTTTTCTCCCGAAATAAAAAACTCACACAGTCAATCGCTGTGTGAGCATTACTCGAGAAGAAGCACTTAAGCTACGACACACAGCATTTTATTTGAACTGTGTGTCTAAGACAATACAAATTAGGCACTCAGATCATTCACTAAAGTACCAAAAATAATATTTAACTGGTGTTAGATTAGTTTTTATGTTTGTCATAATAATCCGTACCTCTCATAAATATTTAATCAATATCATACTAAACTAAATTTTAAAAAGCAAGCAAAATTAAAAATAAAATATTTAGTGTAAATACTAAGTACTAATCATAAATAGAAAATAATTCCTAAAAAATAAACTATTTAATACTTGTTAAGGACACCTTTGTTGAACTAAAATATTCAGTAATTGCATTATGGATTTTCCATAATCAGGTTTGAGAAAAAGGAGAAGTGATTAAAATATCTACGTTTATTAATTTTATTAGCTTTTTGGGTGACTGGTTGCTCTTTTCTTTTCCTTTATATCAGGGATTGATGGAGCTTTATGATTATAAGTGGTTTTTGACCGAATTTAATCAGTCTAGTAAATCACAACCGAAAATCTCACCGCTTTATTGGATTGCACCAATAGTTAAGATTTATCTTGAGAAAAAACGTGCAGTGAAAATTTTAGGTGACATTATCAAGAATGAATCAGATTTGAGAACTGCGATGAGTTTTATTGACAAAGCTACGGCTTGGTACTTTGTGTCACTTGGTGGTTGGCTTAAGATGGTCTCATCTTTATATGAGTTCTTAGGCGAGCTTCACATTGAAAGTGTCCTCTGGCTAATTGTCGGTACAGTCATTTTAACTTTCTTAGGTATTTCTTCGGCATACTACCGTATTAATCCTAAGCGTCAAGAAAATCTGATTTCAAAACTCAAAGACAATTAAGTTATTAAGTGATTTACAAATCAAAAGGGCCTCAACTTAAAGTTGAGGCCCTTTTTGCTAGTAGTCATTCTGGTTTACGAAAAAGCCACCCTTACAAATTGTAAAGGTGGCTTCAAAAAGTGATCCGGGTGAGATTCGAACTCACGACCCACGGTTTAGAAGACCGTTGCTCTATCCAGCTGAGCTACCAGACCATTGAATTTACGCTTGCCGCGCAAGAACAGTAATTATTATAGAAAAAAAGATGTCTAATTGCAACCACTAATTTTCAAATCTTCCATAATAATTGTGGTACTTTAAATAAATTTATATAGGGTAGTGTTTTATATAGTAATAATCTGTATAATTAAACCAATAAACTAAGGAAAAGGTAGAAAAAGTATGAGAAGAAAGCTGTTAAAAATACTTCCTCTTATAAGTGTTTTGCTATTTTGTTTTGCTATGCCGCAAAAAGCGAAGGCAGAAGTTGAAGTTAAATATGATATTCAAAACAACCAGGTTACTTCTAAAGTAAATCCGGATGGCTCATTAACGATAAAACGCAGAATTGATTATGAATTTCAATCAACTGCTAACGGCGTTTTTTATCGTCAAAATCTTGAGCCTAATCAAAAGATTAAGCATGTCAAGATAACGACCAAGGCCAATGATGCACCAACGCTTAATTCGACCGATTTTACGCTTCGTAAAAGTGAACACGGCTATGAAATGATAGTGCCTCATGTTGTTAGAGAAAAGCATGAACATTTCACTGTAACTTACGCCTACCAAATTACCAATGCAATTACTAATTATCGCGATATTGCTGAATTAAACTTTATGATTATTGGTAATGGCTGGGATACAAGATTAAAAAAAGTAAAAGCCAGTGTGATTTTTCCTGGTCCAGTTAAGGACTTGAAGGCTTGGGCCCATGGCCCACTTGATGGTAAGCTTGAAGTTGATCCTCAAGATGGCAAAATTATCATGACTGCTGATAATTTGGGTGGTCATACGGGAATTGAAGTCCATACCATTTTTCCATTAAGCGTAACGCCTAAAAATAAAAATGTAAAAAATGTCAATCATAAACAGGCCGTTCTTAAACAAGAAAAGAAATTAGCAGCGCAAAGTAACGCTAAACAAAAGAAAAATTTGATGATTAGTCTAGTTCTTGTTTTAGTCAGTGTTGTGACGGGAATCCTTTCTATTTTTAAAGGCTTTACCACACAGAAGATAGGCTATAAGCCTAAAAAGACTAGTGAGTTAAGTCACGATTATGAAATACCTGATGCCAATCCAGTGATTGCTCAAATTCTTGATACTGCTAAAGTTCCCGATAGTAAGGCTTTTACTGCTTACTTAATGGAGCTTGCTATTCATAAGAAAATTAAAATTGAAGATTACAAGAGTAAGTTAAAGACAACCTATTATCGTATTTCTTTAATCGATGAGAATGTTGCACATGAAAGTACCCTTATGTGGATGCTTTTTAATGAAATTGGGGATGGAACAAGTTTTACTACAAAAGAATTGAAAAAAGCACGTGGTAAAAAGTTGGGACGTAGTTTTGATGACTGGGCTGATGACCAATTCTATTCAGCTGATAAAGACCAATACATGCCTGAGGAGTTATTGTTAAAGAAGAAACGCAGTAACAGGATAATTCTTGGTTTGAGAATTGCTAGTTTGGTTGCAGCAGGTCTCGCCTTGTTATTTACCCGCAAGTATTTCTGGCCAGTTATTATTGTTGCAGGACTACTTTTTGTCATTGGTACTATAGGTATGTACAGGGACAAAAACCAGATCAATCTGTATTCCAAGAAGGGTGCACTTGAAGTTGACAAGGTACGTAGCTTTAAGAAGATGTTGAAAGACATTGGTCGTTTCAATATGAAAGAAGTTGGCGATTTAATCTTGTGGGAAGATATTTTACCTTATGCAGTTTCTTTTGGCCTAGCTAAGAAGGTAATGAAAGAACTTAAAATTGAATTTAACCAGGATGAGTTAAATAATAGTGATTTATTCTTCTATGGTTTTCTGGCTAATAGTGGTAAAAATAGTTTTGCTGAAAACTTCAATACCTGCTTTAGAAACGGAATTGCTGCTGGTTCAAGTAGTGTTTCAAGTGGTTCATTTGGTTCCGGTTCATCAGGCGGCTTTGGCGGCGGTTCCGGTGGTGGAGCATTTTAGATATTTCATTAAAGGTCTAGTTGTTATGCTAGGCTTTTTTTGTTTGCTATACTATTAAAGATAGAGATTAGAAAAAAGTTGGAGATTAAAATGTTTGATTACCGGAATAATATAAAAAGAATTTTAAATCAGACTACTGGCGATGAGAAAAGCTTACGAAATGGTCTAGCAGCAATTAAGTTGATTTTAGGCATGACAGATGGTGATCAAGCAATACCAAAAGAAAAAAGGAAAAGTTCGATTGAACTTGATTTAAATCAAGTAAATATGCTTTTGACCAGTCTCACTAAATTGCTCCGGACACCAGGTGATGTTCAGGCAAAAAACACCGCTTTATCGGCAATTCAGAAACTGACAATGACACCACAAGTTGACAAAAAATTCAGGGATAACCTGATTGATCTTAAAAAGAATGTCAATTTGTCTAAAACTTCGAATGAGCAAGTCAATCAAAAAATCTTTGAGCAAGCGCTTGAGAAAAAGGAAAAACCAAAAAAGGATTATCGAAAAGGTAAGCGCTATACAGTTGTTAGACTTTTATCTGGATGTGATTTAGTCGATGATGGTAACAGAATTGTTTATACAATGAAGGAATCGCAAATTCACTCTTTGAATTTAAAAAGTGGTGATATTGTCGAAGCCTTACCGGAAGAAAATAATCCGCATTATGAAGCTGAAATTTTACGTGTTGTTGGCTTTCGCAAGTTATCGAAAATGGAAGTTGATACGATTTCTACTTTTAAATATGCCGTTGTACAGGGGAGACCAGGGCACTTGTCAATCAGCCGCAATGCTCAGGGGCAAAAACTACGTATTCGCGGCAAGACCGTTTTATTACCAATAGATTCAAGCAAATATTGGGATGATAATATTCAATTGGTTGATGGCTCAATTGTTGATTTAGCTTGGTATGACGGGGATGTTAGGTTGAAGAAAAGCCCGGCTGACGCTATTCAAATTCGCTGGGTTTACCAGCTTGAACAGCCGCAGAAAGCGACTCACGTTAAGAAGAAGAAAGATAAAGTTGAAACGCAGGCAACTGAGTTACCTAAATTAGTTTTAGATCTTCATTACCAAAGAGTCGGTATTGCGGTAGGAGATAATCAAAACGAAGCATTATTAGAGGGCATCGTAACTCGTTATAATGGAATTCCGATTCCAGTAGATGCCTTTCAGGGAAAGAAAAAAGTTATTGAGAACCAAATAAAAGATTTAGATATAGTTATTTTGGTGACCGCATTTGCTGCTCACGATAGTGCTTGGAATATCAGTGAATTTGCAAGTAAATACAATGTCAAATTCGCGGTTAGTTCAAGTAAGGGCTATCAATCATTTGAACGTGCGCTATATCGTGCTGGCAAAGGATTACCAGCATATGAGGGTAATCAAACCATTCAATATGAAAAAGCAAATAACAAGATCAATTAAATCTATAAGTTTTTGATAATTTAGGGGGCAAAAAGACTTATTTCTTGCGTATATTAGTTATTTTCTTGTATTATATTAAATAACAATTTTTTATGGAAGGAAGATGAGATGAAAAACATAAAGCACAAACACACATGGCAATATTGGTTATTTTTCTTGGCTGGACTTGAGATTATAACAATTGCAATTAACTTCTTCTATGCACCAATTAATGTAGCAGCAGGAGGATCAACAGGAATTTCAATTCTTGTAGACGCCGTTTGGGGCATTAATCGATCAATAACAGTTTTTATTGTCAATTTAATTATGCTCATTTTGGCAGTCATTTTTCTTGGCAAGGAAACTTTGAAAAAAGTGACTCTCGGTAGTATGCTGCTGCCAATTTTAATGGCAGTCACGCCAAGCATGAAGCTAACTACTAATAATATGCTTGCAGTAATTTATGGCGGTGTTCTAATGGGAATCGGGGTATCAATGCTTTATCGCATCAATGCCTCATCTGGAGGAACAACAATTCCACCACTTATTATCAAAAAGTACTTTTATATCGATCCTGCTATGTCACTGATGGCAATTGATATGACTATAATTGTCTTAAACATTTTTGTTGATGGAACGGAAGCATTCTTACTTGCTGCTTTCTCGCAGGTAATTACAACAATTACAATGCGATATACAGAAACTGGTTTTGATAAGAAATACCAGGTTAGAATCATGAGCAATAATAAGTTGGATCAGGTTCGTGATATGCTACAAAATGACTATGAAGGTTTAACAGTCTTCAACGTTGTTGGTGGCTACACCGATAAAGACAAACAACAGCTTGTAATTGTAGTTGATACCAATGAATATGGTCAATTAGTAGCTAAAATACGTGAAATTGATAATGAAGCCTTCATCGTGACAGAAAACGTAGCAAAAGTTCACGGTGGAAAGTGGCAAATTTAAGGCTTAATTAGTTGGATTTTTATTGCCAATTTTTGTTTGAAGTAGTACTATATAGGAGTTGTATTTGTGGAGACCTTCACATCTGCAACCGCACATTTTGTGGTTAGAAGTTTTCTATCAAGAAACACCTCAATTGGCGAGTCTAAGTAAATTTTTGGAGGGCAGTAAATGTACGCAATTATTAAAACCGGCGGAAAGCAATACAAAGTTGCTGAAGGCGATAGTGTTTTTGTTGAAAAGCTTGACGTTGAAGAAGGTAAGGAAGTTACTTTTGATGAAGTAATCTTAACTTCTGACGGCAATAACGTTAAGGTTGGTGCACCTTTAGTTGATGGCGCCAAGGTTGTTGCTAAGGTTGAGAAGCAAGGTAAGGAAAAGAAAGTTGTTACTTTCAAGTACAAGCCTAAGAAGCACTCACATTCAAAATATGGTCACCGTCAACCTTATACTAAGGTTACAATTGAAAAAATTGAATTAAACTAGAGGTGAAACAATTATGAATATTTTAAATCTTAAATTATTTGCCCACCACAAGGGTGGAGGTTCTACTGCTAACGGCCGTGATTCAGCTGGTCGTCGTTTAGGCGCTAAGGCTGCAGACGGTCAAACAATTCACGCAGGTACGATTATCTATCGTCAACGTGGTACTAAGATTCACCCTGGCAAGAACGTTGGTCAAGGTGGAGATGACACATTATTTGCATTAGTAAATGGTGTAGTTAAGTTTGAACGTAAGGATAAGTACAGAAAGCAAGTTTCTGTTATCCCAGTTGAAGAAGAAGCTAAGTAATTTAGTTCTTAATTAAGAAGACGAAAAGCATGTGCTTCTCGTCTTTTTCTGTGTTAAAAAATACGTTATGATCTATAAATAGTTTTTAGCAGTAAAATATAGTCAAACTTTACATAGGAGAAAAAAGATGGCTGAAAAAAATGAATTATTAAGTCTACTGAATAGGCGTATTACAGAAGTAGCTAATTTAATAAAAGGAAAAAATGCAGATGCTATACTCATTTTTAATCAAGCTAACTATCGTTATTTGACTAATTTTACTGGTGAAGAAGCACAGTTGATTTTGACAGCTGCAGGTGATCGGATTTTACTATCAGATTCGCGTTTTGCGGGTCAAATAAAGGCTCAGGCTCCTGGTGAAATGACTGTTATTATGAAGCATGGCAACCAGGATCAAGAAATATCTGATCAGTTAAAAAAGGCTAATCTGAAAAAAGTCTTGGTTGAAGGGGAATTTGTTTCAGCAACTGAATTATTTACTTTGCAAGAGCTTAATCCAGAAATTGATTTTGAACTTTGTGAAGAACTAGTTGAACGAGTTAGAAACGTCAAAGATCCGCTGGAAATTGAGATGCTCCGTCGTGCGATTAATATTTCAATGGATAGCTTCAATGAAATTCTACCTTTAGTAAAGCCAGGGGCAATTGAGCGTAATATTGGTGCCAAACTTGATTACCTCTTTAAAGTTAATGGAGGCGATGGTCCGAGCTTTGATACAATTATTGCTTCTGGCGTGCGCTCAGCTTGGGCACACGGAGTTGCAAGCGATAAAGTAATTGAAGATGGCGACATGGTTGTAATTGACTTTGGTGCCTTTTATAATGGTTACGCAGCTGACATTACGCGGACTGTAGCAGTTGGCAAAGTTGATCAAGAAATGCAAAAAATTTATGAAATTGTTCATGAAGCTCAAAGACGTGGTATCGAAGCAGCAGTAGTAGGCAATCAAGGTAGTGATGTTGACCATGCTGCCCGCGACTATATCACTGAACAAGGCTATGGTCAGTACTTTGGTCATGGCATTGGGCACGGAATCGGCTTAGAGATTCACGAACTCTGTCAACCGGCGTTACCATTTGGTAAGCAAGAATTGGTAAATAATATGGTTCATACTGTCGAGCCCGGAATTTACCTTCCTAATAAAGGTGGGGTTAGAATTGAAGATGATATTCTTGTTCACGACAATTCGCCGGAGACTTTATCTACTTTACCTAAGGATGAGTTAATTTCTTTATAAAGTTAGAGATTATTTATAGTAAAATCACGTGTTAATTGGTAAGATATTAGTATGGAGATGAGGTTCTTAATATGACAATGATTTCAGTTAACGAGTTTAAAAATGGTTTGACCATCAAGTACAATAACGACTTATGGCGCATCGTTGAGTTCCAACATGTTAAACCTGGTAAAGGTAGTGCCTTTGTTCGTTCCAAGTTAAAGAGCTTAAACACTGGTGCAGTTCAAGAATATACATTCCGTTCCACTGCTAAAGTTGAAACTGCGGAAATTCAAACAAAGGGTATGCAATACCTTTATAACGATGGTTCAAACTATGTTTTCATGGATACAACTACTTATGATCAGTTAGCAATTCCAAATGAACAAATTACTGATGAAGCTAAGTATTTAAAGGAAAACATGGATGTTAGTGTAATTATGCATGATGGTAAGACATTAGGAATTCAATTACCTAACACGGTTGAATTAGCGGTTTCAAAAACTGAACCAAATATTAAGGGTGATACTTCTTCAGGTGGTGGTAAACCTGCTACAATGGAGACAGGTTTAGTAGTCAACGTGCCATTCTTTATTAATGAAGGCGATGTATTAATTATCAATACTGTTGATGGCACATATGTATCTCGCGCAAATAAATAGTTTTTTGAGGTAAACAAAATGGCAGATAGTTCAAAAATTGTCTTAGATGATAAAAATAACGGTGAAGAAATTGAAATAGATCCTAGTGTTCTTGAAGTTATTATGGGCATTGCTGCCGAAAAAGTTGACGGTGTGGCTGAAATGCATGGCAATGTCAGATCTGGAATTAACTGGGTTTTAGGTCGCGAAGATTTACGTCGCGGCGTCGAAATCAGAGTAAACGAAGATGGTGACTTAATTGCTGACGTCTACGTTGGTCTTGAAGCTGGCTGTAATGTTCCAAAAATCGCAAAGGATCTTCAAAAGTCATTAAGACAGCAAGTGCTTCAAATGACTGATCTGACTCTCAAGGAAATTAATGTCCATGTAATCGGTCTAGTATTCCCAGAGGAAGAAGAGCAGGATGATAGTGGTACCTCTCAACTTTTCTCTGACATTGATGAAAAGGATAAAAATGAATCAACACGAGAGTCGTAGAGTTGCAATGCAGGCTGTATATTTAGCTAATCAAGATTTAAAGTATACACCTGCTGAAGTTGAGGCAAAAACCGTTGCAATGCTTGATTTAAAAGAACTTTCTGCTTATTCAAAGACTTTAATTGAAGGTGTGATTGAAAAGCGGGACGAGCTAAAAGGTCAGCTTGCTTCTTATCTGAAGAAAAACTGGCGTATTGATCGAATTGACCAAATTTCGCTGGCTATTTTAGAAATAGCTCTATTTGAAATTAAATATAGCGATGAAATTGAGCCTAAAGCAGCGGTCAATGAAGCTTTGAACTTATGTGATGAGTTTGCAGATCCAAAAACTAAACCGTTTATTAACGGTATTTTGGCAAATTTCATCCAAAAATAATTAATAGTCGGCTTGATAGCCGGCTATTTTTTTAAAAAAGGAATAAACTAATGGGTCAATTTCTAGATGGAAAGAACTTAGCTGATGAGCGCGCGGCTATACTAAAGACACAGGTTAGTGAATTAAAAAGTCAGGGAATAGTTCCATTATTTTGCGTAATTAATATTGGTGATGATCCAAGTAGTAAGCTCTATATTAAAACTAAAAAAAGGCGAGCAGATGAAATTGGAATTGTTCAAAAAGTCTATCAACTGCCTAAAACACAGAGTCAGCAGTCTTTGTTGACTCTGATTGATCGGTTAAATCAGGATAAAAAAGTTTACGGTATTATGATCCAGTTACCGGTCCCACCGCAAATTAACCTCAATGAAGCATTGGAACATATCGATTCAGAAAAAGATGTCGATTGTTTGACGCCGAGTAATGTAGGCCGCTTATGGCGCGGTGACCATTATGTCGAACCTGCAACAGCTCATGGTGTATTGGCATTACTTGATCACTATCAAATTAAGTTACATGGCAAAAAAGTGGTAATCATCGGTCGTAGTAGTATTGTTGGCAAGCCATTAGCTGCTTTAATGCTAGAACGAGATGCGACAGTTTCTATTTTGCATTCAAAAACAAAACAGCTTGCTGAATATACCAAAAATGCCGATATACTTGTTTCAGCTGTTGGACACGCTAACTTGATTACGCCAGAGATGGTCAAAGAAAATGCAGTGGTGATCGATGTTGGCATTAATAGAGTTAACAATCAAACTGTTGGGGATGTTAATACTGCTTTGGTTAAACCTAAAGTGAGCTTTATTACGCCAGTCCCTGGAGGAATTGGTCCTTTAACTGTAGAATCATTGATGGAGCAAGTTGTTAAACTAACAAGGAGAAAAAATGGCAGATAATAAGTATCTTACAGTTACGGATCTGAATTACTATATTACACAGAAGTTCAAAAATGATCCGTATTTGCATAAAGTTTTTCTTCAAGGTGAACTGTCTAATTTTCGCTATCGCAGAAATTCTCATCAATATTTTTCGTTGAAAGATGAAAAGTCCAAAATAAATGTGGTAATGTTCCGTTCATATTTTGATAAGGTTAAATTCAAGCCTGAAGAGGGTATGAAGGTCTATATTTCGGGTTATGTAAGTGTATATGGTCCTCAGGGAACCTACCAGTTTTATGCCGAATCAATGGAACCTGCTGGTCTTGGGGCACTATATGAGCAGTTAAAACAATTGCAAAGAAAATTATCTGACGAAGGTTTGTTTGATGAAGCCCATAAGAGGCCATTGCCAAAGTTTCCAGATCATATTGCAGTAGTTACAAGTGCTTCCGGAGCAGTAATTCATGATATTTTGGTTACTGTCAATCGCAGATTTCCTCATGCCGAAGTTGATTTATTTCCTGCTCAAGTTCAAGGAGATCGTGCTGCAGATTCTTTGGTGGAAGCAATGAAACAAATTACCAGTTATGGTGACAAATATGATGTCATGATTATTGGTAGAGGTGGTGGCTCGCTTGAAGATTTGTGGCCTTTTAATGAAGAAAAAGTGGTTCGGCAAGTTTATGATATGAGTATGCCGGTTATTTCATCAGTTGGTCATGAAACTGATACTACCTTGTGTGATTTGGTGGCTGATGCCCGTGCTGCAACACCCACTGCTGCAGCTGAATATGCAACTCCTAACTTGCCTGATGAATTAACTAATATTCATCAATTACAAAGCAGCCTATTGGCAAGTATGCAGAATATTATTCGAGTTAGACGTGAATATTTGAATCGTATTAACAATTCGGTCATTATGAGAGAACCGGCCAGACTATATGACGAGCAGGCCCAAACCGTCGATTTATTACGTGAGCGGCTTCACAGTAGCATGATTCATCTACTTGAGCGGCAAAGACAACAATATCAACTTACAAAGCAAAAGCTAGTTGGTGTGAATCCAGAAAAGAAAATTGAGCAAGTGCTTCAACAAGAGAACTTTTTCTACCAAAAACTGGTTTCCAATATGCAGACGCTTTTACGCGAAAAAAGGCATCATTTGGCTCAAGCCGGTCAGCAATTGAACGACTACAGTCCCTTAATGACGCTTGATCGTGGTTATGCTTATGTAACTGATGATACGCAGAAGACAATTACTTCTGTAGATCAATTGAAGAAGAATAATGAAATAAACATTAATTTTAAAGATGGTAAAGCACAGGCTGTTGTAAAAGCAGTTAGGAGAAACGAAAATGGCAACTAAGAAAAATAACTTCGAAGAAGAATTAAATGAATTACAAAAAATTGTTAGCAACCTTGAAAATGGTAATGTAGCCTTAGAAGATGCATTGACTGAATTTCAAACTGGAGTAAAACTGAGTAAGGACTTAAACAAACGTTTAACGGAAGCAGAGGAGACTGTTGCCAAATTAATTGATAGTGATGGTACAGAACATCAATTAGATCCAAATGACGCTGCAGCACCGGAAGAGTAATATGAATTTTGTAGAATTTAGAAAAAAATGGACACCCAAAATTGATCAATATTTAGAGGAACATTTAAAACAAGACGTTGATGACAAAAAAATAAGTCAAATTATGACCTATTCAGTAATGGCTGGTGGTAAAAGACTGCGGCCCTTATTGTTTCTGGCTACCTTAGATTCTTTAAATAAGGACATTACGAATTCTGAAGTTCAAATTGCTTGTGGTATCGAACTAATCCACACGTATTCTTTGATTCATGATGATTTACCTGCGATGGATAATGATGATTATCGCCGTGGCAAATTAACCAGTCATAAAAAATGGGGTGAAGCTGAAGCAATATTGGCTGGAGACGCATTGCTTCCATTAGGAATTCAATGGATTGCAGAAGGCAGCAAGTCCTATGAATTGGTTGAAATTATTACCTCAGCAGTTGGACCCAACGGCATGGTTGGAGGACAATATCTTGACATTGACTCAACCAATAATGCAAGTGTGGCTGATGACGAAGTTTTAATTGATCGAATGGAATGGTTAAAAACAGGTTGCTTGATTGAAGCTTGTGTCAAAATGGGTGCTGTATATGCGGGAGCAGATGAAAATAGTAAGACAAATCTAATTAAATTTGCCGATAATTTTGGTCGAGCATACCAAATTTATGATGATTTAGTTGATGTCGTTCAAACTAGTAAAGAGGCTGGAAAAGCAACTCACAAGGACCAAGAAAATGGTAAGAACAATACTTTAACAATTCTTGGTATTGAACAAAGTAGAAGAGAACTAACCAAATTAATTGCTGAGGCAAAAGCAAATTTAACGAGTCTTAACAATGGAGTTTTAACTGGTTTTCTAGATTTATATCAAAAGGTGCTCTAAAAAATGAAAGAAAGAGCTGACGTACTATTAGCTAAACAAGGACTTTTTAACTCTCGAACTCAGGCACAGCGAGCAATTATGGCTGGTTTGGTTTCGGATCACAATCATCAGCGGATTGATAAGAGTGGAACAAGTTTTCCTGAAGATGAACATTTTTATATTAAAAAGTCGGATAAAAAATATGTCTCACGTGGTGGTTTTAAGCTCGAAAAAGCCCTTGAATCGTTCGAAATTGATTTAACAGATAAAATATGTCTTGATATTGGAGCTTCTACCGGTGGTTTTACAGATGTTGCACTACAGAACCACGCCAAAATGGTGTATGCACTTGACGTAGGATACAATCAGTTGGCTTGGCAGTTGCGAGATGACAAACGCGTTGTGGTCATGGAAAAGCAAAATTTCCGTTTTAGTAAACCTGAAGATTTTACCCAGGGATTACCTGATTTTGCGATGACTGACGTTTCTTTTATTTCACTTGATCTAATTATGCTGCCAATGTACGACATTCTTAAAAATGATTGTGATGCTGTTTGCCTAATTAAGCCTCAATTTGAAGCGGGGCCAGAAAATGTTGGTAAACACGGAATTGTTCATGACCACCAGGTTCATTGCAATGTAATTGAACATACCATCGAAAAAGCGCGTGAAATAGGCTTTAACGTGCTAGGCCTTGATTATTCACCAATTAAAGGTGGCAAAGGCAATATTGAATTTTTAATTCATTTGCAAAAAAGTGAAGAAAATGGTGGGCAAATGCTATGGTCAGGAACCCCTGAAGAAGTTGTTGAACGAGCAGTTGCTGAGCTTTAGGAGATAATTATGTTAGTTGAACTGGATATTAAAAACTTCGCCATTATTAAGGCTTTGAAGGTTCGCTTTCAAGAACATATGACAGTGCTAATTGGTGAAACAGGTGCTGGTAAATCTATTATTATTGATGCCGTTTCACTATTGATGGGTGGAAGAAGCCAAAAAGAAATGGTTCGTAGTGGTGAAAAGAAGGCTGTTATTACAGGTCTTTTTGAAATTGATAATCAAGCCGCTAAAATTACAGAACTATGTGAGCAGTATGGCTTGCCTATTTCAGACGGGCAACTTGTGATTAGTAGGGAGCTTGCCGTTAAAGGTCGTAATGTAGTCAGAATTAATGGACAGTTAACGACGATTAACGTTTTACGAGAATTGGGTTATTATCTGGTTGATATTCACGGTCAAAATGATCAACAAATTTTAATGGATCAGGAACGGCAAATTGATTTAGTTGATAATTACGCTCCAGAACAATTTAAAAAAGAGCTAGCGGAGTACCAGGCCAATTTCGCTACTTGGGAAAAGTTAAGCGACCGGTTGAACCATTTGCAAAGTGACGCTCAAGAGTTAGCCCAAAAACAGGATATTTTAACGTTTCAAAGTGAAGAATTATCTTCTGCCAACTTAACTGATCCAACAGAAGACGAGCAACTAGAAGAGGAATACAACGAATTAAGTAACTATCAAAAAATCGTGGATACTGCCAATTACTTAATGCAGTTGTACGATGATGACGAACATGGTTTGGAAACACTACTAGGTAATGCTCAAAGTGCTGCAAATGAACTCGGCGAATATGGTGCTAAGTTTAAGGACATTGCCAAAACAATTGATGACGGTGTCTTTGCATTAAGTGATGCCAGAAGTGAACTATCAAATGTCTTAGATGAAATGGACTTTGATGAGGAACGCTATCAATATGCTACAAGTAGATTAGATTTACTCAATTCGCTAAAGAAAAAGTATGGCCCTACTTTGCAGGATGTGTTTGCTTTTTATGAAAAAGTACAAAAAGAGTTGAGTCAATATGAAACTGGCGGTTTGGATGAAGAAAAATTGCAGAAAGAAGTAGCTCAAGTTGAAAGTAAGCTGACTGAAGAAGCAAAGAAACTTCATCAGATGCGTGAAAAAGTTGCAAATACATTAGAAGAGAAGATTAAGCAAGAGCTCAAAGACTTGTACATGGCAAAGGCCCGTTTTGCAATAGATATTTCGACGACTAAGGGTTTCACCAAAAAGGGAACAGATGAAATTGTGTTCCTAATCGCTCCTAATCCGGGAGAAGATTTAATGCCATTGGTAAAAATTGTTTCAGGTGGTGAGCAATCAAGGTTGATTTTAGCGCTTAAAGCAATTTTTAGTCGGGTTGAACCTGTCGGAACAATGATTTTTGATGAAATTGATACTGGTGTCTCTGGAAGAGTTTCAGCGGCAATTGGAAAGAAATTGCATTCAATTGGACAAAATAAACAAGTTATTGCCATAACTCATTCTCCTCAGGTAGCTGCAGCTAGTGATCAAAAGTACTTAGTTGCCAAGGAAGTTAAAGATGGTGCAACCTACACTCAAATAGGTCCATTAACCCAGGAAGAAACAGTAACTGCAATTGCCGAAATGATGGCAGGAAGCGATGTTACTCAAGCTGCAAAACAAAACGCGAAAGACCTAATGAGGAGTTTTAAAAAGAAAGAATGAGATATCGCGAAAAAATAAAATTAGATTCTAAAGAAGTGAAGCAGGCTCGTCAGCTAGCTAAAGTAATTCATGAACACGATAAAACTTTTTGTGATATCTATTTAAGTAATCAATACAATTATTTTAAGGATATGCCTACTTTTATTCTAGCTTATGATAATGAAGAGCTAATAGGTCTAACAATGCTTTATGCTGATGAGAAGCCGGATGAAGAAGTCGACATTCATGTGGAAGTATCACCCAAAAAACGTCAACAAGGCGTAGCTACTGAAATGATTAAGCGTGCAAAAAAGATTCTGAATAAATATGGTTATCAGAACTATGATTTTGTTAGCGAGAAAGCTTTTATAGAACAAAATCCTACATATTTGTCCAATAATAATTTAAAAGTTGATGCTACTGACTATCATATGTGTACACAAAATCCAGAGAAAATTTCTCAAGATGATAAACTGAATCGCATACTAGGCGTGCGTCAGATGGTCAAAACGGATTTTAATAATGTTGCAAGTATTTATAGTGTAGCTTTTGATCTAGATATTGCGAACGCTGAAACTTATATTGCCGAAAGTTTGGCTGATGATCAAATGTTGAGCTTTGTTTTAACCTATAAAGAAGACGTGATTGGCTATTGTGCTGTTGATGACGGGTATTTCTTTGGTTTATTTGTTGCTCGTGACTATCAAGGACATGGATATGCTAGCTTCTTTATTAAAAAAATGATGGAACTTTTGCTTAGAAAAGGAATAAACGAGTTTTCGCTTGATGTCGAACTTGATAACATAGCGGCAGTTCGGACTTATCAAAATGCTGGCTTAAAAATAGTTAGTGAAACTTACTATTTAGTGAAAGAAAAATAACAGGCAAAAGGCGATAAATGGACTGCTCCAAAAAATGCAATTTTTGCTCCTAAATTAAATACACGAGACAAAATTAAAATCTATCAGCTTTAGTATAATTATAGAATTTGTGTGGTTGACTTGAGTCATTGCTATATCACCTTGGACGTCCTAATATTAATTACTGGTTGGTTTTGACTAAAACGGCAAGGAGTAATTATTTTGAATCACCCTTATACTACTAATCTTATACAAGTACAAGTAAATTAAAAAAAGGCACTCAGGTATAGTTATTATTCCCTTAACCATTTGCTTATTGAGGGAATAATAACGTCGCTTTCATAACCTGCAAACATTAATTTTAACAGTTAACTAATTTTGAAAATTCTATATAAACACATAGCACATTTTTTAATCTCATTATTGTTTTTACAGCAGGTTTATAACGTAGTTAATCAAAAATCCATACAATATCTTACGTTACTATATTGTATACATGATTAAAAATAACTTGATTTTTGTATCGGAATATAGTAATATACTAGCTGGTCAAATAAGCATAATTAAATAGCTAATATAGGAGTATATATAATGAAAAGAATTAAACGTAAGAATATAATTGGTTTTATCGGTATTCTCACTTTGGTTTTTATTGACTTATTTTCTGTTACTACCGTAATGGCAGAAAATAAAAATAACGGTATTTCAAAAACAACTAGGTTAGGAACAAAACACAAGGGTGCTTGGACTACTGAAACAGCTTCAGTATATTATAATGGTGGTGTATTTTTCTATCCATATTATGCTACTCGTACACACCAAGGTTTTGCTAAATACAGTAGAGGGCGTAGAACCTTAGATTATAATTATACAGGATATGTTTCTAAACCCGGAAAACGTCATTCGGTATCTAAAAAGCGTGAAGCAAAGGTTAGTGCTTGGGATTCTCTTAAATGGAGTGCTCCTAAGACGACCTTTAATTATTCATTTAAGTAAATTTGATTATATTAAGTAAGGTATTGGTTTATTAGTGACTAGGAACATATTAAAGCTGACTGATTTTATTTGTAGCTTTCTGGTAGAATTATCAAATATTATTGTGGTCGTATTGTATATTTTAAATAATCTTGTTCCCGAAGTACTCCCTAGTATTTTGAAGACGATTTTGGAAAACAATATATTGTTTTTGTTTATTCCTATTTTGACTAATTCTATTACTCTTCTTTATGTGTATCATTTAAAAGTACGCACAAAAAAAGAGATTCAAGTAAGAATTATAGTCGGATCAACAGTACGTCGAATGAAGTATCAAATTCCAACACTATTATTAATTGATAATTTTGTTGCTGTAATTGGTATTTGTATCGCAATGCTATTCAGCTATTCACTTTTAAACAAATTTTACTTGATTTTTATAATAACTATTATGCTTAGACTTAGCATAATAGTTATTCTTACTTTTATTGAATATTAACTGATAGAAGGAGAATTCAGAAAAGTGTATAAAGTGTATAGTGAATTTATTAGAAACGTATTTTTAAAGCGTGTAGTCTTGATACTCTTAACTTTGGTTACTATGGTTTCCTTTAGTTTCATTTCTTATACTCTTATCAGGTCTAATTTATTTGTCCTACAAGGGGAAAAAGATTTACAGCAATTGATTAAAAAAGATGTGTTTATGGGAAATAATCAAATGACCACTAGTCAATTTCATTATAATTTTGACGAGAAACATATTAAACAAACAAATAAGAAAGCAGAGGAATTATTTGATTATATTAATCGTAATTACGATTACTCATCTAGATGGTCTTTTAACACTGAATTATCTGATGGGGCTATCCCCATATCTATAGATACAATTAACGATAATTTTTTAAAATTTTATCCTCTCCAAATACAACAAGGTAGAGTTTTTTTAAACTCAGAATATAGTAATAACGCTAAGGAAATTCCAGTTCTTGTGGGTCCAGGATTGAAGAAAAAAGCAAAACTTGGAGAAACATTTAAGCTGTTTAATCCTGCAAATGAAAAAATTGAAAAGTATAAAGTTATTGGTATCCTGAAAGAAAATCAGAAACTACCATCAGTTTACATGATGGACGGTGGCCGTGTACTCAATAAAACTGTGTTTAGACCTTTGACTAATAAAGACAAGGAGCATGTTACTGCAATCCAACTATTTTCAACATTTCAAGATTTATTAATTTATAATACTTCTAGAGATGAAGTTTTAAAATTATCTAAAATTATTAGGAAAAAAATCTTTGCTAATGTTGAATTTTTTTCAGTAAAAGAAAATATTGAGGAATTTTATTCTATATATAAGCCAAAAGTTTTATTATTTCTAGGTATATCACTGATTAGTTTGATAATTTTCATAGGTTTATTCTTATGGAATATTTGGAAGAGTTTATCAGAATCTAGACAAGAAATTGCAATTAGAATTTCACTTGGGCTGAGGAAATATCAATTGTATATCATAACTTTTTTATATCAATTAATGCTCACCATAGTTTCATTTATACCGATTACTATTTATGCGGTTATAAATACCTATTCATTAGCATCAAATCAAGCTAACGCGGCAGCTCAAATAATTTTATCATCACCTCTTCCTAAAATCGAAACGCTCAGCTTAATTCTTAGTTTTTTAATATTATTGATTATAGGTACTATTTCCTCCATGTTAACTATATATAAATTTAATAAAATACCATTAACCTTAAGGATGGGGACGGACTCATGAATAAAGTAGTAAATATTAAGCATTTGAGTAAGGGCTTTGGGAAAAATAAATTTATTTTGAAAAATATTGATTTTTCACTAGAAAAAGGTTCTATGACAGCGTTAATTGGTGCGTCTGGTGAAGGCAAGACAACTCTCTTGAATTTGATTGGTTCACTAGATAATTGTTACAGTGGTCAAATTATTGTTTCGGAACAAGATTTGTCACTTTGCAATGAAAAAAAATTATCACAATTACGCAATACCAAGGTTGGATTTGTGTTACAGGAACCAATTTTAATTCAAAGGCTAACAGTAGAACAGAATATCTTATTGCCGACAGTTTATTTGCCTTCAAAATTAAAGAATAAAACAAAAATCAAAGATAGAATGCATAAGTTGGCTCAGTATTTAGATATAGAACCTCTTCTCTCAAGAAAACCAAATACGTTATCAGGCGGACAAAAGCAGAGAGTTGTTGCAGTCAGGGCTCTAATCAATGATCCAGAAATTGTATTAGCAGATGAACCTACTGGATCATTAGATGAGGAGAATGCTAAAATTATTATAGAATTGTTTAAAAAGATAAAAGATGAGGGCAAAACAATTTTGACCGTGACACATGACAAGGAAATTGCCGCACTACACGACAGTACATTTAGACTTAGCAATGGAGAAATTACTAAAGTAAATTAAAAATTTATTTATTATAAGGCTTGAAGTAATGGTTACATCCTTTCTACTAGGATATTATCGGTTATTTTTAGAGAAAGAATTTAGGTTAAGTTCATTATCGGCAAGACCTATGGTAATTTGCAATTTATTTAGTTTCATTTATTTTATAGTTATTCATAGTGTCTAGTTTTAATTTATTTGCTATCAAATATTATTTTCCGCTATATAACAAAAAGAGACTAAAAAAGTGAAGTGACCCCCAAATTTGGGGGTTATTTTTGTGACTAAATATCCTAAACAAGACAAAGATTAAAATCTAACAGCTATTGCTATTTATTAGGAACACAAGACTCATAAATAGCTTTACATTACTGTAAAGCTCAGACAGCATGGACTATTAGTTAATTCTAAAAGGAGTAATGCTTAATGAATAAATTGAAATTATTTATTAAGCGAGTAGTGCTGACGTATTATATAAGCTATGTGACACACAGGGCCGATTAAGCATACTTGGATTATGCGCAACTTTAATGTGGTTTATTCCGATTACAAATGTATTCATTGGACTAGTCAAGCAATGACTCGCAAGTTTTTTTCTAAGGATGGATTAATAATGAAAGGATTTCTTCGAGATACTCAAATAACAATGTTCTATTGCTTTGAGAAAGAGTTTAGTAATCTGACAGGAGAGGAATTGCAAACAGAGCCTGCATACTTATTACGATTAGAAAAGAATCAAGATTAAACAAAAAGGACTAACTCCAGTTGAATTTCGGAAGTTAGTTCTCAATTAACAGCTAATAAAGTGTCCTAATTTAAGTATTTACATCAAAAATACTCCCCAGCGCTTTTCTTTATTAAGCCAAATCGACCCTAAAAATATTATCTAAGTCAATAACTTTTATTAGCTTTTGGTTAGTTGTGCGCAAGGCAAAGCGTCCTGCAGAAATGTGCTTAATGACCTGCCCAATTTCACTAGTACCATCTTGATATCTTAATAGGACATAAGCCCGGTGAAGTAAAGCAAATTCTAAAGAAGATAGAATTTCACTGTGATATTGGTCATAAATACTCAGTTTATCAATGTCATAATCAAATAAATAGTGATAGATTTTTTTAAGTGAGTTTTTCATCAATCATACCTCAGTTTTTCTCGAACACTTGTTTGACCCTTTATATTATAAGAACATTTGTTCAGAAAAACAATACTTTTTCCAAAAATAATTTTCAGGGCGCACTACTTTAAAAATTGTTTGTTGTACATAATAAATAGGTAGAACTTGAAAATATTCTGCATTTAGTGCAAACTAGACATAATAGCTTTTATTAGGGGAGTATGGCATGACAGAAAAAGGCTTGTTGCTTGTTCTTTCTGGTCCTTCAGGAGTAGGAAAGGGCACTGTGAAAAGTGCAATCGTAGATGGTAAAGTTTTTCCGTTTGAATATTCGGTTTCGATGACAACAAGAAAACCTAGACCGGGCGAGGTAGATGGTAAAGATTATTACTTTGTTAGCGAAGAAAGATTTCAAGAAGCCATTAACCAAGGTGAACTTTTAGAATATAATAAGTACGTTGATCATTTTTATGGGACACCTTTAGTACCGGTTAAGCGAATGCTTGAAGAAGGCAAAGATGTACTGCTGGAAATCGACGTTAATGGAGCAAAAAAGGTACGAGAAAAAATGCCTGACGGAGTTTTTATCTTTTTAACGCCACCAGATTTGCATACATTACATCAACGCCTAGAAAATCGTGGGACTGAGTCCGAAGATGTTATTATGGGAAGAATCAAGCAGGCGCGTAATGAAATTTTAGTCATGCAAGATTATGATTATGCGGTGGTCAATGATACTGTTGCAAATGCAGTTGATCATATTAAGGCAATCGTAGATGCTGAACATGTCAGTGTAAAACGCGTTATTGATACTTACCGTAAAATGGTTAGGGAGGATTAAAGATGAGAGTTACATATCCATCAATTGATAAATTATTAGCCCAAGTGGATTCAAGATATTCATTATCAGTTCTTGCTGCTAAGCGTGCACATGAACTTGAAGCTGGTGATCCAGAGGCACTGAAAGAATATAAATCATTAAAGCCCGTCGGAAAGGCCCTTGAGGAGATTGAAGCCGGTAAAGTTACCGTCGATTCAAGCCATCGCGAGGTTAATCAGTAGTTGGTTGAATTATTTAACCTCCATCTCTTTTGGGATGGAGGTTATTTTTTTAAGGATGATTAAATGATTGCGCAAGTAGTAATTGATATTGCAGCAAAACAGACTGACCGCATTTTTGAATATCATGTACCAGATGACCTAGATGTTGTAGAAATCGGCTCACGAGTATTTGTACCATTTGGTTCACGTAAACTGCAGGGCTTTGTCGTTGGTCTCAGTGAAAAAAGTAACTATCAGGGTGAATTAAAAGATTTGCTTTTAGTAGTAGATGAAATGCCACCGTTAACACCCGAATTAGTTGAATTATCTAACGCGCTGACTAATCGGATTTTTGCCTATCGAATTTCGATTCTTAAGACAATGCTCCCAAGAGTGATGCGGGCAAATTACCGCAAAATCTTGGTACCGATAACCGACGAAGCAAAAAAAATGCCATACTTTCACGGTGATCCAATTGATTTAGCTAATGTGACTGATAATCAAGAGATTGGTCGCATTAATAGCTTGCTACGCAGTCAAGATGCCAAGATAGAATATTTGGTTGAAAATCGTGCCAAAGTAAAAACAGCCAATTGTTATGAACTTACTTTAGCTAAAAAAGATTATATTAGTTTGTATGAAGAGCTTCGTACAAATGCCGTTAAGCAGCGACAACTATTAATGTTTGTCATTGAAAATTATGAACAATTTCCAATGATGCAAAATGAACTTGAGCAAGGGGCTCAGCTCAAAACAGAAACTTTAACAAGCGCGATTAAAAAAGGTTGGCTTGAAAGAAGTCAAACTGAAATTTATCGTGATCCAATAGCTAGCTATGGACGGTCTAAAGCAAGTCAACCAAAGGTTGAGTTAAATGAGGACCAGAAAGAAGCACTTGCGCAAATTACCCCTGCGATTCAAACTAAAACGGCTAAGACTTTTTTATTAGAAGGGATTACGGGTAGTGGCAAAACTGAAGTCTACTTGAATGCAATTAGTAAGACGCTTGAGCTTGGCAAAAATGCGTTAATGCTAGTACCAGAAATCTCACTAACACCGCAGATGGTTGAGCAAGTAAAAAATCGTTTTGGTGATCAAATAGCGGTATTGCACAGCGGTTTATCTGAAGGGGAATTATATGATGAATGGCGTCGTATAAGACGCGGAGAAGTTCATGTTGTAGTAGGTGCACGAAGCGCGGTTTTTGCTCCTTTAACTAACATCGGTTTAATTGTAATTGATGAAGAACATGAATCGTCTTATAAGCAAGAAGACAATCCGCGTTATCATGCACGGGATGTTGCAATTTGGCGTAGTAAATATAATTCTTGTCCTTTAGTTCTTGGTAGTGCTACTCCATCTCTTGATAGCCGTGCACGGGCCCAGAAAGGTGTTTATCAGTTATTAGAACTTCCAAAACGTGCCAATGCCAAGAAACTACCTGAAGTAAATCTAATAGACTTAAAAAAGGCTGATTTTGCAGGTAATCAACTTGATTTATCAATTCAACTAGTTGATGCAATTAAGCAAAGACTGCAAAAAAATGAACAAGTCATTTTAATGCTAAATCGGCGCGGCTTTGCTAGTTTTATGCTTTGTCGTGAATGTGGTTACGTAATGAAATGTCCTAATTGTGACCTTTCGTTGACAATGCATAAGGATACCCAACAAATGCAGTGTCATTATTGTGGCTATACAACTGCAATTCCACAAATTTGTCCAAATTGTCACAGTAAACGAATCAGATTTTTAGGTACCGGAACGCAGAAGGTGTTAGAAGAGTTGAATGAGCTAATACCCAAAGCAAGAGTGTTACGGATGGACGTTGATACGACGAGAAGAAAAGGTGCTTTTAAAAAAATTCTTGATACTTTTGGAAATCATGAGGCAGATATTCTATTGGGCACACAGATGATAGCCAAGGGACTGGATTTTCCCAATGTAACTTTAGTTGGTGTAATCAATGCTGATACGGGTTTGTGGGTGCCAGATTACAATGCATCTGAACGTACCTTTGAGCTTTTGACACAAGTAGCTGGTCGGGCAGGACGTGCTGAAAAGACTGGCGAAGTCATAATACAAACTTTTAATCCAGATCATTACGCTATAAAATTTGCTAAAAAACAGGATTATGAGAATTTTTATGCTTATGAAATGAAAGTCCGTCATGCTGGTGATTATCCGCCATACTTTTATACCGTTTTGGTTTCTGTTGCATCCAAAAATGAGCAAAATGCTGCTAAGGAAGCATTCAAAATTAAAAAGCAACTTCAGCAACATTTGAGTAGTTCGGCAATTATCTTAGGACCATCACCAAGTGCAATTTCTCGCCTAAAAAACCAATATTATTATCAAATACTGGTAAAATATAAAAAAGAAGGCAATTTAAATAGCTTATTACATCAAATCCAGGATTCTGCACAAAAAGTGAAGAGATATGGATTAAATATTTATATCGACAATGAACCAGAACGAATCATGTAAAGGGGATATGTTTAATGACATCAATAATTTTTATGGGAACACCAGATTTTTCTGTACCAATTTTAAAAGGACTAGTCGAAAATAATTATGAAATTAAGGCTGTAGTGACGCAACCAGATAAAAAGGTTGGTCGAAAGCAGCAAGTTACTAAAACGCCTGTTAAGGTGGCGGCTGAAGAACTTAATTTACCGATTTATCAGCCTACTAAGTTGGCTCGTTCTGAAGAAGTCGAGGAGCTGATTGAAATGCACGCTGATCTTATTGTTACAGCAGCATATGGTCAATTTTTACCAACTAAATTTTTAAATTCAGTTAAAATTGCTGCGGTTAATGTTCACGGCTCACTTTTACCTAAATATCGTGGTGGAGCGCCAATTCAATATTCTGTGATTAATGGCGATCAAGAAACAGGTATCACTATTATGGAAATGGTCAAGGAAATGGATGCGGGCGACATTTATGCGCAAAAGGCAATTAAGATAGAGTCTGATGATACTACTGGTAGCGTTTTTGATAAATTATCACTTGTTGGTCGAGACTTGCTTTTAGAAACACTTCCACATATAATTGCTCATCCAGATGAAAAAACGGCGCAGGATTCTGATCAGGTAGTTTTCTCTCCGAATATCAGCAAGCAACAAGAAAAGATTAATTTGACGTTAACTGCGTCACAAGCAAATAACTTAATAAGAGGGCTCAATCCTGATCCAGGCGCTTACCTAATGCTTGGAAATAGTCGACTTAAAGTTTGGCAAGCTCAAGTTTCTGAAGAAAAAACAACTCTGCCCGCTGGAAGTCTAGTTGCTAATGATAATCGTTTCGCAATTAGTTTTGCGGAAGGCACCGTTTTGAATCTGCTAGAAGTTCAACCAGCTGGAAAGAAGAAAATGGCAATTCAGAGCTTTTTGAATGGTCAAGGTAGTAAGTTTAAAGTAGGAGAACAAGTAGTTGACGGATAAAAGTGCTCGCTTTATTGCTTTAGAAACTTTAATACACATATTTAATGATGGCTCATATTCAAATATTAGCTTGAATAATAGCTTGCGCAATTCTAGTTTATCGGAAACTGACCGCAACTTTGCTACCAGGCTTGTTTATGGTACAGTTCAATATAAGATTTATTTGGAATTTCAATTGCATGATTTAATCAAAACTAAGCTAAAAGAAGACTATCTAAGGCCATTGTTATTAATGTCAGCTTATCAACTCTTTTTTATGGATAAAGTTCCTAACCGAGCAGTTTTAAACGAAGCTAATATTTTGGCTAAACAGTTTGGAAAGCGTAATTCGACTGGCTATAAAATAGTTAATGGAATCTTGCGCTCTTTAATTAGACGTGGGCCAGTTTTACCTGAAAAAGAGCAGCAGATAAATTATTTAAGCGTCAAAGAAAGCGTCCCAGAATGGTTAGTTAAGTACTTAGTTGATCATTGGGGAATTGAACGAACAGAAAGTATTCTGGCAAGTATTAATGAACCAGCTAAAAATACTGTTCGTCTTTCTCGGCTGGCGAATCCAACTGAAGTTGTCAGTGAATTGAATGAATTAGGCTTCTCGCCACAACCTTCCCAATTGACGAGTGAAGAATTGGTTTTGGATCATGGCGGTGTTAGTTCAACTAACTTATTTAAATCTGGCAAACTAACCATTCAAGATGAAGCTGCTAGCTTAGCAGTGAGCGCTTTTGATTTTACAGGAAATGAAAAAGTTCTCGATGCCTGTAGTGCCCCAGGCGGTAAAACAGTGCAGATTGCTGAAAAACTAGACAGTGGCACAGTTACGGCGTTGGATATTCATGCCAATAAATTACGCTTGGTTAAGCAAAACGCTGAACGAATGAATGTAGCTGAGCGGGTAATCACCAAGGAAATGGATGCTCGCAAGGTGGATAGCGAATTTAGCAAAAATTCTTTTGATAAGATTTTAGTGGATGCTCCTTGTTCAGGATTAGGATTACTTAGAAGAAAACCAGAAATTCGCTACAATAAAACCCTAGCTGATCTAACCAAGCTGCAACAAATTCAGTTGGCGATTCTTGATCATGTTAGTCAATTACTGAAGCAGAATGGAGAGCTAGTATATTCTACCTGTACGATTGCAAGTGAAGAAGACGAAGACGTTGTAGAAATTTTCTTAAAAGAGCATCCGGAGTTTGAATTACAGTCATTCACTACAGGTAATATGGATGCGCCAAATGGTTTAATTAAGCTTTTACCGGACAGTTATGGCAGTGATGGCTTCTTTATTGCCAAGTTTATAGCACGAGGTTAACATTTTGATTAAAACAGCATTTGCTTCAAGTATTGGACGAATACGTAAAAGCAACCAAGATTTTGTACAAGTTTTTAAAAACAAAAGTGGAGCGACAATGGCAATCGTTTGTGATGGTATGGGGGGACACCAAGGGGGTGACGTTGCCTCAACCATGGCTGTTAGTCATTTAGGTCACAGTTTTAGCGAGACAGATTTCAGTGATTGTGCAAATGCTCATAAGTGGCTTGATGTTCAATTAAGCTCTGAAAATGAAACGATTTTGCGCACAGCAGATCGTTTTCCCGATTTAAATGGAATGGGCACAACAATTGTTTTGGCAATTGTGTTTGACCAGCAAGCTTTGATTTCCCATTTAGGTGATTCACGTGCTTACGGTTATGCAGATGGAAAATTTGTTCAGCTAGTTGAAGACCATTCTCTTGTTAATGAACTAGTTAAAATGGGGCAAATTACCAAGCAGCAGGCTTTAACCCATCCGCAAAAGAATATCATTACGCAGTCACTTGGCGTTTCAAGCACAATTGATCCTGAATTTCGTGAAATCAACTTCAATGATGACGACCTTATTTTGCTATGTACAGATGGCCTAACCAATTCTTTGACTGATCCGCAAATTCAACAAATTTTAGCCACTAAGGATCTATCACTCAAAGACCGCTGTCATAAGCTAATTAATGAAGCAAATCGTCTAGGTGGTGGCGATAACATTACCGTTTGTCTAGTCCTAAATGAAGGTGGTGGATCACGTTGATTAATAAAGGCTATTTATTAGGCGACCGCTATCGCATAATCGATACATTAGGTGAAGGCGGAATGGCAAATGTCTATTTAGCTGAAGACATCATTTTACAGCGGAAAGTTGCCGTTAAAATTTTAAGGCTAGATCTACAAAAAGAGCCCCAAACTGTAGCACGTTTTCAACGTGAAGCGTTGGCGACCAGTGAATTAAGTCATCCTAATATTGTGATGGTCTTAGATGTAGGCACTGATCAGGGCTTGCCATACATGGTAATGGAGTATGTAGATGGACCTGATTTAAAAGACTATATTATTCAAAATTCACCACTTAATTTGCACGATGTGATTCGAATTATGGATCAAATACTTAGTGCAATGACTTTGGCTCATAAGCACAATGTGATACACCGTGATTTAAAACCACAAAATATTTTGATGGATAAACACGGTAATATTAAAATCGCCGATTTTGGCATCGCAGTCGCATTAAACCAAAATTCAATTACGCAAACAAACTCTGCACTTGGTTCAGTGCATTATATGTCCCCTGAGCAGACGCGTGGTGGGCTAATTACTAAACAATCAGATATTTATTCACTTGGAATAATTCTCTATGAACTGATAACAGGCTCAGTGCCATTTAACGGTGACTCTGCAGTTGCGATTGCTCTTAAACATGCTCAGGAGCCAATTCCATCAATTAAAGAAAAAGATGTCAAGGTTCCGCAAGCGTTAGAAAATGTTGTGCTAAAAGCAACCGCCAAGGATCCTCGCGATCGCTATGCTTCCGCAAGTGCAATGCGTGCGGACATTGATACCAGCTTGGATCCTGCACGAGTTAATGAACCTACTTTTGTACCAACACATGGCACAAGTGACGATGAAACTATAATTTTACCTGATTTTAAGACTAATCGTCAGCGAGAAGATAGTAATCAAGCAAAAGAAGAGACATTAGGCGATAAAAATAATAAGCCCTCAACTAAAGGTGATTTTTTGCAAACGTTAAAAACTCATAAATGGTGGTGGCTCTTTATGGGGCTAGCAGCTGTTTTAGTGGTTGGATTATTGCTTTTGGTTGTTACCAGTAACAGCCAAAGTGAAGTAAGAATTCCAGATGTTACTAATTTGTCCGAAGAATCTGCGCGCCAAAAAATTGAACAAGTCGGTCTGAAGGTGGGCAAAATAAGGCACCAAAATTCAGAGCGAATTGGTCGAGGTAAAGTTATTTCAACATCGCCACCAGCCGGTAGAATGACAAAAAAAGGTAGATTTGTTGACTTAGAAGTTTCTGATGGCGTTGGAATGTCTAAAGTGCCGGATGTGTCAGGTGATTCGTATCAAGTAGCGGTTGCTAAACTAGAAAAAATGGGTTTTGACGTTATCCGCGAAAACCAATTTTCTGATAGCGTTCCAATTGATCATGTGGTTTCGCAAAGTATTGCTGCTGGAGTAGAAGTAAAGCCAGCGGAAACAACGATCACCTTGGTCGTTTCAAAGGGACAAGATAATCACGAAAAAAATGATACTGTTAAGCTTCCAGATTTTAAAGATTACACGCTGCGAGAAGTTCAAGAATATGTTCGTCGGCATGATTTGATTTTGCAAGTCAGTCCTGCATATTCAAAGAAAGTAAAAAAGGGCATGGTTATCTCCATGAGTCCTGCACCCGGAACACATGTCCCTCATGGAAGTACAATAATGGTGAGTGTTTCCGAGGGTCCAAAAATTGAGCGCGACCATAATTCAATCAAAACATTTACTGTAACGTACCAAGATAATGATGATGATTCCCCCAACAGAAGAGGAAATCATATTCAAATTTATGTTTCTGATGACGATCATTCAATTAATAATATTTACCGTGATTTATACATAAAACGAGACATGAACTTCTCAATTCCATTTTCGTTAAAGGATGGAGCCGGTGAATTACGTGTTGTCAGGGATGGCCAAACTATATTAAACGAAAAGGTAAATAGATGATTAAACAAACTGAGGGGATAGTTGTTGGACTAATTTCCGGTTTTTATGATGTTCAAACTGGAAACCAAATTGTGCGCACAAGAGCACGAGGACTTTTCCGGAAAAATAAGGAAAAACCGACTGTTGGCGATCATGTAAAAATTCAAATAGACGAGCAGGGTACAAGCTATTTAACAGAAATCCTGCCTCGAGTTAACATGATTGGCCGACCTGCACTAGCAAATGTAGATCATGTTTTACTGGTGATTTCAGCTGTTGAACCTGATTTTTCCCTTCAATTATTAGACAGGTATCTAACCTTCTTTTCTTGGCAAAAAGTTGCAGTTAGTATTTATCTTTCAAAAAGCGATTTGGTCGATGAAGCAAAATTGGCCGAAATTAAAGCTAGTTTGTCTTACTACGTAAAAATAGGCTATCCAGTTTTTTACCAATGGGAAGAACTGGCAGAGAAATTGCCGTCAGCAATTGAGTCTCAACAAATTTGGACTCTGGCTGGTCAATCTGGTGCTGGAAAATCAACATTGATTAACCATCTGAAGCAAGATATAGAGCAGGAAACTGCTGCAATTTCTACCAGTTTGAACCGTGGTAAGCACACTACTAGAACTGTTCAACTGTTCCCTCTTGGTGAGGGCTTTTTAGCTGATACACCAGGCTTTTCTGCGATTGACTTTACACCAATTAAAATTAATGATTTATGTAATTACTTTGTTGAATTTAAACGAGCAAGTGCTAAATGCAAGTTTCGTGGCTGTCAACATATCAAAGAGCCTAAATGTGAAGTCAAAAATCTGATTGAAAAACATGAAATCACCCAAAGTCGATATGATAACTATTTACAGATGCGCTCAGAAATTGAGAATGGTAGAATGCCAGAGTATTTAAAATAAGGAGACAATAATGATTGCACCATCAATTCTAAATATCAATAATTTGAATTTGAAGGATGATATTGCCACTGCTGCAGAAAATGGGATTACGCGTTTTCATATTGATATTATGGATGGCCATTTTGTGCCAAATTTGTCATTTGGCCCGCAGCTAGTTAGCGATTTCAAAGCTGAATTTCCAAATCTAGAAGCCGAAATTCACCTAATGAGTAATAATCCTGATATTTTGGTACCAGAATTTGCTAAAACAAAAGCGGATTTGATTTTACTTCATTATGAGGCAATGACTGAAGATAAGCTGAATCACTGGATCGATTTTTTACATTCAAATGGGATAAAAGCTGGCATTGTTCTTAATCCAGACACACCTGTTTCAGTTTTAGAAAAATTCCAAACTAAAGTAGATCAGGTCTTAATGATGACTGTTTATCCGGGATTTGGTGGACAAAAATTTATTTTGGACTCATGTGAGCGAATTAAAGAAGCGAATGAACTTTTAGCAGGAAGGGTTCCGATTGAGGTTGATGGTGGTATTAACGACCAAACTGCTCAACTAGCTAAGGAAGCTGGAGCTAATATTTTTGTTGCGGGGTCGTATTTATTCTGTCAAGCGAGTATCCAAGTTCAAATCGAAAAATTAGAAAAAGCTGTTGAAAAGTAATGAAGGCAATTGCACTATTAGGCGGTCCAAAAATTTCTTGGCCTATAGATATGAAGGATGAACTAATAAAAGCTCGTGAAGAAGGAACTTTTATTATTGGTGTGGATCGAGGAAGTCTGCTATTGGAAGAGTTAAATTTGACTCCTGATCTTGCGGTAGGTGATTTTGATTCTCTGAGAAAAGAAGAGCTATTGCGGATTAATCAGAGTGTTTCTGATATTCGTTACTCAGTGCCTGAAAAAGACTTAACCGATACCGAACTTGCTTTGCATTATGCTTTTGATGATTATTGCGTCGACTCACTATCCTTAATTGGTGCAACTGGTGGAAGACTAGATCATTTTTTGACTAATTTATTCATGCTGTTAAAACCTGAGTTTAGACAATATGCTGAAAAGATACAAATAATTGATCAGCAAAATTATATTTCATTTTTAAACCCAGGTAAGCATGTTGTTAAACGTATAGAAAATTACACTTATTTTGGTGTCGCTCCATTGAATGAGGTAGAAGAACTGAATATCTCAAATGCCAAGTATAATCTTGCAGGCTATTCAAATACTAATCCTGTATCACTTAGCTCAAATGAATTTTTGCCTGATCAGGATACGTTTAATGTATCATTCAAGAAGGGGTTAATCGCGATAATCCAATCGCGTGATCTCGAACGTTTTCAAAATATTCAAAAATAAAGAAAAAGCCACTTACTCAGCTTAAAAGAGAAAGTGGCTTTTTAAGTACAAAAAAAGACCGACAAACTATTTGTCAGTCCATTTATTAGGCACGAGTAACTTTACCAGACTTTAAAGTCTTAGTTGATACCCATACGCGCTTTGGTTTACCATCAACAAGAATACGAACTTTTTGAAGGTTTGGCTTCCACGTACGACGTGATGAATTCAATGAGTGTGAACGTGTGTTACCAAAAGTGGTCTTTTTACCAGTGATATAATCTTTTGCCATTTGCTAAACCCCCTTTATTTGTGTTTTCATACTTAGTTAAGATAGCATATTCTCTAAATCATTGCAACCTGAAAAGTATTTTTTATAAATGGATTTTTGTATTATTACTTGATTACTATGATAAAATAGATTCATAATATTGAGAACAATGATTCGGAGGATAAACATGGCTGTTAAAATCAAAACAAAAGATGGTTTGATTGATATTTCAAACGGAGTAATTGCAACTGTTGTTGGTAGTGCAGCTACATCCAATTACGGTGTTGTTGGGATGGCATCTAAGAATGCCATTCGTGATGGCTTTGACGGAATTCTTAATCGAGCAAACTATAAACGTGGTGTTGTTGTTAAGTCAGAAGATAATAGTATTACGGTTGATGTTTATATTATTGTGGGCTACGGACTAAAAATTTCTGAAGTTAGCCGTAACGTACAAACTAGCGTTAAATTCAATTTGAAGAATCAACTTGGAATTGATACTAAGGCTGTTAATGTCATCGTTCAAAGTGTTAAAGTGCTTGACGAATAACTCAAGCGGAGGTTATAAATTTTGGTTTTAAAGGAAATAGATAGTAAAAAGTTCAGAGACATGGTCCGTGTGGCAACACACCGACTTGGTCGAAATGCAGAGTTTATTAACTCCTTGAATGTTTTTCCAGTTCCTGATGGTGATACTGGAACAAACATGAATTTAACTATTGAAAGCGGAGCAAAGGCAGTCAGCGAAAACCCAAGTAATAGTGTCGGTGATTTAACCGAAAGCTTGGCTAAAGGGATGTTAATGGGTGCTCGCGGTAACAGTGGGGTTATTTCTTCCCAGCTCTTTAGAGGTGTGTACAAAGCTACTCAAGGAATGCAGACTTTAAACGCTCAAGAACTTGCAAATGCCTTTTCTAATGGTGTTGCCACAGCTTACAAGGCTGTGATGAAACCAGTTGAAGGTACAATTTTAACTGTTGCCCGTGTAGCAGCTCAAGAAGGTGCTAATAAGGCTAACGAAACGGACGACGTCGAAGAAGTAATGAAGGCGATTGTTGAAGGAGCAAAAGCAGCTTTGAAGACAACACCTGATTTGTTACCTGTTTTAAAACAAGTCGGTGTAGTTGATTCAGGTGGACAGGGCTTGCTCTTTATCTATGAAGGATTTTTGGAAGGTCTTCTCGGCGAAGATTTTGCAGATCGCTACCAACCAGATGAAGGTGAAATGGATGAAATGATTAATGCCATGCACCACCAGTCCGTTCAATCACAATTAGCTACTCAAGATATTGACCATGGTTATTGTACAGAAATTATGGTTGATTTGACTGCTGATATGCCTGATAAAAAGCCATTTAACCTTGAAGAATTTAGAGATCACTTATCTAAATTAGGTGATTCGCTTTTAGCTGTTTCTGATGACGAGGTGGCTAAAGTTCATATTCATACTGAGCATCCAGGTGCAATTTTTGAATATGGCAGCCAATTTGGACAATTAGGTAAAATCAAAATTGATAACATGCGTATTCAACATGAGACGATTGTTAACAACAATGAAGAACAGCAAGAAAGTGTAGATTTTGCTGTAATCGCAGTTGCTTCTGGTAACGGTATCCGTAAGCTATTTGAAAGTGAAGGAGTAAACCGGATTATTTCTGGTGGACAAACAATGAATCCTTCTACTCAAGACATTATCGATGCGATTAAGAAATCAGGAGCCAAGAAGGCAATCGTTTTACCTAACAATGGCAACATCGTAATGGCAGCAAAACAAGCAGCAGAAGTTAGCGATATTCCCGTTGGAATTGTCCCTACTAAGACAATTTCGCAAGGACTAACTGCAATGCTGTCTTTTGATGCAGATGATACATTGGAAAACAACGTTGATAATATGACTGATTCACTTGAAGATGTGGTTTCAGGAGAAGTTACTAAAGCTAACCGTGATACAACAATCAATGGTATTGAAATCCATGAAAATGATTTTTTAGGTATTATTGATGGTGATATTCAAGTTGCTGAAAAAGATCTAGTTCAATCTACCGTTGATATGGTTGAAAAAATGCTTGATGAGGATTCAGAAATTATTACTGTGATGTTTGGTCGTGATTCTAACAAAGAAGAGGCCAATCAAGTTGTTTCTGCGCTAGAAGAAAAGCACGATGATCTTGAATTTGAAGTGCACAATGGTGGGCAACCAGTTTATAATTTCTTGATTTCTGTAGAGTAAAATGGATGCAAACAAACTATTTGCTCCTGTGACCAATTTAAAAGGTGTAGGAACAAAAACTGCTGCTGCTCTTGGTAGCTTAGGAATATATAGCATATATGACTTGTTATTTTATTTTCCATTTCGCTACGATGAATTGCAGACGATACCACTTGATCAGATCATGGATGGTCAAAAGGTAATGCTAAAAGGGATTGTTGCGACTGACGCCTTTGTTAGCAGATTTGGTTACAAAAAAAGCAGACTTAGTTTCAAAATGAGAATTGACCATGATGTAATCTTGGTCAATTTTTTTAATCAGCCATGGCTAAAAGAGAAAATTGAAGTTGGAAAAGAAGTAGCAGTTTATGGCAAATACAACCTTGCCAGGCAAAGTTTAGCCGGCTTTAAATTTGTTGCTGCAAAGGAAAATGATAGCGGAATGGCTCCGATATATTCGGTTAACCATCATATTAGGCAAAAGAAGCTTGTTGAGTTAATAGATTTAGCTTTGGAAGATTTTTTGCCAGACGTAATGGATATTGTTCCAGAACCAATTCGTCAAAAGTATCGCTTACTTCCAGAGCAACAAATAATTTTGCAAATGCATCATCCAAAAAATGGTCGTGAAGCAGAATTAGCGAAAAGAAGCGCAATTTTCCGCGAATTTTTTATTTTCCAAACAGAACTTGCTGAACTGACTAGGCATAATTCCCAAAATACTGGAATAGCAAAAAAGTATGACTTGGAAGAAATCAATGAACTGACCAAAGCATTGCCATTTGATCTTTCAGATGATCAAAAAAGGGTTATAAATGAAATCTTTGCTGATTTGCATTCTACTAAGCAAATGAATCGCTTGCTGCAAGGGGATGTTGGGTCAGGTAAAACGATTGTTGCAATCTATGCGATGTATGCAGCCGTTACTGCGGGGTTTCAAGCAGTTTTAATGGTGCCAACAGAAATCTTAGCTACGCAGCATTTTAAGAAGATAGATGATCTTTTGCGGCCGTTTGGAGTTAGGACAGCACTTTTAACTGGAACTACTAAGACACTAGAGCGTCGAGAAATATATCGTGAATTGACCGACGGCACTATCAATGTGGTTGTTGGAACTCATGCATTAATTCAACCAAGTGTTATTTTTAAAAGCCTAGGACTCGTAATTATTGATGAGCAACACCGCTTTGGAGTTGGACAGCGTCAAGCTTTGATCAATAAGGGCAATGCACCTGATACTTTGGCAATGACTGCAACTCCAATTCCAAGAACGCTAGCTTTAACAGTCTATGGTGAAACTTCTGTTTCAGAAATTCGCCATCTTCCTGCGGGTAGAAAGCAAATTAAGTCCTTTTGGAAGACTGGCAACCAGATGAGTGATGTTTATCGTCTAATGCGCGAGCAGCTGGAGCAACATTTTCAGATTTACGCGGTTACTCCACTGATTACTGAATCTGAAGCGCTTGATTTAAAAAATGCAGAGGAACTTTTTGAAAAGTTATGCCATGATTTTCCTGATCAACGTATTGAACTTCTTCACGGCCAAATGCCGGGAGCAAAAAAAGAAGAAATCATGTCAGAGTTTGCAGCTGGTGAAATCAATATTTTAGTTACTACTAGTGTGATTGAAGTTGGAGTCGATGTGGCCAATGCGAACTTAATGATTATTTACAATGCCGATCGTTTTGGAATTAGTCAGTTGCACCAACTTCGTGGCCGAATTGGACGTGGAAAAACGCAAAGCTATTGTGTCTTTTTAGCAGATCCAAAAACGGAAGCCGGGAAGGTGCGAATGAAAATAATTGCATCAACAACCGATGGCTTTAAACTGGCCGAAGAAGACTTAAAGCTTCGTGGTGAAGGTGATCTTTTCGGGCGTGCACAATCTGGTTTGCCAGAATTTCAGGTAGGAAATGTGGTCAACAACTACGAAACAATGGTTGTGGCTCAACAAGTAGCCAACAATATAGTTGAAAAAGATCCAGAATTATCTGATAGTGAGCACAAAAATTTAAAACAAGTGATAGAATATAAAAAATTACAGCAAGAACGTACTTAGAAAAGATTGTGGAAATAAATGAGAACAATTGCAATTGATGCAATGGGTGGCGAAAATGCGCCAGAAGCCATTGTCCAAGCCGTTTTGCAGGCAAAAACAGAATTAAAAGAAACCAAATTTATTTTATTTGGTGACAAAGCAAAAATTAAAAAACTGGTCGGTTCCGATACTGACCAAATAGAGATAGTTGGTACAACAGAAGTTATTAATGATGAGGATGAACCTGTTAAAGCAATCAGGACAAAGAAAGATTCTTCTTTGGTTGTCGCAGCGCAGTATGTTAAGCAGGGAAAAGCGGACGCACTTTTATCATTAGGAAATTCTGGTTCAATTCTGGCCAGTGGTATTTTTATTATTGGTCGGATTAAGGGGATTGCTCGTCCAGGATTTATGCCAACTTTACCTGTTAAAAATTCAGACGATGGTTTTAACATGATTGATGTTGGTGCAAATGCCAAGACCAAATCTGAGTACATCCTTAATTGGGCTAAAATGGCATCATATTATGCTGAAAAAGTCCGCGGTATTAGGAATCCACGCGTTGCCCTTCTTAACAATGGGTCTGAAAGTGATAAGGGTGACGATGTTCATCAAGAAGCTTATCAATTATTACTTGATAGTGAATTAAACTTCATTGGTAATATTGAAGGAAATGAGCTTTTAGAGGGTAAAGCCGATGTTGTGGCAACAGATGGTTTTACAGGTAATGCCGTCTTAAAGAATATTGAGGGAACGTCTTCCGTTCTAATTCATTTATTGAAAGACAATTTGCTAAATAGTGGCTTTTTGGTTAAAATTGGTGCTTTATTAATAAAAAATGCCTTGAAAGGTTTAGTTTCAAAATTTGACGTTGATAAGTACGGTGGAGCAGTTTTACTAGGCCTGGATGCCCCTGTAGTAAAGACTCATGGACGTTCAGATCAGCGAGCAGTCTATTTTACAATTAAACAGGTCGATAAAATATTAAAAGAAAATATTATTGACCAATTTAGGGCTGAATTTGCTACTGATAAATAAAAAGTAATAAAGGAGAATTGATAATGACTGAAGAAGAAATTTTCACTAAAATAAAGGACATTTTAGCCGATAATTTTGAAGTCTCTAAAGACAAGATTACAAAAGAAACGAATTTTACAACTGATTTAGATGCTGACTCAATTGATTTAGTAGAGTTCATTTTACAATTGGAAGATGAATTTGGTGCAGAAATTTCTGATGAAGATGCTGAAAAGATAAAAACAGTTGGCGATGCAGTTAGTTACATTGCTTCACATCAAAATTAATTTCAACAAATTTCAGGTTGATATTTGCATATAGCCATTTTGATGTATATAATTAGAAATTAAATAAATTTATTAAGTATCTTTAATAAACTTGTTGAAAAATTGA
Organism: Lactobacillus sp. W8172; assembly: GCF_016102055.1. NCBI lineage: Bacteria > Bacillati > Bacillota > Bacilli > Lactobacillales > Lactobacillaceae > Lactobacillus > Lactobacillus sp. W8172. The sequence goes on from NZ_JACFPG010000001.1 coordinate 144,223, forward strand.
GAGGGGAAATGGCCTTTGGAAAAACAAAGTGATCTCTTGCTAGATATCCAGCATCTTCATACTGCTTATCGTCTAAACGGAAAGTTTTACGATGCAGCAGACGATGTCAACATTACTCTGAAGCGAGATGAAATTTTATCAGTCGTTGGTGAATCTGGCTGTGGTAAGAGTACAATAGCCGCAAGTATTATTGGTTTATATGACCATAAAAATACAAAAGTAACTGGAGATATTCTATACAATGAATTAAACCTTGTCGGTTTAAATGAATCTCTATTTGATAAGATTCGTGGAAATAAGATTGGTATGATCTTCCAGGATCCACTAGCCAGTTTAAACCCACTTATGCGTGTAGGCGACCAAGTTGCAGAAACTCTGTACTACCACACCGATATGAATGAAAAAGAACGCCATGAACGCGTGATTGAATTGTTCAATCAGGTTGGTATGCCAAAGCCGGAAGAAACATACTCAATGTATCCCTTCGAACTTTCAGGTGGCTTGCGCCAACGTATCGTGATTGCCATGGCAATTGCCTGCAAACCAGAAGTTATTATTGCAGACGAGCCGACTACAGCCTTGGATGTAACTATTCAAGCACAAATTCTTGATTTACTTGAAGATATTCAAAGACAATCTCATTCAGGTATTATTTTGATTACTCACGACTTGGGTGTTGTGGCAGAAACAGCTGATGAAGTTGCTGTTATGTATGCCGGTCAAGTAGTTGAAAAAGCAGACGTTAAGACAATTTTCAACAATCCGTTACACCCATATACACGTTCATTATTGAACTCAATGCCTCAATCTGATGATACAGATGAAGATTTACACGTTATTCATGGAACCGTTCCATCATTGATAAACATGCCACGAGAAGGGGATCGCTTTGCGGATAGAATTCCGTGGATTCCTGCTAGTGCCCATGAAAAGGAACCAGTCATGCATGAAGTTGAGCCAGGTCACTGGGTGAGATGTACATGTTGGAAGACGTTCCACTTTGATGATTCTGAAGCAAGTGGGGAGTAATTATGGCAAAAGAAATTATTCAAGTAAAAGATTTAAAGGTACATTATCCAATTAGATCTGGTTTTTGGAATCGTATTACTGATTATGTTCGTGCAGTTGATGGTGTCAGCATCACTATTAACGAAGGTGAAACATACGGTTTAATTGGTGAGTCAGGTTCGGGTAAGTCAACAACAGGAAAAGCAATTGTTGGTGTTGAACCAGTAACAAGCGGACAAATTATTTATCATGATGTTGATATTACAAAGTCTAAGAATCGTCGTAAGTTAAACTATAACAAAGATGTCCAAATGATCTTTCAGGACTCAATGTCTAGTTTGAACCCTAGAAAGCGAATCGAAGACATTATTGCTGAACCAATTCGTAATTTTGAGAATTTAACCACTGATCAAGAACGTGATCGTGTACAAGAGTTATTGGACATCGTTGGTATGCCAAGTGACTCAATTTATAAGTACCCACATGAATTTTCTGGTGGTCAGAGACAAAGAATTGGTGTTGCACGTGCGGTTGCAACAAATCCAAGGCTGATTGTTGCCGATGAGCCAACAAGTGCTTTGGATTTGTCGGTTCAGGCGCAGGTTTTGAACTTTATGAAGCATATCCAACAGCAATATAACATTGCGTATTTGTTTATTTCTCATGACTTAGGTGTTGTTAAGCACATGTCTGAAAACTTGGCTATTATGCACCGTGGTCGTCTAGTAGAAATTGGTAGTCGTGAGGACATTTACAACCATCCAATGCATATTTATACTAAGCGGTTGCTTTCAGCAATTCCTGTTGTTGACGTTGAACACCGTGCAGAAAACAAAAAGCACCGTGAAGAAGTCGAACAGGAATTTCAAAATGACCAAAGTAAGTGGTACGATCAAGAAGGTCGTGTCTTTCCACTGCAACAAGTTTCAGGTAAGCACTGGGTTGCTTTGCCAAAAGATGAACTTGAACGTGAAGAGCTAAAAGAAGAAGGGAGAAATTAATAATGTGGAAAACAGTCTTAAGACGAGTATTAATTATGATTCCTCAGGTGATTATCTTGAGTCTTTTGATCTTCTTCTTAGCTAAAATGATGCCTGGTGACCCATTTAGTGGCCAAATTAATCCTAATACTGATCCAAAACAACTTGAGGCTTTAAAACGTGCTGCTGGTTTGTACGATCCGATACCAGTGCAATATGGTCGCTGGGTTGGTAACTTATTTAAAGGTGACTTAGGTACTAGTTATATCCAACATGTTCCAGTAACTTCACTAATTGCTGACCGTGCTGTAAATACCTTTTGGCTCGCGCTGTTAACTACTACCATAAGTTATGGAATCTCAATTCCTTTGGGCATTACCGCTGGTCGTCACCAAGACGAATGGCAAGATCAAGCAGTTCAAATTTTTAACTATGTGACTTTTGCAGTACCACCATTTGTCTTCTACATCTTAGGAATTTGGCTATTTGGTTTTACTTTAGGTTGGTTCCCAATCTCAGGTTCTGTGTCACCTAATGCTTCTGGTTTCTGGGGTACTTTAGGTAGTCAAATTTATCACATTATTTTACCTGCTTGCTTGGTTGCCTTAATTACAACCACTTCAATTGTACAGTATTTAAGAACTGGTATTGTTGATAATAAGGTTGAAGATTACGTTCGTACAGCCCACAGTAAGGGTGTTCCAGAAAATGTTGTTTTCCGTAAGCACATTTTACGTAACTCACTTTTACCAATTGCCTCTTCATTTGGTACAACAATTACTGGATTATTAAGTGGTTCAATGATCGTTGAGTCAGTCTTCAGTTATCCAGGAATGGGTAAATTGTTCCTTGACTCAATTGGTCAACGTGATTACACAACCTTAACAGCACTAATTTTAATCTTTGGTATTCTAACTTTACTCGGTAATTTATTATCAGATATTATTATGAGTATTGTTGACCCACGAATCAGAATTAAGTAAGGAGGAAAAGAAATGTCTGAAAAGAAAGAAAATACTTCAACCGAAGAAGTTAACAAGAAAAAAGTTTCTGCTCCTGCTTCAAGCATTAAAGTGATTGCGCGAGAAATTTTAAAAGACAAAGTTGCTTTAACTGCATTTATTGTCATAATTGCAATTTTACTATTTACCTTTGGTGGTTCACTTTTCTTGAACGCCGAAAAGGTTACTGAAACTAACATTATTGATGCCTACTATGGTTGGGGAACCAATGGACACTTATTAGGTACTGACGATGGTGGTCGTGATATAGTGAAACTATTGATTATGGGTGGACGTAACTCAATTCTTATTGGTATGGGTGTTACTGCTATCTGTGAAGTTGTCGGTTTGGTTGTCGGACTAGTTTCAGGTTATTATGGTGGTTACATTGATGCAATTATCATGAGAATTGTTGATTTTATTCAAGTTTTACCTGTAATGCCTATCGAAATTGTTTTGGTAACAGTTATTCCTCACTATAGCCCATTGAGTTTGGTTTGGATAATTTCAATGTTTGGTTGGACTGGAACGGCAAGGTATTTTAGGGCCTTCATTCTTTCCCAACGAGGTCGTGATTATGTGTTAGCGTCAAAGACTTCTGGCTCGTCTGACTTTAAGATTATGTTCCGTGAAGTGTTACCTAACATTACCTCAATGATTATCATCGACGTTGTTATTGCAATTGCAAGTAACATTGGTGTTGAAACAACTCTTTCATTCATCGATTATGGTTTACCATCTTCTGTGCCTTCACTCGGTACATTAATTGGCTTTGCAAATGACCCAGTTAACGTTGTTAGTCGTCCTTGGTTGTGGCTTCCAGCAACGGTTATGTTGTTAGCTATTTCACTTAGTATTAACTATGTAGGTCGAGCATTACAACGTGCAGGTGATGCAAGACAACGTGAAAACTAAAAAATAAAAAGACTTGTGAGAGCAAGTCTTTTTTGTTGCAACGAAAAATAGTAGAAAGTGGTTTCATTTAAAAGTGGCGGCAAATATGTTAAAATTATTACATTAGCTTATTCCAAGAACATACGGAAATTTATTATTCATTGATTAGATAGGAGTTTTTAAATAATTATGAATAAGTCAAAAATTCTTCGTTCCATAGGTTTAGTGTCTGCTGCGGCTTTAACACTAGTAGCCTGTGGTAAAAGTAATAATACTGCTAATGATGAAAATGCTAAGACAGCAAGTAAATTTCCTCAAGCAGTGCCAGAAAAAGAGGCTAAGCAAGGTGGTACTTTAAAGTACGCAATTAAGACAGATACACCATTTACTGGTATTTTCTCAGATGAATTATCAACTACTGCAATTGATAGTTCAGTAGCTGAACCTGGTGAGGAATCATTGTTTGATACTGACGACAGCTACAAAATCACTAATAAAGGTCCAGCAACTTTTAAACTAGACCGAAAAGCTAAAACAATTACAATTACAGTGAAAAAGGGTGTGAAGTGGTCTGATGGTAAGCAAGTAAATGCTAAGGACCTCGAATACCCATATGAAATCTTAGCAAACAAGAAAACAAAAGCACAAAGATATAGCAGTCAATTCGAAGAAATTGTTGGTATGAAAGAATACCACGATGGGAAAGCCAAAACAATTTCAGGAATTGAAATGCCAGACGGTGAGTCAGGTAGAACTATTGTTTTGCACTTCAAAGAAATGAAACCAGGGATGCTTTACAGTGGTAATGGTTACTTCTGGGAATCAGCAGCGCCATACCACTATTTGAAGGATATTCCTTTTGATAAATTACAATCATCTGATCAAATCAGAAAGAAGCCGATGTTCTTTGGTCCGTTTAAAGTTCAAAAAATTGTCCGTGGACAATCAGTTACTTGGGTTCCTAATAAGTACTATTGGCGTGGTGAACCAAAACTAGCAAAAATCGTTTCACAAGTAGTTTCCGATAACTCAATTTCGCAAAGTATTAAAAGTAATAAATTTGATGTTACAGAAGTAGTTAATTCACAATGGAATGAAGTTAAGGATACTAAAAATGTTAACTTTGTAGCGCAAATCCCTCTTAGCTACCACTACTTAGGCTTTAAAGTAGGTAAATGGGACGATAAGCAAGGCAAGAACGTTACAGATCCTGGGGCCAAGATGAATAATAAGGCATTGCGTCAAGCTATGGGCTATGCAATGAATGTTTCATCTGTTGATCAACATTATACTTCTGGTTTAAGCTTCCGCATCCCAACTCTAATCCCTGCTCAATTTGGTGATTACTACGATAAAAGTGCCAAAGGTTATGATTATAACTTGAAAAAGGCAAATCAGCTACTTGATAAGGCTGGCTATAAGAAGAAAGGTAAATGGCGTGTTCAACCTAATGGTAAGCCATTAACCATTAACTTCTTGGCAATGACCGGTAGTTCTGTTCAAGAGCCAACCGTTCAAAACTATATTCAACAATGGCAAAAAGTTGGCCTGAATGTAAAGCTTGTCGGTGGCCGTTTGAGTGAATTTAATTCATTCTATGATAAGATTCAAAACGACAACCCTCAAGTTGATGTGTTCATGGCTGGCTGGAGTTTAGCGAGTGAGCCATCGCCAGCAGCGCTTTATGGTGAAACTTCTCCAATGAACTACACTAGATTTGTTACGCCAAAGAACAGTAAACTATTGAAAGAAATTGATTCGCAAAAATCATTCAATCATAGCTACCGTGTAGATAAGTTCCATGAATGGCAAGATTACATGAATGACGAGGCTTACGTAATTCCTCTAGATAACTCATACAAAGTAATAGCTGTTAATAAGAAGATAACTGGCTACTCAACAAATCCATCTGAAAATTCAAATGGACACCAATTATGGTATAAAGTTGGCTTTACTAAATAACTAAGTTTATAGCAACACCTCAAGATATTATCTTGGGGTGCTTTTGTTTGCTTTTTTATTTTAAAAACAGAACTACCGGTTACCATTTTTAATTCTGAACTTGAAGGAGTACTTTTATGAAAAGAGCAAAACTAACTTGATCGGCAGGGATGCTGAGCTTTGCTGCGCTGACTTTGGTAGCATGTGATAAAAAAATAATACGGATAACACCGATAATGCAAAAACGTCAAGTCGCTTTCCTAGTGCAATGCCTAAAAAGGAAGCCAAACAAGGCGGCACTGTACGGGAGCATTGGAAACAAATGCCCCTTTCACAGGGATCTTTTTAGATGAACTTTCTGTCACTAGTTTTGATGCTCAAATTGCTTATCCAGGTGAGGAATCATTATTTGCAACTGATGACTACTACAAGTCAACTTGAATACATTAAGGGGATGAAAGAATATCACGAGGGCAAGGCAAAGACCATCTCAGGCTTAGAACTGCCAGACGGCGAAATCGGTAAAACCATCTGATTCAAATGCTGTTTGGTTTAAGGTTGCTTATATCAAATAAAAGCTCAAGCAGAGCTTGAGCTTTTTAAATTATGAAAAACAATTTATTATAATTAAACCTGATTTAGTATATATTAATAATAAAATTATTTATTTATTAAAAACATATTGATATTTTAATTAAATATGCTAGTATTTTATTATTAACTTGTTTCCAAGAAAATACTCAAATTAAAAAAAGGAGTAGGTATAAATGAAAAAGTCAAAAATTTTAGGGTCTGTCGGAATTGCCAGCTTGGCGGCTTTGACACTCGCTGCTTGTGGTAAAAGCAACGATAATAACGCTGAAGAAGTAAAGAAAGCAAGCAAGTTTCCAACTGAGATGCCTAAGAAAACCGCCAAGCAGGGTGGTACCGTAAAATTTGCTATTGAAAGTGACTCACCATTTACAGGTATTTTTGCTAGTGAATTATCGACTACACTAACTGATTCTAATGTAGCTTCACCAGGTAATGAATCGTTATTTGACGTTGATGATGATTACAAGATTAATGATAAAGGACCAGCTACCTTAAAAATTGATCTTAAAAATAAAACGGTAACCATTACTGTCAAAAAAGGCGTTAAATGGTCGGATGGTAAGCAGGTAAACGCTAAAGATCTTGAATATTCTTATGAAATCATAGCTAATAAAGCGACTAACTCACAACGCTATACATCTTCGCTACAATCTATTAAGGGGTTGAAAGAATACCATGATGGTAAGGCAAAGACTATTTCTGGTCTTGAGCTACCAAATGGTGAAAGTGGTCGTACTTTGATTATTCATTATACTGAATTAAAACCAGGCATGTATAATAGTGGTAATGGCTATTTTAGGGAAGGAGCTGCACCATATCACTATTTGAAAGATGTACCATTTAGTAAGCTTGAATCTTCGGATAAAATTAGGAAAAATCCCATTTTCTTTGGCCCGTATAAGCTTGAAAAGTTAGTTCGAGGTCAATCAGCTACATGGGTACCAAACAAGTACTATTGGCGTGGTAAACCAAAATTAGACAAGATTGTTTGTCAGGTTGTTTCAACTAATTCTGCTTCTCAAGCAATCAAGAGTCATAAGTTCGATATTGCTGACGTAATTAACTCCCAATGGAAACAAGTAAAAAGTGCAAAAGATTTTACTTTTATTGCAAATGTACCATTACAATACACTTATATAGGATTCAAAGTAGGTAAATTTGATACTAAAACAAGTAAGAGTGTCATGGATCCAAAGAGTAAAATGAATAACAAAGCTCTTCGACAAGCAATTGGCTATGCAATGAATGTGGATCAAGTTAACAATAAGTATAACAATGATTTGAACTTCAGAATTCCAACTTTAATTCCGGCACAGTTTGGCGACTATTTTGATAAAAGTGTTAAAGGGTATTCATATAACCTTAAGAAAGCCAATGAAATTTTGGATAAAGCTGGTTATAAGAAAAAAGGTAAATGGCGAGTTCAACCTAACGGAAAGCCTTTAAAAATTAAATTTATGGCTAAGCCAGATTCAGCTGTTCAGGAGCCAATCGTCCAAAACTATATTCAACAATGGCATAAAATTGGTTTAAATGTTAGCTTGTATAATGGACGTTTAATAGAAATTAATTCATTTTATGATAAAATTCAACGTGATGCTCCTGGTATTGATATGTTTATGGCTGGTTGGAGTTTATCAAGTGAACCTTCGCCTGCAGATCTTTATAATGAAGGAGCACCATTTAACTTTACTCGATTTGTAACTCCTGAAAATGACAAATTGTTGAAAGAAATGGACTCGCAAAAAGCATTTAATCATAAATACAGAGTTGAAAAATTCCATGAATGGCAAAAATATATGAATGATCAGGCATATGTTATTCCAATTAATAATTCGTATTCAATTACTGCCGTTAACAGTAAATTGACTGGGTATTCAGTAGAACCGTCCCATAGTAATTCACTTTGGTATGAAGTCGCATACGCTAAATAAGTAAAAAACTCGAGTTTTACTCGAGTTTTTTGTTGCTTTTGAATAATAATATAAAAAACTTAACTTTTAATTAATCAAATTATTGCAATTATCATTTTTAATGCTAAGATAAAATGGTTAACTTGTTTCGAGAGCTCAGTTAAATTCTTATTTATTTAAGAAGGAGAATCTCGCTTATGAAAAAGAGTAAGTTTTTAAGTTCGTTAGGAGTTGTGACTGCTGCAGCCCTAACATTGGTTGCATGTGGCAAAAGTGAAAGCTCAAACAATGAAAGTGCCAAATCAGCAAGTAAGTTTCCTGTAGAAACTAAGAGTAAGGCAGTTAAACAAGGTGGTACAGTTAAGGTTGCTGAAGAAGTAGATACTCCATTTACAGGTGTTTTTAATGAAGAACTGCAAATGAGTACACCTGATGCTGAAGTTTCGAGCCCAGGTCAAGAATCGCTGTTTGATACTGATGATCATTTCAAGATTAATGATAAAGGTCCAGCTACTTTAAAGCTGGATCGTAAGGCTAAAACAGCTACAATTACAATTAAAAAGGGCGTAAAGTGGTCTGACGGCAAACAAGTAACTGCTAAAGATGTTGAATTTGCTTACGAAATCATTGCCAATAAGGCTACTAACTCACAGCGTTATTCGTCTCAATTCAACATTATCACTGGAATGGAAGAATACCACGAAGGGAAAGCTAAGACTATTTCTGGTATTGAAATGCCTGATGGTGAAGATGGTCGAGTAGTTGTATTACACTGCAAGGAATTAAAACCAGGGATGTATTACAGTGGTAACGGTTATATTTGGGAAAATGCTGCTCCTTACCATTATTTGAAGAATATCCCATTTTCTAAACTTGAAAGCTCAGACGAAATTAGAAAGAGACCTCTGTACTTTGGTCCATACAAGGTTCAAAAGATTGTTCGAGGTCAATCAGTAACATGGGTGCCAAATAAGTACTACTGGCGTGGTAAACCAAAATTAGATAAAGTTATTTATCAAGTAGTATCACCAAATTCTGCTTCACAGTCAATTAAGAGCGGTAAGTTTGATATTGCGCGGGTTATTAACAGTCAGTGGAAGGAAGTCAAGGGAACTAAGGATGTTACCTTTGTCGCTCAAATTCCTTTAGCATACCGTTACATTGGCTTTAAAGTTGGTAAATGGGATGCTAAGAAGTCCAAGAATGTAATGGATCCTAAAGCTAAGATGGGCGACAAGTCACTTCGTCAAGCAATGGCTTATGCGATGAACACTGATGCTGTTTATAAGCACTACACAGACGGTCTAAGTTTCCAAATTCCAACTTTAATTCCTGCACCATTTGGTGACTATTTCGATAAGAGCAATAAGGGTTATACATATAATCTTAAGAAGGCTAACCAAATTTTAGACAAAGCTGGTTACAAGAAGAAGGGTAAGTGGCGCACCACTCCGGAAGGTAAGCCTTTAACAATTAACTTTATGGCAATGTCTGGTCAAGCAATCAATGAGCCGATTGTTCAAAACTTTATCCAGCAATGGCATAAAGTTGGTTTAAATGTCAAATTGCTTGGTGGTCGCTTGACGGAATTCAATTCATTCTACGATAAAGTTCATCATGATGATCCTAAGGTAGATGTATTTATGGCTGGTTGGGGACTATCATCGGAGCCATCACAAGAGCAAATGTTTAGTGAAGGAACAATGTCCAACTATACACGTTTTGTAACTCCTGAGAACACTAAGTTGATTAAGGAAATGGACTCACAAAAAGCCTTTGATCATAAGTACCGAGTTGATAAATTCCATGAATGGCAAAAATACATGACTGATGAAGCGTATGTTGTTCCAACTTACAATGAGTATCAAATTGACGCTGTTAACAGCAAACTAACAAATTATTCACTAAAACCTTCTAAAATGAATAATGGACACCAATTGTGGTATCAAGTTGGTTATGCTAAATAAAAATTGAATGAGCTTTAAGCTTAATCTGGCAAAAGAGTAAAGAAATCTAAATTTCTTTACTCTTTTTTGTCAAATTGATAAGAAAATGCACCTATCATAAGCGATTGATTGGATAATAAAAATAAATTAAATAAATATTAATTTTTATATTGATTTTATAATTTTTGATGGTATTATTAACTTGTTTCTAATACTCAATTAAAATTTTACGAATTAAGGAGGAACACGCTTTATGAAAAAAGGTAAATTTATCAGTTCCCTAGGTATTGTGTCAACAGTTGCTTTAGCACTAGTTGCTTGTGGTAAGAGCGGTAATGGAGGTAATGAGGGCGCTAAGACGGATAGAAAGTTCCCAATTGAGTCTCCAAATAAGACTGCTAAACAAGGTGGAACGATTAAAATAGCATTAGAATCTGATACACCATTTACTGGAGTTTTTAACGAAGAGTTGCAAAATGATCAGCCTAGTGCTGATGTGTCAAGTCCTGGTCAAGAATCTCTCTTTGATACAGATGATGAATATAAAATTAATGATAAAGGTCCAGCAACATTAAGGCTTAATCGTAAAGCGAAAACTGTTACGATTACAATAAAAAAGGGCGTTAAGTGGTCGGATGGTAAACAAGTAACCGCTAAGGACGTTGAATTTGCCTATGAAATTATTGCTAATAAGGCAACTAAGTCACAGCGTTATTCCTCCCAATTTAATATCATAAATGGTATGGAAGAATATCATGAAGGTAAAGTCAAGACAATTTCCGGCATTGAAATGCCAGATGGTGAAGAAGGTCGAGTAGTTGTATTACACTGCAGTGAATTAAAGCCTGGCATGTATTACTCTGGTAATGGATACTTCTGTGAGAATGCTGCACCATATCATTATCTTAAAGATGTTCCTTTTTCTAAGCTAGAATCGTCTGATCAGCTCAGAAAGAAGCCGTTATATTTTGGACCGTACGAAGCTCAAAAAATTGTTCGTGGTCAAGCTGTAACTTGGGTACCTAACAAGTACTATTGGCGTGGTAAACCAAAATTAGACAAGATTGAATACCAAGTAATTGCTACAAATTCAGCTTCTCAGTCAATTAAGAGTCATAAATTTGATATTGCTCGAGTTGTGAACAGCCAATGGAAAGAAGTAAAAGACACTAAGGACGTAAACTTTGTTGCCCAAATTCCATTAGCCTATTTCTATATGGCATTTAAGGTTGGGAAGTGGGATGACGCAAAGTCTAAGAATGTGATGGATCCTAAGGCTAAGATGGGTGATAAGTCACTTCGTCAAGCAATGGCATATGCGCTTAACACGGATTCTGTATATAAGCACTATACTGATGGCTTGAGTTTCCAGGTCCCAACCTTGATTCCTGCGCAATATGGCGATTACTTCGACAAGAGTAACAAGGGCTATACCTTTAATCTCAAGAAGGCTAATCAAATTTTAGATAAAGCTGGTTACAAGAAAAAGGGTAAATGGCGTACAACTCCTGATGGTAAGCCATTAACGATCAACTTATTAGCTAAGGCCAAGACCCCGATCGACGAACCAATTATTCAAAACTACATCTTACAGTGGAAAAAGGTTGGCTTGAATGTTAAGCTGGTCGGTGGCCGTTTAGCCGAGTTTAACTCCTTCTATGACAAGGTTCAACATGATGATCCTAAGGTTGACGTCTTTCTAGGTGGATGGACACTTTCATCTGAACCTTCACAGGAACAGCTCTATAGTGAAGGAACCATGCAGAACTATTCACGTTTTGTAACTCCAGAAAACACTAAACTGTTGAAGGAAATGGACTCACAAAAAGCCTTTGATCATAAATATCGTGTTCAAAAATTCCATGAATGGCAAAAGTATATGAATGATGAAGCATTTGTTGTTCCAACATACAACGTATATCAAATCGACGCTGTTAACAGCAAACTGACGGGTTACTCATACAAGCCGTCTAAGATGAATAATGGACATCCACTATGGTATCAAGTAGCTTTTACTAAATAAAAGTAATCTTGATTAAGGTTGATAGACCAAATAATATAGAAAACTATTACATGAATTTGATGTAATAGTTTTCTTTTTCATTTTTAAAGGTAAAAACTGGTATAATCTATAAAGAAAAAGGGGTTGAAAAGATGGTCAGTACAAAATTTATTAATCAATTAAAAACCAAATACAAGATTACCTTTAATAACCCAAAATTATTAGAGGAAGCTTTTACCCATTCATCGTATGCCAACGAGCATCCGAATGATGGCGTTCGTGACTATGAAAAACTGGAATTTTTAGGTGATGCAGTTCTTGAATTAGCCATTTCAGATTATTTGTATCGTAATTTCCCTCAACTTAATGAAGGGGAACTAACACGGATGCGGTCAAATATTGTGGATACCGAGGGCTTTGCTAGGTTTGCACAAGAATTTTGCTTCCCAGCTGAAATTAATTTAGGTCATGGTGAGGAAAAAGCAGGAGCAAGAGCCAGAAAAACGCTCTTGGAAGATGTTTTTGAAGCATTTAACGGTGCACTTTTTCTTGATCAAGGCATGAATGCGGTTGAGCACTTTCTAAGATTAACGGTTTTCCCAGAAATTGATGCTGGTAATTTTGATGCATCGCGGGATTACAAAACGGACTTACAAGAATTTTTACAACAGGACGGACCGGTTAAAATTGAATATCAAGTAATAAAAGAAGTTCAGACACCTTCTAGTTTTACTGTTCAGTTAGTTGTAAATGGGAAAGTGGTTTCTCAAGGAAATGGGCATAATAAGAAGGCAGCAGAACAAGAAGCTGCTAAGGTTGCCTTAAACGAACTCAATTAGGAGGATAAGTGTTTGCCATTAACAGAACTTATCATTGATGGTTTTAAATCATTTGCTGAAAAAACTAAAATTGAATTTGACACTGGTATTACCGGAATAGTTGGCCCAAACGGTAGTGGTAAAAGTAACATTACTGAAGCAATACGTTGGGTAATGGGTGAATCGAGTGCTAAGTCACTACGTGGGTCAAATATGAAAGACGTCATCTTTGCAGGTAGTGAATTTCGTAAGCCCGCTAATCGCGCTGAAGTTTCAATGATTTTTGATAACAAAAAACGTGAACTCAATTTTGATGATGACCACGTAATTGTTACCAGAAGAATACTGCGTTCCGGGGATAATGAGTACTTAATCAATAAGCGTAGTGTTAGGCAAAAAGATATCCGTGCTTTGTTTCTGGACTCCGGAATTTCTCAAGATAGTCTTGCAATTATTTCACAGGGGCGAGTAGATCAGATTCTAAATTCCAGACCGGAAGAAAGACGAAGTCTATTTGAGGAAGCTGCTGGAATACTACATTTTAAAAAGCAAAAAGAAGAAGCCAGTGCTCAATTAGACCAAACTACTGAAAATCTAATCAGAATTAACGATTTGGTCAAGGAACTGGAACAACGAATTGAACCGCTACATGAGCAAAGCTCACTTGCTAAGGAATATCAGTTTCAAAAAGATAGTTTAGATGAAGATTTAAAAACTCTATTAGCATTTGAAATTGAAGACTTAGATGAACAAAAAAAGGCAGTTCAAGAAAAAGCTGATCAAAACCAAGTTCTTTTATCAAAGCTTGATAGTGAAGTGAAAGAATCTCAAGCAGCTGTTGCTGCCAAGCGTTCAGAGTACAAAGCAGCAAATGATGAACGCGAACAAATTCAGGAAAAACTACTTGCTTTGACAAAGAAACTTTCTGATTTGAATACTGAATTGCAGGTTGCTGAGCAAAGCAAACAGTATAGTGAAGCAACAAAGAAAGAGTATCAGAAGGAGCTAGCAGATCTAAAAAAGCAGATTGCTGACTTACAAGAAGAATCTGCGGCGCTACTTCAACAAAAAAAGGAACTGGCTGAAGAACAAGCTCAGCTGAAAGATAAAAGAACTAAGCTAACCGAGCAATTGGATGAAAATCCAGAGCAATTAAATAAGAAATTAGACGATCTAAGAGCTGATTATATTCAACTTTTGCAAGATCAAACCTCTAATAATAATGAAATTGTTTATTTAAATTCAGAACTTAAGCGCACTAGCGATGATAGTGATTACCAGAATGATGATGTAGTTAATCAGCTAGAAAAAGCGGATAGTGAGCTTGAACGGCTACGTGAACAAGGAAAAAAATTAAAAGAAAAACACCAAAGAGCTAGAGCCGATGTAAAGCAATTGACTGACAAGCAAGCTAGTCAACAAGCAACTTTAGCTAATTTGCGTCAAGTAGTCAGTGATAATAACCAGCGCTATAGTCAGGTTAATGCTAGGTATGAAGCACTTAAAAACATTAGAAACCGGCATGAAGGCTATTATTATGGTGTAAAAAATGTGCTTAATAACTTAAGTGATTTTCCAGGAGTTATTGGTGCGGTTGGAGAACTAATTACTTTTTCGGCTGAATTTGAAGCGGCAATGACTACTGCTTTAGGTGGAGGAGTTCAAGATCTTGTCACCATTTCTCGCACTAGTGCGCGGGATGCGATTAATCGATTAAAAATGAATCATAGTGGTCGTGCCACTTTTCTACCACTTGATGGTTTAAGAGTAAATGAAATACCTTCCTCAACAGTTAAGATTGTTGAATCTTATGACGGCTATCAAGGGATAGCAAGCCAGCTTGTCAAAAGCTCTACTGAAGAAGATATTAGTGCTGCAATCTGTTATTTGTTAGGCAGCACAATTGTGGTTGACACAATCGATAATGCAATGAAGATTAGGCAACGAGTTGCTCGGTATCGCATTGTTACACTCGATGGTGATATTATTTCGCCTGGTGGTTCAATGACAGGTGGAGCGCGAAATCAAAAAAATAATTCCCCGCTCCAGACTGTTTCTGAACTTAACCAATTAAAGAAAACACTTGCTCAACTGAAAGAGCAAATGGCAAAGGATCAAGTGCAGTTTACTGAACTATCTGATTCTAGTGATTCTTTAACTGAAGAAATTACTCAGCTACAAAACAAGGAACGAGAATATAGCAGAGACTTAGGTGAAGCTGCTCTTTCTTTTCAAAATCAGGAGAAGGAAGTTAATCGATTAAAGGCTGCCAAACGTTTGCTGGAAGCTCATCAACAAGAACGTGACGTGCAAATTGCAAAGATTAAAGAAAAGATTTCGTCAGCTGAAAAACAAAAAGCTGATTTTGTCAAAAAAATTGACCAACAAAAAGAATTAATTAGCAAGATACAAGATAGAATCAAAAACTTTACCGAGCTTAATCAAAAAGTTCAGGCACAGCTTTCTGAATTAGATCCGCAAATTGCTGTTTATACTAATAAGTTGGAAAACTTAACTAGACAAGAAAATGACAAGGCCGTAAGCTTGAAACAGCATCAAGCTCAGCTTAAGTCTTTGTCCGAAAAATTATCTTCCCTCAGTCATAGTGGCGAGCTAGACCAGGCTAAGAAAAAGCAAATGGATGAAGAAATTAAGCAAGGCTCTATTGAAAAAGAAGAATTACAAGCTAGTTTAAATAATCTTAGTTCAAAGCTGGGACAATTTGATGCTAAGATTAATCAGCTCGATCAAGTGGCAAGTAGAAACTATGATTTGCGCAAAGATGCAGCAAGTGAACAAGAAGACTTCTCAGTTAAGATTGCTCGTCTAACTAGTCAAATTGATCAGCGACTTGACCAATTAAGTAAAGATTATTCTTTGAGTTTTGAAGCTGCTTTGAATCAGGCGCAAAGCCCAAATAGTCAAGAAACCCGTGAACAACTTCAAAAGAGTGTAAAATTACACAAAATGTCACTTGAAGATATTGGGCCAGTTAATTTAAAGTCAATTGAAGAGTATGAGAATGTTAAGCAACGGTACGACTTCCTTAACAATCAACAAAATGACTTAATCAAGGGGCGTGACAATTTACGCGAATCGATGGCCGAATTGGATCAAGAAGTTAGTTCAAGATTTGAAGCGACATTTACCGCAGTTGCTGAGAGCTTTAGTCAACTATTTCCAGTAGTTTTTGGCGGCGGTAATGCTAAACTTGTTTTAACTGATCCGGACGATATGTTAACTACTGGAATCGAAATCATGGCAGAGCCACCTGGTAAAAAGTCACAACGTTTAAGCTTACTTTCCGGTGGTGAGCGTGCTTTAACTGCGATTACGTTATTGTTTGCGATGCTAAAATATAAACCTGTTCCGTTCTGTGTTTTAGATGAGGTTGAGGCCGCTCTTGATGATGCTAATGTAACTAGGTTTGCCAACTTTTTGGAAGAATATGATATGCATACTCAGTTCATTGTTATTACGCATAGACGTGGAACGATGGAACGCGCGGATCAGTTATATGGGGTAGTAATGCAGGAGTCGGGAGTTTCGCAGGTACTTTCGGTTTCATTAAAAGAACTAAAAGATGAGGTGAATTAACTTTGGGATTATTTGATAAGATAAAAAAATCTTTATTTGGTGAAGATGAAAATACAGATAAAGAAACCAAAAAAGATGAGAAAGCCGAAGAAGAAAACGGTGAAAAAACAGCTAATGGTGAAGAACCGGCACAAGACGAAAACATAGAAGAAGCTGAAACAGCAGAAGAAAATCCGGAAGATGATTCTTCGAATCAATCTAGCGATGCTGAGGAAGAGCAGACTGAACAAGATAAAGAAGATACTGCCCAAGAAGATGTTGATTCTGACTCAACAGATAATGAGGAAAATGAAGTAGAGGATCAAACCAGTTCTGAAGAACAACAATCTGAAAGTCAGACTGAGTTATATGAAAAGGGATTAGAGAAGACGAACCAAGGTTTTGGTGCTCGTTTGAATCGCTTTTTTGCACAATTCAGAACGGTTGATGAAGACTTCTTTGATGATCTAGAAGAGCTGTTAATTGAATCAGATGTTGGTTACGAAACGGCGGAGCAGTTAACCGATGCTTTGAGGGATGAGGCTAAACTACAAAAGGCTAAATCTCGCGATGATCTTAAAAAAGTTATTGTTGAGAAAATGGTTGAGCTATACGATCAAAATGGTGACAGCGAAAACGAAAAACTAAGTCATCATGATGATGGCAAGACTAACATCTATCTTTTCGTTGGTGTTAATGGCGCTGGTAAAACTACCACAATTGGAAAATTGGCCAAACGTCTTAAAGATGAAGGTAAATCTGTTTTACTTGCTGCTGCAGATACTTTCAGAGCTGGTGCAGTTGAACAATTAGTTGAATGGGGTAAACGTGTCGATGTTCCTGTTGTTACCAGTAAAGAGCAAGCCGATCCAGCCTCGGTAGTTTATGATGCAACTAAGAGAGCAATAGACGAACAAGTTGATTACTTGCTAGTTGACACTGCTGGACGCTTGCAAAACAAAAAGAACTTGATGAATGAGCTTGAAAAAATAGAGCGAACAATTAAAAAATTAGCTCCTGACGAACCAACAGAAACGTTGCTTGTTTTAGATGGCTCAACTGGCCAGAATGCATTACTTCAAGCAAAAGACTTTGACAAAACAACTAAATTAACGGGTTTAGTTTTGACTAAATTAGATGGTTCCTCTAAAGGTGGGGTTGTCTTGGCAATTAGAAACGAAATGAAATTACCTGTGAAATTGGTTGGTCTTGGTGAAAAAGCAAGTGATTTAGCCGATTTTGATGCCGCAGACTATGCAGTTGGTCTTTTCCACGATTTGGTTTAAGATATAAAGATAGAACAAAAAGAGGAGATACTTGATGAAAGAATATAGCGCATGTACCACAATTTTAGTAGGTAAAAATGCTTCTGTTGACGGTTCGACTATGATCTGCCGAAACGATGATACTTTTCGTCCAATTACACCACAGAAGTTCATTATCGAACCTGCCGCAAAAGGTGAAAAGGGCCGTAAAATTAAGTCTTGGCTAAACAAATTTGAAATGGATTTGCCAGAAGATGCTCAAGCAGTTCCAGCAGTTCCTAATGTTGATTATAAAAATCGTGGTTACTACGATGAAAGTGGAATTAATCAAGAAAATGTTGCAATGTCATGTACTGAATCAACTTATGGTAATGAACGTGCATTGGCCTATGATCCCCTTGTAAAAGATGGTCTTGATGAAGATTGTATGCAGACAGTTGTTTTGCCATACATTCATTCTGCTAGAAACGGTGTTGAGTACTTAGGGAAATTAATTGCTAAATATGGTTCACCAGCTGGAAACTCTGTTCTGTTTGGTGATAAAGACGAAATTTGGTACATGGAAATAGTTACCGGTCATCATTGGGTAGCTGAACGTATACCAGATGATGCATATGCTGTAGCAGCTAATCGTGTTTCAATTGAGCAAGTTGATTTTGAAGATACTGACAACTTCATGTGGAGTGACGGTATTCGCGAGTTTGTTGAGGAACATCATTTGAATGTCGATCATGAAGGCTGGAACTTCCGCCATATTTTTGGTACTTACAGTCAACAAGATCGTTTTTACAACACTAACCGTGTTTGGTATGGTCAAAAGTACTTTAATCCAGAGATTGAACAAGATCCAACAGACGGTGATTTGCCATTTATTAGACGTGCTGCTAAAAAAATCACTCGTGAAGATATCGAATTTGTTTTAGGTAGTCATTATCAAAACACTCCATATGATCCTTTTGGTAAGGGCACTGAAGAAGAAAAGCACCGCTTCCGTCCAATTGGACTTAATCGTACTCAAAATGCGCATATCTTACAAATAAGAAATGATGTGCCAGACGACAAGGCTGCTGTAATGTGGCTTTGTATTGGTGGACCAACATTCACGCCATTTGTTCCATTTTTTGCTAATATGAATGATACTGATCCTTCATATAACAATACTTCAATGGATTACAATATGGATGACGCTTGGTGGTACTACAAGTCACTTGCAGCGTTGGTAGAGAGTCATTACCCACAATTTGTTCAGTTAGATACTGATTACTTGAATGAACTGAACCAATACTATCGTCACCGTGTACATGACGTTATTGAAGGTGCCGGTGAAAAATCTGGAGCTGAATTGACTGCTTACTTAACGAAGGCAAATCAAGAGACCGTTGCATATACTAGAAAACGTTCAGAAAAATTATGGGCACAAATGATGATTGATTCTATCAATATGTCTAAGCTAACCTTTAATATGGATGCTAATCTATAAGTCACTTTTAGAGATAAGTGAAAAAACCTCCTAGTTTTTACTAGGAGGTTTTTTAATGCTATTTAATTTCGTTTATCCATCGTTGAGTGTCTGATTCCGTAAAAGCAATAAATAATAAGCCCAATAATGGTCCAGAAGAACATGTATTTTTTAGCTTGCATGTCTAATCCCCAGAAAACAGCGAAAGATCCTAAGAAAGCTAAGAACGGTAAAACCGGATACCATGGCATTTTAAAGGCTGGATCAGTAATATCTTTTCCTTCACGCGGACGTAAGCGATAAATTCCGATTGAAACGAACATAAAGGCAATTAAAGTTCCTGCAGATACCAATTGCGTTAAAAAGGTAAACGGTATGAAGGCAGAAATAAAGATAGCAATAATTGCAACTGTCCATAGCGAACATGTTGGACGACGAGAAGCCGATAATTTTCCTAATTTTTTAGGTAGCATCCCATCACGACCAAACGAATATATCAAACGTGAACTAGCCAAGCAAAGGCCAATTAAAGCAGTAAACATGCCTAGAACTGCAATAGATTGGACAATAACTGCGACCATGCCATGACCCGTTTGTCTTAATGCGTAGCCAACTGGTTCTGCTGAATTAAGGTATTGTTGATAAGGGACCATTCCTACAAGAACTAGACTAACAGCAACAAATAATGCAACTGAAATAAGCAAGGAACCGATAATTCCACGCGGCATTGTCTTTTGCGGATTGACTGCTTCAGCTGAATTTGAAGCGATTGTGTCAAAACCTAAAAAGGAAATGTAAATCATTGAAACGCCAGCATATATTCCTTGCCAACCCCCAAAAGCACCGTGGCTAGTAGGCCGGTATGAAGGAACGAAGGGAATGAAATTAACTTTTTGTACTGCGGTTAGACCAACAACAACAAATAAAAGGATTGCCAGAACTTTTGTTACAACTAAAACATTTTCAATTTTTGAAGCTTTAGATACACCGCAACTAACAATCAGAGCAGCTAGTGTAATCGCAATTAAGGCAATGAGATCAAAGAAGCCGCCGTTTACTCCTAAAGGGTTAGCTAACGCATTTGGTAGTTGCCACCCAAGTGGAGCAATTAAAGCGCGGAAATTGGCTGAAAGCCCAGAGGCGATAAAGGCCATTCCAATAAGATATTCAGCAAGTAGTGCCCAGCCAGAAATCCAGCCCCAGAATTCGCCGAAGATAACATTAATCCATGAATAAACTGAGCCTGCAAATGGCATTGCTGCTGCCATTTCAGCGTAGGCAAATGCAACCAAACCAGCAACAATTGAAGCAATTACACAGGAAATTGCAACGGCGGGACCCGCGTGCAGGGCAGCAACTTCACCAGGTAGGGTAAAAATTGAGGTTGAAACAATTGTTCCGACACCTAAAGCTAAAAAATCTCGGACTTTTAAAGTGCGGACCAAGTGACCATCTTTTTCCTGATAAATGGCTGGATTTTCTTTCCGATTCATTTTTTTCCAAAAGTTCAAACAAAAATCTCCTTAGTGTTATATTAAATTTAACAAGCAAAAGCTTGTCATTACTGTATTCTTACCTTTTAGTCAAAATAGCACCGTAATGATACAAGCTATTATCTTTGAATGCAAGAAACTTTAATTGGATTTTTTAGGTAAACTCATCTTTCTAGATCGTCAAGTACGCGCATTTTTGCTATACTGGTTCAAGGTGAACGCAATGGATGAACTAACAAAAAATGAAGTCCTAGGTGATTTATACGCCTATTATGGAAAATTATTGACTAAAAACCAGCAAAGTTATTTTGAAGATTATTATTATAATGATCTTTCTTTGGGTGAAATTGCTCTGAATCATCAAGTTTCACGGCAAGCAGTTTATGATAACTTACGGCGCTGCCGCACGCTGCTAGTCAATTATGAGGAAAAACTGCATATGCAAAAAGACTATAATGAGATTGAAGAGAAGTTAGGTCAAATTTCCATTGCAATTAAAGAAAAACAGCAAAATCAAGCTTTAAATGATATTAACGAGTTATTGCACAAAATGAGGGGAGAATAATTCATGGCGTTTGAGAATCTAAGTGAAAGAATTCAAAAAGCTCTACGCAATTTATCTGGTAAGGGTAAAATTTCTGAAGAGGACATCAATAATGCCAGTCGTGAAATCAGACTAGCTTTACTCGAAGCGGATGTTAACTTTAAGGTTGTCAAAGACTTTATTAAAAAGATTAAGCAAGAAGCCTTAGGAAAAGAGGTTCAAGAAAGCTTAAATCCGGGTCAACAAGTCATTAAGATTGTTAATGATGAATTGACTAAAATGATGGGTGAGAGTGCCACAACACTCAACAAATCTAAGCACATTCCTACTATTATTATGATGGTTGGTTTGCAAGGTACCGGTAAAACGACAACTGTTGGTAAGCTAGCTAATCGTCTGATTGAAAAAGAAAAAGCCCGTCCTTTATTGATTGCGGGCGATATCTACCGACCTGCCGCAATTGATCAGCTTGAACAAATAGGTGATCAATTAAAGGTTCCAGTTTATAGTCAGCGGGATGAAAAAGACGTTGCGCAAATTGTAAAAAATGGTCTGCAACAGGCTGATCAAAATAAAAATGACTATGTCATTATCGATACGGCTGGTCGACTAGAAATTGACGAACCATTGATGGAAGAGCTTGAGCAAGTTAAAGCAGTTGCACATCCAGATAATATTTTGCTTGTAGTTGATGCAATGACTGGTCAGGCAGCAACAGATGTAGCAAAGGGGTTTGACAGCCGCCTAGATATTACCGGCGTCATTTTGACTAAATTAGACGGTGATACTCGAGGCGGTGCAGCTTTATCAATTAGAGCTGTGACTGGAAAGCCAATTATTTATACTGGACAAGGTGAAAAATTAACTGACCTTGAACAATTCCATCCTGACCGGATGGCTTCCAGAATCTTGGGCATGGGTGACATGCTTACTCTGATTGAAAAAGCTCAGCAAGATTACGATGCCAAAAAAGCTGAAGAAGTAGCAGAAAAGATGAAGGAGAATACTTTCGACTTTAATGACTTCGTTGATCAGCTTGAACAAGTTGAAAAGATGGGACCACTAGACCAGATTGTTAAGATGATTCCTGGAATGGCTAATAACCCTCAGCTAAAAAATGTCAATTTTGATAAAAAGCAAATCGTCTATGTTAAAGCAATTATTTCTTCAATGACAGAAGAAGAGCGTGAAAATCCTGAATTGTTAAATCCAAGTCGCAGAAGGAGAATTGCTGCTGGATCTGGTAGACCGATTGTTGAAGTTAATCGAATGATTAAGCAGTTTAAGCAAGCTCGTGACATGATGAGTAAGATAACCAAAGGGAATTTAAAAGGAATGGAGAATATTCCTGGTATGGATTCACCAATGGGAAGAATTGCAATGAGAAGAATGGGCAAGAAGTTTAAGAAAAATAAGAAGAAGCGAATGAAGGTCAAACGTTATCATTCTTAGTTTTTACCTGTTAAGGGAAAAAGCTTTACACCCTCAAAAAAACATGCTATATTATTATTCGTAAGTTTTAGGAGGATATTAATTTATGTCAGTAAAAATTCGTATGCGCCGTATGGGTGCCAAAAGAAAACCTTTCTACAGAATAGTTGTTGCAGATTCAAGAATGCCACGTGATGGTCGTTTTATTGAAGAAGTAGGCTACTACAATCCAGTTTCAGAACCTAAGGAATTGAAGCTTGATGAAGACAAGATTTTTGAATGGTTGAAGAAGGGTGCACAACCTTCAGATACTGTACGTTCACTTCTTTCAAGCGCTGGCTTAATGAAGAAGTTGCACGAATCAAAATTCAACAAATAATTGAATTTGTTAGAAAAAGTTTGGAGTAGTTTGCTTCAAACTTTTTTCTTGGTTTAAATTTAGGAGAAAAGATGCAGTTTTATGACGTTGCGCGCATATTGACGACACATGGTTTAACTGGAGAAGTCAAAGTAACGCAAATTACCGATTTCCCAGATGAACGGTTTGCTCCTGGGAGCAAGTTATCATTGAAAGATGATCCGCAAACGGAATTGACAATTAAGAGTAGCAGACCGTTTAAACAATTCTGGCTTATTCAATTTGAAGAGATTAATCAAATTGAGCAAGCAGAATTACTCAAGGGAAAAATCTTGGTTGTTAGCGAGACTGAACAACATGAACTGCCACAAGGCTATTATTATTACCGTGATATTTTAGGATGTTCGGTTATTGATAATCAAGATGGTAGTGACTTGGGCAAAATCACTGGAATTGAAACTCCAGGAGCTAATGACGTTTGGGAAATTACTGAAGAATCAGGCAACGAGTATTTAATCCCCTATATTGATGATGTTGTCAAAAAAGTCGATGTCGACGCTAAAAAAGTTTATGTAGAACTATTGGAGGGCTTGCGAGATGAAAGTTAATATTCTGACACTTTTTCCGGATATGTTCACTCCTTTAACAACTTCAATGCTTGGCCGTGGTCTTGAAGACGGTAAATGGGAACTAAATTTAGTTAACTTTCGTGACTTTACTTCTGATGTTCATCATCATGTTGATGACACTCCATACGGCGGCGGTGCAGGCATGGTTTTACAGATTATGCCAATTAAAAAAGCACTTGACTCACTTGCCAATAAAGGTAAAGTGATTATTACAGCTCCACAAGGAAAGACTTTCAATCAGAAAATGGCACAGGAATGGTCAAAAGAAGATAATTTGACTTTTATTTGTGGCCATTATGAGGGTTTTGATCAGCGTGTTTATGATTTAGCGGATGAAACTGTCTCAATCGGAGATTATGTTTTAACTGGTGGAGAATTACCAACGATGAGTATGGTAGACGCAACTGTACGGCTATTACCTGGTATTTTGGGTAACGCAGCTTCTCCAGTTGAAGAAAGCTTCGCACATGGCTTATTAGAATACCCGCAGTATACTCGACCAGAAGATTTTGAGGGAATGAAGGTCCCAGCTGTCTTGACTTCTGGTAATCATCAAAAAATTGATGAATGGCGTCATAAAGAGTCGCTACGAGCAACATACGTGCATCGGCCTGATTTACTGAAAAATTATGAACTGAGTTCTCAAGAAAAAATCATGTTAGAAGAGATTAAACAAGAAGACACAAAGGCTTGATTTTACAAGCTCTCTTTGCTAAGATAACAAAGGTGCAATTGTAATGTACTAATAGTTATGGGTGTTCCGCTGGCGTAGATAATCGTTGATGAATGCCGAAGAAGGAGAAAAATATGGATCCATTAATTCAAGAATTAACTAAAGAACAATTACGTGATGATATTCCTGACTTCCGTGCTGGTGACACTGTTCGTGTTCACGTACGTGTTGTTGAAGGTTCTCACGAACGTATTCAGATGTTCGAAGGTGTTGTAATCAAGCGTAAGGGTGCAGGTATTGCTGCAACTTATACTGTACGTAAGATTGCTTCTGGTGTTGGTGTTGAACGTACCTTCCCAGTAAATGACCCTCGAGTAGCTAAGATTGAAGTATTACGTCACGGTCGTGTACGTCGTGCTAAGCTTTACTACTTACGTGAACGTCATGGTAAATCTGCAAGAATCGCAGAAAAGCGTCGTTAATTCACGCTTAAATAAAAGAGAATCACTCCGTAAAGGAGTGATTCTTTTTTGTTTATGTTAAAATATTCATTAAAATATTTTTAATGAGGAAAAGAACTATGAAAGAACCATTTTTGTTAAATTTTGATCCTGAACCGCGGGCGGTTTTAGAACCAGATCATGAAAAAAAGATTAATAACTTTCGTTTTCAGCCTAAGTTACTGTTCGCATTCTTAACTCCTGATGTAATCAGTGATTTTTTGGCTCGTTATCCTCATAAAAATCTTGGGTTCTTTGACTGCTTTGAAGGAGAAACCCCAATATATGAGGTTGATTTAGATGGACAAAAAATTACTTTTTGTCAGGCAAAAATAGGTGCTGCAGCTGCTGTAGAGCTATTAGATTGGCTAATAAGTTATGGTGTTAAACAGATTTTAGCAATAGGATCAGCAGGCTGCTTAGTTGATTTACCAGAGAACTATTTTCTAGTGCCTACAAAAGCT
Organism: Lactobacillus sp. W8172; assembly: GCF_016102055.1. NCBI lineage: Bacteria > Bacillati > Bacillota > Bacilli > Lactobacillales > Lactobacillaceae > Lactobacillus > Lactobacillus sp. W8172. The sequence continues at coordinate 169,712 of NZ_JACFPG010000001.1, forward strand.
ATTAGAGACGAGGGCACATCCTTTCATTATATGAAACCAGGAACGTATATTGACTTAAAGTCAGAGTTTTTAACTAAGACCAAAAAATTGCTGAATGAAGAAGGTCTTAAGGTTGAAGAAGTAACTACCTGGACTACTGATGGTTTCTTTAGGGAAACAGTCAAGAAAGTAAAGCAGGCCAAGGAATTTGGAGCTTCTTGTGTAGAGATGGAATGTGCAGCAATGGCTGCGTGTGCACAATTTAGAGGGGTCGACTTTGCACAAATATTATTTACGGCAGATTCTCTTAAAGACATAGAAAAGCATGATGAAAGAGGCTGGGGCAGGGATGCTCATGAGGCAGCCATTAATTTGGCGGCAAATATTATAGCCAACATTTAATTTCCAACTTTGTGAAAAATGGAAGTGTGAAACCAATGTGAAACCATGCTGTATTTCACAAAGTTTAAAACAAATATTGATATAACAGCATTCAATACTGAGATAACTTCAAAAAATTGTGAATTACATTTTAATAATTGCTGTGGAAAGATAAAAGGACAAATTTTGCATTTCTGCTTTATTTAGATGCGACTCAAAAAATGTAGAAAAAAACCATTGAATTCCGAATAAAACTAGTTCGTAAATTTCAATGGTGTAATAAATAGTTTCTAAATAATGTTGTTTCGATATAAGCCAACCACTTTACCTAAGATATGAACGCTGTTCAAGAGTATTGGTGCCATAGTATCATTTTCTGGCTGTAAACGGTAATGATCTTTTTCTTTATAGAACCGCTTGACGGTTGCTTCATTTTCATCGGTCATTGCAACAACAATCTCACCGTTAGTAGCAGAGCTTTGTTTACGGACAATCACATTGTCTCCGTTTAAAATACCAGCGTTAATCATGCTTTCGCCGTGAACTCGTAGCATAAATAAGTCGCCAGCATCATTAGCTAAATCGGGAGGAAGTGGGAAATAATCTTCAATATCTTCAACGGCTAAAATTGGTTGACCTGCTGTGACATCACCAACAACGGGAATATCAGTAGGCTTGACACCAAGTGCCTTTTTGCCTTCTTCTGTTATTTCTAGTGCTCGAGGTTTAGTTGCGTCCTTAACAATTAAGCCTTTTCTTTCTAATCTAGAAAGATGACCGTGAACTGTAGAAGTTGATGAGAGTTCAACTCCTTGGCAAATTTCTCTAACAGTGGGAGGGAATCCACGTTTTTCAACGGTATCATATATATAACGAAGAATTTGTAGTTGCTTAGAACTTTGCTTATTGGTCATTTTTTTCTCCCATTCGTTAGTTAATTCTTTGTATTAACTACATTCTAACAAATAATGTTGCCTAATACAAACAGGCGTTCTAAATAATTATTCTTTTTTTTATCCAAAAAGTAAGGTAGACTTTTACAAATGAGAGGTGCAAAAATGACTGAAAATAATGAACAAAGATTAACTGAAGAACAAGAAAAAAAACTAACTGATAGAATCAATGAATTATACCATAAGAAAGAAGCTCAGGGATTAACTAAAGAAGAAGAAGAGGAGCGACAAAAACTTCACAAAGAATTTATCAGAAATTTCCGTGCTGGCTTTAAACAAGATGTCGAAGACTTGGTTATCGTAGATAAAAATGGTAAAGAAGTAACTTCCGAAAAAGCAAAAAAAGCACAGCGTAAGAAAGGCTTGAGAAAAGACTGATTTATAGCTTTTAATTTACTTATTTTTTAGGTAAGATATAACTATTGGACAAATTGAGGTGATTATTTTATGAATTTAGGATTAGCAATTGTATTAATTATTGTAGCGCTGCTAATAGGTCTTATTGGCGGCTTTTATGGTGCTAGAGCATACATGAAGAAATATTTTAAAGATAATCCACCAATCAGTGAAGATATGATTGTTGCCATGATGTCACAAATGGGTCAAAAACCTTCTGCTAAAAAGGTAAACCAAGTGATGAACATGATGAAACATCAAAAATAAAATCTTAACTAGATTGACATCAGACGGAGGATTGTTTCTTCCGCCTTTTTATTTTGAAAGACAGGTGAAAAATGGGTATATTTTTTAAGTTAGGCTGGTTTTTTAAAAAGGAAAAGAAACGCTATTTAATCGGTGTTGCTTTTCTAGCACTGACTTCAGTAATTAACTTAGTACCACCAAGAATTTTGGGTTTAATGGCTGATCAATTAGATAAAGGTCATATTTCTTGGCAAGAATATGCGACCCTAATCTTAGCCATTGTACTAGCTGCGTTAGTTTTATATGCTTTCCGCTATTTTTGGCGTCGTCAAATTTGGGGTGGTGCAGCCGAATTAGAATTGCAAATGCGCTCTAAACTGTTTGAGCACTTTATGGAAATGGATCGTACATTCTATCAACGCCATAGAACAGGTGACCTAATGGCACATGCCACAAATGATGTTTCAGCGATTCAGGAAGTTGCGGGTGAAGGTGTATTGACACTAGTTGATTCACTTTTGATGAGTGTAACAACAATGGTCGCAATGATAGTATTTGTTGATTGGCGGTTAACAATCGTTGCACTTATTCCATTACCATTTCTTGCCTGGGGGGCATGGAAATTAGGCGATCAGCTATACGGTGCGTTTGATGAATCTCAGGCTGCTTTTTCTCGTTTAAACAATAAAACTCAGGAATCGATTTCCGGGATTAAGGTCCTAAAAACCTTTGGTCAAGGAAAAGAAGATACTGAAGTCTTCAATGACATGGTTAATGATACGATAAAAATCAATAAGCGTGTCTTTAAGTGGGATTCATTATTTGACCCATTGGGAACGCTTCTTATTGGACTGACCTATACAATAACTATTATTTATGGTGGATTGTTGGTTAGTCACAAGGCTTTATCAATTGGGCAACTTGTATCATTTATTGCCTATATCGGGAATATGGTTTGGCCCATGTTTGCAATTGGTTACCTATTTAATATCCTTGAGCGAGGTAGCGCAAGCTATGATCGAGTTGAAAAACTACTTGATGAAAAACCTGAAATTACCGATCAACATGCTGATCAAAGCCTTCAGGCTCAAGATATTGCAGGTGATTTGAAATACCAAGTAAAATCCTTTGCCTATCCTGATGAGCCACAAATTCCTGTGCTGCATAATATTGATTTCACTCTAAAAACAGGGCAGACACTTGGACTAGTTGGGAAGGTTGGAGCAGGTAAAACTACAATCATTCAACTATTGCTGCGCGAATTTGATAAATATGATGGGAAAATCACATTAAATGGTCATGACATTAGAGAAATACCATTAAATGTTTTATTGCGTCAGATTTCATATGTTCCGCAAGATAATTATCTTTTCTCAACCAGTATTCAAAAGAATATTGCTTTTTCAGATGCAAATTCAGATGAGAGTGCGATTGAGTCAGCCGCTAAAAAGAGTGATTTGCACAATGATATTTTGCAAATGCCTGGTGGTTACAACACTCTTGTTGGTGAAAATGGTGTTTCTCTTTCTGGTGGACAGAAGCAAAGAATGTCAATTGCACGGGCCTTATTGAAGCAAAGTCAAATTTTAGTCCTAGATGATGCTTTATCCGCTGTTGACGCAAAAACTGAAATGGCAATTTTAGAGTCACTAAGTAAAGAGCGTGAAGGTAAAACCACTTTAATTGCTACGCACAGACTGACCTCAGTTATGAATGCCGATTTAATTTTGGTTCTAAAAGACGGTCAAATTGTTGAAAGAGGTACGCATGATCAGCTGTTAGCAGAAAACGGCTGGTATGCAGACATGTGGCAACGCCAAGAATTAGAAGCAAAGGTAGGTGAATAAGATGGACGATCAAAGTAATTATGAATCTGTCTGGTCAAAAGAAATACCTGTAAAAGAACAAATTAGCATCTTCAAGCGTTTGATGCGCTTTGTAATGCGGTTCAAAAATGAAATGATTATTGCGGGTATTGGAGCATTTTTGGTTAGTGTAATCAACATGCTTTTGCCATACGGACTGCAGTTCTTTTTGGACAATTACTTAGTCAAAGAGAGTGTTACAACCCAAATCATCTTATTTGCTGGTTTCTTATATGCTTTTGGTTCAGTTATCAAAGCGGTTTTGCAGTTTACTTACGAGTACTTTTTTGCTTTAGGTTCTGAAAAATCGCTTGAGAGTTTACGGTCAGCATTATATAAGCAATTGCAAAGCTTGGGAATGCGCTATTTTGATCAAACTCCAGCCGGGTCAATCGTTTCGCGTGTTACTAACGATACGATGACTTTGAGCAACTTCTTAGTTGTACTTTCAAGTGTAGTCATGTCATTCTTCTCAATTATTTCCGCTCTAGTAGCGATGTTTACGACTAACTTCTATGCTGGTTTAATTGTTTTGGCATTTTTACCCATTTTATTGCTAATTATTTGGCAATATTCTAAGAGAAGTTCAAAGTTATACCGAAATTATCGCGAGCGCTTAAGTCGCATTAATACGAATTTAAACGAATCAATTGAAGGGGTTTCTTTAATTCAGCAATTCAAACAAGAAAAGCGGATGACTGATAATTTTGAACATGAAAACACTTCTTTAATGAAAACTCGGTTTAGTATGATAAACCTTAATTCATTACTTTTATCACCGTTAACGAGTATGCTTTACTCGATAGCACTTGCTTTAACCCTAATGTACTTTGGTTTTCCACTACGTGAGACTTTTGTCCCTGCAGGTGTGGTTTACGCATTTTCACAATATATCTCACAGTTTTTCAATCCAATTGCTAATATGATGGATCAAATGACCTTTTTCCAAGATGGAATTGTTGCAGGAAAAAGAATCTTTAGAATCCTTGATAATACAGATTTTGAGCCTGAGCAGCAAGCTGAAAAAGGCGTAACAATTACTAAAGGTAAAATTGAATTTAAGCATGTGAGCTTTTCATATGATGGTAAAAATGAAATATTGCATGACATTTCTTTTACTGTTAATCCAGGAGAAACCCTGGGAATTGTTGGACATACTGGTTCCGGTAAGAGTTCAATTATCAATGTAATGATGCGTTTTTATGAATTCTACAAGGGGCAAGTATTAATTGATGGTGTAGATATAAAGAAGTATCCAAAAGAAGAGCTCCGCAAAAAGCTGGGTCTAGTTTTACAGGAACCATTCATGTTTTATGGTGATGTCAATTCCAATATTAGACTCTATAATAAAAATATCACTGATGAAGAAATTAAGAATGCAGCAAAAACTGTTCAAGCAGACGGGTTTATCGAAAATCTTCCCGGTAAATATCATGCCAAGGTTGGTGAAGGTGGCAGCGAGTTCAGCCAGGGACAACGACAACTGATTTCATTTGCACGTACTTTAGTCACTGATCCGAAAATTTTAGTTCTTGATGAAGCAACGGCTAACGTTGATACTGAAACTGAAACATTAATTCAAACTGCCTTAAAGAGTTTAAGAAAAGGTCGAACTACTTTGGCCATTGCACACCGATTGTCGACAATTGTTGATGCTGATCAAATTATCGTTTTAAACGATGGTAAAATAGTTGAACATGGAAATCATGAACAATTATTAGCTCAAAAAGGTTATTACTACAACTTATATAAGTTGCAAAACAGTCAAAATTAAGTTTATGCACGGGTTATTTAATTATCCCGTGCTTTTCTTTTACACCAATCGTTGACAGCGGTTACACAAAGATGTAAATTAATTATAATAACAATTAAAAATATTTATGTTTTAGAAATAGGAAGTTTGAAATGGAATACCATCAAATTAATGATACTGATCGTGAAAATTTACGTAAATTTATTTCAGAACCTGAACGTTTTGTTACAGAGCCAACTAAACATTGGGATCATGACCAATTTAGAACAGTAACAGCAATGCCAGAATTAGTAATTCAACCAGTTACTAATCAAGAAGTAGAAAATGTTGTTAAATATGCGAGTGATCATCATATTCCTTTGGTACCACGTGGTAATTCAACTGGGTTAATGGGTGCCAATTTATCTGTTGATGGTGGTATCTCACTCGATATGGTTAAAATGAACCGTATTTTAGAATATGATCCGGATGGGTTAACTATGACAGTTCAAGCCGGAATCAGATTAAAGGATATTGAAGAATATCTTGCTGATAAGCCTTTTACTTATATGCCAGCACCTGCTATGCACTGGGCTACAATTGGTGGTAATGTTGACACAAATGCTGGTGGTTTAAAGGCAATCAAGTATGGTGTTACAAGAGAGCACATCCGCGAATTAAAGGTTGTTTTAACTAACGGAAAATTGTATAAGTTTGGCTCAAAAGCAGTTAAATCTTCATCTGGTTATTCTCTAAAAGATTTGATTATTGGTTCAGAAGGTACGCTTGGCGTTGTTACTGAAGTTACACTAAGACTATATCCAAAACCACGTAAATCAATTAATGCAATTATTCCTTTCCCAACTTTGAATGATGCAATTAGATCTGTTCCAGCAATCCTTGCTTCCGGTGTTGTTCCAACTACAGTTGAATTTATGGGACGTAAAGTGATTAACTTATGGGAAAAATATGCAAATGACGAATTCCCAATTAAAAATGGTAATGGCTTTATTATCATGGGTCTCGATTCATTTACTGAAGAGGAGTGGCAAGCAGAATTGAAACAAGCATTGGAAGCTGTAAAAGAGTTTAAAGCTGAAGATGCAGTTATATTGAATGCCGATTCAGAAGAAGCTAAGAAAATTTGGAAATGTCGTGAAGAATTACTTCTTGCAATTCAAAAGTCAACTCCAAAGATGGATGAAATCGATGTCTGTGTTCCGATTAACCACATTCCAGAGGTTTTAGATCGTATTGAAGAGCTTGAAAACGAATTGAATATTAGAATTCCAAACTTTGGACATGCTGGCGATGGAAACCTACATATTTATCTTTGCTCTGACGACATGTCTGATGAAGAATACGCTAAGACAAGTGATAAAGTAATTTCTGAATTATACAAGACAGCTAAATCACTTGATGGTAATATGTCCGGCGAACACGGTATTGGTTATGCTCGCGCTGGTTACTATGAAGATTTTTATGGTCACGACTACACTGAGCTTTTACGTCAAGTTAAGAAGTTGTTTGATCCTAATGAAGTGGTTAACCCTGGCAAAATTTTTAAGATGTAACAATATAGAAGTTAAATAGTTAATAAAACAACTTTCGATATCATAATTGAATTCGAAGGTTATTTTTATTTTTAGCAAAAATTTCTAATTCAAAATAAAAAAGACTAGTTACGATAAAATACGTAACTAAATCTTTTTAAAATCGAGTTATAACTCATCTGTTTTAATTTTTAAGCATGTAATCACGAGTCATTGGTAAGTTTTTACCAGACGGCCCTTTGGTTAGGAGATATTGAACTACGTCAATATTTCCTGATTCAAAGGAGGCAGCACATGCTTGTAAATAAAGATCCCACATTCTAGTGAAGCGCTCACCCATGTTTTTCTGAATAACATCACGATGATTGTTAAAGTTTTTATCCCAAATTTCAATTGTTCGTTGATAATGGCGTCTTAACATTTCCATGTCATCAATTTGCATACCATTTTCGACAACAATATGATGAACATTTTCATCTAGTCCTGGGATATAGCCACCTGGGAAGATGTACTTATCAATCCAAGCATTGCTAGCGCCACCTTGTTGGCGGGTAATTCCGTGGATTAGGGCAACGCCGTCTTTTTTAAGGTATTTTGCAACGTCATTAAAATACTGACCAAGATTTTCTTTACCAACATGCTCAAACATGCCAACTGAAGTAATGTAATCCCATTGTTGATCGCCAAGTTCGCGATAGTCTTCTAGCTTAACTTCTACCTGATCCTGTAGATTTTCATCGTAAATTTTCTTTTGAACAAGTTTATATTGTTCTTCGCTTAAAGTTACACCAGTAACCTTAAGATCATATTCTTTGGCTGCAGTCAACATAAGCGTTCCCCAGCCACAACCTATATCTAAAAGAGTTTTACCTTTTTGTGGATGTAGTTTATCAAGAATGTGATTGATTTTATCAATTTGAGCCTTTTCAAGGTCGTCTTGATTACCTTCCTTGAAGTATGCACATGAGTAGGTCATCGTAGGGTCAAGCCACAACTTATAGAAATCATTACCGATATCATAGTGACTTTGAACGTCTTTTTCACTCTGTTGTTCAGTATGATTTTGCTTAGGCATAAATTTGCGGAATTTACTAGACCGCATAAAACTGTTTGGGCTTTCATAAGCTCCAAGGATAAGTTCCTGTATACTGCCCTTGATTTCAATCTTTTTATCCATGTATGCTTCGCCGAGGGCTAATGAAGCATTACGGGTGATTTCATTAACTGGAATTTTTTCATTAAAAATGATTTCAATGTTTGGGTTGCCATTGCCATAAACTTCACTCTTACCATCCCAATAGGTTACTTTCACTGGGAAAGGAAAAGACTTACTTAACATCATTTTATAAAATGTTTTCTCTAACAATTTTTTGACTTCCTCCATTCAATTACAGTCGTAATTATTTTAACACTACAAAAAAAGATTAAACTTATTAAAGTTTAATCTTTTCATTTTGTCTGTTTTTACTTTGGTTGATAATGAAAATTAGGATTCTGTTCTTGATCAATCTTATTCCAAGCTTCTTTAAGCTGATTATCTAACATTGCTTCATTTTCATGTGTTAGTTTGACTTTTCGATCAACTTGAATAGGGTCGCCAAAGCAAACCTCAAGTGGTTTTCTCTTTAGAAGTCCTGTAAAGGTCAGAGGACCTTGATAAACAACGGGAACAATTGGCTTACCGGATAGCTTTGCAATTGCAATAGTTCCGCCTTTTAGTTCGGCGGAATGTCTGGTTCCAGATGGAAAGATAATTAATGAATAATTCCCATTTTTTAGTCCCTTGATAGGTGTCTTTAGAGCAGATGGACCAGGATTTTTACGGTCAACTGGAAAGGCATGTGCATGCTTTAAAATGAAATTTAAAACAGGATATTTAAATAATTCAATTTTTGTCATAAACATGAATTCTTTTGGACTTGCAGCTAAAGCAAACAAAATCGGTTCCCACCACGTGCGATGCGGAGCTGCCAAAATATAATTCCCATCTGGGATACGTTCTTTATGATTAACATGTAAATGCCCATTTAGTAGCCAGACAATAAAGCGGGCAATTGGGCGAATGATATGATAAAACATTATTTCCTCCAATGATGTAAAATATTATAACAGAGCTTGAGGAGAGGAAGAAATTTTTATGGTAAATTTGTCAAAAAATGAACGAATTGATTATATGTATAGCGATAATCTTAAAATTGTTCAGGACAAAGATGCCTTTAGCTTTTCGTTAGACACATTATTACTGGCAGCAGAAGCTAAAGAATCAATTAAAGATAGTTCGAAAGTTGCTGATCTCTGTGCAGGAAACTGTGCTGCAACAATTTATATGGCATATTTTAATCGAGCTAAGTATGATGCAATTGAAATTCAAGATGAGGCTGCTTCACAAGCTAGGCGATCGGTTGAATTAAATCAAATGGAAAACCGTATTCAAGTTCATCAAAAAAATGTTAAGGATGCACCTGAATTTTTACGTAAAGATTCTTATGATGTAGTTGTGGTTAATCCACCATATTTTAAAGTGGCAAAGAATCATAAGGTAAATCCTGATCCTAAAAAAGCAATTGCACGTCATGAATTGTTAATTAACTTAGAAGAAATAATTATGGTTGCCAGTGATCTTCTTAAGATGAAGGGAAAAATGTATATGGTACATCGACCTGAACGTCTTAACGAAATTGCATATTTTTGCATAAAGCACGATTTAAGTATCAAATTTGTACAGCCGTATGTATCTCATCGTGGAGATGATGCAAATTTAGTTATTATTGAAGCTGTTAAGCACACGGCAACAGATGGCTTGGTTTTGAGGGATGCGATTGAAGTTCATGATGAAAACGGTGATTTTTTACCTGTGATTCAAAAAGTAATTCGTGAAACTGATGAAGAGCGGCAAAAACATGATGAAGGAAAAAGTTACTATTTTTATGTTTTGTTGTGCAATGACGGTAGTTTTTATGGCGGCTTTACAAATGACCTACAAAAACGGTTAACTGCACATAACACTGGTAAAGGGGCAAAATATACTAAGACTAGAAGACCTGTCAAAATGATTTATCACGAAAAATTTCAAGATAAGCAATTAGCATTGAAAAGAGAGTACTGGTTTAAGCATCATACACGCCAGTGGAAGGAAAATTTTTTGCGTGAACGATCAGTTGATTTTTAGCCTTGATTCTTAAGCCTAAATTTAGTATTATTTTACTTGTGTGTTAAACACACAAGTAAGAAACATCAAGAGTGATCAACGTTTTGGTGCCACACACTGGTGAAACGTTGAAATGATCGCTTGAGAGGTATAAAACCATAGGAGGAAGTTAATTATGTCAGTAGTTTCAATGAAACAATTACTTGAAGCTGGTGTCCACTTCGGTCACCAAACTAGAAGATGGGATCCAAAAATGGCTCCTTACATCTTTACTCAAAGAAATGGTATCTACATCATTGATTTGCAAAAGACAATCAAGATGTTGGATGACGCATACTCATTCGTTAGAGCAGTTGCTCAAGACGGTGGTGTAATTCTTTTTGTAGGTACTAAGAAACAAGCTCAAGACTCAATTGCTGAAGAAGCAACTCGTGCTGGTCAATATTACATTAACCAACGTTGGCTTGGTGGTACTTTAACCAACTGGAAGACTATTCAAAGTCGTGTGCAAAGATTAAAGGACCTTAAGAAGATGTCAGAAGATGGTACTTTTGATGTATTACCAAAGAAGGAAGCATCTTTATTAACTAAGGAAAAGGACAAGCTTGAAAGATTCTTAGGTGGTATTGAAGACATGCCTAGAATCCCAGACGTAATGTTTGTTGTTGATCCTAAGAAGGAAAAGATTGCTGTTCACGAAGCAAACGTTCTTGGTATTCCAGTTGTTGCAATGGTTGACACTAACACTGATCCAGATCCAGTAGATGTTGTTATTCCTTCAAACGATGACGCTATTCGTGCTATTCGCTTAATTTCAGGCGCGATGGCAGATGCCGTTATTGAAGGTAAGCAAGGTCAAGATGACAATAACGCTGACGTAGAAGCTGAAATGACTAAGAATGCTGCAGCTGATGGTGCTGAAGAAGCAACTGAAGCTGAAGAAACTTCAGACGAAGACTAGTTAAATATCTTTTATTTGAAAGGATACATCAATGGCAAATATTACTGCTAAACAAGTTAAAGAGTTACGTGATCGTACTGGTGCCGGAATGATGGACTCCAAGAAAGCTTTAGTTCAAGCTGATGGAGACGTTGAAAAGGCAATTGATATTTTAAGAGAAAACGGTGTTGCAAAAGCTGCTAAGAAGAGTGGTCGAATTGCAGCTGAAGGTTTGGCTGAATATGCATTCTCTGGTAACACAGCTGCATTAGTTGAAATTAACTCAGAAACTGACTTTGTTTCATCAAACGATAAGTTCATTAAGTTAGTTGATGATGTAACAAAGGCAATTCTTGCTGCAAAGCCTGCTAACGTAGAAGAAGCTTTAAAGGCTCCAATGGCTGGGTCAACAATCGGTGAAGAAATTACCAACTTGACTGCTGTTATCGGTGAAAAGATCACTTTAAGAAGATTTGATTTAATCAGCAAGAATGATGATGAAGTATTTGGCGCTTACAAGCATAATGGTGGATCAATTGTTGCTGTTGTTACTTTAAAGGGTGACAACGAAGAAGCAGCTAAGAACATTGCAATGCACGTTGCTGCTATTAACCCTGAATACTTAGATAAAGCTTCTGTTCCAAAGGCTGATTTTGATCGTCAAAAGGCAGTTTTCACTAAGGAAACTGAAAACGAAGGTAAACCTGCAAACATTATTCCTAAGATCGTTGAAGGTCGTGTTAACAAGTACTTAAGCGAAATTTGCTTGGTTGACCAACCTTACGTTAAAGATGGCGATATGACAGTTGCAGAATACGCTAAATCTGAAGGTTGTGAAGTTGCTGCATACACTCGCTACGAAGTTGGCGAAGGTATCGAGAAGAAGCAAGAAGACTTTGCTGCTGAAGTTCAAGAACAAATTAAATAGTCGTTAAAATCAAAAAACGATTTTCTAAAAACCTTGTCCATTAGGATAAGGTTTTTTATTCTTAAAGAAAACTAAAGTTACTAAAGTAATTCTAAAATAAAACTAAACGAATTTACTGGCTAATTTCTATATGGAAAAATATAATTAGATGAATTTTAAAGCGAGGTAAAGTATATGGGCTTTGACATAATGATGATTGCAGTGGTAGTTGGAACAATATGTATATATTTAAGCGTTGAAAAGTCCTTTTCTAAGTTAAGCAATAATTTAGTTTTTGCTATGGGTATCATTCTAGATGCGCTAGCATTTTTCTTAGCTGTCGGATAAAATTTTTGTCTAAAATAGAAACGTTTTTCATAAGATAGAGAAAAAAGAACCCTCCTTAAAGGAGGGCTCTTTTTGTACTACAGTAGTTAGATATTAGTTTCTATGAGTAAGTTCATGAAGATAAGAATAAACGTGATCCACAAAGTAAGATTGCGATTTTTAAATGCAGTTTTTGAAAATTTATGATACAGTAGAATTCTTGATTGTCTAAAAGTAATGCAATCAAAAATTGAGTTTTAGTTTATAATCTTTTATGTATGTGGCTCTTATGGCTGTAACTTTTAATTTATCTATTGGTGAAGGATGAAGATGAAAAATTATTTAAGTATTGATATTGGCGGAACAGAAATTAAATACGCACAAATAGACCAAGCTGGTAATATTATTGAAAAGGGTAAAGTAAGTACTCCTGACAATAAAGCTGACTTTTTAGTTGCAGTAGATAAAATTGTTAAAAAATATACAGATAGAATCAAAGGCTTGGCAATTTGTGCTCCTGGAAAAATCGAAGGAACAAAAATACGTTTTGGAGGTGCAATTCCTTATCTTGATGGCATTGATTTTGGAGAAATCTATCAAGATAAGGACTACCCTGTAACTGTTCTTAACGATGGTAAAGCAAGCATTCTGGCAGAAAACTGGCTAGGAAGTTTAAAAGGAGAAACTAACTGTGCAGCACTAACATTAGGCACGGGTGTTGGCGGTGGCATCATAGTTAACGGTCATCTTTTACAAGGCTCCCATTACCAAGCTGGTGAATTGAGCTTTATGATTGTTGATTTGACCCACCCGGAAAAAATGCAAGGTAGCGTCGGTAATCTATGCTCTGCTGTCAACTTCGTTAAGCATGTAAATCAAAAAACAGGTTATTCTGAAATCAATGATGGAATTCATGCTTTTGAAGAAATTAAAAACGGCAATGAAGACGCAATTAAGATTTTCAACGATTATTGTTTAAACATTGCAGCTTTAATTTTAAATATGAATACAGTAGTTGATATAAATAAAGTGGCAATCGGTGGCGGCATTAGTGCTCAACCAATTCTACTTTCTGGCATCAATCAGGCTTATGATAAGTTAGTTGGCAAAATGAATTCAATCATTGGCCAAACATTAGTCAAACCGAAAATAGTTGCAGCCAAGTTTAGAAACGACTCTAATTTATATGGAGCCTTATATAACTTGTTATTAACTGTAGATAACGAAACTGATTATTAATAGTAAAACCTCACTTAATTTTAAGTGAGGTTTTTTATTAGCTTAAAAACTGCTGGATTAATTTTTTCTTTTCCGTATTCTTTTGATAAATGGCTTGGACATGGTAGTTTTGGGCACTGCTGTTGCCCTCTAATGGCAAATATTCAATTTTCTCACTCGGAGAGTTTGAAGGTTGAAGTAAGCCATCTGGATAATATGCATTAGCTTGATTAGAGGAAACAAGAATTTGCATTTGTTCAATAGTTGAAATTCTAGCGACCGGTAAATTTTGATAAGCTTCAGGTAAGGTGGCAAGAAAGGCATGCTTTAAATAATTGGTTTTCTCAGGTCCATAATATAAAATAGGTTTTTCTTTAAGAGCAGTTAATGGAAAAACAGAGCCGCTACTTAAAGGATTGAGTTTACTGACGCCAATCACCATTTTGCTTTGAAAAATACTCTTGTTAGTTAGGTTCTTAGTCAAAAATTCTTGTTCTCCATAATCTAAGATAAAAGCTAAATCTAATATGCCGAGAGAAACGTCTGATATTAAGTGTTCAATACTCTCCTCGGTTATCTTGATTTTTAATTCAGGCTGTTTTTGATTTGCATCAAAGATTTTTTGTAGCAACAATGCCCCTTCAAAAGGAGAAAAGTAGCCAACTTTTAGTTCTTGATAGGTGGTGGCAGCTTCATGCCGCAGAGAATTGATTTCTACAGAAAAGCTATGTAATATTTCCTTAGTTTTCAAGAAAAATTCCTGTCCTTGAGAGGTGATTGAAATCTTGTTTTTGCCGCGCTCGAACAATTTAAAGCCTAGTTCGTTTTCAAGCTTGCCAATTGACTGTGAAACTGCGCGTTGACTAATGTACTGTGTTGCAGCAGCTTTTTGAAAACTCCCTGTTTCGACTACCGTAATGAAAGTATTTAATTGAGTGAAATTCATCTTTATCCGAACCTTTTACTTCTAGTGTTGAAAAATAAAGTGTCTATATTTTTTATTTGTAAGCACTTACTATTAAAGCATAAATAGTTTTAAAGAGGTACACGGTTATGAAAATTTCAAAGAAAGAAAATTATGATGTTGTAGTTGTAGGTTCGGGTGCTGCTGGTCAAGCTGCTGCATTAACTGCTGTCGAGAACGGTAACAGTGTTTTGATGCTTGAAAAGGGTCGCCACACAGGTGGTTCTGCAAATTATAGCGAAGGACTTTTCGCAGTTGGTTCATATTTACAAAAAGAAAAAGGGATTAATGTTTCAACTTTAGATGTTTTAAAAGAAGAAGTTGAGTATTCCAGCTATAAGGCGGATTCAAGGATTTGGCGTAATTACTTGGATACTAGTGCCGAGAATATTAAATGGTTACATGATGAAGGCGTCGAATACGAAGGTGTTCAAGCAATGGGTGCTGGTGAAGCAACGTGGCATATTTATAAAGGATATGGCGATGGCGCAATGCATAATGGTTTGGAGCCTCGTTTTAAAAAATTGGGTGGAGAACTTTTAACTTCTACATCAGCAATTAACTTAGAAATTGATTATGATGGCAATAAAAAGGTAACACTCAAAAATGAAGCTAACGGTGACATCGAAATAATTACAGCCAAAGTAGTGATTCTGGCAACAGGAGGCTATTTAAACAATGACGAAATGATGGCAAAAGAAACCAATTATGATTTATCTAGATTGATTACAGTTTCATGTGGCAAAGGCACTGGTGATGGCTTGAGATTAGGTTGGCATGTAGGTGGTCAAAAATACGGCATGGGCACGGCAATGTTATTTGGCGGCTATCTTAAAGATCCAGGTCAACCATCATTCAAGATGATGCGGAGCCAGATGAATGTGGCTGCAGGACAACAACCACTTTTATGGGTAAATGAAAATGGTGAGAGATTTGTTGATGAATCAGTCGTTTATAACTTTTCATATGCCGGCAATGCTCTGTATAGTCAAAATAAAGTTTACAGCATTTTAGATAAAAAGATCATTGATGAAATGGCCGAAAAGGGCAACTTTATGGGACTAGGTGTTTACATTGAACGTGGACATAAGATGGATAAGTTACAAGAAGAAATTGATCAAGCAGTTAGTGAAAACAAACCATTTATCTTTAAGGCCGATACACTAGAAGAGTTAGCAGAAAAAATGAACTTGCCAAAAGACAAGTTTGTTCAAAATATAAAAAAATTCAATGAAGATGTAAAAACTGGTGAGGACAAGTCATTTGGTAAGGATCCAAAGTACTTAAGAACTGTTGAAGATGGACCATTTTATGGCTTTAAGTTAACAGTTGGTGCATATTGTACAATGGGTGGTTTAAGAATAACCCCTGACAATGAGATTGAAGATGAAAAAGGTCAACCAATTGAAGGGGTATACGCAACAGGTAATGATGCAAGTGGTTTAACTGGAGATACATATGGTCCAAACATGCCAGGAACTTGTGCCGGATATGCATTCTATTCCGGAAGAAATGCAGCGCAACATGCACAAAAATATTTGAAATAATAATAGATTAAAAAGCTCTGTTTAATACGACAGTGCTTTTTATTTTCAATAGAAAATACTAAATAATCAGTGTGTTTTTCTTCTATTAAAAAAGCTTTTAAAGAGAAAATAAATTTCTTAATAAAATTCTGCTCTTTTGTTTTGTAGTCCTACATTTGCCATTTTTATATGGTAGAATAACTAAAGTTAATAGAGGAGGTTGTCATGACTCAAGTTAAATATAAGCGAATTGTTTTAAAGATTTCTGGTGAAGCACTGGCTGGTAGTCAAGGTACTGGAATTGATCCTACAGTTATCAGCCATTTAGCCGAAGAAATTAAAGCGGTTCACGACCTAGGCGTTGAAATTGGAATCGTTTGCGGTGGCGGTAACATGTGGCGTGGTGAAACTGGTGAAAAACTGGGAATGGAACGTTCACAGGCAGACTACATGGGTATGCTAGCAACTATCATGAATGGTTTAGCTCTTCAGGATGGTTTAGAGCACGTAGGTGTGCCAACAAGGTTACAGACATCAATCGAAATGAGACAAATTGCTGAGCCTTACATTAGAAGAAAGGCAATTCGTCACCTTGAAAAAGGCAGAGTAGTAATCATGGGTGGTGGAACCGGTAACCCATACTTTTCAACTGATACCACTGCAGCTTTACGTGCGGCTGAGATTAATGCAGATGTCATTTTAATGGCTAAAAATGGTGTTGACGGAGTATACTCCGCTGATCCAAAAATTGATCCAAGCGCTAAAAAGTACAATGAGCTAACTCAACTTGATGTAATCTCCAAAGATTTGAAAGTTATGGACAGAACTGCTAGTTCACTTTCAATGGATACAAATATTCCTTTAATTGTGTTTAACGTCAATACAGAAGGAAATATTAGAAAAGTCGTTATGGGTGAACATATAGGAACTGTAATTGAAGGTGGAAAATAATGAATAACGAAACGATTAAAAAAGCGCAAGATAATATGGAGAAATCTATCAGCGTTTTTGAAAAGAATCTCGGCTCTATTCGCGCCGGTGTTGCCAATGCAGCCTTGCTTGATGGTGTTCAAGTTGAATACTATGGTGCACCAACCCCATTGACTCAAATGTCGAGTGTGACTATTCCAGAACCTCGTGTTCTCTTGATTACGCCGTACGACCAAAACAGTGTCGATGATATTGAACATGCTCTTCTTGCTTCAAATCTAGGCTTAACACCAGCAAATGACGGTAAAGTTATTAGACTAGTTATTCCTCAATTGACTGGTGAAAGACGCCAAGAAATTGCAAAAGAAGTAAATAAAATTGCCGAAGAAGGAAAAATTGCCATTCGAAACGTAAGACGTGATGCAATGAACTCACTTAAGAAGCAACAAAAAGATGATGAAATAACTGAGGACGAGCAACGTAACCTTGAAAAAGAAGTTCAAAAGGTAACGGATCAAGCAACTAAAAAGATTGATGAATTAGCTGATAAAAAGCGTAAGGAAATTACTCAAGGCTAAAAATGGTAGAAAAAAGAAATCAATTAAATCATCTTGCAATCATTATGGATGGTAATGGTCGCTGGGCTACCAAGCAAGGCAAACCACGTGTGGCTGGTCATTACGAAGGGATGAACAATGTTGAGAGAATCACCTTAGCAGCTGATCAACTTGGAATAAAAGTCTTGTCTCTATATGCTTTTTCAACTGAAAACTGGGCACGACCAAAAGAAGAAGTTGCGTATTTAATGAACTTGCCTGTACGCTTCTTTGATCATTTCATGCCGACATTAATGGAAAAGAATGTAAAAGTTAATATTATGGGCTACTTGGATGAATTACCTCGTAAGACATATGATGTAGTTCAACGTGCAATGGCAGAAACTGCGCAAAATACTGGTTTAATACTGAATTTTGCTTTTAATTACGGCTCAAGAAGAGAAATAACCACAGCGGTTAAAGAAATTGGTACGTTAATTGAGACGGGTCAACTTACCAGTGATCAAATCACTGAAGAACTGATTTCGGATCGGCTAATGACGGCAGGCTTTAAAGAATTTAGGGATCCTGATTTATTAATTAGAACCTCTGGAGAACAACGCATCTCTAATTTTATGCTTTGGCAATTGGCTTACTCTGAACTTGCATTTAGCTCTAAAAACTGGCCTGATTTTACAAAAGAGGACTTGCAAGAATTTGTTAGTGATTTTCAAAATCGTCATCGCCGCTTTGGCAAATTAGATGAAACGGATAGTTAGGTAATTATTATATGAAACAACGTGTAATTACAGCAGTTATTGCTTTAATTTTATTTATTCCAATCGTCATTATGGGCGGTTTGTGGATGGATTGGCTGACAGTCGCTTTTGCAGCGGTTGGAATAAGTGAAATCTTTTTAATGAAAAAGCAGATTTTAGTTTCTGTTAACTTTTTGCTAGCTTTATTGGCAACAATCACTTGGGCAGTTCCTGATAGTTTTATCAAGAGCATGCCGTTCCACTGGACCAAATACGGTATTTACTTTGCTCTAATTATGTTAATGTTAACTTGGACAGTTTTATCAAAGAATAAGACAACTTTTGATGATGTTTCAGTGTATACACTTGGCTCACTGTATATCGGTACCGGTTTTCACTACATGGCAAGCATTAGAAATAGTTCAAACGGCTTTGCTTTACTTTGCTATGTTTTCGTTGTCGTTTGGTTAACTGACACAGGCGCTTACATGATTGGACGTAAAATAGGTAAACACAAGTTATGGCCAGTGATTAGTCCTAATAAAACATGGGAAGGGTCAATTGGCGGAACTATTTGCGCGGTCATTTGTGCAGCTATCTATGTATATTTCGTCAATGTCGATTATCCGCTATGGCAAATGGTTGTTTTTGCCCTGATTCTATCAATTGTTGGTCAAATGGGTGACTTAGTTGAATCCGCATATAAACGCTATTATGGTGTTAAAGACTCAGGTAAGATTTTACCGGGTCACGGTGGAATTTTAGACCGATTTGATAGTATGCTATTTGTTTTGCCGGTATTCGCGGCATTACTAGGAATTATACATTAGGAGTATTCCATGAAAGGTATACTGATTTTCTTAGTAGTTTTTGGCTTATTAGTGTTTGTTCACGAATTCGGGCACTTTATTGTTGCAAAAAAGTGCGGTATTTTGGTTCGTGAATTTTCTATTGGGATGGGCCCTAAGCTATTTCAGGTAAGACGGAATCCAACCACTTATACTATTCGCTGGCTGCCTTTAGGTGGATATGTTCGTTTAGCAAGTAAGGACGATGAAACTGAACTTTCACCTGGGATGAATGTAATTCTTCAACTAAATAATCAGAATAAAGTGGTCAAAATTGATGCCTCAGAATCAGATATTCCGGTGGAAGGAATTCCAGTTCAAGTAATAAAGGCTGATTTGGTAGATAAACTGGTAATCGAAGGCTATGAAAATGGTGATGAAGAAAAACCGGTTAGGTATTCAGTTGACCATGATGCAACTGTCATTGACCAATCAAAGACTGAGCTAATAATCGCACCTCGTGATACGCAATTTCAAGAAGCAAATGTTTGGCAAAAACTTGCTACTAATGTTGCTGGACCTTTGATGAATATTTTACTTGGCTTTGTAGTTTTCATGATTTGGACGTTTACAATTCCAGGCCCTGCAACTACAACAATTCAATCAGTGTCACCAAATTCGCCAGCTGATGTGGCTAAGATTAAAAAGGGCGCAAAGTTGGTCTCGATTAATGGTCACAAGACGAGTTCATTTGAAGATGTCTCTAATATAATTGCTCAAAGTAAAGGCGAGAACTTAAAAATAGTTCTGGAAAAAAACAATCAGACTACTACAGCTACGGTAAAGCCAAAGGTTGTAAAAGTCAGTGGTCAAACTGTTTACCAAATAGGAATTAAAGCTCAAAGTGATGATCGAGCTATTTCAAAAGCTAAACGTGGATGGAATACAGCTGTGTCAACCACAGGAATGATTTTTAACGCTTTAGGTGGTTTAATTAGAAACTTTAGTTTGAACAAATTGTCTGGTCCTGTTGGGATATACTCTCAGACGGCTCAAGTTTCGCAAATGGGTTTTTCATACCTTTTGGCATTTTTAGCAATGATTTCAATTAATTTGGGAATTGTAAACTTAGTACCGATTCCTGGACTTGATGGTGGAAAATTCTTACTTAATATTATTGAGATTTTCCGTGGAAAACCTATTTCTGAAAACCATGAGGCTATTGTTGAATTGGTTGGATTTGGTCTGCTCTTACTTTTAATCATCGCAGTTACTGGTAACGATATTTATCGCTACTTTATTAAATAAAGAATTTGGGGAGAATTTAATGCGACAATCTAAAATATTTATACCTACTTTAAAAGAAGCACCAACAGATGCGGTTGCTGAAAGCCATAAGCTGATGCTTCGTGGTGGCTATGTAAGACAAGTTACTGCAGGAGTTTATGCTTATTTGCCTTTAGGTTTTCGAGTTTTAAATAAAGTCGAAAAAATCATGGAAGAGGAAATGGAAAAAATAGGTGTTCCAGAAATGGAAATGCCTGAACTTTTACCAGCAACTCTCTGGGAAGAATCAGGTAGATGGCAGAAGTATGGTCCTGAAATGTTTCAGTTAAAAGATCGCCATGGACGTCAAAGTCTTTTAGGGCCAACCCATGAAGAAACTTTTACCGAAATTGTTGCTAAAAATCTCAAGAGTTATAAGCAAATGCCAATTGCGCTTTACCAAATTCAAACTAAGTTCCGTGATGAAAATCGTCCTCGGTTTGGTTTACTTCGTAGCCGTGAATTTATTATGTTAGATGCATACAGTTTTGCTGCTACTAGTCAACAATTAGATGAGCAATTTGATGATGAGAAAAAAGCATTTGAAGCAATTTTTAGTCGTTGCGGTGTCAAAGTAACCCCAGTAATTGCTGATTCCGGCACGATGGGCGGCAAAAACTCAATGGAATTTCAGGCTCCAGCTGCAATTGGTGAGGATACCATTGCAACTAATGAAGCAGGTACTTATTCCGCAAATCTAGAAATGGCTCAAAGTATTGATACATTTAAACAAGATCCAGAACAGGTTGCCGAACTAGAAGAGGTTGCAACTCCTGGTCAGGAAACAATTGCTGATTTAGCTGAATTTTTGAAAGTACCAGAAACAAAAATAGTAAAAAGTGTTTTATACATTATTAATGAAAAAGAGCACGTTCTAGTTTTAATTCGTGGTGATAAGCAGATAAATGAAGTTAAGTTAACTCATTTACTAGATGCTAATTCTGTTCGTGTTGCTACTGATGAAGAATTAAAGGAAATTACAGGTGTTGGCAAGGGTAGTGTTGGTCCAGTTGAAGCAAATTGGGCTGATAAGATTATTGCAGACGATACTGTTAAAGACTTGACTAATGTAATTGTCGGGGCAAACAAAGATGGATTCCAATTTAAGAATGCTAATCTAAATCGTGATTTTAAAGTTGAAGAATTCAGTGATTTACGTGTTGCAAATGAAGGTGAACCAGATCCTGTTGACCATTTACCATTAAAATTCACTACTTCAATTGAAGTTGGTCATATCTTTAAGTTGGGAACCTACTATACAGATAAAATGGGCGCAAGTTTCCTTGATCAAAATGGGAAGGCTCAACCTGTTATCATGGGTTCATATGGAATCGGAGTAACCAGAGTTCTATCTGCAGTTATTGAACAACATTTAACTGAACGAGGAATTTCTTGGCCTAAAGAAATTGCTCCTTATGATCTTCATATTGTTCAAATGAAGATGAAAGATGACGACCAAACAAAATTGGCTGAAAGTCTTGAACAAAAATATAGTGCTGACTATGATGTTTTATATGATGATCGTAACGAACGCGCAGGAGTTAAATTTGCTGATGCAGATTTAATTGGTGCGCCTCTTAGAATCACAATTGGTAAAAAAGCTAGTGATGGAATTATTGAGGTTAAGCGTCCAACTGATGAAAAATCAATAGAGCTGAATGTTTCTGAACTCGATGATTTTGTAAATAAAGAGTTAGGATAATTTCTGTGGCTAATAAAAACGAACTTTTCTTAAGACTGTTAGAACAAATTCATTTTCCAGATCAATTTGAAGACAATGACCTATTAAGAAAAGGTGAAATTAAGAACGTGGATGTATATGCTAAAGAACATAGATGGGATATCCATGTTCTTTTTGCTACTCCACTTAAATTTGAAACATATGATGCTTTAAATAAGGCAATAAAAGCAAATTTTTCATCTTTTGTTAAAACCAGGCTTTTTGTATCTACCCAAGATGGACTTGATGACTATTTAACTGATTATTGGAAATACGCAGTTCAAAATTCTGATATCTTACAACCAGTTGCACGCGAATTTATTTCTAGTCATAAACCCAAAAAAGAAAATGGTCGTTGGATTATTCCAGTAGATAACTTGGTGGTTGATGGCCTTATTGAACAAAAGATGCTGGACCAACTCGCAGAAGAAATGCGTAATTATGGTTTCTTCAATCTAAAGTTTGTTACTGAAGTTGATGATGTCAATTCACTAAGCAACTTAGAGAGTTTACAGCAACTGCAAGAGCAGCATGAACAAAGCATGCAGGAAGTATACGAAGCTGCTCCGGTCAAGGAAAGACCAAAGCAGACTACTTACCAGACCAAAAAGACACATTATGGCAATCGTAAATTAGATGAAAGTTTACCTATTACTCAGATTAAGGATGTTATTGATGGTACAAGAAATGTTGTCATAGAAGGGAACATTTTTAATACTGATAGTAAAGAGTTAAAAACAGGTACAATTATCTTCACTGGAGAAATAACTGATTATAGTGATTCGATTTCCTTTAAAAAGTTTATTTCAGATAAAGACCAATTGGAATCGATTAAGGCTTTAAAACCAGGGACTTGGGCTAAAATGCAAGGTTCTGCTGCTGAAGACCAATGGAGTCATGATGTCGTGTTCAACATTAGCAGTTTTGAAGCAGTTGAGCATGTCGGAAGACAAGAAAAATATGAGGGTGATGAAAAGCGCGCTGAGCTTCACCTTCATACTAATATGAGTCAGTTAGATGCAACAAACACTGCCACCGATTTTGTTTTAGCTGCTAAAAAGTTTGGTCAAAAAGCAATTGCAATTACAGACCACGCTGATGTACAAGCTTTCCCTGAAGCATATAATGCCGGCAAAAAGAACGGTGTTAAGATTGTTTATGGTGTTGAAGCAAATATGATTGATGACCATGCTATGTTAGTTCTTAATCCGGCACCAATGAAATATGAAAATAGAGAGTTTGTTATCTTCGATGTTGAAACAACTGGTTTATCATCAGTTTACGACACAATTATCGAAATTGGTGCAGTCAAAATGAGGGATGGAGAGGTACTTGAACGCTTTGACAAGTTCATCAATCCTCATCATGCGCTTAGTGAACAAACAATCAATTTAACATCAATTACTGATGAAATGGTAAGTGCTGCTGATGATGAAGCAGTCGTCATTAAGCAGTTCCAAGATTTTTATGGTGATCGACCATTGTGCGGACACAATGTTCAATTCGATGTGGGCTTTGTAAATGCTGCGCTAAAAAGAGCAGGGTTGCAAGAAATCACTCAACCTGTAGTAGATACACTAGAAGTATCTCGTTTGCTTCATCCTGAACAAACAAGACATACTCTAGATTCTTTAGCTAAAAAGTACAACGTTGTTCTTGAACATCACCATCGTGCTAATCAAGATGCGGAAGCAACTGGCTATTTAATGTTCAAACTACTTGAAGCCTTTACCAAAAAATATGGTGAAGATGATATGGGTAAGATGAATGATTATGCGGCTCATGGACAAGTTTTCAAAAGAGCTCGCCCGCAGCATATGACTATTTTGGCTAAGAACCAGGCTGGCTTGAAGAACATGTATCGGCTAGTTTCAATTGCTAATACAAAGTACTTTTACCGCATTCCGCGTACCCCTAAATCTGATTTAACTGATAATCATGAAGGATTGTTATTTGGTTCCGGTTGCTCAGAGGGTGAAGTTTTTGTTGCAATGATGCAAAAGGGCTATGATGAAGCTCGTGAAAAAGCTAAATTCTATGATTATTTAGAAGTTCAGCCACCAGCAAACTATTCCCAGTTAATTGAGGACCATTTAATTGCTGATGAGGCTGAATTAGAAGAAATATTAACTAACATATACAAGTTAGGAAAAGAATTAAATAAACCTGTTGTTGCAACGGGAGATGCACATTATGTTGAAGAGCACGATGCAATTTATAGAACAATTTTGATTTCAGCACAGCGTAGTAATCCAGACCGCAATAAAAAGCAACCTGATTTACATTTTTACACTACGCAAGAGATGCTCGATGCATTCAATTTTTTAGGTGAAGATGTTGCAAAAGAAATTGTCATTACAAATCCAAACAAAATTGCAGAATCAGTTGAAGAGATTGCTCCAATTAAAGATGGCTTGTATCCGCCGCATATTGAAAATTCAGATGAGGAAATGAAAAAGTTGACTTATGATAAGGCTCATGAACTGTACGGTAATCCTCCTCCTAAAATCGTTCAGGATCGTTTGGATATGGAGTTAAATTCAATTATTTCAAATGGTTATGCAGTCATTTACCTGATTTCCCAGCGGCTTGTTGCCAAGTCAAATAAGGACGGCTACTTGGTTGGCTCCCGTGGGTCTGTTGGATCTAGTCTAGTCGCTACAATGTCTGGAATTACTGAAGTAAATCCGCTTGCGCCACACTACCGGTGTCTGAAGTGTAAATATTCACAATTTTTTGAAAATGGTGAGTACGGTTCAGGTTATGACCTTCCTGATAAGAAATGTCCTGAGTGTGGGGCAAATTTGGTTAAGGATGGGCAGGATATTCCCTTTGCCACTTTCTTGGGCTTCCATGGAGATAAGGTTCCCGATATCGATTTAAACTTCTCAGGAGACTATCAACCTGTTGCTCATAACTTTATTCGTGTAATGTTCGGACCAGGTAATTCATATCGTGCTGGTACTATTGCGACTGTGGCTGATAAAACTGCTTATGGTTATGCAAAGCACTATGATGAAGAAAAAGAACTGAACTTAAGAAAAGCTGAACTTGATCGTCTTGCTGCTGGGGTCAGCGGGGTAAAGCGGACTACGGGACAGCACCCCGCTGGTATAGTAGTAGTGCCAGATGATATGGACATTTATGACTTTACACCAGTCCAATACCCTGCCGATGATGTGAATGCTGCATGGAAGACGACTCATTTTGATTTTCATTCAATCCACGATAACATTTTGAAATTTGATATCTTAGGTCACGATGATCCGACGATGATCAGAATGTTGCAAGACTTATCTGGTGTTGATCCATTGACAATTCCGCCTGATGATCCTGGTGTTATGTCATTGTTCTCGAGTCCTGATATCTTGGGTGTCACTCCAGAACAAATTCAATCAAAAACTGGTACTTTGGGTGTTCCAGAATTTGGAACCAGATTTGTAAGGGGGATGCTCGAAGAAACCAAGCCGACCACATTTTCTGAACTACTTCAAATTTCTGGCCTTTCGCATGGTACTGATGTTTGGTTAGGCAATGCTGAGGAGCTAATTAACAATGGTACGTGCAAGTTGAAAGACGTAATCGGCTGTCGCGATAATATTATGATGGACCTTATCCACTGGGGTATAAAACCAGAAACAGCATTTTCAACAATGGAGTCTGTTCGTCGTGGCCGCGGAATTAGTGATGAAGACATGGAAGTTTTGAAGCAAAATGATAAAATTCCAGACTGGTATATTGAATCTTGCTTGAAAATTAAATACATGTTCCCTAAGGCGCATGCAACAGCCTATATCCTTATGGCTTTAAGAATTGCTTGGTTTAAGGTTTACTATCCTGAAATATATTACACTGCATACTTTTCTGTGCGTGCTGATTTGTTTGATCTTGTGGCAATGAGTCACGGTAAAAATACAGTAAAAAAAGCAATAGCAGACATTCAGGAAAAAGGAAATGATGCTTCTGCTAAAGATAAGAGTTTATTGACTGTTTTGGAAATCGCTAATGAATGTTTAGAGCGGGGAATAAAAATCAGGATGGTTGACATCAATGAATCAGAAGCTACAAACTTCAAAATTATTGATCAACACACTATTTTGGCCCCATTCAATGCTGTTCCTGGGTTAGGGAACAATGCAGCTAAGCAAATTGTTGCGGCCAGAGCAGAGCAAGAATTCTTATCAAAAGAGGATTTGGCAAAAAGAGGTAAGGTTTCGCAAACAATTATGGACTATCTGGAAGAAAATGAGGTCTTGGAAGGGATGCCAGACCAGAACCAGTTATCACTTTTTTGATTTTTGCAGAAGAAATATAAATATGATATACTGTTAAAAGAAGTTCGAATAAATGATTCGGAGTGAGCAGGTTTTGCTCACTCTTTTTATTACGGAGGAAAGTACTTGGCGAAAGTTGAAGATTCTGTACTTGCAGAAATCAAACCAATCATTGAACAGCGCAATGATGAATTTGTTGATATTGAATATGTTAAAGAAAAGGGTCAAAATTATTTAAGAATATATGTTGATCGCGAAAATGGAATTGATATGGATGAAATTGCTGGCCTTAGCGAATTGATTTCTGAAAAACTCGACGAAATCACACCAGATCCTTTTCCTGATCCATATATTTTAGAATTATCATCTCCTGGTATTGAGCGTCCTATCAAAACTGAAAAAGATTGGAAAAAGGCGCTTAATAACTATATTCATGTCGGCCTTTACCAAAAAATTGAGGGCGAAAAAGAATATGAAGGTACTCTGAAAGCCTTTAATGACGAAGAAATCGAACTTGAAGTAAAGGTAAAAACAAGGCGGAAACAGTTAACTATTCCCCGGAAGTTGATTGCAAGCATTCGTTTTGCAATCGAATTTTAGAAAGGCTGATTAAAAACTTATGTCTAAAGAAATGCTAGAGGCCTTTGCGACTCTAGAAAAAACCAAAGGTATAAAACAAGATGTGATTGTTGAGGCTATCGAAGCAGCACTTGTTGCAGCCTATAAGAAAAACTATAATCAAGCAACTAACGTGGTAGTTGAATTTGATGAACGTAAAGGTGATTTTAAGTTAATGACTGAAAAGGAAGTTGTCGATGAAGTTCACGATGACCGACTTGAAATCAGCTTAAAAGATGCTTTGACAATTAATAAAGCTTATGAAGTTGGAGATAAAATCCGCTTTGAAGTTGCGCCAAAGAATTTTGGTCGAATTGCCGCACAGACTGCTAAGCAAGTTATTATGCAACATTTACGTGAAGCGGAAAGAAATCATATTATTGATGAATATTCGCAATATGAAGATGAATTGATTACTGGGACCGTGGAAAGACGTGATAATCGCTTCGTTTATGTTAAAATTGGTAATGTCGAAGCTGTTATGCCACGTAATGATCAAATGCCAAATGAAAATTATAATCCGCAAGATCAGATACGTGTCTTGGTAACTCATGTTGGTTCAGACACCAAGGGAGCACAAATTACGGTTTCACGTACTGCTCCAGACATGGTTAAACGTCTATTTGAACAAGAAGTTCCTGAAATCTATGATGGGACTGTTGAGATAGTTTCAATAGCTCGTGAGGCTGGCGATCGAACAAAAATTGCGGTAAAATCTAACGACCCTAATATTGATCCAGTCGGTACCTGTGTTGGCCAACGTGGTGCTCGTGTGCAAAACGTTGTTAACGAACTCGGTGGTGAAAATATTGATGTTGTCAAATATGAAGAGGATCCTTCAGATTTTATTGCAAACGCGTTAAATCCAGCAGAAGTCATTGCTGTTCAGTTTGGTAATGAAGAAGACGAAAAAAGTGCACTTGTAATCGTTCCTGATTATCAATTGTCACTTGCCATTGGTAAAAAAGGTCAAAATGTTAGATTAGCTGCAAGATTAACTGGTTACAAAATTGACATTAGACCAGAATCTGAAGTTGAATTTGTTGATGAAAACACAGCTGAAGCTAACCAAGAAAATGCAGAAGCTGAAACAGAGGAAATTGTTGATTCAGTTGCTGACGGCATAGATGAAGATATTTCGGCTGAAGCTGTTGATCAAGATGATGTTGAAATTGAAGACTCTGTGGATAGTGACGAAGAGGCTGATCAAGAATAAAGCGAGGGGTGAGTTCTTTTGAAAAAAAGAAAAATTCCAATGCGAAAAGATCTATTAACAAATAGTATGCAACCGAAAAAAGAATTAGTCCGTGTCGTAATTGATAAGGAAAAAAATATTTCGGTTGATCCTACTGGGAAACAGCCAGGCAGAGGTGCATACGTATCTTTAGATCCGAGCAAAATAAAATTTGCCCAAGAAAAAGGGTTATTAGATAAAAGCTTAGGTACAAAAGTACCTGAGTCCTTTTACGAAGAACTCTTTTCTTATGTTGATCATCAAAAAGCAAGAAAAGAATTGTTTGGTGATAAATAAATTTGCAAAATAGAACAAAAGCATTAAATTTACTTGGGCTATGTGAGCGAGCTGGAAAAATGGTTTCTGGTGTAGATATCGTTCTTGCTTCACTAAAGTCGCAAAAAGTAAAAGTAGTTATTTTGGCTAATGACAGTCATGCAGACACCTGCGGAAAAGTCACTAGAGTTGCTAAGCAAAATGACGTAACAGTAATAGATGATTTTAGCAGCGATGAAATATCACATGCGGTAGGCAAAAACCGAAAAGTATTGGGAATTACTGATACAGGTTTTGGTAAAGCACTAATACAAAAAATACATAAAGGAGTGTGATTTGATGACTAAGAAAAGAATTTATGAAATTGCAAAAGATTTAGGCATCGATAATAAAGACGTGGTCAAAAAGGCGAAAGACCTTGGCTTTGATGTAAAAAATCATATGTCATCACTAGAAGATTCTCAGGTGAATCAATTGAAGGGTAGTTTTAGCAACCCCGCTCCCGCTAAAAAGCAAGAGAAGCAAGCCAATAAAAAGAGCAGTAAAATCAAAATTTCTGTCACTTCAATTCGTAAAAACGAAAAGAACCACGAAGAAACCAAAAATACTAATGGCCCTCGACGTAGCAATAATCGTAAAGCGAATAACCGTAGTCAACAAAATCAAGACCGTTCTAAGCAAGCTACTAATCAGAATCACGCGCAAAAAGTTACCAAACCAGCTGCTCAAGATTTGCTAAAACAGTTGAAACAAAAGCAAAGAGTTGAACAAAGTTCATTAAACAAGCAGACAGAAAAAGCGCGCGAGTCATATCATAAAGATATAAATAAGCCTGATAGTACAAAAGAAGAAAAGAAATCAACTGAAAAAACAGAATCTACTGTTTCAAAAGTAACTAAGGTGGAGAAAACAACGTCTACAGTAACTGGTCCAAAAATCATTAAACCATCACCAGCCAGATTGAAGCAAAATCAAGAAACTTCTTCTAACCAAGTTAGAAAAATTGACAATGCTGCAGCTCCTGAACCTGCTAAAGATGAAAAAAGACGCGGTAACGGTCATAATTCCCGCAACGCAGGAAAACCAGGACGTAAGGGTAAAAATCAGTCATTTGGCAATAACAGCAATGGTTTCTCAAAACGTCAAGAGAAGCGCAAGAATAAAAATAAAAAACATCAGGTTGAGCAAGTGCCTAAAAAGCAGCCAACTCAAAGAAAAGAGCGTCCATTACCAGAGACTCTTGTATACGAAGTAGGAATGAATGCCCAAGACTTAGGTAAAATTTTACACCGTGAACCTGCTGAAATTGTTAAGAAATTGTTCATGCTTGGTGTGATGACCAACCAAAATCAATCATTAGATAAAGATGCAATTGAATTAATTGCTGCAGAATATGGTATCGATGCTGAAGAGAAGGTACATGAAGACATAGCTGATATCGACAACCTTTATAGTAAGCGGATGGAAGCATCTAAGGAGTCGAAACATCAACACAAACGTCCACCAGTTGTCACAATCATGGGTCACGTTGATCATGGTAAGACAACTTTACTTGACCGTTTGCGTCATACTCATGTTACTGATCATGAAGCAGGTGGTATCACGCAGAAGATTGGTGCATATCAAGTCAGAATCGATAACCAACCAATCACATTCTTGGATACCCCAGGACACGCTGCATTCTCAAACATGCGTGAACGTGGTGCTGAAGTAACTGATATTGTTATCTTAGTTGTTGCTGCAGACGATGGTGTAATGCCACAAACTATTGAGGCCATTGACCATGCTAAAAGTGCTAAGGTTCCTATTATTGTAGCCATTAATAAAATGGATGCTCCAGGTGCAAATCCACAACACGTTACTGAACAGTTAATGAAATATAATTTAATTCCTGAAGATTATGGTGGCGACACAATTTTCGTCAATATTTCTGCTAAAACTGGTGAAAATGTTGATGAATTGTTGCAGATGATTTTATTACAGGCTGATATGATGGAATTAAAGGCTGACTCCACACAAATGGCAATTGGTACTGTAATTGAAGCACGTTTATCTCGTGGTCGTGGTCCTGTAGCCGATGTTCTTGTTCAACAAGGAACTTTGCGTACAGGTGATCCAATTGTTGTCGGTAACCGCTTTGGTCGTGTCCGTGTAATGACAAATGACCGTGGTCGTCAAGTAGAAAAAGCAACGCCGTCAATGCCAGTTGAAATCACTGGATTGAACGATGTTCCTGAATCAGCTGATAAGCTTGTTGTCTTTGAAGATGAAAAGACTGCTCGTAGTGTTGGTGAACAGAGAGCACAACAGGCATTGCAACAATCACGTGAAAACGTTCAACATGTTACTCTTGACAACTTGTTTGATACGATGAAGAAAGAGAACATGAAGGAAGTTGACGTCGTTTTGAAGGCCGATGTTCAAGGTTCAGCAGAAGCATTACAACAATCACTTGAAAAGATTGAAGTTGAAGGCGTTCGCGTTAATATTATTCACGCTGGTGTAGGTGCTGTTAATGAATCAGACGTTACACTTGCTGGAGCTTCTAACGCATTTATCATTGGGTTCAATGTTCGTCCAACGGCAACTGCCAAATCACAGGCCGAAGCTGATGGTGTTGATATTCGTTTGTACAGTATTATCTATAAAGCAATTGATGATGTTAAGGCCGCTATGCAGGGTATGCTTGAACCAACATACGAAGACAAGGTTGTTGGTAATCTAACTGTTCGTGAAACTTGGAAGGTTTCAAAGGTTGGTACAATTGCCGGTGCATTTGTTGATTCAGGTTACGTTTCTCGTGATGCTGATGTCAACTTAATACGTGATGGCGTGGTTATTTACTCAGGTAAAGTGGCTTCTCTGAAACGCTTTAAAGATGATGCCAAAATTGTTAAGCAAGGATTTGATTGTGGTTTAACCATAGAAGGCTACAATGATATTAAAGTAGGCGATGAACTTGAAGCCGTTGAGCAACAAGAGGTAAAGCCTAACAACTAGTTTAACTAGGAGGAAAACATGAAACACAGAGTAGGTCGTGTTGAAGGAGAAATCCTCCGTGAATTAACTAAAATTTTGCGGAAAAATATTCGTGATCCGCGTGTAAGTGATGTTACAATTACAGCAGTTGAATGCACTAATGATCTATCATATGCAACTATTTATTACAGTATTCTTTCTGAAAGTGTTAAAAAGGAAGAGGAAGCTGCAGCTGGTTTAGAAAAGGCAAAAGGGATGATGAGACACCTGTTAGGACAAGTGTTGACAGTCTATAAAGTTCCTGAGCTGATTTTTAAACGCGATAATTCAGTTAAATATGGTAGTAAAATTGACCGTTTGATTGCTGAAGTAAAGAAGCAAGATGAGGATCGCAATAATTAATTAAGAAGCGCTTGCGAGCGCTTTTTTTATGGAATAGGAAAATATGATAAACGGAATTTTAGTAATCGACAAAGATAAAGGCATGACAAGTGCTGATGTTGTCTATCATTTGCGAAAAGCATTACATATCAGAAAAATTGGTCATGCTGGTACACTAGATCCAGATGTGACAGGTGTACTGCCAATTGCAATTGGCCAAGCTACTAAGCTAATTGAATTAATGCACACACAGAATAAAAAGTATGAAGGCACAGGAATTATTGGTTATGCGACTGATAGTTATGATGTAAGTGGGACAGTTTTAGAAAGTGAAAAAATCACAGCCCCAATTTCAAAGGAAGCTATCCAACAAGCAATGCAAAGCTTTGTGGGAGAAATTGAACAGGTTCCGCCAATTTATTCCGCTGTTCGAGTTAATGGTAAGCATTTATATGAATATGCCCGTGCCGGTATTGAAGTAGAGCGACCAAGGCGGCAGGTGCAAGTTTATCAATATGATATTAAAAATGATCCAACCTTTGATAAGGAAAAAGGTGAGGAAAGTTTTGACTTTCAGATTGAATGTAGTAAGGGCACTTATGTCAGGTCTCTGGTCAACGATCTTAAAACTGAATTGAATGTTCCTGCAGTTATGGAATCATTGAGAAGAACTGCTAGTTCAGGTTTTGACTTAAGTCAAGCAGTTAAACTGGATGAAGTAATTAATGCACCTGGAAAAATTACCGATTTTATTCAACCAATTGATGCTTTTTTCAAGGATTATGAGTATATTAACTTGAATGATCAACAATGGCCTAAAGTTAAAAATGGTAATGCAATAGTTTTGAAAACGAATGCAAAAAAAGTTGCGTTAAGGTACAATAATAGCATTAAAGCAATATACGAAAAGGATGACCATATGTATCATCCGTTTTTAATGCTATTACAAAACCAATAAGATGAAATGAAGGCTTTATTGTGCAAATTATCCATTTAACTTATCCAATTAAGGAGAATATTTTTCCTACTAAGATTGTGCTTGCTTTGGGCTTTTTTGATGGCGTACATCGTGGTCATCAACATTTAATTAGAACTGCCAGAGAAAAAGCAACTGAGAAAAAGCTTCCTCTTGCAGTGATGACATTTGACCTTCATCCAAAATCAGTTTATCAAGGAGCAGATGTTAGCTATATCGACAGCCTAGAAGAAAAAGCATACAAAATGGAAAAATTAAATGTCGATTATCTTTTGGTAATGCATTTTAGTGATGCTTTTTGTAAGTTAAGTGCTCAGCAATTTATTGATGAAATTATTGTGAAACTTGAAACAGATACAGTCGTTGCTGGATTTGATTATACCTATGGTCCAAAAGACGTAGCAAATATGGAAAATTTTCCTAAGTTTGCTAAAGGCAGATTCGATATCGTCAATGTGCCACAGCAGTCATATGGTGGACAAAAAATTGGTTCTACTGAAATAAAAAAAGCCATTGTTAATGGTGACATAGAACTAGCTAATGAACTTCTTGGCTTTCCATATATGATGTCTGGTAAAATTGGTCATGGTTTGCGCAACGGGCATAAACTAGGTTTTCCAACTGCTAATTTGGTTTGGCAAGATAATAAGGTTATTCCAAAAATTGGTGTTTATGCCACAAAAACAAAGATTGATGGGCATTGGCATGATTCAATGACTAGTGTTGGATATAATGTAACGATCAGCGATGGAAAAAAAGTTTTAATTGAATCAAATTTATTTGGCTTTGATGAAGAAGCCTATGGCAAAAAAATGGCTATCAAATGGTACAAGTATACACGTGGTGAGATTAAATTTGCTAATTTGGATGATTTGAAGAAACAAATGGAAGCAGACGAGACCGAAATAAAGGCTTATTTTGCTCAGCAAAGTTAATTTTAGGTAAACAGTAATTCAAGTTAAAATTAATTGCGAAAAAATTAGCACTCAACTTGACATTCTGCTAAAAGCTAGTATCATAATAATTGTTAGCACCAAAAAAGTATGAGTGCTAAAAGTGAGGGCGATATTTATGTTGACCGAACGTCAAGAATTAATTTTAAAAACAATTATTAATGATTTTACTCAGACGCATGATCCTGTTGGCTCAAAAACAGTGATGAATCAGTTACCGATGAAAGTCTCAAGTGCGACAATTCGAAATGAAATGGCTGCGCTTGAAGATAAGGGTCTTCTTGAAAAAACACATCTTTCAAGTGGACGAATTCCGTCGATGGACGGTTATCGGTACTATTTAGACAACTTGCTTGAGCCACTTAAGATACCATCCTCTGTTTACAAGAGAATTGTTAGTCAACTTGATCAACCATTTCATCAAGTTAATGAAATTGTTCAAGAAGCAGCAAAGATTTTATCTGATTTGACTAATTACACAGCTTTTGCAGAAGGGCCAGAAAATAATGATATCACAATAACTGGTTTTAGAATTGTCTCTTTAATTAATAGACAAGTGATGGCAATTTTAGTTACTAGTGATGGTGATGTTCACAACCAAGTTTATAACTTGCCACGTAACATCAGTGGTGATGAAATTGAAAAAGCAGTTCGAATGATTAACGATGAGTTAATTGGTAAAACGCTAAATGAGGTTACATCATCTTTGCTTAATCGAACTTTGGGTAAGAAGCTTGCTAATTCTCATGCAAGTGACTTACTTGAGTTGGTTGAAGACGTCATTAAAGATGCTACAAGTGAGCAAATGTATGTTGATGGTCAGATTAATTTACTTAATAATACTTCTTTGGATGATGTCTCAAGTTTACGCTCTGTTTATGAGTTAATTGATCACAATGATTTGATTTCAGATATGGTTGATCAATGTATGAACTCAGACAGTGGTAGGTATCCAATTCGTGTTAGTTTGGGTTCAGATTTGCCAAGTGATTTACTTAAGGACTATAGCCTGCTCACTGCGGAATATAGTGTTGGTTCACATGGTAAAGGCGTAATTGCTTTACTTGGTCCTAACAATATGCCATATTCGCAAGTAATTGGTCTTTTGGAATATTTTAGAAATGAACTTGCTAAGAAACTACTTGAGTATTATGGTAGATTCAAATAAAGGAGGTTAGCCGTGAGTAAAGAAAAATATGCTAGTGAAAAAGATCTAAACAAAGATCAAACTAAAGCTGAAGAAAAAAAGTCTGATACAAAGGCTAATACTACAGATAAAAGTAAGAAACCTGAGACTTCAAAAAAGCTTGAAACAGAATTAGCAAAAATAAAAGAAGAACAAAAAGAACTAGAAGACAAGTACCTTCGTAGTCAAGCGGAAATGCAGAATATGCAGAACCGCTACAACAATGAACGTGCTCAATTGATTAAGTATGAGTCACAATCCTTAGCTAAAGATATTTTACCAGCAATGGATAACTTAGAAAGAGCATTGGAAACTAAGGTAGATGATGAGGCGTCGCGTCAACTTAAAAAGGGTGTTCAAATGACCTTGGATGCGCTTGTTAAAGCCATGAAGGATCATGGAATTAGCGAGATTGATGCTGAAAAAGCACAGTTTGATCCGAACTTACATCAAGCAGTTCAGACTGTTGCAGCTGAATCCGATGATCAAAAAGATCATGTCGTTCAGGTTCTACAAAAGGGATATTTATATAAAGATCGCACATTAAGACCAGCAATGGTTGTTGTTGCTCAATAATTGAAAGGATGATTATTAATGTCAAAAGTTATCGGTATTGACTTAGGAACTACTAACTCAGCAGTTGCAGTTCTTGAAGGAAAAGAACCTAAGATTATTACTAACCCAGAAGGTAACCGTACTACTCCATCTGTTGTTGCTTTTAAAGATGGTGAAATTCAAGTTGGTGAAGTTGCTAAGAGACAAGCAATCACCAACCCAAACACAATTTCATCAATCAAGCGTCACATGGGTGAAGCTGACTACAAAGTTAAAATTGGTGATAAAGCTTATACCCCTCAAGAAATTTCAGCAATGATTTTGCAATACATTAAGAAGTTTTCTGAAGACTACTTAGGTGAAAAGGTTACTGAAGCTGTTATTACAGTTCCTGCATACTTCAATGATGCACAACGTCAAGCAACTAAGGATGCTGGTAAAATTGCTGGTTTAGATGTTAAGAGAATCATCAACGAGCCTACTGCTTCTTCACTTGCTTATGGTCTTGATAAAGATGCAGAAGATGAAAAAGTTTTAGTATACGACCTCGGTGGTGGTACTTTCGATGTTTCAGTTTTGCAATTAGGTGATGGCGTCTTCCAAGTATTGTCAACAAACGGTGATACTAACCTTGGTGGTGACGACTTTGATAACAAGATTATCGATTGGCTAGTTCAAAACTTTAAGGATGAAAATGGTGTTGATCTTTCTAAAGATAAGATGGCTTTGCAGCGTCTAAAGGATGCTGCTGAAAAGGCTAAGAAAGACTTATCTGGAGTATCTTCAACTCACATCTCACTTCCATTCATCTCAGCAGGCGAATCAGGTCCACTTCACCTTGAAACAGATTTAACTCGTGCTAAATTTGATGAATTAACTGCTGATTTGGTTGACCGTACAAAGATTCCATTTGATAATGCATTAAAGGATGCAGATTTAACTGTAAATGACATTGACAAAGTTATCTTAAATGGTGGTTCAACTCGTATTCCAGCTGTTCAAGAAGCGGTAAAGAGATGGGCTGGCAAAGCCCCTGATCACTCAATTAACCCTGATGAAGCTGTTGCCTTAGGTGCCGCAATTCAAGGTGGTGTCATTTCAGGTGACGTTAAGGATGTTGTTTTACTTGATGTTACTCCACTTTCACTTGGTATTGAAACCATGGGTGGTGTCTTCACTAAGTTGATCGAAAAGAACACAACTATCCCAACTTCAAAGAGTCAAATCTTCTCAACAGCTGCTGATAATCAACCAGCCGTAGATGTTCATGTTTTACAAGGTGAACGTCCAATGGCTGCAGATGACAAGACTTTAGGTCGTTTTGAATTAACAGATATTCCTGCGGCTCCTCGTGGTGTTCCTCAAATTCAAGTTACTTTCGATATCGACAAGAACGGTATCGTTAACGTATCTGCTAAGGATATGGGTACTGGTAAGGAACAAAAGATTACTATCAAGAGTTCATCTGGTTTGTCTGATGAAGAAATTCAAAAGATGCAAAAAGAAGCTGAAGAGCATGCTGAAGAAGACAAGAAGAAGAAAGAAGAAGTTGATCTTCGTAACGAAGTTGACCAATTAATCTTCTCAACTGAAAAGACTTTGGATGATGTTAAGGATAAA
This sequence comes from Lactobacillus sp. W8172, assembly GCF_016102055.1. Taxonomy (NCBI): domain Bacteria; kingdom Bacillati; phylum Bacillota; class Bacilli; order Lactobacillales; family Lactobacillaceae; genus Lactobacillus; species Lactobacillus sp. W8172. The sequence goes on from NZ_JACFPG010000001.1 coordinate 206,957, forward strand.
GTATCTGAAGAAGATACCAAGAAAGTCAAAGATGCTCTTGAAGCTTTAAAGAAAGCTCAAAAAGATAACAACTTGGACGAAATGAAGACCAAGAAGGATGAATTATCTAAGGTTGCTCAAGACTTGGCTGTTAAGCTTTACCAAGCTAATGGTGGTGCTCAAGGTGCTGAAGGCCAAGCTGGTCCTCAAAACCCTGGTTCACAAGATGGCAATTCAACAGGTGGTTCTGCTGACGAAGGTGAATTTCATAAAGTAGACCCAGACAAGTAAAGGGTTTATAATTAAATAAATTAGAAAAGAACTGCCGCAATAGTAGTTCTTTTCTTTTGTAAAGTAAGGAGCTTTTAGATGGCACAAGAAGATTATTATGACGTGCTAGGTGTTAGTCGTGATGCCAGTGATAAAGAAATCAACTCTGCTTACCGTAAATTAGCTAAAAAGTATCACCCTGATATAAACCATGAGCCAGGTGCTGAAGAAAAGTATAAGAAAATTAATGAAGCTTATGAAGTTCTTCATGACCAACAAAAGCGTGCACAGTATGACCAATTTGGTTCTGCTGGTGTAAATGGTCAAGGTGGCTTTGGCGGTGGAGCAGGTCAGGGCTATGGTGACTTCAGTGGTTTTGGTGACTTTAGCGATATTTTCGGTGATATCTTTGGTAATGGTGCGCGTCAGCAACACGTTGATCCAACTGCACCTACTAGGGGCGAAGATTTAGATTATACTTTAACCATTGATTTTATGGATGCAATTACTGGTAAGAAGACTCAGGTTTCATATACTCGTAGCGAAACCTGTTCAACCTGTCAGGGTAGTGGCGCTGAAAAAGGAACACATCCAACAACATGTGACAAGTGTCAAGGAACTGGTTATATGACCATTACGCAACAGTCTTTAGTTGGTGTTGTACGAAGACAGACAACGTGTGACAAGTGTCATGGCCGTGGTGTAATTATTGAGCATCCATGTCAGACATGTCATGGTAATGGTGTTGTTGATGGCAAGAATACGATTGAAGTTAATATTCCTGCAGGCATTGATAACGGCCAACAATTGCGCTATGAAGGTCAAGGTGAAGCTGGTAAAAATGGTGGACCTTACGGGGACCTATACATCAGTTATCGAATTAAGCCTTCAAAAGAATTTGAACGTAGTGGTAACACAATTTATACAACAGTACCGATTTCATTTGCACAAGCTACTTTGGGTGATGAAATTAACGTTAAAACCGTCCATGGTGAAAAGAAGTTGAAGATTCCTGCTGGTACTCAGCCAAATAAGAAGTTCACTATACATGGTGAAGGTGTACCATACTTACGTGGTAACGGTAATGGTGACCAAGTAACCACGGTTCTGGTTCAAATTCCTAAGTCAATTAATGAAAAACAAAGAGAAGCACTGGTTGAATTTGTCAAAGCCGGCGGAGGATCAATTACCCCACAGGAGAAGGGTTTCTTTGAACGCTTAAAAGATAAATTACAATAAACTATCAAAGCAATGAGTTTAATAACTTGTTGCTTTTTTGTTTAAGCGGGATTAAAAGATTAGCTGAGATGACAATTAAAAGTTTTATCCCTTTTAGCGAATTTGCTATAATAGGAAAGATAGAGTAAAGGGTGCAATTTATGGATATTAAAAAATTACAAGATTATCAAGAACACATTCGCAATTTTTCTATTGTGGCACATATTGATCACGGAAAATCAACAATTGCTGATCGAATTTTAGAGCTGACTGATACAGTTTCAGAGCGACAATTAAAAAATCAAATGCTGGATGACATGCCACTTGAGCGTCAACGTGGTATTACCATCAAAATGAACTCTGTAGAAATTAAGTATCATGCAAAAAATGGTGAAGACTATATTTTCCACTTAATTGATACACCAGGTCACGTCGATTTCTCTTATGAGGTTTCGCGTTCTTTGGCCGCCTGTGAAGGAGCACTGTTGGTTGTAGATGCTTCTCAGGGTGTTCAAGCACAGACTTTAGCTAATACATATTTAGCAATTGATGATGATTTAGAAATTTTGCCAGTAATCAATAAAATTGACTTACCTTCCGCAAATCCAGAGCAGGCTAAGGAAGAGATCACTGAAATGCTAGGTCTAGACGCTTCGGACGCTGCCGAGGTTTCTGGTAAGACTGGACAGGGAATTGACGAATTACTCGAACGGATCGTAAAGGATATTCCTGCTCCGTCAGGTGATTTAGAGGCTCCTCTTAAAGCGTTAATTTTTGACTCAAAGTACGATGATTATCGCGGCGTAGTTCTTTCCGTTAGAATAGAAGAGGGAACAGTAAAACCTGGCGATCAGATTAAGATTATGAATACCAACCAAGAGTATGAAGTTACTGAAGTTGGTGTCTCAAGTCCTCATCCAGTTAAAAAAGATTTATTGATTGCTGGTGATGTTGGTTACTTAACGGCTAATATTAAATCTGTTCGAGAGACACGAGTGGGTGATACGATTACTTCAGCTGAACACCCCACTGCAGAACCTCTTCCTGGCTATCGTCAAATACCACCAATGGTATACTCTGGTATGTATCCAGTTGACAATGCTAAATATGACGACTTAAAAGAAGCTCTCCAAAAGCTGCAGTTAAATGATGCTGCATTGGAATTTGAACCAGAAACTTCAACTGCTTTGGGATTTGGATTTAGATGTGGTTTTCTTGGCTTACTACACATGGATGTGGTTCAAGAACGGTTAGAACAAGAATTTGATTTGGATTTAATTATGACCGCGCCTTCGGTTGATTATCATGCAATTATGAATGATGGTTCAACCAAAGTAATTGATAATCCAGCCGATTTGCCATCAGCAGGAGAATATAAGGAAGTTCAAGAACCTTATGTTAAGGCTGAAGTAATGGTTCCAAACGATTTTGTCGGACCAGTAATGGAACTTTGTCAACGTAAGCGTGGCGAATTTGTCACAATGGATTATCTTGATAAATACCGTGTCAATGTGATTTACAATATGCCACTTGCTGAAATAATCTATGACTTCTTTGACGATTTGAAATCTTCGACTAAAGGTTATGCATCACTTGATTATGAAATTACGGGATATCGTGCAACTGATTTAGTTAAAATAGATATTTTGCTTAATAAGCAGGTAATTGATGCATTGAGTTTTATTGCGCATAGGGATGAGGCACAAGATCGTGCACGTCAAATGACCTCTATGCTTAAGAAGCTGATTCCGCGGCAAAACTTTGAAGTTGATATTCAAGGAGCAATTGGTGCAAAAATCATTTCACGTGCTACAATTAAGCCTTATCGAAAAGACGTTACCTGGAAAATTCACACGGGTGACCCAGACCGTCGTGCTAAGTTATTAGATAAGCAAAAACGTGGCAAGAAACGAATGAAAGCCGTTGGTCGTGTAGAGGTACCACAAGATGCTTTCATGGCTGTCTTACGAATGAATGATGACGATTTAAACTCTAAATAATAAATTGTTTAACAAAATAAGCAAGGCTGCGACTCTATTATCTGATGGATATTAATCCTTATGTATTTTTAGAATATAATCAGATAATGGTGTCGCAGTTTTAATCTGGTATTTTTATCAAGCAGATAAAGATAAGTGTAAATAGAAAAAGGCTTAATTAATTTAATGATAGATTGGAAACAGCGCACAGGAGAAGAGCTAGCTCCTGAACTAGTTGAAAAATACCAACTTGGCAATACTGAGGCAAAATTATTTTCTTTACGTGGTATTAACACTGATGAAAAACTGAATTTTTGGTTTAATGCAACAGAAGAAGATTTAGCAGATCCCAGCTTAATGCGCGACTTGGATAAAGCAGTTGCAAGAATCAATGATGCAATTGACAAAGGGGAGAAAATAACAATCTATGGTGACTACGATGCAGATGGCATTACTGCAACCAGTATTATGATGGAAACCCTGGCTATCTTAGGTGCAGATGTTCATTTTTTCATTCCTAATCGTTTTCGTGATGGTTATGGTCCCAATATGGCAGCTTATGAAAAAATTGTTGCAGACGGAACCAATTTAATCATTACTGTAGATAACGGGATAACAGGGGTTGAAGAGGTAGCTTACGCTAAGTCCAAGGGGGTCGATACTATTATTACTGACCACCACAAAATTCAAGAAGATGTACCGGATAGCTATGCAATTGTGCATTGTGATTTTTCTGGACAAGATTATCCCTTTGACGACTATTGTGGTGCCGGTGTAGCTTATACAATCTGTCGGCAATTAATGCAAGATCCAATGCCAGAACTATTGGAACTTGCAATGATTGGAACAATTGGTGATATGGTAAAAGTTTCTGGTGAGGGTCATATCATCGTAAAAAGAGGACTCCAGCAGCTTAATCAAACTGAGCGCCCTGGATTACGCGCTTTAATTAAAAATTCTGGCTTGAATTTTGGTCAAATCAACGAAACAGATATCGGCTTTAATATTGCTCCACGACTTAATGCAGTTGGAAGACTGGCTGATGCAAGCTTAGCCGTAGAATTATTACTGAGTGAAGATGAAGAAGAGGCCCAAGAAATTGCAGACCGGGTTGAGAAGCTCAACGATGAACGTAAAGAACTAACGGTTGAGGTTTATCAAAATTGTTTGGAGCAAATTAAAGCGAAGGGCTGGCAATCCAAAGGAACACTAGTAATTTATAATCCTGAATTCCATGAGGGTGTTTTGGGCCTTGTCGCAAACAAGGTTGCTGAGCAGGTGCATAAACCAACAATCGTTTTAACTAAAAATGATGATGGAATTGTTAAGGGATCTGGACGTTCTATTGCAGGTTTCAATCTATTTGATGCTCTCGATCCACTTAAAAAGGATCTATTCTTAAAGTTTGGTGGCCATGATTTTGCCTGTGGTCTTTCTATGGAAGAGAGTAAAATTGAGGCGCTAAGAAAAGCACTTGAAGATAGTTATCATGGCGTTCATGAGCAAATTGTAAAGCCATATGATATGGAATTGCCTTTTGAAGAGCTTACGATTGATTTAATTGATAAAATCAATCAAGTCGGTCCATTTGGAACGGATAATCCGCAACCCATTTTCTGCATATCTCAACCACAAATTAGTGGCTGCTTTTATATGGGCAAAGAGAAAAATCACATTAAAGTAACGGTAACTAAAGGAAATGGAAAACTTGAGGTTGTTGGCTTTAACAAAAAATATCTGACAAAAGTTCTGTTGCCATACATTGATCAGATGTTTATTCAACTCGGTAAGAACACTTTTCGTAATCAAGTTAAGCTGCAAGGCATTATGGAAGGGATGATCTTTGCTGCGCCTAAACTGGCTGTTCCTGCTCCAGTAGTTGATTTAAGGCAAGAAAAATATGTCATGGGTTTTGCTGACCGCTACATGTTATTCGATAAGAAAAACAAATTTGCAGCAATGAATAATTTCGACCTGGATGAAACCAAAATTACTTTAGCCAGTGAATATGATGAAGATGAAGATGGAGAAGTGGTCGTTTTACTTGATGCTCCTCATAATCAGAATGAGTTAGATTTTGCACTTAGCAATAACTTTGAGCAACTGTACTTGCGCTTTTTAATGGATCAGCTACCTGTAAAGAATATTCCAGATAATAATGCATTTGAGAGTGTTTTACGCTATGTTTATTCCCATCCTGGACTAAGTGCAGAAGATTACCGTCAGGTAGGGCCATTTCTCAATCTAGACTATAATAGTATTCTATTCATCCTTCGGGTACTTTTTGAACTTAATTTCGTTGAAATGAAGCAAGGAAAAATTGTAGGCGTTAAAAATCCGGCTAAGGTGCCTTTGACTGCTTCTAAATATTACAATGGTATTAGCTCACAGCTAAGTTTTATCAAGCAACTTCGACAAATGCCAAGCAGTCAATTGCTAATGTACGTGAATAAGCAATTAAAACAGCATTAATACAGATGCGCAAATATGCAAAAAATGGTAGAATGAGTGTGTAAAACAGCTTAAGTTATAAGATTGTATTTTTGGAGGTCTTTCTTCTTTTGGCAAACGATTTTAAAGAACACATTGCAAGTGTTAATAATTTCCCTAATGAAGGTATTGTATTTCGCGACATTACCCCGATTTTACAAGATGGAAAATTATTTCGAGAGGCCACTCATGAGTTGGCTGAGTATGCTAAAAATAAGGGTGCTGACGTCATTGTTGGCCCTGAGGCGCGAGGATTTATCGTTGGTTGTCCAGTTGCAACTGAATTAGGTATTGGCTTTGTTCCAGCCAGGAAGCCGCATAAATTACCTAGGGATGTTGAACGTGCTTCTTATGATTTGGAATACGGTTCAAATAGTTTAGAGATGCATAAAGATGCCCTTAAGCCAGGGCAAAAAGTGGTGATTTGTGACGACTTGCTAGCGACTGCAGGAACACTAACTGCTTGCAAGCAGTTAATTGAAAACCTAGGAGCTGAACTAGTTGGCGCTGCTTTCTATATTGAATTACCTGATTTGCATGGTAGAGAAAAGTTACCTGATTTGGATGTCTTTTCATTAGTTCAATATCACGGTGCTTAAAAAATAAAAAGATTGCACTTTCATAAGTACAATCTTTTTTTGTACTCTTTTTAGAGCAAGATTTTTAACATCAATGAAAAAGCAAACTATACTAAATATGTCTGAATGAAAAAGTGCTAGCAAGGAAAATGCCATGATCTTTTCATTTGATTTAGGTTGTCAAAATGTTGTTAAAAAAAGAATTAGCCAGCAAAAATAATTCCTAAATGAAAATCATTTTAAGTTCCAAAAAAAGTGTTCAATTTTTTTTACAAGTGAGACTTGAGTGGATATAATGGTACGGTATTTCAAAAAAGGGGATAGAGTAATTTGCAATTAAGAAAAGCAACAATGGCCGATTTTGACCAAATTATCACTATTTTAAAAGACGGTGCTAACCAGTTAGCTGAACGTGGAGTCAATCAATGGCAAGGTGACTACCCTTCAAAAGGCCAAATTAAGGAAGATATTGAACAAGGTTGGGCTTTTTTAGCTGAATCTGATGATCATGAGACAGTTGGTGCTATTGCAATTGTCGATGGTCCAGATCATGTTTATGACCATTTAGATGGTCAGTGGCTGTGTGATACTGATAACTACGTAGTAATTCATCGTGTTGCAATTAAATCGAACCATGCTGGAAAAGGCTATGCTACTCAACTTTTGCAAGCTGTAATTAACGACGTTAAGGATAATCGTGACGAAATTGATTCTGTCAGAATAGACACACACGAAGACAATAAGGCAATGCAACATTTAATAGATAAAATGGGCTTCACCAAAGTTGGTCTCCTTCATGGGGTTTACCGGCCAAATGAAACCTCATATGTCTATGAATTGAAAAAATAAATAATTAGTTTTGATGAAGACTCTCAAGTATTTGGGAGTCTTTTTTCTACTAGAAAAAAAAACGCACCAAATTAATTTGATGCGTTTAAAAAATATGTATTTAACGTTGCTTACTTTTACCTGTTCTTCATTATTGGTTGGTAAAAGAGGTCAATGACAATTGCAGCTACTAGTGCCACCAAGAATGTAATTGCGAGATTAGTCCAGCTAATCTTATCCATTGCAATCCCCAAGATTGCTAAAATGACTGTTAGAATGATGTCACCTAACTGAGTTAAACCGACAGCTTTGGAAGGGTAATCTTGCCAAAAGTAACGTTTTGTTCTTGTAATTAAGATCAGGAACATTGCACTCAAAACAAGATATACGTAAACCATGGTTGAAATCGTCCCATGATTCCAGCCATGAGTATTCAGATAGGCAACGGCTAGGATACCAATTAAAGTCCAACCAGAAGCTAGTGAAAAAGCAATTTTTGCCAATCTAGCCATATTCCAATTTTCTGGTTTGTAGGTAATATGCGTTCGGTCAGTACCAATCATCATCGTTACCATATTATTCATAATAGTATAAATAACCATTGCGTTTAGAGCCATTGGAATGTAACCAAAGAAGAGGTAGCCAAAAGTTAGTAACATGGTCAGTTCAGCTGTTCTTGCGAGCTTGGTAAGAGACCAAGTAGTCATTCGTTGGTATACGCGATGTCCCGCATCGAGAATTTTAACGATTGAAGTTAGTCCATCCGTTAAAAGAACCATTTTACCTGAGCGTTTTGCAACGTCGGCCGCATTGGAAACAGCAATTCCAACTTCAGCTTGTCTAAGGGCAGGTGAGTCGTTCACACCATCACCAGTCATTCCGACAATATAACCTTTTTGCTGGAAAAACTTAACCATTTTTAGCTTATCTTCTGGCAAAACGTCTGCAATTCCGGCTAACTTGTTTGTGTCAGTTTGATCCGTAAAATCATGAATTGAAATTACTTCGCCTTCCAAACCGACTTCTTTCGCAACTGCCTCAGCAGTTTTTTGGTTGTCACCAGTTAACATAATAGGCATAACACCACGTTTTTTAAGTTCAGCCAAAGCTGCTTTTGAATCGGAGCGAACTTTGTCTTGTAAAATAAAGACACCGGCTAACTTGTCATCAATTAGTAAGGCAACGGAACGGCCTGCACCAAAATCAATGTCCTTAACTTTATCAGTAGCGGATACATCAATAAGTGACAGCTGCTTAAAAGAACCTAATTTGACATTATATCCAGCAATAGTAGCCATTGAGTAGCCAGTACTTGAAGTAAACGGTGTAAAGTCATCAGGTGCTTTAACCTTTAGGCCAAGACTAGAAACGTAATCATCAATTGCAGAATCAATGATTTTTTTATTGCGTTGATCAGTTGCAGCAGCAGCTAGTTCTAGAACTTCGCTATCAGTCATCTGACTAAAATTGGTCCAATTGGCAACTGCTGTCTTATTTTCAGTAATAGTTCCAGTTTTATCAAGTAAAATCAGATTTAAGTTGGCAGCATCTTGAATACCAGTTAAATCAGCTGTCAAGACACCTTCCTTACTTAGTCGAGTTGCTTCAAATGAGTTCGAAAGGGCAAAGGTTGAGGGCATTGCAACCGGAATAGAGGCAATAAACATCATTGCCAAGAAAGGCAACATTTCAATAAAATTACTTATCTTTCCACCCTTAAAGAAGAAAGCAATGACTATTACTAGGGTCAAGATACCATCCAAAATACACAAATAATAAATAATTTTGGTTAGGAGTTGTTGTAAGTGTCCTGGAGCAGCAGAGTTGTTAATTAGATTAACGGTCTTGCCTGAACGGGAATTAGCACCAGTTGCAGTTACCGTTGCCAAGCCGCTACCTTCTACAACCGTGGTTCCAGCATAAGCAGTGTCTTTTACCTGCTTTCTAACAGTTTTTGCTTCACCTGTAATTGAGCTTTCATCTGTAGAAATTTGTCCGTCGATTAGCTTCACATCAGCTGCAAGAACGTCTCCAGCTTGAATACTAACTAAGTCACCAGGTACAAGGTACTTTGAATCAATATTTTGCCATTTATCATCGCGCATTACGGAAACAGTTGGAGTTAATTTATGCGAGATATTATTTAAAACGCGTCTTGACTGTTTCTTTTTAGATGCTCCGTTCCAAGCCGCAAATAATAGCATGAGTAGGACAAAGAGCGACTGAATCCATTTGCCTAAAATGCATTCTAGTAACAATGCTGCTTCCAAAATCCATGCCGATAAATTCCATAATTTTGATAAAAATTCCTTGAAAAAGTTGAATTGAGGTTCGGGGACTTCATTTAAACCATTTTTAGTAAGGAATTCATCTGCTTTGGCTTGGGTTAAACCTTTAAAATTTTCAGACATAATTTATCCTTCCTTAGTTTTTAAATACTTATCTAAATTAGCATAAAAGGGGCTTTTTTTCTAGCTAAAGGGTTAGCTCATATCAGTTTTTTACCGACATTATACTTAACTGAGAAGCGAATTTTATCTGCATACAAAAAGCCTGCATTGCTGCAGGCTTTTTCAGGTTAACAAATTAGTCTTTGTCAACACTGTCTGGGAAAGTAGCTAAACGCTCGCCTTCACCAAGTTCTTCTTCGATTTCAAGTAAACGGTTGTACTTTTCAACACGTTCTGAACGAGCTGGGGCACCAGTCTTCAATTGACCACCGTTGATAGCAACAGCGAAGTCAGCGATGAATGTGTCACCAGTTTCACCTGAACGGTGAGAAATCATAGTGTTGTAACCATTCTTACGTGAAAGACGAATAGTTTCCAAAGTTTCAGTAACAGTACCGATTTGGTTCAACTTGATCAATGATGCGTTACCAGCACCTTCCTTAATAGCTTTAGTTAAAAGCTTAGGGTTAGTACAAATAAAGTCATCTAAAACAATTTGAATTCTGTCTTTGTGGCTTTGAGTGAACTTGATCATACCTTCAACGTCGTTTTCGTCGTAAGGGTCTTCGATAGAAATTAATTCTGGGAATTCATCAAGTAACTTGTCGTAGTATTCAGCTAATTGATCATCATCGAATACTTTGCCTTCAAAGTGGTACTTGCCATCTTCTTTGTTGTAGAAGTATGAAGCAGCACAGTCACAAGCAATAGCAATATCTTCACCTGGCTTGTAACCAGCTTTAATGATAGCTTCGTGTAAAGCTTGTAAAGCTTCTTCAGAGTTCTTCATGTTAGGAGCGAAACCACCTTCATCACCAAGGCCAGTTTCGTAACCCATATCTTCAAGAACTTTCTTCAAAGTATGGTAAGTGTTAACGATCTTTTCAAAACCATCACGGAAAGAAGTCTTCTTAACTGGAGTGATCATGAATTCTTGAACGTCAATACCGTTGTCAGCGTGCTCACCACCGTTAATAACGTTGTGGAAAGTTTGTGGCATTTCAAGGTCAGTACCGCCAAGGTATCTGTACAAAGGTTGGTTGCTGTCCTTAGCAGCAGCGTCAGCTGTAGCCATTGACACACCTAAAATTGCGTTAGCACCAAGTTCAGCCTTGTTTGGTGTACCGTCTAATTCGATCATTACACGGTCAATGTTAGCTTGGTCATGAGGGTCTAAGCCTTTCAAAGCTTCAGCAATCTTAGTATTAACATTGTTAACTGCTTTAGAAACACCTTTACCACCAACGCGATCGCCACCGTCACGTAATTCAACAGCCTCATTTTCACCAGTTGAAGCACCTGATGGAACTTCAGCTTTACCTACGACACCGTTTGAAAGGGTAACAAAAGCCTCTACAGTTGGGTTACCACGTGAATCATAGATTTCCAGTGCATGAACATTTTCAATGACTGATTTTAACATCTAAAAACCTCCTAAATAATACATGCTGTACCAAGTAGGTACATACATTAAGAGGAGCAAAGGGCTCCATCTCTACATGACAAATTTTAGCCTAAGTTTGTGATTATGTAAACATTTGTAAACGATTTCTACCATTAAAAAAATTTAAAAAATAATTAGTCGCTTTTTTAATTCAATTGAATTATTATTTAGCTATACATTTTTTAAAAAAATCAGTTTATTTTCTATACAAGGTGTTTATTATGGAAGAAGTAAAATTAATAATCGATTCTGGTGCCAATGAAAAAGCTAGTGAGAATTTAACCGTTGTACCATTGACCGTTACTATAGCGGGTAAGGATTTTCTTGATAATGAGGACCTTAACATGGAAGAATTTCTTACTAGTATGGAAGAAAACACTGAGGAAGGCAGAACCTCTTGTCCAAGTATTGATGAATGGCTAAAAGCCCTTGAAGGAAGTAAAAGAGCGGTTATGCTAACTATTACCAGTGGACTTAGCGGCAGTTTCTCATCTGCCTATCAGGCAAAACAAATTTATGAAAAGGACAATCCTGGTAGTAAGGTAATTGTTGTTGACTCAAGGACTGCGGGTCCAGAAATATCGGTTATTCAACGTGAAATTAAACGCTTAGTAGAAGATAAATCAGTTCGTTTTGTAGATATTGAACAAAAAATTTCAGAGTATAAAACCCATACTCACTTATTGGTTATTTTGCAGTCATTACACAATTTGGCCTTAAACGGTCGGGTCAATATTGCTGTAGCTAAGATGGCAAAAGTGTTGAATATTGATGTTGTCGGCACTGCAAGTGAAGAAGGTAAGCTAGAACCAATTTCAAAAGTGCGAGGAATGAAACGAGCTTTTAAAGAGCTTTTGAAGTTAATGGATGAACGGAAATACAAAGGTGGCCCTGTCATTATTGACCAGTGCAATAACGAAAAAGATGCCAATAGTCTTAAAGAAAAAATTCTTGCTCTATATCCCAAAGCAGAAATAGTCATTCGTCCAATGCGTGGTTTGTGTGCATTCTATGCTGAAGAAGGAAGTCTGATGGTTGGCTTTGATGATCTATAAAGTCCTAATAGCTGCTTACCAATTTTGTAATTGCACATAAAATAACAGCATAGTAAAAGCCCTAGTTATGATAAACTAGGGCTTTTTGTTAGGAAGATTATTTATTTCTTATGATATTTCAAAAAATTGTTCTTAAGTATCTTTATAGTTGGTAAGCTACTTAGATAGCTTTAATTTTAAAAAAGAATAATAAAAATACCGCAGTATTGTTGTAATGACTGCGGCATTTTTTACAAGCCTAAATTACTAATAATAGAAATTGTTGACAAATACTAAAACAAAAAACAGCTAGAGAGGTTGCACCTAGAATATCAGAAGGAAAGTGGGCTTTTAAACTAATACGAGAAATTACAACCATCATCCAAATTAAAATAAGAATCAATAATAATTTGCTACCTAATGTATCTGCAAAAAGTCGCCAAACGATTAAAGCCATGATTGTCGTTCCCAAAACGTGTCCGCTAGGGAAACTATAACCATTTTCTAAACTAGAATGCATGATTGGTCTTTTTCGGTGCATCCATTTTTTTAAAACAATGCCGACAAAGTCGGTAAAGCCAAGAGTAAATAAAGCCCAGAATGCTAATAAAGTTTCATTTTTACTCATTAAAAAGCTAGCAAGAAATACATCCCAAACCACTAATAATTTAGGATCATTAATGAAAGCAACGATTTGCCAACTAATTCCGTCACGCTGTCTGACAAATTTGTGATGTAGCCAGTGATCTAACAGGTTAAAGCGCCGTGAATTTCTAACATTGAAAATAAGTAACAGCAGAATTAAAGCGGATAAGCTAGCAAGCCAAATATAAATATCCAAATTACAACCCTACTTTCAGATAAATACCGAATGTATTTTATCAGCTTAATAGTGTTAGTTCCAACTAGGTACATAGCCTTGAACAAAACTTAAGAAATAAATACCTTGTAACTAAATTGGATAGTTTCAAAAACTTTTGTTGTGTATTCTATTTAGTAATATAATTTCATAAGAAAAAATTGGATAGTGGGGGATAGAATGAAGAAGTTTATTAAGAAAAACCAAGTGGTAATCATTGCAATCTTTTTTCAATTGCTATACCACTAGTTATCTTTTTATTTGTTGGTGATAAAACTAGTATAGGTGACTGGCTGGGATTCTTAGGGTCTTATATTGGAAGTATTATCACAATTATCTTTTCTTACGTGAATACGCAATATCAATTAAAATCAAGTGAATGGCAAACGGACATGCTAGCTTTGCGCGGTTTGTTTAATTCCTCTAAAAAATTGTCATTAAGATTCACACGCTATATAGTTCTATTAAATCAATTAATGCAAAAATCAGATAAGCCGTTAGATAAAAAAAGTTCTTGCAGTCTTTTTTGAGCAGTCCGAAAAATTCTTTGATGAGTTAAAAGATTATCTTGATAACTACAATTCTGCAATCATGGCAACAACTGAGGAAATATCCGGAGAATTGAAGCCTTACAATAGTAATTTTAGTAAAGAAGCTAGCAAGACATTTCTGACATTTACAAAAATGCTCAGTGCAGGAGATAAGAAAAATACTCAAGGTAATAAAGATGTAGTTGAAGTAAGAAGAGACTACTTAGAAGAAGTAAAAAGACTAGAGAAGGAACTAACAATAGTCCATAGAAAAATTAGGAAGCTATATAACCAACTTAAGTCAGGCAAATAATAGTATAAAAATGGGATTGGAGTATTAATAGTAATGAATAAAGTTTATCGATTTCAAAAGCAAAAAGGGAATACAACAATAAAAATGAAAATAGATTTGAGAGTAAAGACAATTTTAAAAACGATAATCATTAGCCTGATTGCTGTAGCTGTGATTTTCAGTTTGGTTAAACTGTAGGGCTAGTTCTAAATGATTTTGCAAATATAATGAAAGAGCTCAATTTGATTAGATCGCAAGTTTAGACAGATTAAGAAAACAATAGAATTGCTTTTAACTCTTTGACAAATTTTACTACCAAAGAGTAAATGAGTATAATCAAGTAGATAATAAACTACTTGATTTTTCTTTTGCCGTAATATAATAGGAGATTTTTAAGGATAATAATGTTTACTTGACATTAATGAAGGAAAAATTAGAATAACTGTATAGAATAAAATACTGAACAAAAGGAGATAGAAATTGAATAATAAAACAAACAAGCATGAAACTGTTGGTGAAGCTTTACGTGATATTGCACATCATGAACATGCTTTTGCGCTTGCAGACAATTCTACTAACCACATGGGAGATTTGGTTATATATGGACTTACCTATCTTTTCTTGATCCTATTACCTACTGATATCTTTGAAGTTGGCTGGCTATTTATTCTTGCAACACTCGTAGCAGCTATTAGTTTGGTTCGTTTTCAGAACTTTTTAAAGCATAAAATAGCTTCTGGTAAAATGACGACTTTTTGGGTAAATGCTAGCTTGCTTTCAACAGGAATTCGAAGTTTTGTAGTTGTTAATGCTCCTTTAACTTTTTTGAGTATTTCTATGAAATCAAGTGCTAGCATGTTTTTTTCGTTAGTCATCGGTTTAATTACCGGATTTGGCGGAATAGCACTACAGTACCACTATTTAGTAAGGAATAAAGTTATCGACAAACAGAAGGAGTCAAGAAGACAAACGGCCAAAAATTTAGGCAACTATATCAGTGAAGCTGCTAAAAAGAGTTATGCTGATCGCTTTTATTTTTTTGATCTTGTATGTGGCTATGTGATTTGCCTGAATTATTATTCATATTATAGTATCAACGTAACTAGTTATAAAGTCTGGCAGTTTGGCTTCACAACAGTCATAGTGCTTTTAGGTACTTGGTTATTTCAAAAGTTCCTACGTTACCGAATTAGCAAAAACCCAATTAGTAAAAGCTTTAAGTGGTGTTCTTTATTAATGACAGGAGCACGTGGCTACCTGATAGTAACAGCTCCCTGGATTGAAATTTGTTTACTTACAAATGCTTCGATCAATCAGTTGATGGTTAATCTCTTTGGTTGTCTTGCTGCAATAATCGGAGTAGGTTTACAGTATTTATTTTTATTAAAAGTAGGAATATTTAAAGGCTTAGTTTAAAAAATCAGTAAAAGTAATTTCTTTTACTGGTTTTTATTTGATGAATGAAGGCAAATCCCCTTCGAGTCCTTATACCTTTACATTTTTAGGTTAATGTATACACCAAAGTAATGATTGCTGACTATTTTAGCAAGGCAATTGACGAAGCGGTATATAAGAGAATTATGGGTGATGACTACGTGGCACCGTTTGCTTAGTAATATTAATGAAAATTTAGAACAAACATTAACGGAAGAGTCAATTAGTAAAATTGGCCCTTCTCTTTGGTTTGAGCATGGTTTTTTCTAGCAGCTCGAACTCGCATTGCTTACGGTGCCGGTAGGACATATTTGTTAAAAAAACTGCTAAAAGTGCCGACAACAAGTCCAACAGTCTTTAAAAACCGAAACCTTTAGTTTAGGTAAAGCTCTAAAATACACACTTCACCATATATTTGTGCACCTGCGATTGCTAAATTGCCCAAGGGAGTGCAAAAAAACGATGACGCATTACAAGTTGTCAAGCGTCTATGGTTAAGGCAGCCACGAGCAAGCGGATACGGCTATATTGTTGGCGGGGACAAGTGCTGTAAAGTGGGACATTTTTAGATAATATATAATTACGCTACTCAGATTTAATTTCTTAGAGACTTCTTTTGTTGGATTAAAGTATTAGATTTACAGACTTTTAACAGTATACACACTATATATAGAGGGATATTTTAAATAGTCTACTATATATTCCAATGATTTAAAAAGTAATTGACTTCATTAAATTAATACTATTAAATTAACTCAGATTAAATTACATTAAGGGAAAATGAAACACATGAAATATTATAATCAAGAGGATTTTCCAGATTCTATCGAATATCAATGTCCACCTAAAGAAGCTAAGCAATTTCAAGGAAAAATTTATAGATTTTCTAAAAAAGTCAATAATAAAACTGATAGCAAAGATTGGATATCAGACTCAAAAATTAAAAATGCATACAATAAATGGAGCTCTGTTAATAATTATGAACTAATGTGTCAGTCATCAGGGTATTCGTGCTTTCTCTCAGAGAAACAAGCTAAAACAGCATTTAATGAAATGACAAAAAAAAATAAAGCACTTAAAAAGAAATTTAAAAGTTTATACTATGTAGCGGTGAACAAGACTGACGGTGTTCTACTTGATACCACCAATCCAAAAAAAGAGTATGAACATTTTACATTCTGGATGTCATGTAAATCAGATATAGCTACACATCATTTTCAAGTAACCAAATTACAGGCATAATTATGGAAAAAATAAAATATACTCCTTTTAAACAAATTAATATTTATCATATTTATGACTATTATGATGAACCTATTCTTTATTCTTTTACTAGTGATACTGGGCAACTTTATATCGCTAATTTTATAGATTATGAAGAAAAAAGCGATACTGATGTGTGGGCTTTTTTACCAGTAACATTTGATAAGTTACGTCATTTGGAAAATAGTGATATTTCTTTACTTGATTTATATAAGAATCCAGTTTCAAAAATTACTTTTATTGAAAAGAAAAACACTGATCAAGATGAATTTTTTATTCAAGAAACATCTGAAATTAGCTCAAGTTGTTTACCAGATGAAGATTCTTTTATAGAGTATGAAGACATTTCAACATTAAAAAATTCAATGGTATCTGATCAAATTAATACAGATAATAGATATGGCATAGATTTTTCTATTCAGCCGATCCAGTATAAGCATGAAGTTTCTATTGGTATATACACAAGATTGTTAAATGAAATTCAAAATTTATTGACTGCTATTAAACAGCCCAAAAAATCCAAAACTTTGTTAAAGAGCTATGTGGAAGATAGCACAATACAGCTTCAAGTTGTAGGAACTTATCCTGGATCTTTTGGTACAAAATTGCTATCAAGTGGTATATCTTCATTAATAAATGACGATGAGGCATTACCATATAAAGAGCTTGTAGAGCTATTTCAAGACACACAAAATGGCAATGAAATAGAGCCCAATGAGATAGTAGAGAAATATGGCTGGCTTGTTCTCGAGCATCTAAATAAATTTTCTGAATGTATTACAGGAGTGAAAGGAGGCAAGATTAAGGCAGAAATACCACGACCAGGAGAAAATACTGAGATTGTGAATTCACATTTTACCCCTAATAATATTAGTAAATTTATAAGTAAAATTGATAAATTATCTCATACTATAAACGAAGAAACTAAAAATTTGAGCGGATACTTAACACGTTATGATTTTAACCAAAAGAAGTTTACTTTAACTGTTATAGATGGGAATGATAAATCTTTTAATTATAATGGAATTGTAAAAACAGAGAGAGAAAAATTTGTTATCCCAGCTTTTGGTCATGCAAAATTAAAAGTAACTGTAAGTTCAGATCATCTTAATAGGGTTAAAGAACGTGTTACATATGAGCTCTTATCATGGGAAAGTAGCGACGATTCAGATTAATATAATTAAAAGCCACTTCAGTTTTAACTAAAGTGGCTTTTTTGAACTTTTAATCAGTGTATTATATTTATATAGGGTGGTGAGTCTTGGGTAGCAAGAAATAAAAAATGATTTCAACGATAGCCGAATAAACAATTGCTAAATATGACAATACCGGCCGTATTAGCAGCTTAATTCATGAAATTATTAAAGTATTTTTAAAATAAATGAAGATGTGGATCCATATTCCACTTTCTGCTATCTATTTTTATAATATGAGTAACAAAGAAAAGAAGTACTATAAATTAGCGATAATTGCTATATTTCTTGGAATATTGGTGTTTGCAATAGGGGAATTAATATGACGCTAAGTGATGCGCAGATACGTGCGAACAAAAAGTGGAATGATAAAAACAAAGATAAAATGAACTACTTTCGAAGAAAATCTGACTCTAAAAACTTCATTTTGAAGTATGCTAATGAAGAAGATCTAGACAAGACACTAGAATATATTAAGCAACGAAGAAATGAATTAAAAAGTTGAAGTCATTTAGCATAATAGACTGGCACGAGCAATGGTTAAAACACTCTTAGACTAATAGTTTAAGGGTGTGTTTTAGTAACTAACAAATAAATATTGTTTCTTGCCTTTTAACCTTTATGCTATGTTTTTACCGAGCAAACAAAAAAAGACTGTAACATCAACTGTTACAGTCTTTTTAAATAAATACAAGGAGAGTACAGGATTTGAACCTGCGCGCCAAGGAAAACTTGGTTCGCCGGATTTCGAGTCCGGTGCATTACCACTCTGCCAACTCTCCATAACGAATATCATTATACCTTATTTAAATGTTTTTTCAACTTACTATTTTGAATACTAGCCAATACCAAAAGTACATTTGCTTAGCATTTTACTAGTATAAGGTACGAATTTTGCTTCACCCTTGCTCAATTATCAGTGTATAATAAGAACGTATGTTTGTTACGGAGGTGGACAAAGTGAAAAAAAGACACGATCAAAAAGAATTTGATCAAGTTTTAGACGATTTTTTTAGAACATATCAAGACCGTGGAATGAAAAAATGGCAAGGCTTTATGCTAAGCGACTATACATCAACCGTTAGTAAGATTGATAAAAAACGCGCTCAAGTTTATGAAAAAAAGCAACCAATGTCCCAGGAGGCAATTAGTGAGTTGCTTCTTAGTGCATACGCTAATCATCATCCCGTATCAGTTCAACTTAAAGTCATCGATAGTGAAGATGATTTTTTGCCGAATCTAGTTGGTTTAGTTCAAGGCTATCAAGCAGATCATATTGTCATTTCAGATACATGGGTCGAATTAGAAAATATAAATCACGTTGAGCTATGCTAGTACTTTTATAAGCTCAAGGTGTGACAAACGTGGTGGTACAGGTAAGATATGCTCTTATTCTTTTAAATCCCCAAGTGTTTTAAGATATGTTTTGATTTTTCCTTCGATAAAGGAAATGCTATCATCAATTTCTTTTTCTTGCTTATGCAAATTGTCTAGCTGATTAAAAAGTAAAACAAGCCGGTCAGGAATAGTTTGATCACCTTCATAGCGCAGTTTTGCATATTTTTGCATCTCTTTAATACTCATATCTGTCTTTTTTAAGCGCGAAATAAACTTAATCCAAGCCACATCTTTTTCATAATAACAGCGACGATTATTTTCATCCCGACTTGGAAAAAGTAGTTCTTGTTTTTCATAATAGCGTAGCGTATCAATTGAAAAGCCACTAAGTTCAGAAAACTGACCAATTGAATATTTCATCTTATTTCCTCCAGCAATAACTCTATTTCAGTATAGTACTTTATCATATTTTAGCATGACAAAATATTTTTAAAATAGCAGTTGACATGGACTACACTCCAGCAATTATTCTATTAACTATTAAAAATAAGTTTGTAAAACGAAAAGGGGAAAGCTATGGAAAATAATGAACGCTATAAAAAGGGCTTAGAAAATTTGGAAAAAGTTGACGGTGAAGGCGGTAAGTCAGTTATTAATTCATTAGCTGGTTTATCTGAAGATGTGGGTCGTTACATCATTGAATTTGCCTTTGGCGATGTATATGATCGTGGTGTCTTAGATCTTAAGCAAAGAGAAATGATTACAATCACATCTTTGCTTTCACAAGGCGATACTGAACCTCAACTAAATGTTCATATTAATGGTGCCTTGAATGTAGGTCTAACACCAGAAGAAGTAATTGAGACTTTTATTCAAACTATTCCTTATGTAGGATTTCCAAAAGTATTGAATGCGATTAATGTTGCTAAAGAAGTATTCAAAAATCGTGGAATTGATTTTACAAAATCAAGTAAAGATTAATAAGTAAAGTCATAAATAAAACTAGTTGCTATAGATGGCAACTAGTTTTTTAGTTCAATGCTTTTAGTGTCTAACTTAAATTGGACCTTATTAAATGATGAATGTAAATTTGCTTCGATTTGTTTTAAATTAATGTTTATAACTAAGGAGGCGTAAGGTGGACGATTCATTAACTAAGCGAGCTGCAGTAGTTGATACTCTTCCAACAGTTTTTGGTTACTTAGGAATTGCGACTGCTTTCGGAGTGATTGCTCGTGCCTCGGGATTTTCGATCATTACAGTAATTTTAATGTCAGTTATAATCTATGCCGGTTCAGCACAATTTACCACTGTTAGTATGCTAGTAGCAGGTAGTCCCATTGCTTCAATCGTTTTTGCTACCTTTATGGTTAATTCAAGAATGATTTTAATGAGTACAACCGTTGTACCATATTTTAAGAAAGATAGCTTGAGCAAGGGGATGCTAATTGGCACACTTTTAACTGATGAAAGCTTTGCTCTAGCAATGAATAAACTTAATTATACTAACGGAAAAATGAATTTTAGCTGGTTCAATACCGAAAATATTATTTCTTATTCAACTTGGGTAATTGCCACAATGATTGGTGCCTTGCTAGGTAATTTCATCGAGGATCCAAAGAAATTAGGGCTTGATTTTGCAAATGTAGCGATGTTTATCGGCTTGTTATATTTACAGGTAAACAGTGATAAGGCTTTAAACAAGGCATTACAAGTAATAGTGGTTTTATTGACATTGGTATTAACTTACATTTCAACCATAATTTTGCCAGCTAGTCTAGTTATTATTGCTGTAACACTTATTGGATGTACATTGGGGATGGTAATAAAACATGTCTTCTTCTAATTATCTATTTTTAACTATTGTCGGCTGTGGAATAGCGACGTGGTTATCACGTGTACTTCCATTTATTTTATTAAAAAAATTCACTTTGCCTAAAACAGTGGTTGAATTTTTATCCTTTGTACCAATTGTTATAATGTCTACAATGTGGTTTAGCAATTTAGTCACTGCTCAACCGGGGCAGTTGCCAAAAATTAACATGGAATACCTAATTGCTTCAGTACCAACATTGGTATCAGCGGTTATTAGTAAATCACCTTTAGTAATCGTTATTGTAGGAATAGCTTCTTTAGCTTTGCTGCGATTGTTTTAATAAAATAGCTAGGCTAAAAGTTTTCCGCCTTTCAAACTTTGTATTAAAAAAATTGTGAGTTATACTAATAAAAGTTGCCAATTTATACTGATAAAGTAAATTGGTCATTAAAATGAATCAAATAAAAATTTGGTTGGAGTCTAAGATTTTCAAGAATTGTCCTCAGGTCTGGGTTGCCTGAGCAATTTTGAAAGTCTTTTTGTTCATTTCAGAGAGTGGAATTAATAATGCAGATTATGGGAATTTTATGTTTAATTTTGCTATTTGCCTTAATTGGCGGACAGATTGCTAATCGCTGCAGTTTACCAGCTGTAATCGGAGAATTGCTAGCCGGAATTGTTATTGGCCCAGCTATGCTTAACTGGGTACAGCCTAGTGGTTTAATTAAAAGTTTTTCCGACATTGGAGTTGTCTTGCTAATGTTTTTAGCTGGACTTGAAAGTGATCTAGCGATTTTGAAAAAATTATGGAAACCTAGCTTCCTTGTGGCCACTTTTGGAATGATCGTGCCAATTGTAATTGCTTATTTAACGGGGATTGCTTTTAAATTCTCGCAAACAGAAAGTCTCTTTTTAGGTATTACGTTTGCCGCCACTTCAGTTTCAATTTCTGTCGCTGTTTTGCAAGAAATGAAAAAGTTAGAAACTAAAGAGGGGATGACGATTCTTGGAGCTGCTGTGGTTGACGATTTGCTGTCAGTTATTCTCTTAAGTGTTGTAAGTAGCGTTACGGGAACCCACACGGACTCCGCGAACGCGAATCTTGGCCTGGGACTGACTTTACTATTACAGCTAGTTTATTTAGTCGTATTACTAGTTGCAAGTATTTGGTTATTTCCACGCATACTTAAACTGAGTGAACGCTTTTTACTACCAGCGGCTAAACAACTTGTTACGATAATTATTGTTTTACTGGCAGCGTTTGGAGCAGAAAAAGTGGGCCTGAGTAATGTCATTGGCGCTTTCTTTGTAGGATTAGCTTTCAGTAGATTACCTGATAAACAAAAACTGCAAAAAAGTTTTACGGATATCGGTTATAGTTTATTTATTCCTATCTTTTTTACCAGCATCGGTTTAGAAATGTCAATCACTGGAATTTTTAAGGATGGTTTATTATTTATCGCCCTATTTGTAGGCAGTGTTATCTCTAAATTAGTGGGTGCAAGTGTAGGAGCTAAAATGGCTGGTTTTTCTAGTAGTAGTGCTTACCAAGTTGGAACAGGGATGATTTCGCGTGGGGAAATGGCACTGGTTGTAGCACAAATTGGCTTATCCAATCATTTGCTCGCTCCTGCTGCTTATTCAACTGTAGTTGGAGTAATAGTTTTAACCACACTAATCGCTCCAATAATGCTAAAAGGGGCGCTAATGAAAAAGAGATAAGGAAAAGCTGACAACAAGGGCTATTAATTGATTTGTATGATAAAAATGCTATGATAGAAAACGTGTTTTTGCACAAATTAAGAAAAATGGTGGGATAGTGGATAATGAATTTTCAACCAAATACCGACATCTTTAAGCCTAAATGGTATTTAGAGCAAATGAGAGGATGGAGCTTTAAGACTTATATGCTTCTGATGCTAGGAATTGGAGTTATTATCGGAACAACAATTTCTACGCCGGTTAATCCAATTAGTTTAATTACGATGGTTGCTGCAATAATGGGTTTTACTTGTACGCTCGCAATTACTAATGCCAAACCGATTAATGGAGTTTTAGGTTTACTTTCTTCAATCATCTATATAATCGTATCGATTTACGCACAAAATTATGCAAATGTTGTCTTGCAAGCGTCCTATATCTTCTTACTCGACTTACCGGTATTGTTGCTACCGGCATGGTCTAAAAACGCCGAAAAGCACATTAAGGGGCTTAAATTTAAACAATGGTGTTTTACCGTGATCTTCTTTTTATTTGTAACAGCTATGCTTTATCTGATGGACACAAGAATATTTATTAGTCCTCGTCCGTGGATTGATGCAATTGCTGGTGCAATTGGGATTACTGGCTCTGTGTTATGTACTTTTAGATTTCGCGAGCAATATTATTTCTGGACGATTCAAGGGGTTATGTCAATTATTTTGTGGGGTGTAACTGCATTTCAAGGAGACGCAAATTTAACGCTATTTTTTACATACATCCTATACTTGATTAATGACGTTCTTGCATTTACTGACAAGCATACGCATTGGTTCCATTAATTTTGATATAACTAAAAAACAAGGTTCAATCATTTGAAACCTTGTTTTTTATTTTGCTAAATGTGCTTTAACTATTTTAATTAAGATCTTAGTTGCGCCTTTTCCTGCTTTATCATCGTAATATGACTGATAGCGCTCGTCTGTCTCATAGCCGTTAACAATACCCAAATGTATTTCTGGAGTATAATTTGGCATAATTATTTTAAGCCATTTTTGGTGGTTTTGGAAAATCGTATCGCTTAGTTCAGTTTCCTTACTAGGATCTTTTACTACTTGTTGCAGTTCCCGGACTAAGTCAGCTTCAGTTGCTTTCATTTGGTTAAATTTCTCTTCGGAAAAATTGTCAGCTTTACTATTCATTATCTTCTCCTTTTCCTTATTGATTTTATTTAACCACTATAGCAAATTAAATTACAGTATTTTTGCATGAAATGATTAGTGAAAAGGATTATTTAAAAATATAAGAATAAAATTGGTAGAGCTGTAAGCAAAGACTAGCCTTAAATGCGTAAAGCGCGCTATAATGGAGTTGGAGATGAAGTAATGATTACATTTATTTGGGCTGAAGATGAACAACACAAAATTGGTCTAGATGGACATTTACCGTGGTATATTCCTGAAGATCTGAAGCACTTTAAAACCTTAACGATTAACCATCCGATTATAATGGGACGAAAGACTTTTAATAGTTTGCCACGTATTTTGCCTCAAAGACGGCATATTGTACTATCACAAAATCAAGTTTTTAAAGAAGAGTATGAACATAATCCGCAAGTGGTAGTTGTTTCATCAGTTAACAGCTTAAATAAGTGGATTAATGCGCATCAAACAGAGCAACTGTATGTAATTGGTGGAGTTTCAGTCTTTGAAGCTTTAAAAGACCGCGTAGATTGTCTTGAAAAAACTGCAATTGCTGCAATTTTTCCTGCCGATACTGTAATGCCAGATCTTAATTATGATGATTTTAAATTAAGTAAAAAAGTGCATCATCAAGCTAATAACAAATGTCAATATTCATATGATTTTTTAACTTATCTAAGGAAGAAGGATTAGAATGAAGAAGATGATTATCGCTGCTATTATTCTGCTAATTTGTGTGTTGGTTTTGATTAGTAGCATTATACAAGCAGAGAGTATTAACCATAACTTTTGGTGGCAAGCTATTGGTATGGCTATTGTTACCTTTTTTGTAGGAAGAGTTAATGTCGACTTATTCCATAATTTAAAAATCGACCATCTTAAGTAATTTTTAAAATTTGTAGTTGACAGAACAAAAACTAGATGCTAAATTAATAAACAATTAAATAATTAATACATCTTGAAAAGCAGAGTAACTATTATGATTACTGATAAAGAGAGCTGGGATTTTGGTGAGACTCAGCCAGTTAGTAGTGGTGAACATGGGCTCGAAATGATGACCGTTAGTGATATTTAGCTACCGGCGGAGTTGCATCCGTTAGCATTGCAAGCTATTGATTGATAGCTAGTGAGAGATTTATTACGTGAGTAATAAATAATTTAAAGGTGGTAACGCGAAGCACTCGTCCTTATAGATAGGACGGGTGCTTTTTTAGTTTATTTTGGAGGTTTTTTAATGTCGAAGAAGAGAAATAGAAATATTATCATTGGGGTAATAGTCGCAATTATCGTTGTCGCGATAGGTTGGTTTAGCTTTGGTCCTAAACCAAATAATCAAAAGAGTAGTAACCATGTTGTAACGGTCGGAATTGTCAGTGAAACAAAACCCAAACAGGATATTTGGAAGCACGTTGCAGCTACAGCAAAAAAGAAATACGGCGTAACTGTTAAAATTAAGAATTTTACTGATTATACTCAACCTAATAAGGCTGTCAAAAACGGTGATATTGATTTGAACGCTTTCCAACACTATGCATTTTTAGATGCTTGGAACAAGTCAAACCATGGTGGTGTTGTAGCAATTGGTCGAACAGAAATTAATCCAATTAGATTATATTCTAAGAAGTACCATAAACTTAGTGAACTGCCAGAGGGTGCAACAATTGCGGTTCCAAATGATGCAAGTAACGAATCACGTGCACTTTTCGTTTTAAAGAATGCTGGTTTGATTACTTTACCTAAAGACAAGAAACTACCAACAGTGGCTGATATCGTTAAGAACCCAAAGAAACTTAAGGTTAAAGAAGTAGCAGCAGACCAATGTGGTCGTGTAATTGATTCAGTTGACGCAGCGGTCGTTAACAATGACTTCGCTCGTCCTGCAGGCTTAGGTAAGAAACAAACAATTTTCGTTGAGCCGATTAATAAAGACTCATTAAAATGGGTTAACATCATTTGTGCTCGTAAAGGTGAAGAAAAGAAGAAGGACTACTTAGCAGTTGTTAAGGCTTACCAAACCGAAGAAACAAAGCGTTTGGATAAGAAATATTACGGTGACATGCAAAAAACTGCTTGGGATATCAAGTTTTAGTCATCTTTAACGAATGGAGAAGATTTGTATGGGTATTATTGAATTACAGCATGTTAATGTGGATTTTCCTAATAAGAAAAGAGAGGTTGTGCGCGCTGTTCATGATGTCAATTTGACAATAGAAAAAGGCGATATATACGGAGTTGTTGGCTTCTCTGGTGCTGGTAAATCGACATTGGTTAGAACAATTAATCTGTTACAAAAACCAAGTGGCGGTAATATCAAAGTCAATGGCACTGATTTTATTAAAGATGGTAAGCAAGTTATTTCTAATAAGGACTTGCAATTAGCTCGAAGAAAAATTGGAATGATTTTTCAAAATTTTAACCTTTTAAATGAAATTACTGTTGTTGAAAATGTCGCTTTTGCCTTGAAGCATTCTGGTTTAAAAGACAATGAGGTTGAAGAAAAATCATTGAAATTGCTGGAATTGGTTGACTTAAAAGAAAAAGCTGAATTCTATCCAGCTCAACTTTCTGGTGGTCAACAACAGCGTGTGGCAATTGCTCGCGCATTAGCCAATGAACCAGATATTCTGATTTCTGATGAGGCAACGAGTGCACTTGATCCACAAAATACCCAACAAATTTTGGATTTACTAAAGAAATTAAAAGATGAACTTAATTTAACAATTGTTTTAATCACTCATGAAATGAGTGCTGTCAAGAAAATATGTGACAAAGTTGCGGTAATGCAACAAGGCAAAATTGTTGAAAAAGGTAACCTAAGAGACGTAATTCTTCATCCGAAAAACGCTCTAACCAAGAGTTTTGTTGGTGGATCACTGGAAGTAATTAATACTCTTAAATCACTCAATTTAAGTAATTTAAATGATGAAGAGGCAATTTACCAACTTATTTATAGTGTCGCCAATGTTACCAAAACTATTATCATTGATCTTTACCGAGAAATTGACGTTGAAGCAAGTATGCTTTATGGTAACGTCGAATTGTTAGACGATGAGCCAATTGGAACATTGCTGGTCTTAGTTAAAGGAGACAGTGAGAAGCAGCAACAAACTGTTCAATTTTTAGAGAAAGAACAGGTTGCAGTTACGCGGTTAAATGAGAAAGGTGACTTATATGAGTAGTTGGTTTAATAAAGTTTTTCCAAATGTAATTAATTTAGGTTGGACTGGAGATACTGGCTGGGCATCCAGCATATATCAAACTTTGTTCATGACGTTTTGGTCAGCAATTTTTGGGGGGATTCTAGGTATTGTCTTTGGGGTAGTCCTAGTTTTGACTAAAGAAAATGGTGTTAAGCCCAATAAATTTTGGTTCAATCTTTGTGATAAAATTGTTTCCATCTTTCGTGCAATCCCGTTTATTATCTTGCTAGCTTTTATTGCTCCAGTGACCCAAATAATTGCTGGAACCCAAATCGGAATGAATGCTGCACTTGTGCCATTATCTTTAGGAGTTTTTCCTTTTTATGCCAGACAGGTTCAAGTTGCTCTAGAAAGTGTAGATCAGGGTAAGATTGAAGCTGCACAAAGTTTAGGTGCAACAACTTGGGATATTATTTTCAATGTTTATCTGAACGAAGCGCGCTCTGAGTTAGCCAGAGTTTCAACTGTAACTATAATTAGTTTAATTGGGCTAACGGCAATGGCAGGTGCAATCGGTTCAGGTGGACTAGGAAACACAGCTATTTCTTACGGTTATCAGAGGTTTAATAATGATGTTACATTCGTTGCCACTTTGCTAGTTGTAATCTTGATTTTTATTGTTCAAATTATTGGTGATTTCTTAGCTAAACATTTAAACCACCAAAATAGATAAACTAACTATAAATAAAAATAAACAGCAAAAAAACAACAGGCAATTTTGCCTGTTGTTTTTTATTTAAGAAATAAGTAATTATTTTACAGCATCCTTTAAAGCTTTACCTGGCTTGAATGCAGGAACTTTAGTAGCAGGAATAGTCAAAGTCTTACCAGTTTGTGGGTTACGACCTTTTCTTTCGGCACGATCACGAACTTCAAATGAACCAAAGCCGATGATTTGAACTTTTTCACCTTTAGCTAGGTTATCCTTGATTGATTCGATTAAAGAATCGATCACTTTTTCTGCGTCTTTTTGCTTAAGACCAGTTTTTGCTGAAACTTCTTTAGTAAGTTCAGATTTGTTGATTGAAGCCATATTTTCTTCTCTTTTCTATAAATTTTTTAAACAATTCGACAATTTTGAAAAAAATCATACATAAATGACGAAATGCTTTGTGTCGCTTGATATTTCGCAACTTTTTATATTTTAGCACAGTTCCTGTGTCCTTCAATAGAAAAACGCAAATATTGTCGTTAGTTTATTTGTTTAAGAACACGATTAGTCATTTGTTGGTAGTTTAAATACAGTGCTTTGAATCTTGAGTGTTTTTCCTTTTGCCATGGTTTGGGTTTGCCGCAAAAATGTAAAATACTGGTGTTTTCCATTACCCATTCGGTGTTGTATTCGCCTGTACTTCGAGTGAGATACACAGAATAGGCTCTTGCATCATAGTTCCAGCGGGTTTCAGGTATCTTCAAAATGTCCTCACCATAAAGGTAGTTTAGAATATCTTGATCAGGCAAGATTAAGGAATCATGATGCTCTTCGATTGCCTTTGTAATATCTTCAATGTTTACCTTTTGTCGCATCTGATCCAAATCCATTAGCATGATGCCGGAATTAAAATAGCCAGTTGTTGTCCCAAGTCGGATATTATTAATCGAGCTCATAATATCTGTTAGACCTTCATGGACAGAAGCAGCGAACATTTTATTTTGAAGATCTAGATCCCATAGAGGCTTAATTGAGTTGATAACCAAGATGTCAGGATCTAGATAAATAACCCGGTGTAGATTATCTGGTAAAACTTGTCCCGAAAGAAGACGGAAATACATTTCTTTAGGATAATCATGTAAGTTAAGTAATGAATCCGGGAAAATAATATTTTGGTTCATTGCTACAGTTTCGAGCTTAACATTAATTTGTTCACAAAATTTTTCAAGTCCAGCTAGGGCAGAGTCATCGATGTTATCGTGAATCAGCCAAACGCGGAAATCTTGGTCTAAATTGTTAAGTCTGACGGAATACATCATTACCTCAAGGGGCTTAAGATAGTTTTGGTCAATTGTGACCAAAATTTCAATTGGACTGGATTTTCGCTGTTTCATATAAAATCTTCCTTAATAAAAATTGTAAATGAAGTTACCTTCCTAGTATAAAGCAAAATAATAAGAGATACATTCATAGTATAAAAATTTTAATTATTCTAAATACAAGAATTAATTCAATTAATGTAGTAAAATTATTTCTAATAAGATTATTTTATCAATGAGGTGTAATATGAACAAAAAAACGCTATTTAGTTTAGTTGGTGCAGCTTCAATTGCTGTTAGTTTAAGTGCAACTGCTCCAGTTTTGGCAGCAGAAACTACTAATCCAAACCCAACATCAACTACCACAAATACTCCTTCAACAGGTCAAACTGGAACAACTGATACAACTAAACCTACGGACAATGCTGGTACATCAAAGGAACCAACACCCTCTAAGCCTATTAATACTGCCGATTTAAATAAGGCTATGAGTCTTAATGCTAAGTATGCTAAGTTGACAAGAAATTCTTATGTATATGATGCTAAAGGCAAGCGTGTTAAGAATGCCAAGTTAAAGAAGGGCACTATAATTTTTGTATCTGGGTTGACAACTCCAGACGGACAGGTTTTGATTGGCTATAATAACAAAAAGGGTAGGTACATTAAGGTTAATAATGTGGTACTCTTTAAGGCGGTTCAATATAAAGTAAAAAAGAACGCATATGTATATAACAGTAAAGGTAAACGCAATACTCGTGTTTACGTGCCAAAGGGGAAAACAATAACTGTCTTTAAGACTAAGAAAATTAACGATATTAAATACGTTGCTTTTTCTAATTCACAGTACATTAAATGGTCAGTTTTAGACCATAAGAGCGGCAAAGTTATTTCAGGATAATCTTTCTTTTTAAAAGGGTACCTTACTAATTAGGCACCCTTTTTGATTCACACTAACATAGATATATACCTTCATCCAAAAGGATACTGCTAAAAAAGACCAAAATTTTGTTTACAAAATAACGGCAATACTATATATTTAATAAAGTCTTTTTTACTATAAATTTTATTTATAGGAATAATAAAAGTGGGAGAAGAAAAATGAATAATAGTTTGTCTATGCAGTTAATAGGTGAATTTCTAGGAACGGCAATGCTCGTTTTGCTTGGTGACGGTGTTTGTGCGGGAACTAATTTAAATAAGTCGAAATCAAAAGGAGCAGGTTGGATTGTCATTGCTTTTGGCTGGGGTTTTGCCGCCGCATTCAGCGTTTATTGTGCTCGCTGGTTATGTCTAGGACACTATAATCCTGCAGTTACCTTTTCGATGGCAATTGCTCATAAATTGCCATGGTCGTCAGTTTTACCTTATTTCTTAGTGCAAGTACTAGGTGCTTTTGTTGGTGCTGTTTTAGTATGGTTAACATATTACCCACATTGGAAAGAAACAGATGATCAAGGAGCAATTTTAGGTTCTTTTGCTACTGATCCAGCAATTCGTAGTTATGTTTGGAACTTTTTCACCGAAACGATCGCAACTTTCATTTTAGTATATGGACTGCTTGCATTAACTAATGGAGATTTGGCTGACGGGTTAAATCCTTTACTTGCTGGCTTCCTAATTGCATCAGTTTGCTTATCACTTGGAGGACCTACAGGAGTTGCATTAAACCCGGCACGTGATTTTGGTCCTAGATTGGCTCATCAACTATTGCCAATTGCTAACAAGGGTAAATCAGACTGGGCCTACAGTTGGATTCCAATCGTAGCACCATTAGTTGGTGGGGCACTTGCTGCTTCATTATTTAATGTGCTAGCTTAATAATCAAAAAAGCTCATGACTTAACTAGTC
Source organism: Lactobacillus sp. W8172 (assembly GCF_016102055.1). NCBI lineage: Bacteria > Bacillati > Bacillota > Bacilli > Lactobacillales > Lactobacillaceae > Lactobacillus > Lactobacillus sp. W8172. The sequence goes on from NZ_JACFPG010000001.1 coordinate 237,871, forward strand.
ATGAGCTTTTTTATTTACTCTTAAAAAAACTAAGATTCGAAATGACGAAGGATATCAATTCCTTTTTTTTGATATTTATTTGGTACGAAACTTTTGCGCATTGCAATTTGCATGTAGGCATATAATTTTTGACCTGACTTAAGTCTGATAACATGCACTCCATTTTGTTCCTTAAGTCTACTTTCCATCACAAGTGCAATACCAACGTTTCTTTTAACTAAGTCTATCACCGTTTGCATTGTTTGTGCAGTGTATATGACATTAGGAATAAAATTACCTAATTTACCGACTTCTTCAAGACACTCTCTAGTTAAGAAACCACGACTACGTGCAACAAATTTTCTATTTTTAAGATTAGCCGCACTAATTTGATGAACATCTTTCCACTGATCTGTTTCACTAGTAATAAGTACTAATTCAGTTTTGTTTAGGTTATGAACAAAATACTCAGGATCGTTAATTGGAACCATCCAAGAATAAATAGCAACATCAACATTTCCATTTTTTAATTCAGCGAACGCGTTTGAGGAACGTTCAATATTTGTATCAATTAAATCAGTTAGGCCTGCCTGATAAAACTTCAGGATAATGTCAGCAATGTAAGAATTACCTGCTTCACCGGAAAAGGCAAGACGAAGTTTTTTGTCACTGGCGTGTCTAACATCATAATTGATATCAGACATGTCCTGCAATAATATTTGAGCTTTTTCATAAAGCATCTCACCCGCAGCCGTTAGTATAATTTTGCTCTTTCGGTTTTTCTGTAAAATTAGCGGATCATCAAATTTTTCAGATAGACGTTTGATTGCCATTGAGATAGTTGGTTGGGTTACATCAAAGAGAGCAGCGGTTGCTGTGTAATTACCCGTCTCTACTAGTTTACAAAAGTATAGAAGATCTTTTTCGTTCATATTATATCTCCTAGTTATAATCAATAACTTTTATAATTCTCTATCTTTTCTGATTATATTAAACTCAAGTTAAACTTGCAAATATTCCTTACCAGACGCTTTATTTGACCATTTTCGTCTTTAGCTTTTGCTTGTCACAATTTTAGGCCTAGTATAAGATTAACGTTAAGAAATGGTAAAGGGAGGCAAAATTATGACCTGGGCAGCAATATCAACCTGGAGAATGTCATTTGATGGCTTAAGTGAAGCTAGTGTACTTTTAGATAAAGGAATTAATGCTGGTGATGCAGTTGAAAAATTAATTAATGTTGTAGAAAACAATGAACACTACAAATCTGTTGGTTTTGGCGGTTTGCCGAATGAAGAGGGCATAGTGCAAATGGATGCTGGCTTTATGGATGGCGATACATTTGCGCAAGGATCAGTTGCTTCAATAGAAAATGTTAAAAATGCCATTTCAGTGGCGCGGAAATTAAGTGAAAATAAAACTAATAGTTTCTTAGTTGGTGATGGCGCAACGAAGTTTGCTGCCAAAAATGGTTTTGAAATGACTAATATGCTAACAGAAAAAGCCAAAAAAGAATGGCAAGGGCGGCTAAGTGCTAATCATCAGGAGCAACTCCGTGCCTACGATGGCCACGATACAGTTGGTGCGGTAACGCTTGATCAGCAAGGCTCGATGGCAGCCGCAACATCTACATCTGGTTTATTTATGAAAAAAGATGGGCGTATTGGAGACTCACCTTTATCTGGATCAGGTTTTTATGCTGATAGCCAAGTTGGTGCTGCTGCAGCAACTGGACTAGGTGAGGATATTATGAAGGGATGCTTGTCCTACGAGATTGTTCGTAAAATGGCCGAGGGACAGTCACCTCAAGATGCATGCGATCAGGCACTGTTTTCTTTTGCTAAAACTTTAACGGATCGTTATGGAAGTTGTGATGCCATTTCGCTGATTGCCTTAAACTCTAAAGGAGAATGGGGAGTTGCAACAAATGTTGAGTTTGCTTTTTGTGTTTCTGATAATGAGCATGAGGCAAAAATCATGATTGCTCAACAGGCGGCAAAAGATAGGACTAAAATTTTCCCAATGACGGAAAAATGGTTGGCAGATTACCAAAAAAGAACAGAGTCAACAATTGATTAAGCTATAAGGAAAAAGATAGAGAATGTTAAAAGAAGCTTGCGTTGAAAATTTTACTAATGTACCTAAAGTGATTGCTGAAGGAGCCAACCGAATTGAACTTAATAATGATTTGGCTGCTGGTGGTACGACACCTTCATTTGGAGTAACTAAAAAAGTCGTGGAATATGCGCATAACTTGGATGTCCCAGTGGTGGTAATGATTAGACCTAGAGCAGGTAATTTCGTTTATACAAAAGATGAAATAGCCATTATGCTTTCGGATATTGAAATGGCTTCACTGGCAGGAGCAGACAGTGTTACTTTTGGGTGTATTGATATGAATGGTGATTTGGATCAAGAAAATATGAGTAAATTGATTCAACTAGCTCATGTCCTTGATTTGGAAGTTGTTATGCACATGGCTTTTGACGAGATAGCTGAGAATCAGCAACAAAATGCTATTGATTGGTTAAGTTCTAAAAAAGTTAAACGCATTTTGACGCACGGGGGCAGTTTAGAGCAAACTATTTCCGATAATTATCCTCACTTAAAAGAAATTATTAATTGGGCTAAAAATAAAATTGAAATTCTTCCTGGTGGTGGAATAACTGCTCAAAACATAGCTAAAGTAGCTAGAGAGCTCGATGTTAATCAAATGCACGGGACGAAAATCGTGAGCTAACGCAAAAAAATTATTGACAAAAAATAAGACAATAATTAAAATACAATTAATATAAAAAGCAATGAAAAGAAGAGTAAGATTATTTAAAGCGTATTAGAGAGTTCTGTTTGCTGAAAATGAACCGTGAGAGTAGTCTGAAAGTAACTTTGAGCTATATGGTGAATTTTTAGTAGCTAATATTGGTGACACCCATTATCGTGTTAGCGTATCGCAGTTATGCCGTACGTGAAGTGACCTAACGACATTTTGTTCGTTGGTAAAATAGGTGGTACCGTGCTAAAGCACCCTTGATGAAAATCAGGGTGCTTTTTTTATTGGTTTTCAAAAAGTTCAAAGTTAAAGTACATGCTAGAAAGTGAGAGAAATGAAAAGTATTTTTTAAAATGAGCATCAATTGGAAACACACAGAAATATGAAAAGGTAGGAGAGTAAAATGGAAGAATTTAAAGACGATATTAATAAAAAGCCATTAAGTTGGAAGGAATACTTAGTAGTTGCCTCATTATTGTTTGGTTTGTTTTTTGGAGCTGGAAATTTGATTTTTCCAATCCATTTAGGCCAATTATCTGGAGCAAATTGGGGGATGGCAACTTTTGGCTTTTTAGTGACAGCGGTTTTGTTGCCCTTACTGGCTGTCTTAGCGATTAGTGCTAGTCATGCTAAAGGTGTTTATGATATTGGAAAGCCCTTAGGACCTAAATTTGCATTGATTTTTATGGTTTTAATCCATTTGACGCTAGGACCATTATTTGCAACACCACGTACTGCGAGCATTTCTTTTTCGGTCGGGTTAGCACCAGTGCTGCCACAAAAATATGCGAAAACTAGTTTATTAATTTTTTCGGCTATTTTCTTTATTTTAGCTTTTATCATTGCATATAAGCAATCAACCATTTTAAGCAGTATTGGAAAAGTCTTAAACCCACTGTTTCTGATTTTATTATTCTCGGTATTTTTACTTGCAGCTCATTCGCCAATGGGTGCTGCTAAAAATCAAAGTGCTACGACTGCTTATCAAACAATGCCATTTTTTAACGGCTTCTTGCAAGGATACAACACAATGGATGCTTTAGCTGGTCTTGCTTTCGGTTATACGATTGTGTCTGCCGTTAATCAATTAGGTAAGACATCTGCTAAGAGTAATGCTAAAGTAACCGCGAGAGCGGGTGTGATTGCTACAAGTGCGATCGGGGTTATCTATATTGGCTTAATTTGGTTAGGTGCAACTACATTAAATCACTTTAAAATTGCGCCCGAGGGTGGAACAACGTTTAATCAAATCGTTACTTATTATTTAGGGGATGTTGGCCATGCACTTCTTGCAACCCTAGTTACACTAACATGTTTGACTACTGCTGTTGGTTTAATTGCAGCATTTGCGCAAGACTTTCACCGTAGTTTCAAAAAGATTAGCTATCACGCATGGCTTGCTATCATGACATTTGTTTCCTTTATCACGGCTAACTTTGGCTTAGATACGATTATTGCTTGGTCCACACCAATGTTGATGTTTTTATATCCAATTGCAATGGTTTTAATCATTTTGTCAATTTCAGGTACTCTTTTTGATCATGATCCAGTTGTTTATTATTGGGGAGTTGGGTTAACACTAATTCCAGCTGTTTTTGATATGCTTGCGTCATTTCCTCCAGCAATTAGTCAACAGGGCTGGGCATTAGCACTAAAATCGATTCAATATCGTTTCTTACTATTTTCAGACATTGGTATGGATTGGGTTATTCCAACTGTTCTTGGGCTGGCAATTGGTTTTGCTGTTCACTTTTATCACAAAGCTAAATTGCAAGATGCTTAACCATTCATATAGTTCAACTTTTAGAGCCTCTTCTTTGACATCACTGCTTGATAAAAGTAGATTTAACTTAAAGAGTTAATTAAATTGATGTAAAAAGAAGTGGGGGCTAATTATTTTGAACGATATGAATATGAGCAAGCAAGGTAAAAATAAAAGTGCTCAGTCTGGGACAAAAATGCACCACTCATCAATGCAAATGAGTGGTGGCAACATGATGATGCACGGAAATCAGATGATGGACATGGGAAATCTAAAACAAAAATTTTGGATTTCTCTAGTGCTTGCATTACCGATACTGTTTCTATCACCAGCAATGGGAATTAGTTTGCCTTTTCAATTTTCTTTTAACGGTTCTGAATGGATAGTAGCTCTTTTTGCAACTATCCTATTCTTTTATGGTGGCGAACCATTTTTAAAAGGTGCTTTTTATGAGTTAAAAGCAAAAAGACCTGAAATGATGACCTTAATCTCCCTTGGCATTGTTACGGCGTATGTTTATAGTATCTATGCTTTTGTTGAAAACAATATCTTACATAATCAAAATCAGGTAATGGACTTTTTCTGGGAATTGGCAACCCTAATTTTAATTATGTTATTAGGTCATTGGATTGAAATGTCTTCCATGATGAGTGCAAATAGTTCAGTAAATGACCTAGCTAAATTATTACCAGATAAGGTCCATCTTCAAGATAATGGTCAGACAAAAGATGTTTCAATTAACGATGTGCAAAAGGATGCAATTGTTTTAGTTAAACCAGGTGAGAGCGTACCGTTAGACGGAATTGTCATTGACGGCTCCAGTGATGTTAATGAATCCTTGGTTACAGGTGAATCACAAAGTGTAATACGTAAAGTTAATGATAAAGTAATCGGTGGTTCAATTAATGGTTCTGGCACAATTGTCGTTAAAGTATCTAGTTCAGCTAACTCTGGTTTTTTGGCAAACGTAAACAAGTTAGTTCAGTCATCGCAAATGAATAAATCTAATTTGCAGAATTTAGCAGATCGCGTGTCCGGTTGGTTGTTTTATGCAGCACTAATTATTGGTGTCATTGCTCTAATTGTCTGGACTAGTTTAAAAGGAATAAGTAACGGACTGGAGCGGATGGTTACAGTCCTAGTCATTGCCTGCCCACATGCATTAGGTTTAGCTATTCCTCTTGTAAATGCAAAAAGCATGTCAATTGGTGCAAAAAATGGGCTGTTGATTCGAAATCGCAATGTAATTGGTATTAGTCAAAAAATTAAATATGTTGTAATGGATAAGACGGGGACACTGACTGAAGGAAAATTTCAGGTTCGTCAGTTTGATACACTAAACCAAACAATCAATAAGGAAGGTGTATTAAGATTAATTGCCTCGCTTGAACAAGATTCAACGCATCCAATTGCAAAGAGTATCTTGCAATTTGCCGATGAAAAGAAAATCAGTCTTTTACCGTTATCAAATAGCAAAACTGCTTCGGGTAAAGGTGTTACTGGAACAATTAACGGCAAGGATTATCAATTAGTCAATGAAAAAACCGCTCGTTCTTTAGTTAATAATTTTCCTAAAATATCTGCTGCTGATTATACGGTAAGCTATCTTTTGCAGGATTCCAATTTGCTCGGGTATGTTGCAGTTGGTGATCAAGTTAAGAAAACAGCAATTTCACTAATTAAAGAACTTAAAGCCCAAAACATTATTCCAGTAATGTTAACTGGTGATAATGAAAATGTTGCGGATAGTATTGCAGAAAAGCTGGGAATTACAGAAGTTTACTCAGGGCTTTTGCCAGAAGATAAACAAAAAATTATCGGAAAGTATCAAGCTAATGGCAATAAGGTAATGATGGTAGGGGATGGAATTAACGATGCTCCTAGCTTAGCAAAAGCTGATATCGGTGTAGCTATTGGTACAGGAACAGATGTTGCAATTGATTCTGCTGATGTCGTTTTGGTTAATAGTAATCCAATTGATATCATCAATTTTTTAAAGCTAGCTAAGAACACACAGAAAAAGACAGTTGAAAATTTATGGTGGGGAGCCGGCTATAACATTATAGCCTTACCACTTGCTGCTGGTGTTTTAGCTCCAATTGGAATTCTTCTCCCACCAGCAGTTGGCGCAATCTTAATGTCGCTTTCAACTGTGATTGTGGCTATCAATGCGGAAACAATCCGAATATAAAACTATTAAAAGGCATCTAAAGAAAGGTGCCTTTTGTCTTTTATTAACTTTTTAAATAATTAAAATGATAGCACTTTAATTTGAAAAATATTGAACAAAAATTAAATAACGCGTATCATAAATAGTGAGGTCGCGAAAGAAATATTTTTCAGTTAGAATAGAAATATAAGTTAAAAAGGAGAAGCAAATGAGCGAAGAAGAATACCGTGTTGAAAGTGACACTATTGGTCCTGTAAAAATTCCTAAGGACGCATTATGGGGACCCCAAACAGAAAGAAGTCGAAATAACTTTCCAAGTGGGGAACTCATGCCGCTGGCAATTATTCGTGCATTTTTAAACCTGAAAAAGGCTGCTGCTGAGTCAAATGTCGAAGTAGGCGATGAACCAGAAGAAAAAGGTGCAGCAATTGAAGATGCAGTTGATCATCTTTTACAATTAAATGATGAAGATTTGCGTAAAGATTTTCCACTTCACGTATTGCAAACAGGTTCTGGTACTCAAAGCAATATGAATGTTAATGAAGTTGTTGCCAATTTAGCTAATAAATTACACCCTGACTTAAATATTTTGCCAAACGATGATGTTAACCGTGGTCAATCCTCTAATGATACTTATCCTACTGCAATGAATATCGTAGCTGTTGAAGCACTTGATAAGTTAGAGCCAGCTATTCAGCATTTAATTGACGAACTAAAGATTAAGCAAGATAAATACTGGAAGACTGTAAAAGTAGGACGTACGCACTTGCAAGATGCAACTCCAATTACCTTTGGACAAGAAGTCTCTGGCTATATTTCTGCTCTGAAACATGACTTATCATACATTCAAGAGTTAAAACCTACTTTATATGAATTAGCAATTGGTGGTACGGCTGTTGGTACTGGACTGAATGCTGCTCCAGGTATGACAGAAAAAATTGTTGCTAAATTATCCGAAGTTTACGGTCATGAGTTCAAAGTTAAGACCAACAAATTCTGGGGTTTAGCTCATCATTCTGGTATTGATGTTGTTCATGGAGCATTAAAGACTCTAGCAGCAGATATGTTTAAAATCGCGCAAGATATTCGCTTTTTAGCCTCGGGTCCAAGAGCTGCTTACCATGAATTAAATATTCCTGCTAACGAACCAGGTTCTTCAATTATGCCTGGTAAAGTTAACCCAACTCAAGCTGAAGCAGTGACTATGGCAGCTGCTAAAGTTTTTGGTAATGACACAACAATTACTTTCGCTGCTTCACAAGGAAACTTCGAAATGAATGTCTTTAAAACCGTCATGATTGCTGCCTTTTTGGATTCATGCGATATTTTGACAGGTACAATTGAAGGCTTTGCCGATAAGATGATTTCTGGTTTAACAGTTAACTCAGAAAAGATGGATGAATTACTAGAAAATTCATTGATGACAGTTACTGCATTGTCACCTCATATTGGTTATCATGCTGCAGCTAAGATTGCACAAGCTGCAGATAAAGAAGGAACAACGCTTAAAGAAGCAGCTTTGAAGAGTGGCGAGTTAACAGAAGAACAATACGATCAATGGATGGATTACATGCAAATGACTAATATTGATCGAACAGAACCAGAAGATTAAACTTACAGGAGGAATTTGATGGCTAAATTTGTTTTTACACCCAATGATAGTTCTGAGATTGCCAATGATTACGATGCTGTAATTATTGGCGCGGGTGGAGCAGGACTTACTGCTGCAATTCAAGCAAATGAATTAGGATTAAAAGTGGCCGTTTTTGAGAAAAACGCAGAGCTTGGCGGTAACACTAATCGGGCTTCGTCCGGAATGAATGCTTCTGAAAGTCTTGTTCAAATCAATGAAGGTATCATTGATAACAAAGAAGATTTTTACGAGGAAACGCTAAAGGGTGGTGGACGCTTGAATGATCCAGAACTACTTCGCTATTTTGTTGATCACTCTGCTTTAGCAATTGATTGGTTAAGTGATCATGGAATTGAATTAACTAATCTGACAATTACAGGTGGAATGAGTAAAAAGAGAGCTCATCGTCCCGCTTCAATGGCTCCAGTAGGTAATTATCTTGTATCAGGTGCGCTTGAACAGATTCAAAAAGAAAATATTCCTGTGTTTAACAATACTAAAGTGACGAAACTGATCCGTGCTGATAAGCAAAGAGTTACTGGTGTTGAAGTTGAAACACCTGCGGGTACTAAAACAGTAAGTGCTAAGGCAATTTTACTAGCAAGTGGTGGTTTTGGTTCTTCTAAAGAGCTTATCAAAAAGTATCGTCCTGATTTGGTTGATTTTAAAACTACTAATCAGCCTGGAGCAACAGGCGATGGCTTAAAACTAGCTGAAGAAGTTGATGCACAGCTTGAACAAATGGACTTTATTCAAGTTCATCCAACTGCACAGACCGACACTGATCACGTGTATTTAATTGGTGAAGGCTTACGTGGTGAAGGAGCAATTTTGGTTAATAAATCTGGTAAAAGGTTTGTTAACGAAATGAATACTAGAAAAATTGTTTCCAATGCAATAAATGATTTGCATGAAGGAGGAGCATATCTAATATTTGATCAAGGCATCAGAGAAAACTTTACTGCAGTCGAATTTTATGATCATGTTGGTCTGGTTAGCCATGGAAACACATTACAAGAAGTTGCGCAAGCAATTGATGTTGATGGTGATAATCTTCAGGCAACTGTCGATACTTGGAATGATGCTATTAATCAAAAGAATGACGCTCAATTTGGCAGAACTACTGGAATGGATCGCTCAATTACCAAGGGACCTTTCTTTGCTATTCACATTAATCCTGCCATTCACTACACCATGGGCGGAATTCATATCACGCCGAAGACTGAGGTCTTAGATACTGACGGTAATGTGATTTCGGGCCTATATGCAGCTGGTGAAGTTTCCGGTGGGCTTCATGGTAATAACCGAATTGGTGGAAATTCAATTGCTGAAACAGTAATTTTTGGCCGTCAAGCAGGTATGCAGATGACTGATTACGTAAGAAATAATAAATAGTTTATTTAAACCAAAAAGTGCTTAGCCTAGTGCTAAGCATTTTTTACGAAGTTAGCTCTATACATCATATTTTGTAAAGAGCTATATAATATACATATTTGAGAGGAATACAAGTTATGTCGAGAAAAGTTTTACTAGTTGGTGATGGAGCAGTCGGTTCAACTTTTGCCAACGACCTTTTGCAAAATACTCAAGTTGATGAATTAGTGATAACAGACGTGGTTAAAGAAAAACCAATTGGAGATGCAATGGATCTTGAGGATATTACTCCATTTGTTGGTTCATGTAATATTCATGCAGGCGAATATACTGATGCAAAGGATGCAGATGTTGTAGTTATTACAGCCGGTGTACCACGAAAACCAGGTGAAACTAGGTTAGATTTAGTCAATAAGAATGTTAAGATTTTAAAGAGCATCGTTCAACCCATTGTGGAATCTGGTTTTGATGGTATATTTGTTGTTTCTGCGAATCCTGTTGATATATTGACCACCATAACGCAAAGGCTTTCCGGCTTTCCTAAGAATAAAGTTATTGGTACAGGTACTTCACTAGACTCAGCTCGACTAAAAGTTGAGTTGGCAAAAAGACTGAATTTATCTGTCAAAGAAATTACTTCTATTGTGCTGGGAGAACATGGTGACACCTCATTTGAGAATTTTGACGAAACGGTTGTTGATGGTAAACCATTATCCAAATTTAGTGAACTGACTTCGTCAGATTTATGTAATATTGAAAGTTACATTCGTCAAAAAGGTGGGGAAATTATCAAAAACAAAGGGGCAACTTTTTATGGCATAGCAATGATGCTAGCGAAAATTGTTGGTGCTATTTTGGAAAATAAGGCAATTGTTTTACCTTTATCAGCGCCAATAAATGGTGAGTATGGTATTAAACATGATTTGTATTTGGGAACTCCTGCAGTGATTGATGGTACTGGAATTAGTAGCGTAATTGAAACCAAACTATCTGAAAGAGAATTAGCAAAAATGGTCGATTCTGCTGATAGAATGCAGAAAATTTTAGATGGTATTGAACTATACTAATACAGCTGATCATGAAACGTAAGTAAAAACTTTTAATGCAGGAAAATGATTAAAAGTTAAACAAAAAAGTGGGGACAAGCATCGCTGTCCCCACTTTTGTTATAATGACTGGCTAAAAGGCTTCAACTAAAGCTTTTATTTTTACGTAAAACTTGTTCAGCGATTCCACTATTGGTTATCAGATGCGTAATCATGTCGCCTCTGAGTGCTCCAAGAAGTGCATCTTCTTTGAAATGGTTTTTTACGATGATAAAGCGATTAGGTACCTGCATTAAAGTATCTAAGTTAATGCCGCAAATATGTGGTTCAATTGGTTTGTAAAAGTTACCATTAATGTCATAGGGACGACCGAAAACAATTCCCGCAACTTGATGACTATCAACATTTTGCAAGACACTTTTAGCATAATTGTCCATAAAAAACTCGTTAGATTCAAGCGATTGCATAGTTCCAAGGCTTGCACAAACCATGTCAAGTTGGTCAAACATTTCTTCGGCGTGGACATAAAATGGTTCTTTCTTTAATTCTGTTACTGTACTTGTATTAACAGAATAAAGTGGCGCAGGAAAAGTCAGACATTTAGCATTAAATTTGTCTGCAGCTTCCTGCACCAATTGGTTTTTCCTTTTGCCTGCATTGACAGCTTGACCTAGAAGCTGCACGAACGTTAAATCCTCACGATTAGCTTCAGAAAAGTCGTTAATAACTTCGCGTAAAAGTGCACCCCACGTTAAACCAACTACATGCGCAGATTTTGTATAATTTTGAATTTGCTTTGCAGCATAGCTAACAATTACTTCATTATCTTGGTTTTTGGTTTCCAGATCTTCTAGGATGTAAACTTCCTTTAGATTGAATTGCTTGCGAAATTCACTTTCCAGTTTTTGCGATCTCTTTGGTGTTTGCGCAATACTAATTTTTACAATGCCCTTGTTTCTTGCGTCTTCAAGTGACTTTGTAATCAAATAACGCGATAAGTTATATTTCTCTGATATATCTGCAATATTCATTTGACTTAAAAAATAGTCATGTGCAATATTAGCAAGCTGTTCATCTGTTAATAATGTCATTTTTAGATTCCTCATCTTTGATCTTATTTTTAAATTATATTCGAAAAAAGCGCTTCATTCTACATTAAAAACAGGATTTAGCTTAAAATAACAATTTAAAAAATCACTTTTAATATTCTTATTTTCTATTCGAGTATATCACAGAAGGTTCCGTCAGTAATTTTCTGTAAATCGTTTGGATTTAAAAAAACACTCCTGCCTATTTTTCCACTTGAAACAGCAATTTCTGTTTCTTTTTCCATACTTGAATCAAGAAAAATTGGAAAATGCTGATTAAAATGGATTCCAATTGGCGTATTGGCACCGTGAACATACCCGGTAGTTTTCACAAGATCCTTTAAAGGAAGCAATTCGCATTTTTTGTTACCTGAATTTTTAGCTAGCTTTTTCATGCTTAAATACTCAGTAACAGGAATAACACCAACTAGAGGACCGGTCTTATTGCCTGAACAGACAATTGTCTTATAGACCAAATGTTCATTCTCGTTTAAAATAGATGTATCCATTTGCGCTACACCACCAGAATCTTCTTGTGTAGCAAATTTTGCTGGACGATAAGATATATTGTTGCGTTCAAGTATTTTTTCTACTAACGTTTTTTCAATATTATTTTTCTTCTTAGACATAATTATCACCTTAGTTAAATATTAGCATTGATGAGGGTGGTTGAAAAAGGGAGTTTAGTCATGAAATTATTAGTTATAAAAATAGAAACAAGTCATGAAGTTGAAGATGCGCTTACTGTCTTTAGTCAAGACGAATTGAACTGCCTAGGCACTGAAACACGTAAACGCTCTGATTTTGAAAATGCAGGTGAGCAGAAAGATTCAACCATTGTACAACTTGATGAAATTGAAAACTTGCCTGAGGATTTAGAGTTCTTTTCATATTTTAATGAAGATGCGGACCGCGATGGTTTAATTGAAAGTTATCAAGCTAAATTAACGGAGTTAAAGTCTTATGGTTTAGACATAGGCTTAAATCAAATCAGTTCTTCTTATATTGAAGACAAAGACTGGAATACGGTTTGGCAAAAATTCTATCATGTAATCAATTTTTCGCGTCACTTGGCAATTGTTCCAGAATGGGAAAATTATCAACCAAAATTTCCTGATCAAAAATTAATCAATTTGGACCCAGGCTTGGCTTTTGGTACAGGCGGACATAAAACTACTCAGCTAGCAATGATGGGGCTAGAACGTGCGCTTATTGAGCCTAAGAGTGTGATTGATGTTGGAACTGGATCTGGAATTTTAGCAATTGCTGCTTCACTTCTTGGCGCAAACAAAGTTGAAGCAACAGACATTTCAGATGAGGCAGTTACATCAGCACAGGCTAATATTGCACTTAATCACATAGGTAATATTGAGGTTAGAAAAGCAAGTTTATTAAAAGACGTTCATGGAAAATTTGATATTATTGTTGCTAATATTTTAGCGGAAATTTTGCTCGACTTAATCCCGCAATTAGATGAACACTTGAATGAAAATGGGCAAGTAATTTTTTCCGGGATAGATTATTTACAATTAGATAAAATCAAAGACGCACTTATTAAAAACGGCTTCCACATTGTTCTAACAATGCAACAGGATCGTTGGGTTGGATTAGTAATCGAGCGTATCGAAAAATAAAAGTTAAATTTAGATAAAAAGTACTATAATATTTAATTAAGTTAAGTAAGGAAAAAGAATTGATCGATAAATTAGAACAAATAGCACTAATTAAAAAATTGAATCAACATAAACCGATGCCGATTATTTGGTGGACATGCTTAGTACTTGTTTTGCCTCTCTTATGTAGTTTATTAGGAATTCAAACAATTTGGCGTGTAGGTTTATTATTTTGTGTTTTTAATTGCGTGGTCAGCTATCAAGTAGGAAAATTAATTAAAACACTTACCCTGAAGCCATATTGGCTGCTTTTTTTACCAATTTGTTTTTGTTTACTAGTATTATTAAAGTATGCAAAATACAATCTGTTATTTGGACTAATTTATCTAATTTTTGAAGTCTTTGGCTTGATGGACAGACAAATCTATAAATAGAAGGGGTGGATTCGATGTCAAAATACGTTGAAATGACGCATGAACAGGTAATTGATGCCTGTAAAAAATATCTCGATGATGAGCAGATTGCTTTTATCGAAGAGGCGTATCAATTTGCGAAGAAAGCGCACGCAAATCAGAAACGTGCTTCTGGACAACCGTATATTGTCCATCCAACTCAGGTAGCTGGTACATTAGCTAATTTAGGTCTTGATCCTGATACAATCGCTGCAGGTTTTTTACATGACACTGTTGAAGACACAGATGTAACTAATGATGAATTAAAAGAAAAATTCGGAAAAGACGTTGCTTTTATTGTTGACGGTGTGACCAAGCTAAATAAATACGAGTACAAGTCTCACCAAGAGTTTTTGGCCGAAAATCACCGAAAGATGTTAATCGCAATGGCTAAAGATATTCGTGTAATTATGGTTAAACTAGCCGATCGTTTACACAATATGCATACGCTTGAGCATTTAAGACCTGATAAGCAACGGCGTATTGCTTCAGAAACGATGGACATTTATGCGCCACTTGCTGATCGTTTGGGTATTGGAACAATTAAATGGGAACTTGAAGACTTGAGTTTTCACTATTTAAATCCTAAGGAATATTACCGTATCGTTAATTTGATGAGTTTAAAACGAAGTGAACGCGAAAACTATATCAATGACACGATAAATACCTTGAAAAGTAGTTTAGATAGCTTAGGAATCAAGTATGACATTCAAGGACGTCCAAAACACATTTATTCCATTTATAAAAAAATGGTTAATAAGCATAAGGATTTCAATGAAATCTATGACTTACTAGCTGTGCGCGTTATCGTGGATACTGTCAAAGATTGTTATGCTGTTCTGGGTGCAGTTCACACTAAATGGAAGCCAATGCCAGGACGCTTTAAAGACTACATTGCCGTACCTAAGGTTAACGGCTACCAGTCACTCCATACCACAATTATTGGGCCTGGTGGGCGTCCACTTGAAATTCAGATTAGAACTGAGCAAATGCATGAAGTTGCTGAATACGGTGTTGCCGCACACTGGGCATATAAACGTGGCAACTTTAACGGAGTTGAGCAAACCGATTCTAATGAAAAGCTTGACATGGTGCGTGAAATTCTTGAGCTTAAAGATGAAACTCAAGATGCCAGCGAATTCATGAAAAGTGTTAAGAGCGAGATTTTTTCTGATCGTGTTTATGTTTTCACACCAAAAGGTGAGGTATACGAATTACCAAAAGGTTCTGTAACTCTAGATTTTGCCTATGAAATCCACACCCAAGTTGGTAGTCATGCTGTTGGCGCTAAAGTTAACGGCAAACTTGTTCCACTTGATTACAAATTGAAAAACGGCGACGTCATTGACATCATGACTCAGTCCAATGCCAGCCCTTCACGTGACTGGATTGATCTTGTAAAAACATCTCGTGCACGTAATAAGATTAGACGCTACTTTAGAAACCTTGACCGGGAAAATAGTATCGAACAAGGCGAGCAAATGGTAGCCGACAATTTGCGTGAGCAAGGTTTTGCCCCTAAAGAATTTATGGATAAGGAACATATCGATAAATTATTGGAAGACATGAACTATCACATGGCCGATGAAATGTACGCTTCTATTGGATTTGGTGATCTTTCGGCAATCAGTGTCGTCAACCGGTTGACTGCTGATATTCGGCATGAAAATGAGCGAAAACGACAAAAAGAGCTTGAAGAAGAAATTTTAAATTCCGGTCAAAAGGCAGTTTCAGAGTCAAATGCCAAAAATAGTTCCGCGACAATGAAAATCAAGCATAAAAATGGTGTGATGATTCAAGGAATCAGTGACCTAATGCTTCATTTAGCCAAATGCTGTAATCCGGTTCCAGGAGACGACATAGTTGGTTACGTTACTAAAGGACGTGGAGTTACTATCCACCGAAGTGATTGCCGCAACATTGCAAATAATAAAGATAGTCAAGGGCGCCTAATTGAAGTTGAATGGGAAAACGTAGAAGAAAGTAGCGCACAATCATTTAACGCAAATATTGAAGTTTTTGGCTATAATCGCAGCAAATTACTTAGTGATGTGATTACAATGCTAAACTCATTGACTCCAAATATTAATAATCTTTCTGGTAAAGTGAATGAGGACAACATTGCCCATATTTATGCTACAGTTGCGGTTAATAACTCAGCTAAGTTAGATCGTATTTTAGCCAAATTACGCGACATTCCAGATGTTTATGAAACTAGAAGGGCAGATAATTAATGCGAGTTGTAATTCAAAGAGTTAATCATGCAGATGTTAAAATTGACGGAGAATCCGTTGGTAAAATTGAAAAAGGTCTTCTTTTACTCGTTGGCCTAAAAGAAGGAGATAACCTAGAAACAGTCAAAAAAGCAGCTGCTAAAATCTCTAAAATGCGTATTTTTGAAGATGAGAATGGCAAAACAAATTTAGGCATTAAAGACGTTGACGGTAAAGTTTTGAGTGTTAGTCAATTTACTTTACTTGCGGATACCAAAAAAGGAAATCGTCCGAGCTTTATTGAAGCTATGCGACCGCCAAAATCCAAAGAACTTTGGGAAGCTTTTAACCAAGAACTTGAAGATAATGGTTTAGAAGTTGCAACCGGAGAATTTGGTGCAGATATGAAAGTAAGCCTTGAAAACGATGGTCCGTTCACTATTGTTTTAGATTTATAAGAAGTTCAACCTAAATCTAGTTGACATTTTTACAGCAAAAATATATTCTTAAAAAAGAATTATCAATGACAAAGACTGAAGATTAGCATTTTTATTGACAGAGACCGTGGATTGAGCTGAAAAAACGGATAAAAGCTAACTGTGACCCCTTTACCAGATAATAAATCGTTTCGCGAGCGTTATTCGCAGCAGGTAAAAGGTGGTACCGTGCTAACTCAGAGCGCCCTTGATTTTATTCAAGGGCGCTTTTTTTATTAGAAGGATGATTAAATGAAAGTACAAAAGCCGAAAGGAACAGTTGATATTCTGCCAGACCAATCTGGTTCTTGGGAAAAAGTAGAGCAAATCCTGCGTGATTTTTTTAAACAGGCAAATTACCGTGAAATTCGTACACCTAGTTTTGAAAACTACGAAGTTTTTTCTCGTTCGAGTGGTGAAACCTCCGATGTAGTTGAAAAAGAAATGTATGACTTTAATGATAAAGGTGGGAGACATATTGCCTTAAGACCAGAGGGAACTGCCGGTGTAGTTAGAGCTTACGTCGAAGATAAGCTTTATGCACCCGAGGTTGTTAAACCGCTTAATGTTTACTATATTGAGTCAACATTCCGCTATGAACGACCACAAGCAGGACGTCAGCGTGAGTTTCATCAAATTGGTATTGAAAGCTTTGGCTCCGACAATTCATTGGCAGATGTTGAAACAATTGTATTAGCTCATGATTTGCTAGCTAAATTAGGTGTGAAGAATTATGAATTGCACCTTAACACACTAGGCAATGAAGAAGTTCGTCAAAATTATCACGATGCTCTTGTTAACTATTTTGAACCATTAAGAGATCAATTATCTGATGATTCAAAAAGAAGATTGGAGAAAAACCCTCTTAGAATTCTAGATTCAAAAGATGAGCAAGATCAACAATTTTTGGATGACGCTCCTAAGATCATCGACTATCTCAACGATGAGGCAAAGGAAAACTTTGACAAAATTCTGGCAATGCTGGATCAGTTAGGCATCAAGTATGTAATTGATAATGATCTAGTACGTGGGCTTGATTATTATACTGGCGTGATTTTTGAATTCATGGTTGAGGACAAGAGTATTTGGCAATCTAAATCAACAATTTTGGGTGGCGGTCGCTATAACCACCTAGTTGAAGAATTCGATGGCCCTGCTACACCAGCTGTTGGTTTTGGTATAGGCGAAGAGAGACTAATGCTTGTACTTCAAAAGCAAAATCCAGCACTATTTACTGATGAAGGAATTGACTTTTTCATTACTAATATTGGTGAAGGGACTGAAATTAAGACAGTAGAAATTGCACGTGCACTACGCAAGCAAGGCTTTAAAGTGCAATACGATGTTGACCAAAAGAAGCTTAAAGCTCAGTTTAAAAAGGCTGATCGAGTTCACGCTAAATATGTAATTACCCTTGGCGAAAAGGAAGTTGAAAACGGAGCTTTGAATATTAAACGCCTACAAGATGGTAAAACACTAGATTTAAAGTTTAGTGATATTGAGAACATGCAAGAAAATATAGCAAAATTAAAGGACTAATATAAATAATGGAAAAAAGAACAAATTACTGTGGCAACATTACCGCTGACTATTTAAACCAAGAAGTTAATCTTTATGGCTGGGTTCAACGCGTTCGGAACTTGGGTAGCCTTGTTTTCATTGATTTACGTGATCGGGAAGGAATTGTTCAAGTTGTTGTTAACCATGATTCTGGTAAAGAATTAATGGAAGCAGCAGACTCACTTGGTAACGAATACGTTATTCAAGTTAAGGGTAAAGTGGTTAAGCGCTCCAGTGTTAATCCCGAAATGAAAACTGGTGAAGTTGAAGTTGATGCCAGTGAGATCATCGTTTTAAACAAGTCGCAAAACCCACCATTTGAAATTAAGGATAATATTGAAGTAAGCGAACAAACTAGATTAAAGTATCGTTACTTAGATTTGCGTCGTCCTAACTTACAATCAGCAATTATTTTGCGGGCAAAAATCTTACAAGCTACCCACGAGTATTTCGATCAAAACGGATTTATTAATATTGAGACTCCTGTATTAGGTAAGTCTTCTCCTGAAGGGGCACGTGATTATTTAGTTCCTTCACGAATTTATCCTGGAAGTTTTTACGCTCTACCTCAATCACCACAATTATTCAAGCAACTGTTAATGGGTGCAGGTTTTGATAAGTATTACCAACTAGCAAGATGTTTCCGTGACGAAGATTTACGAGGAGATCGTCAACCTGAATTTACCCAAATTGATATGGAAACTTCATTTACTGATGAGCAACAAGTACAGGATTATACTGAGGGCTTGCTCAAAAAGATTATGAAAGATGTTATGGGAATTGATTTGAAGACTCCAATTGACCGTATTTCATGGACTGACGCAATGAATAATTATGGTACTGATAAACCTGACATTCGCTTTGGTATGTTAATTCATGATTTAAGTCCTATTTTTAAAGATAGTGACTTTAAGGTCTTTTCAGGTGCAATCGCTGATGGCGGCTTTGTTAAGGGAATAGCTGTTAAAAATGGTGCGCAGGCATATTCGCGTAAGCAAATTGAAAAGAAACAAGATTACATCAAACGCTTCCATGCTAAAGGTCTAGCTTGGGTTAAATTTGAAGATGGCGAATTTTCTGGTCCAATTGCACGCTTCTTGAATGATGAAAATCAGAGTGCATTAATTAAGGAATTTGGCCTTGAAGGTGGAGAGCTTCTTGTCTTCGTAGCTGATAAGTGGAAGGTTTGTTGTGACTCACTTGACCACTTGCGTCGTGAGTTTGCTAAAGAAACAGATATTATTCCTAAGCATGAGTTTGATTTTGTCTGGGTTGTTGACTGGCCATTATTTGAATATGATGAAGGAATTGGTAGATGGATTGCTGCTCACCATCCATTTACGATGCCTGACGATGAGGGTATTGAACTACTTGACACGGATCCACATAAGGCACATGCGCGTAGTTACGATATCGTAATGAATGGTGATGAACTTGGTGGAGGTTCAATCCGTATCCATAAGCGTTCAATCCAAGAAAAAATGTTTAAAGCACTGGGCTTTACTAAGAAGCGTGCCTATGAACAATTTGGCTACTTACTTGAAGCCCTAGACATGGGATTTCCTCCACATGCTGGTTTAGCAATTGGATTAGATCGTTTTGCAATGCTACTTGCCGAAAAAGATAATATTCGTGATGTACTTGCTTTCCCTAAGAATGCAAATGCTTCTGAGCCAATGATGCATGCACCAGCACCTGTAGCCGAACAGCAGTTAACTGACTTAGGTGTTAAGGTAGAAGATCAGTACCGTGAAGCTGCTGCCCAAATTGATGCCAAGTTGCAAGAACAAGCACTTAAAGACTATGCATCCCATTCAACTTGGGAAGAATAAAGATTAATGAAAAGCATGAAAATGTACTTCATGCTTTTTTGTTACTAAAAAAGAAGGATTAGATTAATGACTGAAAAATATCATCGTGCTTTTGGGTGTTACGGCATTATTGGTAATAAAAAGGACTTAGTTGTAATAAAGAAATTAGGAGGACCCTATATTAATCGCTATGACTTACCCGGTGGTAGTCTTGAAGATGGGGAAGAATTAAACCATGCCCTTGTTCGTGAGGTGAAGGAAGAAACAGGATTGAGTGTTTTAGATTTTCACCAAATTGGAGTAACTTCATTCAGATATCCATGGGATTACGAAAAATGGCATTTCAATCAACATATTTGTGTTTTTTATGAAGTAACTAAAACTGATGGTAGTTTAGCAGCAGAAGTTGACCAGTTTGAAGGTCAAGATGCATTGGGTGCAGTCAGAGTAAGTCTAGATCAGCTTAACTTGGAAAACTCTTCGCCATTAGTATTGAAGGCTAAAGAATACTTACTTAAAAGAAATTCGTTTAGTCTAGCAGATCAAACATTTAAAAAATGGTCAATACTTAAAAAAGCTGTTTTTTAAAGCAAAAAAATCAACTTGCTAATGAAGTGATCTCCAAAATTTAGGACAAATTTAATTTGCACTTTTATTCCTTAATAAGCATGCCTTTTTCACCTAATTTTACTTGTATTGAAATCAAGAAATCTTGTGTTTGCAACAATATATAATTATTAAACCAAAATAAACTATAAATTGCGGACTATTTAACAAAATGATAAAATTTTTTATATGAATTATTTAGAGAGAATACAGGACATACTGAGTTATGAGTCAGCAGAAGAAGATATTTATTCATCCTGCAACAAAGATTGTAATTAGATGGTCTTTCTAAGAATATCATAGTTGATTATGTCGATAGTGGACCGGAAGTTTTTAAACTTTTTGGTAACTATAAATACTATATTGCAAGTGCTATAACAAAAATATCTGAATTTAAAATAGAGGTAAAATAACTATGAAAATAAATAAAGTTTTAGTTACGGGTGGAACAGGATATATAGGCTCCCATACAGTTTTAAGACTGTTGGAATGTGGTTATGAAGTTACAGTTATAGAAAATTTGAGCAACTCTAGCGTTGAAGTATTAGATAGTATTAAGAAACTAACGAAAAAAACTGTAAAGTTTTATAGAGTTAATTTGTTAAATAAAGCAGAACTAGAAAATGTATTTGCTGAAAATAAATTCGATGCAGTAATTCATCTTGCTGCATACAAAGCCGTTGGTGAGTCAGTAAAAAATCCGTTAATGTATTATGATAATAACTTGATTAGTACATTGAATGTATTGAGCTTAATGAAAGAATTTAATATCGATAATTTTGTATTTGCTTCATCAGCAACTGTATATGGAGACCCTAAAAAAATTCCTATTACAGAAGATGAAGCGATAAAGCCTGAAAGCCCTTATGCTAATACCAAGGCTATAATTGAAAGTATTATGAAAGATTTGTCAAAAGAAAAACTAAATTCAATTAGTTTACGCTTTTTCAATCCTTTAGGTGCTCATCCAAGTGGAGAAATTGGGGAAGAGCCTAGTGGAATTCCAAAAAATTTAGCTCCTTTTATTGCTCAAGTTGCTATTGGAAAAATTGAAAAATTGAAAGTATTTGGAAATGATTATCCTACCAAAGATGGCACTTGTATTAGAGACTATTTGCATGTAATGGATTTAGCGGAAGCATTTGTGTGTGCACTTCGAAAATTAGATGAATCTCCTAATGGTTATGAGGCTTTCAATATAGGCAGTGGGTCAGGATATAGCGTATTTGATATTGTTCACGCGTTTGAAAAGTGTACTGGTAAAAAAATAAACTATGAAATTATCGGAAGAAGACCAGGGGATGTTCCAGAGTTAAGAGCTGATTCTAAAAAAGCCAATCATTTATTAAAGTGGCAGCAAACAAAGAATTTAGATGAAATGTGTAGAGACACATGGAAATGGCAATCAAGCCATCCTAATGGCTATGAAAGTAAATAACTATGATTGAATCAAATGTAGATTTTGATAATTTAAAATGGTAAAGTAACAAAATAAAAACTGTGAATTGACGACTTATCCATTATGAATAGCGGAAATGGACAGAATGTCTCTAGCTTTGTTAAAAAATACAGAATAAGCAAATATGGGGTATTGTAACAGATGAAAAATTTAATACGTCTGTTAAATTTTGGATTGTAGGATTGTTATTTCCTATAATGACTTCAAAAATGCCGCAAGAATTTGCATTTGCTATTTTAAGGGTAATTTGTTTTACAAGCGTCATATTTGTTCCTGAAACTAAAAAGGCTATACGCTGAAACAAATTGAATCGGAAACCTCAAAATTTCACTACTAATGTTTGAGAAGCTGACCAAGTTACTTTTAAAATAAACTGCATAGAATTTGATATATTCCTAAATCAAAGACAAGCTCAATATTATAATTGAAGACTAACACCTGATATTCAGATTGTGTTAGTCTTTTTAGTTTTATCTTAAATCCCTAATTACTTTAAATATGACGAAGAAAACGCTCGCTAGCCCTTTATCTTGCTCAAAACGATCATTTTCCTAATTGATTAATGCTTCACATTTGTTATGAGGCGTTACATTTTTGAGTTTAACATCATGATATCCATTTTTACAGCACAATTAGCCAACGCTTAAGGGATTTCTCTATGAATCGCTGTGTGGTTTGATTGATATTATCATAATAAGTTGCTCCTCAAGGTCACCAGAATTAAAATTAATCAAAACTAAAAGGACTAACTTCGATTGAATATCGGAGTTAGTCCTCAGTTAACAGCTAATATAAAGTGTCCTAATTTTAGGGTTCACATCATTAGCAAGTTGCCTTTTTTACTTCAAATACTTTAAATTATCTAAGAAAGCTAAAGCCGCATTGTAATTTGGTTCGTTAGTCATTTCTTGAACGAGTTCTTGATAAATAACTTTCTGATTAGCATCAACAATCCAAATACTTCTAGAATCAACGCCAGTCGACTCAATGTATAGCCCCATCTTCTTACCAAAATCAAGCTGGTCATCTGATAATAGTTCCATTTTAGCAACACTTTCAGTAGCACACCAATCCTTTTGCTCCACAGGGCTGTTTGTTGAAACAGTATAGAAATCAACATCTTCATACTTATCAACTTCACCGTTGAAGCGCTTAGTTGAAATGCTGCAGACGCTAGTGTTAATATTTGGCACAACACTAATTAAAGTTGGTTTGATAATTAAATCAGCCATCTTAACTACTGATTCATCAGTTTTTTTTACTTTAAAATCAGGTAGTGTTTCGCCAACAACAGGTGGTTGACCATTAGTTGTTAATGGTTCATTTTTCATTGTAATCTTCATTAAAAATCTCCCCTAAGCAAATAACATAACACTAATTATTTTAACTTAAAGAAGAAGAGATCCTCAAGCAATATGCTTATTATTTATTTAAAAAATCCTGCACATAATCGGTAATTCTGTCAACTGCTGTTCGCAGATGTTCTTCAGAAGAGGCATAGGAGAGACGAACATAGCCTTCGCCGCCTTCACCAAAATAGCTTCCCGGAACAACACCAACTTTTGCTTTATTTGCCAAATCAGTTGCAAACGCGACATCATCTGAACCAAAATGTTCAGGAATTTTGGCAAAAATGTAGAAAGCACCTTCAGGTGTTGCCATTGTAAAGCCATTTTTTTCAAGACCCGTTTGAATGATGTGAAGACGCTTTTCGTAAATTGCGCGTGCTTCTTCATAGTCTTGCTCACCATCTTCTAATGCTTTGGCAGCTGCAATCTGTACGTTATCTGTTACAGAAGTAATTAAGAAGGAACTTACTTTAACAACTGTCTTCATAATTTCGGCTGGACCAGCAATATAGCCAATTCTCCAGCCAGTCATTGCGAAGCTCTTTGACAAACCGGAGAGTAGAATGGTACGTTCAGGAATAATCTGAGCAAGTGAATAGTGCTTCTTGTCGTTATAGGTTAATTCTGCATATATTTCGTCACTAAGTGCAAATAAATTGTAATCAGTAATAACCTGGGCCAACTGCTCAAGTTCTTCTTTATCATATACTCGGCCAGTTGGATTTGAAGGATCTGTCAGCACGATTGCCTTAGCACCTTTTCCTTCATTATTCATTACTCGCTTTAAATGATTAGCAGTCAAAATGAAATTGTCTTCTGAGGTTTCAACTTCAATTGGAATACCACCAGCCATTTTAATAATTCCAAAATAAACGCCCCAAACGGGTGTTGGAACAATTACCTTGTCGCCAGGGTTAAGTACGGACATCAATGCAACATTCAGTGCTGCTGTAACTCCGACTGTAGCACAAATTTCATCAGCTGGATTATAGTAAACATCTAAACTGTCTTTCAGATAGTCACTTACAGCGTTTAAATACTCTTTTTTACCAGCCTCAGGTGCATAGTGTGAGTCATCATTTTTTATGTCTTCAATCGCGGCTCGTTTTATGCGTTCGGGTGTTTGAAGATCTGGCTCACCGACAGTCAGTTTAATAATTCCTGGAATCTGTGAAATTTTATTGCTGAAGGCACGAATTTCTGATTTTGGAATTTCATTAATCTTTTTGTTAATTGTATTGGATAAACTTTTTGCTAAAGTTGGCATAAAAACGAACCTTTCTTAATTTTTTTATTCAGATACAATTATAACCTAGTATCGTTCGAGGGAAAGTATAAATTAGTATTAATTTATTAAGCTTTATGACTGGTTATTAAAAGAAACTTTGTTATAGTTGATTTAGAAGGTGAGAAAATGGATCAAGAAAAGAAAAACGAAAGACTAAAAAAACTGTCAAAAGACCAATTTGAAGTTACCCAACACGCCGCAACTGATTATCCTTTTAAGGGCAAGTACGATGATTTCTATCAAAAGGGCATTTACGTTGATGTTGTTTCGGGAGAACCTCTGTTTTCTAGTGAAGATAAATATGACGCTGGTTGTGGTTGGCCAAGTTTTACAAAGCCAATAAAAAAATTAGTTTACAATCGCGATCAGTCGCTAGGCATGGAACGTACAGAAGTAAAGAGTCCAGACGCTGACTCCCATTTAGGACACGTATTCAATGATGGGCCAATCGACCAAGGTGGCTTGAGGTACTGTATTAATTCATCAGCTTTAACTTTTATTCCTTATAATGAACTTGAAGAAAAAGGATATGGTGAATACAAGAAGCTTTTTTAATAAAAAGGCAATAAAAAACTGCATTTCAATTATTGAAGTGCAGTTTTTAGTTTAAACAATTTCTTGTTCCTTAAAGCTTCCATATACTTTTTCTACTTCAGTAACACTCATGAAAGCATAGGGATCACTTTTCTTAACGATTTGTAAAACGTCGTACATATCGTAACGATCAATGACTGTAATCAAAACTTTTTTCTCAATATGACTATAGGCTCCTTCAACATCATGAAAAATTGTGATCCCACGGTGCATCTTTTCCTGAATACCATCAATAATTGCCTGAGGCTGATCAGTGACAATTGTAACTTGCAATTTTTGATGTTGGGTATAAATTGCATCTATTACTCGTCCGTTGATAAAAATTGTCAAAGCAGAATATAAGGCGCGATTCCAGCCAAAAGCAAAGCCCGCCGCAGCAATAATAATTAAATTGATCATAATACTAACCTTACCGTAACTTGCACCGGTTTTTTTCCGAATCACAATGCCAATAATATCTAGTCCACCAGTTGAAATCCCGTTCTTTAGTGCAAATCCGGTTCCCATACCATTGATCATACCACCAAAAAGTGCACAAACTAATGGGTCAACATGCATATCTATTGGATGAATTACACGCATCATAATCGAGCCCAAGATGACTGTGATTATTGTAAACAAGGTGAATTTATGACCTATTTTAAGCCATGCAATTAAAAGTATTGGTAAGTTTAACGCAAAGTACATTACAGACGTTGATAAAGTGAAGGGTAAAAAACGTGAACTCAGCGTATTAATCAACTGTGCAAAACCAGTAATTCCCGATGAATACATATGGCCAGGCTGCCAAAAGAAATTTAAGGCAATTGCAACTGCTAATGAATAGAAAAAAGAAGCGGAGATTTTGGAAAGTAGGCTGTAACGCCTATTGAAAGTATCTAGTTTGTCCATTAAATTTTGAGTCCTTTATAGTTTATTTCATAATCTAGCAACATCAATTCGGTCATAATATCAGTTTCAGCAATTAATTTTAACAAAAAAGCAACCAGGTTTTAGACTGATTGCTTGATAAATGCAAAATTGCTTTTAGCTTAAGCTCACTGAACTTTATCTAAAACTGTTGCATTTTATACTAACACTATTATTACTTAAAATGATCTCAATTTCTAAAATTTTAAAATTAATCTTGCCAATGTTCTTTTATAAAGGCATCACGACCACCGGATTCTTCTAGTTGGTATCTAAGTGGATCTTTTTTATAGAAGTCTTGGTGATATTCTTCAGCTGGGTAAAAGGGACAAGCAGGTTCAATACTTGTGACAATCGGTTCAGAGAATTTACCACTATTTTGTAAATCAGCCTTGGATTTTTCAGCTGCCTCTTTTTGCGCAGGAGAATTATAAAAAATTACCGGACGATAATTATCACCACGATCTTGAAATTGACCGGAAGCATCAGTAGGATCAGTTACTTGCCAATAGTATTGTAGTAATTGATCATATGGCATAGTTTCAGGATCAAAAGTAATCTGTACCGCTTCAGTATGTCCAGTAGTTCCAGAGCAAACTTCTTCATATGTTGGATTAGCAACGTGGCCACCGGTATAGCCAGAAACAACTTTTTTGATTCCAGGTAAGGAGTCGAATGGTTTTACCATACACCAAAAGCAACCACCAGCAAATATTGCTGTATCAAAGCCGTGATTATCAGATTGTTTGTTAGTCATATGTCCACACTTTCTTTTTAAAAAGCACTTAAATTGATAATTAGACTAATTGTATTTCAAGGGGCAATAGTCCGCAACCAATACGGTTTACGTAAGAATTCAAAATAGCTTCAATATTAATTAGTCTTCGATACCCAAGTGGTCTAAAATTAAAGCAGCAGTTTCTTCTATTGATCGATGGGCAACATTGATGACAAAGCAGCCCAATTTGTCGTAGAGCTTTTGAGCAGAGTCAAGCTCAGCCTTAATTGCATCAGTATTTGAATAAGTAGTGTCTGGGTTTAAGCCATAAGAAATCATTCGTTGACGTCTAATTTCGTTTAGAACAGATAAATCATTTGTGAGACCGATGATTTTCTTTGGATCTACCTGATATATTTCTTTAGGAATATGAGTGTCAGGAACTAAAGGAAGATTAGCAACTTTCAAATTTTTATTTGCTAAGAACAGGGAAAGTGGGGTTTTAGAGGTTCTTGAAACGCCTAGTAGCACAACGTCAGCTTCCAAAAATCCTTTCGGATCTTTACCATCATCGTACATAACTGCAAATTCCATCGCAGAAATACGATCAAAGTATTTTTGGTTCATTTTATGTTGCGCACCAACTTTCATTTGTGGACGAAGTCCGGTAACCTTTTGGATTGCTTCGACAGCAGGAGAAAGAATATCGATGCTCTCAATATGATGTTCACGTACAAACCTAATAACTGGGATCTGCATTTCATCTTTTACTAAACTGTAGATGAGAATTAGATTTGGATATTGCTCAATTTCTTTAAATGTTTCTTCAAGCTTTTCCTTGCTAATAATAAATGGGTATCTACGATAGTTGATTTCTGCATCAGGGAATTGTGCTGCAGCAGCAACTGCATTATTAAACGCTGTATCTCCCGCAGAATCGGAAATAATTACTATGTTAACTTCTTTTTTTGGTGTATTTTCAGCCATTATTTGCTCCTTTTTTATTTTAATTATACATTTTAATAAAAATCTTTTACAGATTTAGTAGAAAAAAATAAGAAATCGCAAAAAATATTACTCTTTTGTATTGACCGTGGAGGATGGTTTGATATAATTGATATAAATGTATGGCGGTAACGTCAAGAAATGGAAGGAGGGATCACATATGGCCAAGACAGTCGTTCACGAAAACGAGTCTATTGATGATGCTCTTCGTCGTTTCAAACGTTCCGTTTCAAGAAGTGGTACTTTGCAAGAATACCGTAAACGTGAGTTTTATGAAAAACCTAGTGTCCGCAGAAAGCTGAAATCTGAAGCAGCTCGGAAGCGTAAGCATTATTAATAACCAAAAACTTCTATCAAGTTGATAGAAGTTTTTTTGTGCCACAAATACTAGTTTTATTGCTAATTTGCTAATCATTACTTATAGAATTTGGTATAATTTAGCTATACTTTTTAGAAAGAGGGAGTTTACTTTGAGTTTATCTGAACAAATAATGTCTGACATGAAAGAAGCAATGAAATCTCGCGATAAGATTAAATTGAATACCGTAAGAATGATTAAGTCTGCTTTAATGAACGAAAAGATTAAGGTTGGTCATGATCTTACTCCAGATGAAGAACTAACAGTTCTCAACCGTGAGAAAAAACAACGTGAAGAATCAATCGAAGACTTTACAAAAGCTAAACGTGAAGATTTAGCTGAAGATACTAAGAAAGAACTTGCTGTTGTTGAAAGCTATATGCCAAAGCAACTTTCAAAAGAAGAACTTGAGGACCTTGTTACTGAAGCAATTAAAGAAGCAGGTGCAACAAGTAAATCTGAATTTGGCAAAGTAATGAAAGTGCTCATGCCAAAAATTAAGGGTAAAGCTGATGGTAAAGTAGCTTCTGACGCAGTTCGCAATCACCTTAACTAAAGAAAAGGAGCAATTATTTGGCTCAAACTACTTTTATTCCTAAAAATGCTGAAAATATTCAAAAACTTGTAGGGGTTAATGATAGAAACTTAAGCATACTGGCCGAAGGATACGATGCAACAATTGTTGATACCGGAAATCAAATCGTGATTGAAGGCAATGACGATAGTATTAAAAAGACGCTGGCTGTTTTGAAAGCTCTTGACAACATCGTTAGTGCTAATATTAATATTAGTGCTCCAGATGTTGTTAGTGCAATGAAAATGGCTGAAAAAGGCACAATTGAGTATTTCCCTGATCTTTATAAACAAATTCTAATTCGTGATGCTAAAGGTAAACCGATTAGAATCAAAAATATGGGACAGAAACAATATGTTGAAGCGATTGAAAAAAATGACGTTGTTTTTGGTATCGGTCCAGCTGGTACTGGAAAGACTTTTTTGGCAGTTGTTTGCGCAGTAGCAGCTTTCAAAAAGGGTGAAGTGTCTAAGATTGTTCTTACTAGACCTGCCGTTGAAGCAGGGGAGTCACTTGGCTTTTTGCCTGGTGATTTGAAAGAAAAAGTTGACCCGTATTTGCGTCCAATCTATGATTCTCTCTACTCAATTTTGGGAACGAATACAACAGATCATTTGATGGAGCGTGGGGTAATTGAAGTTGCACCTTTAGCTTACATGCGTGGCCGTACATTAGATGATGCTTTCGTAATTTTGGATGAAGCACAAAACACGACTGACGCACAAATGAAAATGTTTCTAACTAGACTTGGCTTTAATTCAAAAATGATTGTTAACGGCGACATGACACAGGTTGATTTACCTGGTCGTCAACGCAGTGGCTTAATTGATGCGCAACATATCTTAAAGAATATTAGTCAGATTAAGTTTATTCATTTCTCAGCTAATGACGTCGTAAGACATCCAGTTGTCGCTAAAATTATCAGTGCTTATGAAAAGGAAGAAGAAAAACATTGATTACACCAATCGATATTACCTATAACGATGAGGTTGGCTTTTTAAAAGATAGTGATGAAAATTGGGAAGATTGGATTTCTCAGCTTTTGTTACTTGCAAAAAATGAAATTAGCAAAGACACCAATTTAGAAATGAGTATTAATTTTGTTGACGAAAAGCGTAGCCAAGAAATTAATAAAAAATATCGTGGAAAAGATCGCCCAACAGATGTAATTTCATTTGCCATTGAAGATGGTGGCGATAATTTGGATTTGGCTATTTTCAGCGATGATCCTGAATTTCGCGAAGACATCGGTGATCTTTTTATGTGTCCTAGTGTAATCAAGCGTCATAGTGAAGAATATGGCACGGGCTGGTATCGTGAATTTGGCTATACACTTGTTCATGGCTTTTTACATCTTAATGGTTATGACCATATCGATCCAGCGGAAGCAAAAGAAATGTTTGGCATTCAGGGCAAAGTTTTGGAAACTTATGGTTTGCCATTATACCCTGATCAATTGGATGAAGGCAGAGGTAAATAATGTCTCAAGAAACAAAAAATAAATCAGGTTTTGTAGCTCTAGTTGGGCGACCAAACGTTGGAAAATCGACTTTGATGAACTATTTAGTTGGTCAAAAGGTGGCAATTACTTCTAATAAGCCGCAAACAACCAGAAATAAAATCTCCGGTATATATACTACTGATGATATGCAGGTTGTCTTTGTTGATACACCAGGAATTTTTAAGCCACATTTAGAACTTGACGACTACATGGATAAGGCAAGTTTTTCAAGCCTAAAAGATGTTGACCTGATCTTATTTATGGTGGAACCAGAAAAAATGGGACGTGGTGATGAGTATATTATCGAGCAACTTAAAA
Source organism: Lactobacillus sp. W8172 (assembly GCF_016102055.1). Lineage (NCBI taxonomy): Bacteria > Bacillati > Bacillota > Bacilli > Lactobacillales > Lactobacillaceae > Lactobacillus > Lactobacillus sp. W8172. The sequence continues at coordinate 268,497 of NZ_JACFPG010000001.1, forward strand.
AAGTAAATGTTCCAATTCTTCTACTTATAAATAAGGTTGATCAGGTTAATCCTAATGAACTTTTGCCAATAATTGATGAGTATCACAAACTTGATGTTTTCAAAGAGTTTTTACCAATATCTGCTACTCAAGGCGTCGGAATTGCTGACTTGATCGAAGTACTGCGCGAATATTTGCCTGAAGGGCCAGATTATTATGATCCCGAACAAATTACAGATCGTCCTGAGTACTTCATGGTTGCTGAACTGATTCGTGAGCAAATTTTAAAATTAACTGCTGAAGAAGTTCCACATGCAGCTGCTGTTTGGGTTGAACGAATGAATCAACATGAAAATAACAAGCTACAAATTGAAGCAACTATTTATGTTGAAAAAAGTGGACAAAAAGGCATCATCATTGGTAAGGGTGGTGCCATGTTAAAACAGATTGGCATCAAGTCTCGCAAACAAATTGAAGAACTCCTAGGTGAAAAAGTCAATCTTAAGTTATGGGTGAAAGTTCAGCGAAACTGGCGCTCTGATCCAAGATTTTTGAAGCAAATCGGTTATAATTCCAAGGATCTTTCGTAAAATGAGCAAAGAGCTAAAAGAAGTACAAGGAATTATCTTTAAGCGTCAAAAATTTCATGAGGCAGACCTTTTAGCTAAAATAATAACGAAAAATAGCGGGATTATTACAATGATTGCTCGTGGTGCACTTAAGCCTAAGTCTAAATTAGGTGCGAGTCTGCTAAACTTTTCTTACGGTACATATGTGATTGTTTCTTCTGGACAAGGTCTAAGCAATCTCCGCACCTATAAAAATGTTAAGCAGTTTGATGGCATCTTTAATGACCTAACAAAAAATGCCTATGCCTCATTTATTTTGGACTTAGTTGACCATGCTTTTGTCGAGTATCAGGATTTAGGTAAGTACTATGATTTAACAAGTCTAGCTCTTACAAAAATCAACGATGGCGAGGATGCTGAAATGATTACTCAGACAATCCAAATGCAACTTTTAGCAGCTTATGGGGTTGAACCTGAATTGCGTCATTGTGTGATTTGTGGTAAAGAGACCGGTGACTTTGATTATTCAATTGTTAAGGGTGGAATCATTTGTAGCAATCACCTCTATACTGATGCTTCCCGCTTGCATTTGCAGCCAAAAGAAACTGCAGTTCTAAGAACGATTGGCTTAATTCCATTTTCACGTTTAGGCACAATAAAAATTAATCAGGATACAAAAAAAGCTACACGAAAAGCAATTGATCGAATATATCAAGAAACTATTGATTTAAACTTAAAAACAAAAAAGTTTCTTGATGAGCTTAATTTATTTACCTAATCCTTTAGATTAAAATATGATTATGGTAAAATACTATTGTATTTTGACGAAGATGAGGATTAAAAAAAGTACCAGTAAAGCGAATGTTAGATAGTGGAAGGACATCTGGGAAACGGCACCTCTAGTCAAACTAATTAAGAGCAGGGAAATATCCCTGAATTAGGGTGGAACCGCGATAAATCGTCCCTATGCAGTGTTGCATAGGCTTTTTTTATGGCCTGATGCAGGGAGGAAGAAAAATGGCACAGAAAAAAATAACAATTCAAGACATGATTTTTAAATTAGAAGAGTTTTGGTCTTCTAAGGGATGTATGGTAATGCCATCTTACGATGTTGAAAAAGGTGCTGGTACCATGAGTCCATATACTTTCTTAAGGGCTGTTGGACCTGAACCATGGGCTGCATGTTATGTTGAGCCTTCTAGACGTCCCGCAGATGGACGCTATGGTGACAATCCTAACCGTTTATTTCAACACCACCAATTCCAAGTAGTTATCAAACCTGCTCCTGACCAAATTCAGCAATACTACTTAGATAGTCTTAAGGTTTTGGGTATTAATCCATTAGAGCATGATATTCGTTTTGTTGAGGATAACTGGGAAAACCCATCAATGGGTTGTGCTGGTGTTGGCTGGGAAGTCTGGCTTGACGGAATGGAAGTAAGTCAATTTACTTATTTCCAAACTGTTGGTGAACTTGACGTTAAACCAACTATGAGTGAAATTACATATGGTGTTGAAAGACTTGCTTCCTATATTCAAGATGTAAACTCCGTTTTTGACTTGGAATGGGGAAATGGCGTTTTATACCGTGACATCTTTAAAGAAGCAGAATACGAAAACTCTAAATATGCTTTTGAAGAATCTAATCAAGATGACTTGTTGAAGTTCTTTGACGTGTACGAAAGAACAGCGAAAGAACTAATCAAGTTAAATCTAGTTCAACCAGCTTATGATTATATTTTGAAGTGCTCACATACCTTTAATTTGCTAGATGCTCGGGGAGCAGTCTCTGTTACAGAACGTGCAGGATATTTAGCTAGAATTAGAAATATGGCCCATGAAGTGGCTGTATGTTTTGTTGAAGAACGAGAAAAAAGAGGCTTCCCTTTACTGAAAAGCGCAGAAGACAAGAAAGCGGGGCTTGAAAATGACTAAAGACTATTTATTTGAAATTGGAACAGAAGAAATGCCAGCACATGTTGTTGCAAAAAGCGTTAAACAACTTGCTGACAGAACTCAAAAGTTCTTGAAAGAAAATGGCTTAAAGTTTAAGGATATCAAAACTTTTTCTACACCACGTCGATTAACTATTTTGGTTGAGGATTTGGCTGAAAAGCAAGAAGATATTGATGAAATAAAAAAGGGACCTGCCAAGAAGATTGCTTTGGATCAAGATGAAAATTGGACTAAGGCTGCTCAAGGTTTCGTTCGTGGTCAAAATATGACTACTGACGATATTTACTTTGAAGACCTAAAAGGCACAGAATATGCTTATATTCACGTCCAAAAAGAAGGTGAAAAAGCTACTGACATTCTTTTAGGAATGAGTGACATTATTAAGGCAATGACTTTCCCAACTAAAATGCGTTGGGGCGATTCAAATGACTTTGAATTTGTTCGACCAATTCACTGGTTGGTTTCTTTGCTTGGCAATGAGGTCGTTCCTGTTCAAATTCTTGATATCACTGCAGGTCGAAAGACTGAAGGCCACCGCTTTTTGGGTGATTCAGTTGTTTTAGCCAATGCTGATGATTATGAAGATGCTTTAAGAGATCAATTTGTCATTGCTGACGCTAAGAAGCGTAAAGAAATGATAGTTGACCAAATGAATGAGCTGGTTAAACAAAACAATTGGAAAATCAAGATGGATGCTAACTTACTTGAAGAAGTAACTAATTTGGTTGAATATCCAACTGTCTTTGCTGGCTCTTTTGATAAAAAGTATCTTGAAATGCCTCAAGAGGTATTGATTACCTCAATGAAGGATAACCAGCGTTACTTTGAAGTTTATAATAAGGATAACCAATTAATTAATCATTTTATTTCCGTACGTAATGGAAATAAGGATTATTTAGAGAATGTTATTTCTGGCAACGAAAAAGTTTTAGTTGCCAGATTAGACGATGCACAATTTTTCTACGATGAAGATCGTAAGTATCCCCTTAGTCATTTTGTCGATAAGCTTAAGAATGTTTCTTTTCATGACAAAATTGGCTCTATGTCTGAAAAAATGGAACGTGTACGTATAATTGGTGATTACCTCGCAAAGCAATGGAATCTTGATGATCAAACTATCAAGGACTTTGATCGTGCTAGTGAATTGTATAAATTTGATCTTGTAACTCAAATGGTTGGCGAATTTGCTGAGTTACAGGGTGTAATGGGTATGCACTATGCAAAACTTGCTGGTGAAAAAGATGATGTTGCGATTGCAATCAAAGAACACTACATGCCAACCACTTCAGAAGGTGAGTTACCAGAAACTGTAGTAGGTTCATTACTTTCAGTTGCCGACAAACTTGATACAATCATCACTTTCTTTGCTGTAGATATGATTCCAACTTCATCTAATGATCCTTACGCCTTACGTCGTTACGCTTATGGAATTGTACGTATTTTAATTAATCAAAAGTGGTCATTAGCCTTCAACAAAGTTTTGCCTGAACTTGTTTCTGCATTGAACGGAAAAACCCCCGCTAAGTTACCTAAGTCTGATGAAAAAGAAGCAGAAATTGCATCCTTCATCCGTGACCGGATTAACCAGTATCTGACTAAAAACAACTACAAATATGACATTATCGATGCAGTGCTTGCATCAAGTCAACAGGATCCAATTCAAATTTTAGCAGCAGCTAATGTTCTGCAATTACATCATGACGACGAGCAGTTTAGACCTGTTGTTGAAAGTCTTATTAGAATCAACAATATTTTGAAAAAGGCTAAACATAAAGGAAATAATGTCGTTAATCCAGACTTGTTTGTTAACGAAAGTGAAAAAGAACTTTACTCTGGTGTCAACAATTTACAAGACTTAACTGATTTAACGCAACTTTATGATGGTTTTGTTAAATTACAACCAGTTATCAATTTCTATTTCGAAAACAATATGATTTTGGATAAGGATGAAGCAATTAAGAACAATCGGTTAAATCAATTAGGTGCAGTGGCACAGCTTGCTGAACATTTAGGTGATCTAAGTAAGCTAGTCATTAAATAATTTATCAAAGTAGGTGAAAAGATGGCTGGATTGATACCTGAAGAGACGATTAGCAAGGTACGTGAGAACGTCAATATTGTTAATGTCATCAGTCAATACGTTTCACTAGAGAAAAAGGGGAAAGACTACATTGGTCTTTGCCCATTTCACGAAGAAAAAACGCCTTCCTTTACAGTCAATGAAGGAAAACAATTTTTTAAGTGCTTTGGTTGTGGCAAAGGCGGTAATGTTTTTACCTTTTTAATGGAAAAAGAAAATTTAACTTTTCCAGAAAGCGTGCAAAAGATTGCTGATTTTGCTCACATTGAAATTGGTGAATATGGTCAACAAAAGCCTAAATATTCCAACATTTTAATTAAAATAAATGAGGAAGCTGCTGATTTTTATCATCGAGTCTTAGTTTCAACTAATGCTGGTAAACGTGGTCTTGAATATGCTCGTGAAAGAGATTTAAGTGATGATATCCTAAATCACTTTCGTATCGGGTACGCACCGAAACAAAATAATCTTCTCCTAACATATTTACGTGGTAAGGACTACAGCGATGAAGATTTATTAGCAAGCGGTTTATTTGTTCAGTCTAAGAGTGGCGAGATGTTCGATCGCTTTAGAGATCGATTAATGTTTACTCTTACAAATGAGGGCGACTATGCAGTAGGCTTTTCAGGTAGGCGACTATCAACGGATAAAACTGAGGCAAAGTATATCAATAGCCCCGAGACAAAAGTCTTTGAGAAATCACAAGTCTTATTTCATTTTTCTGAGGCGAAAAAGGCGGCTAGATCTGAAAATCATTTAGTTTTGTATGAAGGATACATGGACGTAATTGCAGCTTATAAAGCTGGGGTAAAGTCAGGTATTGCGTCAATGGGTACAAGCTTAACTGACCAACAAGTTTACATGTTGAAACGAATCACTAAGAACATCATTATTAATTATGATGGTGATGATCCAGGAGTGCATGCAGAAGAACGAGCAGTTAAACTGTTTAATAAAGCTGGAGGTTTTGACTTGGGTGTCGTTGTCCTACCAGAAAAACTTGATCCTGATGAATATGTTCAAAAATATGGCGTTGAGAAATATCAAGAACAGATCAAAGGTGCATTAACACCGACAGACTTTTTCCTACAACGACTTGCTAAGAAATATAACTTAGATAATGATCGGCAGAAGCTTGCATATCTCGACGAAGCTATGCAAGAAATTGCTCAGCTCTCAAATCCAGTTGAACAAGATTTATATCTGGATAGGATTGCACAGCAGCAAAATGTTTCTAAAGATTCATTAAAAGTAAATTTGCTAAAATATCGCCGCCAATTTAATGCTGCTAAGCAACATACGGGCGGACAAATTTTAAATGAAGCAGAATTTCAACAAGATAACGGTCCAGCGCCAGAGTATCATCAAGATATTGTTGTTAAGAATGATTCGGTCCAAACAAGGCTATTGTACTTATTCATCCATTCTGAACATGCTCGCGATTATCTTTTGCAGCACAAGTTTTTATTTCCTGATTCCGATTATCAAAAATTAGCGGAATTATGGTTAAATTTCAGCGAAACTCACGAAAAACCGACAGTAAATAGTTTTTTAAATTTTATTCCTGAACAACTTCAAGGTATAATAGTTAATGCCGAAATGGCAGATATGCCTCAGGATTTTTCAGACCGTGAGATTTGTGAACAAATCTATGCTTTAGACATGCGCCAAGTTGACAAACAACTAAATAAGTTGATGAATGAACTTCAAGATGCAAAGAGAACTATGGATACGGACAAAATAATGTCTATTACGCAACAAATTTTACAGTTAAAGAGAATTCAAGGGCAGAGGGGGGCTTTATAGTGACAGAAAAGAAAAGCACTAGCGAAAAAGAACAACCATCTTTAGATAAAGTAGTACAAGAGGTTGTTAAAGCGGTTAAGAAAGATAAATCAATTACTGAAACTGAATTTGTTAATCGTTTGGTTAAGCCCTATGATTTAGAGGGAAAAGCAGTCGATCAATTAGTTCAAGAGTTTGAAGATAACGGCATCAGTATAGTTGATGAAAATGGTGATCCATCCAAACTAGCTTTGAAGAAGCAAAAAAATGTTGAAAAGGCTGAACTAAAAGATATGTCAGCCCCTTCAAGCGTCAGGATGAACGATCCAGTAAGAATGTACTTGAAGGAAATTGGACGTGTTCCACTTCTTAACGCAGATCAGGAAATTGCTCTTGCAAAGAGAATTGAAAAAGGCGACGAAGAGGCTAAGCAAGAATTAGCTGAAGCTAACTTACGTTTAGTTGTCTCAATTGCAAAGCGCTATGTTGGTCGTGGTATGTCATTCCTTGACTTAATTCAAGAAGGAAACATGGGTCTAATGAAAGCCGTTGACAAGTTTGATTACAGTCTTGGCTTTAAGTTTTCGACTTATGCTACTTGGTGGATTCGTCAAGCCATCACTCGTGCAATTGCTGATCAGGCTCGAACAATTAGAATTCCAGTTCATATGGTTGAAACAATCAATAAGCTGATTAGAATTCAAAGACAATTGTTGCAAGACTTAGGTCGTGAGCCAACTCCAGAAGAAATTGGTGCTGAAATGGATATGCCAACTTCTAAAGTGCGCGACATACTAAAAATTGCTCAAGAACCTGTTTCTTTGGAAACACCAATTGGTGAAGAAGATGATTCTCATTTAGGTGACTTTATTAAAGACAAAGATGCAACTAGTCCTGAACAACATGCTTCATATGAGATGCTCAAGGAGCAGCTAGAAGAGGTACTTAATACTTTAACAGATCGTGAAGAAAATGTTTTACGCTTGCGTTTTGGTCTTGATGATGGTCGGACAAGAACGCTTGAAGAAGTTGGTAAAGTTTTTGGCGTTACAAGAGAGCGAATCAGGCAAATTGAAGCAAAGGCACTACGTAAGTTGCGTCATCCAAGTCGTTCAAATCAGCTGCGTGATTTCTTAGATTAAATAGTAAATTAAAAGCTTAGTTTCATTACAATGGATGGAATTAAGCTTTTTTTGTATCTAAAATAGCTAAAAAGTGCTTTTAGCAGCAGTTTACACTTTAAAATAATTCATCTCGGCTATCATCCAAAATATGCTCATCAATATCGTCGTTAAAGTATACAAGTAAGTCACGATCAAAATTATAGGCCAATTGATGATTTAACAATTCTTCTTTCGTCATCCAAACTAAGTTTCCTTCATGAGAAGCTTTTACAGTACCTGTAAACTCTGTCGCAATATAGAAAAAAACTAAATAACGATGATCGTTTTCATCAAAAAATTGCTTAATACCACTAAGACGTGGATTTTTAATGGCGAGATTGGTTTCTTCTTTAACCTCACGAATAACAGAATCATAGAAAGACTCATGTGCTTCAACATGTCCACCCGGAAAAGTTAAACCCGGCCAGGAGGGATCATTTCGATCAATGACTAAAATTTGTTCACCTTTTTTTATCATACACATATTTGTTAAAGTAACTGGTTCCGTCCGATCCAAATTTAGAATTCTCCATCTTTTTAAAAATATTTAACTTTGCGTTCTTTAAAGCTACTTTCCAAAAGGATGAAATGGAAAGTTTTTGCCATTGATATTAATTGTTTGGCTGTTGCTGTCACTGATAATCTTTCCCTTTACGGTATTAGATGTGGACAGGTCGGATTTTTTCAAAGGAACATTGGTCCAAATTACCCTTAAATCTACTCCGTTATCAGTGCTCTGCAAATTATTTCTGAACAAATCTGGCTGTAGAATTTCTGGAGGTACAGCGACGTTAACCGAAGTAGGCATTACCGGCTGAATTAATTTTCTATTTAGCTGATCTCGAATAAAGGGCTTGAGTTTATGAGTCTCTGATTTATTCATTCAAAAAAGTCCTCTCATTACAAAATTACGATATTTTTATTATAAATCTTTTATCAGTAAAAAATACAGCGGTTTCTAACTATTTTGAACAAAGAGCGGTAAGTGTATGCTAAAATTTTATACATGGAAAGTAGGTCAAAAAGTGAATTTACGTTTAAACAAACTCGCAACGATGGTAGATCAAGATGCGCGAATTGCAGATATTGGTACAGATCACGCATACTTACCAATTGAATTAGTCAAATCGGGCAAGGTCAATTTTGCAATTGCTAGTGATATTGGAAAAGGGCCGCTTGATAATGCAAAACAGGATATTAAAGAGGCTAGTTTAGAAGGAAAAATAGACACTCGCTTAGGAGCTGGACTTGAAACCATCTCAGCCAAAGACAACATTGATACTATAGTGATTGCTGGCATGGGTGGTAACTTGATGAGTCAAATTTTAAATGATGCCTTAGTTGACAAAAAAATGAGTTTCGACACCTTAATTCTCGAACCAAATGTTGGAGAATATGGCGTTCGCAAATGGTTAATGCAACACAGCTACCAAATTGTCGATGAACAAATTGTCGCTGAAGCCGGTCATACTTATGAGCTGATTAAAGCTAGAAAAACTGAATCAGATATCCCATTAACAGAAAAAGAGCTATATTTTGGTCCAATCCTAATTAAGACTAAAAATCAGACTTTTACTAGTAAATGGATGGGACAGCTAAAGTACCAACAAAATTTGTTAGTCAATTTAAATAAGGCAAAAAATAAAGATATGTCTCATATCAAACAGGTTCAAGAACAGATTGAAATGATCAAAGGAGAATTAAATGACTAAAGTTAAAGACCTTGTGAAAGTTTTAAACGATTTCTTTTCCGAAAAAATTGCAAGTGCTGGGGATCCCGTTGGCATTCAAATTGGTTCTTTAGAGCAATCAGTAACCAAGGTTATGACCACGTTAGATGTTCGACCACAGGTTGTTGACGAAGCAATAAAAGAGCATGTTGATCTAATTATCAGCCATCATCCTTTAATGTTTAGACCTGCACCTAACTTAAACTTTGCTGATCCGCAAAATGAAATGTATGGCAAAATAATTGCTAACGGCATTACTGTCTATTCAATTCATACTAATTCTGATAAAGCTCAAGATGGGTCTAGCGATTGGCAGGCAGAAGAATTAGGTTTGACTGATGTACAGCCTTTTTGCCTAGATAGTGATGGCATTGCTATTGGACGAAAAGGCAAGCTGCCTAAAACGCTTTCGGCAATTGATTTTGCATACTATGTAAAAGAGAAAATGAATATCAAAATGGTTAGATTGATTACTGCTGATAACCAGCAACAAATTTCAACTGTTTCACTTATTTGCGGAGATGGGGGTAAGTACTGGCACCAAGCAGTTACTGAAAAGATAGATGCCTTTGTAACCGGAGACGTTTATTATCATACTGGTCACGATATGATTTCTTCAGGAATAACAGTAATTGATCCTGGGCACTATACAGAAAAATTATTTAAGGATAAAATATATGAAAAGTTAATTAAATGGAATGAAGAAAATAATTGGGATGTTAATGTTATTAAGTCACATGTTTCAACTAACCCATTCCAAGATTTAGTTTAAATAAAGGAGTTTTTATGGAATACCCAAATTTATTACCCAGATTTTTAAAATATGTAAAAGTTAACTCGCGTTCGGATGAGCACTCAGACCGTTTTCCATCCACTAAGCGTCAAGAAGACTTTCAGAAAGAAGTTGTAATGAAGGATTTAGAGGATTTGGGCTTAAGTGATGTACATTACAACCAAAAATCCGGCTGTGTAATTGCTGAAATTCCTTCAAATATTGATTATGAAGTTCCAGTAATGGGTTTTCTAGCACATTGTGATACGGCAGATTTCAATGCGGAAAATGTTCGCCCACAAGTCCATGAAAACTATGATGGTAAATCAAAAATTCAATTAGGTGATTCTGATTTTTACTTGGATCCTGAGGTTTTCCCTAACCTCAAAAAATATGCCGGTAAAAAGCTTATTACTACATCAGGTGATACATTGCTAGGTGGAGATGACAAGTGTGGTGTCAGTGAAGTAGTAACTCTAGCTGAATATTTGATGAATCATCCAGAAGTTAAGCATGGAAAAATTCGTTTGGCCTTTACACCTGATGAAGAAATTGGTACTGGTGCGCCTCACTTTGACATTGATGAGTTTGGTGCAGACTTTGGGTATACACTTGATGGGGCTGCTCCAGGTAAGCTTGACTGGGGAACTTTCTCAGCAGCAACATTTACACTTAACATTCAAGGAGTAAACGTTCACCCATCAGTTGCTAAAAACCAGATGATCAGTGCAATTCAAGTAGGTATTAACTTCCAAAATCAACTTCCAGCAGATGAAGTACCAGAAAAAACTGATGGACGACAAGGCTTCTTCCATTTAACTGATTTCCAGGGATCCGTTGATAATGCATACCTTGAGTACATTGTCCGTGACTTTGAACGTGATGGTCTTGAGCGTCGTAAAAACTTGGTTAAAGACATTGTCACTAAAATGAATGATGAATTTGGTACTGAGCGAATCAAATTAACAATGAGAGATCAATATTACAATATGGCAGATGAACTTGAAAAACACATGGATGTTGTTAACTTAGCAAGAGATGCATATCGTAAAGAAGGATTGACTGAAATCGACGAGGATCCAATTAGAGGTGGTACAGACGGTAGTCAACTGACTTATCGTGGTTTACCATGTCCAAACCTATTCTCAGGTCAGGAAAACATGCATGGTCGTTACGAATACACTGTTTTAGAATCAATGTACAAAGCAGTTGACGTTATGATCAGAATGGTCGAAATGAACGCAACAAATAATAAATAGTGAAACAAAAAAGGTTAGAAAAGCACTTTCTCTAAAATTAACTTAAATGAGATAAGTGCTTTTATATCAATGATAATTAGTGTTGGGTAATACCAGCTTAATTATGCACATCTACTCTAATAATCAAAAAATGCCGATTAAAACGTTGCTATTAATGAGTTAATCGGCTTTTTTGTTTGAAATTAAGTAAAAATGCAGAGTCGTGGAACACTGAAAAAATAATAAGACTCTTATAAACGATCAATAAGAACATAAAATTGCTTTTTAGAAGTATTTATTAGGAAGAAATAAAAAAGATTGCACTAACATATAAACTGCGGTATTATTACAGTGTATTAGAAATGTGATACAGTAAAAGGATGGTGGATTTGTGGAATTCAAGGATAATATTCCCATTTATCTGCAAATCAAGCAATATCTATATCGTCAAATTGTTACCGGCGAATTAAAGCCAGGACAGAAAATTCCTTCTGTACGTGAACTTGCAGTTCAATTGACTGTTAATGTAAACACGGTACAAAGAGCTTTGCAACAAATGAACGTAGAGGGGATTTTGTATACTAAGCGCGGAGAAGGTAATTTTGTTACCGAAGATACAGACTTGCTTGAAAAGACAAAACAGGAATTGATTAATGATGAGCTAAATAAATTTGTTCAAAGTATGAATGATTTGGGTGTGTCAAATGATCAAATTCATGATATCTTATCAGCTTATTTAAAGTAGGGGAATAGTTAATGAGCAATCTCTTAGAAATTGAGAATTTAACATATAGAAAGAACCTAAAAGTGATTCTTAAAGATATCAACTTAAACTTAAAGCATGGCAAAATCGTTGCTCTTTTAGGCGAAAATGGTGCTGGTAAAACAACACTGATGCGCATAATTGCAGGAATTAATAAAAATTTTCTCGGCATGGTTGCGGTTGATGGAGCTCAACCAGTTGAGGACCGTAAAAGACTCATTTCTTTCTCTGACAGTTTGTCAGGATTTAAGGAGAATACTAAAGTTGCAAAAATAATTAATTTTTATGAATATCTTTATGATGATTTTGACAAAGATAAATTCAAGCAGATACAAAAGTTCATGAGGTTAAATGATGACTTATGTTTGTCCGAAATGTCAAAAGGTATGAGGGAAAAGCTAATTATTGCTCTGACTTTTTCACGTCAAGCAGAACTCTATTTACTCGACGAACCTTTCTCTGGAATTGACGCGATGGCTCGAAAAAAAATTATTAGTTCAATTATTCTGTGGAAAGCAGATGAAGCAACTATTCTAATCTCTGATCATTTCGTTAACGAAATTGCTTCTATGCTTGACGAAGTTGTTGTTGTAAAAGATAAAACAATCTACTGTCACAAGTCAACTGAAGAAATACGTGAGAGTAACCAAAGCATCGAAGAATTTTATGAGAACATATATGGAGAGGGTGAAGAATAATGTTCGGTCGGCTTTTTGCTACTTTATTTACACGAAAAATTAAGAAGGCCAACTACGTATTGCTTGTCCAATTAATTGCAGCCATAGCAATTACTGTACTCAGTTTTACTACGAGTGGACATGTTTATTTTGGAAGGCAAGATTTAGGGGTTTTTCCATCATTTTTCATGTTTGTCCTCTTTTTCTCCTTTATTGCAGCATTGGCTTTATACTGCATAACTTGTAATGAAAATGAGTCAATTAATGTGAACCAGTCTTTGCGGTTATTACCAATCTCTGATTCAAAGTACTATTTAGATAATATCTTCACTTCAATTGCAACATTAGCATATTTTGCATGTATAGAAGTTATTGGCATAGGTATTAGCTTTTTGTTAGCCTTTCAATTTGATGGCACATTTCATTCAGAATTTATGACATCGTTCGAAAAAAGTGGTTTTGTTTTCAGTGTTAACGATTTTATTGTTGTTATCCAGTCACTAATCTTACTTGTTTTATTTTGTCTACTCTTTTATCTAATGCTTAGTTTTTTAAACTTCTCAAGCCAAGCAATTATTAGTTTTTTACCAGTGTCAATTAAAAACAAGTCTTTGCTGGGGTTCATCCGCGTTTTCCTGGTGTTCATTCTCATATGGGCATTAGTCAAAGGAATCCGAGCTCTAACGCCTATTTTTGATGCACCATTTGCAGTCTTCTTTCAATCAACATCATCAAATGATTTAATGGAACCAATTTCGGTGTTCATTTGCTTTGACTTGCTTTTCATTACCATTAATTTGTTCTTGTTCAATCAATATATTGAGCCAAAAGAAAAGAAATAACTATCAAACTACTCATTAAGAATATTAGTGAGTAGTTTTTTGTTAAAAAGGATTGCATGGCAGATTTTTTTAGTCTATCATAATAGTGTAATAGAAATATAATACAGTATAAACAGCTGATTTGATCTCCAAATTGAATTATCTCTGGGTATGAAGATTGACAAACGTACTCGTATAAAGCAAAAGATTTAGTTGTTAATAAAGTGTATTAGAACTAGGAGCGAACTTAATGGGAAATCTACTAGAAATCAAAGATTTGACGTATCGGAAAAATCAAAAAACGATCTTAAATAATGTCAATCTAACATTAGGACCAGGAAAAATTGTTGCATTATTAGGAGAAAATGGTGCAGGAAAAACTACTTTGATGCGTATTATTGATAGTATGGCTAAAAATTATCATGGCACTGTAATGGTAGCAGGAGAGGATAATGAAGTGGAAAGGAAAAAGCACATATCCTTTACTGATAATTTATCTGGATTTTCTGAAAATGCAAAAGTAGAACAAATTAGCAAATTCTATGAAGTTATTTATCAAGATTTTGATGTAAATGAATTCGAACAGCTACGTGGTTTTATGAAAATTGATTCTGAAATGCGTCTTTCTGAAATGTCAAAAGGTATTCGTGAAAAACTAGTTATTGCGCTAACATTTTCGCGTAAAGTAGATTTATATCTATTAGATGAGCCCTTTTCCGGAATTGACGCGATGGCTCGAAAAAAGATTATTAACTCAATTATTTTATGGAAGGCTAAGGAATCTACTATTTTAGTTTCTGATCACTTTGTTAACGAAATTTCTTCCATGCTAGATGAGGTTGTGATTATTAGAGATCATACTGTATATGAACATTTATCAGCGGATGATATTAGAGCTAAAAATCAGAGCATTGAAGAATACTATGAAGGACTTTATCAGGAGGAAGAAGAATAATGTCACTTTTTAATTGCTGCTTTACTGAACTATTCAAATTAAAAACTAAGAAGCTTAACACCTTGATGCTTTTTCAGATTCTAACTTCAATGGCAATAACCTTTTTTTCTCTGTATAAATTTGAAAATAATCACTTTATCCGCAATAGTTATGTAAATGATTTTAATTTCATAACCAACTGGATGACGTCTTTCTTCTTTATTGTTCTTGCTTTTGGATTTATTGCTGTTTGCTTGATAGCAATATTTGCTCAAAGGGTAAACCGCAGTCAAACCTGGCGGCTAATTCCAATGAGCAGCACCAATCTTTACCTTGATAATACGCTTAGTTCATTTGTCTCAATTGTTTATCTCGGAATCTTAGACGTAATTGGACTTTTGCTTTTATTCGGGATGTCGGTACTAACGGATAGTCGTTTCAAAAAGAACGTGATTACAGGTTTCTCCAGTCCTTCAAACGCAATGTCTCAATTATTCAATGAACGAGCTTTCAAAATTTGGGGCTCTATATTACTATTGATTTTAATTACTCTTTTTGTCTTTTTTGTAGTTGATTTTTTAAACTTTTCAAGTCGTGCAATTTTAGAATTTTTACCCACTACAAGCGGTCAAGCTTTTCTCAGAGTCATTTTTATCATAGTCATAGTTGTTGCTTGTTGGGTTGCCTTTAGTGCTAATAGCTTCTTAGCGTCACTTATCGACTTTCCGATAAACTTTCTGTTTAGTAGTATTTTTGGCTATGAGTATAATGATAGGTATATAGACTTTGGTATTTCACTTATTATCATGTTAATCTTTGATATCTTTTTATTGATAGCTAATACTTTGATATTCAACTACTTTTTCGAAGCAAGGGAAAAGAAATAGTGTATTTCTCTTCAAACAAAGAAAAATGACCCCAAGCAAGACTTGAGGCCATTTTTTTCTTTATGCTTATTTTTAACTTAACGCTTGGTAGCGAGAAAGTCATACAGTTGATTGATTTCTTCAGGAGTGAATTCACCTTTACCAGCCTTCATTGCATGAATTTTCTCTACCGATAGGTGACTAGCAAATGCTAAATCTGTATCTGTAGTATGGTGTTCTGTCTGGTAAGTAATAATTGCATCGGATAATTCTTCTATTTGCTGATTCATAATAAAATCTCCTTTACAATTATTTTAGCCAAAAAACCAAAAAATTCAAAGAAAAGTACTGCTAAAATCCTTGAATTTTATTAAAAGGCCAATATCTAAAGGTAACTTTACCGACTAGATTTTCTCTTTTTACAGGTCCAAAAATATGGGAGTCTTTTGAGATATCACGATGATCACCCATTACCCAGTAATAGCCTTTAGGCACTTTATAAGTAAAATTAGTGGTGTATGTATGTCCAGCATCATTGTCCGCTTTTTTGTACTTGTTATTAAGGTATGGTTCAGCTAGTCTCTTGCCATTAATATACATTTTGTCGTTTTTAGAAACGATTTTATCACCCGGCAAACCAATAACACGCTTAATATACATTGCTCCAGGAGTGTCATTTGCGGCCTTAGGAGCTAATAAAACTACCACATCGTTACGTTTAGGCGTAAAGTTCCGTACCGAAATCAAGCGATCTTTATCTTCAAAAGTTGGCTGCATTGATGGGCCAGAAACTTCATCATTTGAAAGAACGAAGTGGAAGACAAGATAGAAAGCACCAAGAATTACCACCATCATTATGACAACGTCTAGGATGAATTTTCCAAGACTTTCTTCTTCGTTATCTTGCTTTTTTGTTACATTTTTTGCCATAAAATATTCTCCTTTATTCAGTTACCTTTTATTATAACTGAAATCTAGTCACATGAATGGTAAAATCATTGTAGGTATTAGAAATGACAGATTATTTAAAGAAAATTAATCAATTAGATGCTCAGTTTGATAACCCACTAATTCATAACCAAATTAAAGAGGTTAATCAAATTGACCGCTACATGAAAGAAAAGAAAATTTTACCGACTGCTCCTAGACGACTTGGATTTTATCCAAATGAAGTTGAAAAGCTCGAAAGTTGTATGCCAAGGCAGCAGAAGGGCAATATAAAAATTGCTAATCAACTTCTTAATAGCTTGAGGCAGTATATATCAATCAATTACGGTGTTTGGTCATTGCCGAATTTAGAAACTGCTAAACTAATTAAGGAGCAGTTTAAAATTAGCTCCGTCTTAGAAATAATGGCAGGAAATGCGTATTGGTCAAAGGCTTTAACTGAAGTAGGTTTAAAGACAATTGCAACAGATTCTTTAGAATGGTCAAAAACCTCAAAAACTGGAAGTCAACAGGCTACAAAGGTATTGAATTTATCTGCACCTGAGGCAATTCGAGCGTTTCCTGACGTCCAACTAGTTATTTGTGCATGGGCACCTAATTTTGACGAGAGTGATTTAAGTGCGATAGAAGCTTGGCAAAAATACAATTCATCCAGTCGTTTGCTGTTTATTGGTGAAAAAAATGGTGTAACTAATTCTGCCACTTTTTGGCACCAAATCCATTTCAGTCATTCGCCAGAATTACAGACAGTTAATCATTCGTTTACGAGTTTTGATTTTATTGAAGAACAAATATTTGAGATAAAACATGAGATCTAAAAAAATCCTCTTACTATTAATTATTTTTTTAACATTACTTGGTTCAGGCACAATGCTTTCAAATGTCCAGTCCCAAGAAGCTAACCAACTACTTGAGGCTTATGGCTTGAGCAACAATACGCGCAGCTTTGAAATCAAGAATAGCCAAAGTGTTAGCGATTTTTTAAAATATTTAGAAAAAACCTTTCCCCAAAATAAAATCCAGCTTCACTTAACGAGTAAAAGAAAGGACAATCAGACATTAGTTTGGTCTAATCATGATGTTTTAACATTACCAACGGAATCTGGGCGATACTTCACCTCTGATGACTTTAAGGGACGCGTTTCATTTGGCGTTTTGGGTTTAAATGCTAAGGTTCCTACATTAAAAACGCAGAATAATGAGTACATTAATTTAAATAATACTTATTATTCCGTGATTGGTACTCTAAAACACTATCGCCGAATGAAACAAAATGGTTATTATTTAACAACCGGTACAAAGCAACCTACAGGTAAATTCAAGCTTAAAGACTATACCATTATTATTGATAGCTCTAATAAGGTAATTAGAAAAATTGCCCGTCATTATGATGTTAAAGTTAAAACACCAGTATTTGTAAGAAAGCATCAAAAGCGCCAACTTTCCGTAATTAAAGAATTACTATTCATCATTTTGCTAGTCCTTGTGGCCACTATTGCTAACCTCATCTTGGCTTACTTGGATTGGCAAACCGTTAAGGCGACCCACTTAAAAGGTAGTTTATTACGCAATTGGCTAGCTAATCATGGCTTTAGAATAATATTAGTAGAGCTATTATTATCACTTGGAGCATATTTCTTCCTTTGCTGGCGTGCTTTTTATTCAAATCGAGAGCACCTTTTAATACTTCTTTTGGGCAGCTGGGGCGTAGTTGCGCTTGTTTATAGCTTCTTCATCTTTTTATGTTGGCGAAAGGAAAACACACATGCTTAATTTACCAGCTGACTTTATTTCTAAATATCAAAAATTACTTGGTCAAGGACAAGCACAAGAACTATTTGATGCGATGAATCAACCCGCCAAAAAGGCATTTAGAATCAACACTTTAAAAGGACAGCGAGAAGTATCTTATTCTCTCAATCAACCGATTCCAGGACTTAAAAATGCATACTATGGCCAGATTAATGGTCAAGACCCGGAAGCTATCAGTGGCTTAGTCTATTCTCAAGACCCTGCAGCAATGTTTCCTGCCATGATTGCTGATATTCATCCTGGAAACAAAGTACTCGATTTATGTGCTGCTCCTGGAGGAAAAAGCACTTTTATCGCTGAACAGCTGAAAGGTAAGGGACTACTTGTTGCAAATGAAATTTCTAATACACGAGTTAAAGCCTTAAGAGAAAACTTAGAGCGCTGGGGGGTAATTAATGCACTAATAACTTCTGCAAGCCCAGAAAAGTTAGTTCAACCGTTTACGCAATTTTTCGATAAAATTATTGTCGATGCCCCGTGTAGTGGGGAAGGGATGTTTCGAAAAAATCCTGAAGCAATTTCTTATTGGTCACAAGATTATGTTATGACTTGCCAAAAAAGACAACAGGATATTCTGACCGAAGCAGTAAAAATGCTTAAGCCTGGTGGCGAATTGGTTTACTCAACTTGTACTTTTTCGCCAGAAGAGGATGAAGAAATCGTATCCTGGTTAGTCGAGCAATTTGGCTTTAAAATTCTCCCAATCAAAGTAAATACATCTGCTGTTGAACCAGGACATCCAGATTGGGCCAATAACGATCCTGCAATAAAGGGGACATTACGTTTTTGGCCAAACGATAATTTAGGTGAAGGGCAGTATGTAGCCAAATTACAATTAGCTGAACGAGAAAAAAGCACCAGCACTAAAGTCAAAAAGCGGAAAACTCATCAAAACAAAGCAAAATTGACGAGGTCAGAAAGTGCATTAGTTGCAGAAGTTTTAAAACCATTTAATTTACCCCTAGAACTTGCTAACTGGTCAACATCTTGTCTAGTAAGTCAAAATCATGTTTATCTTCCTGCCATCGAGGCTGACAATATGCATTTTAAAATTATTAGTAACGGGTTAGAGCTAGGAATTTTAAAGAAAAAGCGCTTTGAACCTAGTCATCAATTAGCGCTGGTTTTAGGACAAAGAAAACAAAAACAGGTAGTAAATTTAACTAAAGAAGATTATGCTAAGTATATTCATGGCGAGACTATTCGCCTAGAATCAACTTTACACGGTTTTGTGCTAGTTAGTTGCCAAAATTGCGTGTTCAGTTTTGGTAAAATAACTAATAATGTGTTAAAGAATTTTTATCCAAAGGGATTACGGAAGTAAAAGAAAGTAACTATTAAAGATGATTAAATTAATTGCCACTGATATGGACGGTACATGGTTAACAGATGAAAAAACCTATGATGAAGAACTATTTTTGCGCGAATTTGCTTTAATGCAGGAACAGGGAATTAAGTTTGTAATCGCAAGTGGAAATCAATATGAAAATATTTATTCTCGCTTTCCTAAAACGGCTCAACAAATGTATTTCATTGCAGAAAATGGTGCACTGGTTGCTAAAGGAAGACAAGTTCTTCACGTTGACAGCTTATCCGATGAAGATTTTCAAACCATTTTGGAAATTGTTCAGGCATACTCAGATGAGAAGGTCACTGTTTCTGGTCTTGCAAGTGCATATGTTTTGGAAAAAGATGGCCAGCGCTATGCAGAAGAACTTAAAAAGTACTACCAAAAGCTACGTATTGTTGAGGACTTTAACCATTTAGACGATCAAATTTTCAAGGTAACGTTAGATGTTCCCGAAGATAGAATGCCAAAGTTGCTAAGTAAACTTCAACGCGATTATCCGCAAATTGGCTTTGTCTCTGGTTCATCCACCTCAATTGACATGTCGACTAAAGGAATGAACAAAGCTGTTGGCCTAGAATACTTAAGCGAAAAATTCCATATTAGCTCACGTGAAATGGTTGCTTTTGGCGATAGTGGTAATGACGTTGGGATGCTAAAATATGTTGGCCGGAGCTTTGTTACCGCCACCGCTTTGCCAGTTGCCAAAAGTGCAGCGGACCAAGTGATCGGATCAAGTAATGAAAGCGCCGTTCAAAAAGAAATATGGCATCTATTAAATTAAGACAAAAAAATATGCAAAGTAGAATTCTACTTTGCATATTTTTAATTATGTAAAATTAACTCAATTGCTCAATTAAGTTCTTCAAGGGCAGGTCGAAGTAATGCTTGATTTTACTTAAATTTGTTAAATCATTTTGACCGTAAATAGCTAACAAACTAGCTAATTCTTTTTGCCACGCCAAAATCATTTGTAATAATGCATCTTCGCCTTGATCCTGATATGTCTGCAAAAAGACATTGGAAATACCGACGTATTTTCCTCCCAAGCATAAACCTTTAAAAATATCTAATGGATTACGAACACCACCAGACACGATAAAGGTAACCTCTTCTTCAGCCGCCATTAAGGCAGAAACAACAGTTGGCAATCCAATCGTTTCAAGATAAGAAAGGTCATTTTGGTTTCGTGCATTTTCAATCTTAGCAAAATTTGTTCCGCCACTGCCAGCAATATCAAATAGTTCAAAGCCTTCATTTTTTAGTAAATGAATTGTCGCTTGGTCTAAACCGCAGCCGACTTCTTTTATAATTATCGGAACGGTCACATTTTGACGTAATTCAATTAAGTTATCTAGCCACAAAAAATCGCGATCGCCTTCAGGCATAGCAATTTCCTGAACTGTATTCAAATGAATCTGTAAAGCATCAGCATTAAGTTCATGAACAATTTTTTGAGCATCCATAGCCTCAGTCTTCGCATTCACATTTGCAATTATGACACCATCAGGATTTTTTTTACGTGCAATCAAAAAGCTGTCAAGTTGTTCAGCTTCTTTAACTAAGATACTTGCAGAACCCAACGCAAGACCTATTTTAGCTTGCTGAGCAATTTTACCAAATGCTTGGTTAATAGAGAATGATTTTGCAGAACCACCGGTCATTGCGTTAATAAAAAAGGGCGCATTGACTTTTTTGCCAAACATAGTTGTTTTAATCGAACTTAAGTCAACTTTTGCTTCTGGCAAAGCAGGTCGTAAAAGTCCCATTTGGTCAAAGCTATTTGGCTTATTCGGTTCATAAAATTGGTTTGCTAAAGAAAGGTGTTCTTCCTTACGGTTTGATCTAACTGACATTTTTCTTCTTACTGCATTAGCTTTACTTGATGAACGTGAAGGTCAAGGGGCAAAACATTGTTTTTCCGCCATTGCTGATCAAGTTCATTAACATTAGTTTGTTCGTCGGTTATAACGATGCCACAATCTCCGTTTCCCGCACCTGAAGTTTTTGCCGCACCACCAAATGACTCAGCAATATTGATCAATTTTGACAAACGGGGAATCTCAATTGCAATTTGATTTATTTGAGCAAAGTGCTGTAACAATTTCCTGTTTTCTCGAATTTGCATCTTTATCAGGTCAATATTGCATTGTTCAAAACCATCAATCATGCGTAATACGCATTTTCGCGATTGTTGTAAAAATTGTTTATATTCGACATTTAATGCTGCTTTATTGGCATTAGTTTCGTCAACTAGGCGTGAAGTTGATGCAGGTTTTTGACTCCATCCAATCAATAAATTCATCCCTTCAGGTGGGGTCAATAATTGAATTTTTAGTCCTGGCCATGCTTCATCAACAACTTCAGAAAGTGACTTTTGTGTTAATTCACGTTTCAGCCATTTTTTATCAAATGTTTGATAGGCAATCCAGCCACCGTAAACACTTGCTGCAATATCTCCTGCAGAGCCGTTTCCTTGAACAGAGTAGTGGGAAATAGCGGACAGCTT
The DNA here is from genome assembly GCF_016102055.1 of Lactobacillus sp. W8172. Lineage (NCBI taxonomy): Bacteria > Bacillati > Bacillota > Bacilli > Lactobacillales > Lactobacillaceae > Lactobacillus > Lactobacillus sp. W8172. The sequence continues at coordinate 290,447 of NZ_JACFPG010000001.1, forward strand.
ATAAACTAGTTCGTTACTAAAAGGTACGTTATAAAAACGTAGAATTGCTTTAACCGTGGCTACTGTGACAGCCGCACTAGAACCTAGACCATATTTTTTCCCGTCAGCTGAATCAAGATCAGAATTGACGTGCAAATCATATACTCGTAATTTGATATGTTGTTCGAGGCAAAAACGTTCCGTTAGGTTAATTGCCGATAAAATATATTCAAAAGGATTATCACGATTGTCGATCACCATTTTGGCACCACGTCGTACCCAGTGAATAGAATCCTGCGAATATTGTTTGGAATGAATCGAGCCAGTAGATGACTTAGATTTAGTAATCGAAACCCGGATAAATTGATTAACTGCGACCAAAATTGCGGGGCAATCCTGTTCTAAAACTGCATATTCACCGGCTATGTATAACTTACCGGGCGCTTGTTCTGTTATCAAAGAATTTAATCTCCTAACCAATTTAAATACATTATTAATCCAAATATTTGATACCTGGACCAAAACTTGCATTTACTATCTTAACATTGTCAAATTCTGATATGAAACGCTTAGTAATTTCTTTTACATTTTTTAACCGAGTCATAACTTTTACATTTGGGCCAGCGTCGATTGTATAGTAACATTCTATTCCTTCTCTTCGCAGCTGCTCAACAAGTTTGATTGCTCTAATCGTCTCCGGTTCAAAATAGGTGAATCCAGGTTGAGCCGTTAAGTTAACAGCATGCATTTCATTAGCATTCAATTCGGCTAATTGACCCAAAGCCGTAAAATCATTTTGCTCAATTGCTTCAATCATTTTATCTATTTCTGCTTGATTGCGTTCTAGCCAAGGCTGGAAAAAGGGCGAGGTTTTGGCCAGCTGCATTCCGTTAGTTGAAGATAATTCTTTGGGGTTAGGATTAAGTTCAACCGCTAATAAATGTAAGTCCATTTCAGGTTGCTCATTTATTGCATACGCATAAGAGGTCAAATCACTATTTCCTTTCTGCCACATCGCAAAACCACCAAATACTGAACGACATGCCGAGCCTGACCCCATTCTTGCCAAGGATGAAAGTTCTTGACGGTCAATCTGCAGATCATAGTACGAGCTAAATGCACCTGCTAAAGCAGCAAACGCCGAACTAGAAGAGGCGAGACCAGCTGCAGTTGGAACATGATTGGTAGATTCAACTTGCAAGTGTCCACTTAAACCAAATCTTTCTTGTAAAAATCTAAGATACGAAAAAACGCGCTGGGCACTTTTACCAGTTTGCTCAGTACCATTTAAAATGAAACGGTCTTTTTCACTATCAGAAATTTTGGTATCAGTATAAAATTCATCTAGTGTCATTGAAATACTCGACATAGCAGGCAAGCGCATAGCCTGGTCTTCTTTTCCCCAATATTTTATTAGAGCAATATTTGTGTGTGCACGAACAGTTTTTTCCATTAAATTTCCTCGATCCAACTATTAACAGCAACATTTTGACATTTTTTTGCAATTGACTTTGCTACTTCAACTTTGTCGCAAAGTACAATGACGATTCCACCTAAACCACTTCCAGACAGCTTAAAGCCCAAGGCTCCATTTTCAAGAGCAAGTTGTTGTAACTGTTTAATTTTACTCGTGGCAAGGCCAAAAGAATCTAGTATTTCTTCAGCTTCATTAAAGATTTTGCCAACACTAACGCGGTCTTGGTTAACCCAAGCTTGTTTTGTATCATCGGCCAATTGACCCAACTGCTTAATCTTTTCATTAGCCACTGGGGATGATTTGACTTGCTGATGAACTTGAGCAACAGCTTTTTTTGTACTACCTAATTCCCCTGTATCCATAATCAAGAGGGTGGCATTTAGCTTGGCGCGTAAAACACTGGGACCTGACTTTTTATTAAAAAAGACAAGGTAATCAGAATTAACGGTCGCAGCATCTAACCCTGACGCTTTTCCATGATTAATTGTTTCAGCATGATTCGTAACTTCAATTATTTCATCATTTGACAAGTTTAAATTAAAGTAGTCGTTCATTGCCTTGGTTGTTGCAAGGGCAACTGTTGCACTTGAGCCCAGCCCGCGCTCGATTGGAATTTCTCCTGTATAAGTTATCCTTAAATTTTCGTTACTATTAGCTTTTGTAAGCATTGTTTTAACGACATACTTCAAGCCGTCGTATTCATCTGGCGCCATAAAAAAAGGCCCATGATATGATGCAGTATCCATCCACATTTGTGGGCCCGGTTCTACGGTTGCTTTAATGTGTAAAGACATGATTGGCAAGGCTAGGGCATTATAGCCATAAACCACTGAATGTTCACCAATCAAAATCACTTTTCCGTGCGCTAAATAACTCGATTTCATTTTATTTAAGATCCTTAATGTTTGTGAAAAAAGTTTAGCTCCTATGCTAAAATATGTAGCAAAGGAGAAGAGAACAAATGATCAAAATTCTAGTCGGTCGTCAAACCGATCCAATGCAGGAAAAAGTTTTACAAGCAGCAGTTGAAAATTATCAAAAATTTTCAAAGCAACAAACTTTTGTCATTGTTCCCAATCACATTAAGTTTACCACAGAAATCAGAGCAATAAATAGGCTTGCTATTAGTCAAGGCAATACTGAGCAATCAGTTAAGAACTTGCAAGTGTTATCTTTTTCACGACTTGCGTGGTTTTTCCTAAAGGATTCAAAGCAGGTAATGCCCACCCAGCTTGACAACACTGCGGCAGCAATGATTTTAGCTAAAGTCATTGAACAAAAACGTGATCAGCTCCACCTCTTCAAAAATGTCAATGTTAGTCCTGGCCTAGTTAAGCAACTTTACAGTACTATTTTGCAAGTTAGAGAAGGTAATCTAGACTTAGATGACTTTGATCAAGATAAGTTAGACCTTGAAACTAAAAACAAAGTGGCCGATTTAAAAATTCTTTATGAAGCTTTCATTGACACCATTAAAGATAAGTTTTCTACTTCTAACGAAATTCAGTTACAGCTAAATGAATTTCTGGCTAGTGGGATTGATTTGAGTAAGACTGACTTTTACTTTAGCGATTTTTCACACTTTTCCTTGCAGGAATGTTTGACTGTCAAATTATTGATGAAGCATGCAAATAGTGTAACTCTGGCTTTTAAAACAAAAACCGGTGAGCTTGACGCTAAAGCAGAACCCGGTGATTATGACTATGTCATTCAAAGAACGATTAATCAATTAGTTAAATATATCGAAGCAAACGAACTAAATTATCAGGTTGAAACAACTAAACCCTCGGCAGCGCCAACTAACCGAGAACTACTTAACTCATTTTGGACTGGTGCCGTCCCTGAAGTGGGAAAATTAAATAATATCCAGCTAATTCGTGCCGACAACCGTTATGCTGAAGCATATTTTGTTGCTCGAACTATTTACCAGCAGGTAGCGCTTAATAATTACCGCTACCGCGATTTTTTAGTGCTTGCGCCAAATCTGCACGAATACGAAACCTATCTTTCGCCAATTTTACGGCAAAATGACATTCCATTTTTTAATGATTTACAACAGGAAATGAAGTATCATCCCTTAGTTGTTTTAATTGAGAATATCGCTCAGCTGTTAACTAGGCCACTTCAAACACAAAATATGCTTGCGATTATGAAGACACACTTAATTATTCCGGATTGGTATAAGGATGAAACTTCATACATTCATGACGTTGATGAGCTCGAAAATTTTGTTTTAGCCCACGGCATTAACCATAACTTGTGGAAACGCGATTTTACAGATTATATTGCTGCTGAAGTTATTCGACTAGACAGAGTTCCAGATGAAGTTGCCAAAATTGAAAAATTAAAGGACTTTTTTGTTAAAAAGATTACTTCTTTGTTAAAAAAACTAGCAGAAGAAACAGACACGCAAAAGGCAATCACCATTTTCTTCAACTTTTTAGTTAACAATCAGGTGCCAGCAGTACTAGAAAAGTGGCGCCAAGATGCCCAAGAAGATGGTGACCTTCAACAAGCAAGGCAATCAGAACAAGTTTGGGATTTATTAATTACGCTACTTCATGACTATCTATTAATCAATCCAGATGAGTTTGAGCTTGACAGTTTCTTCAATGTACTAATCAATGGCTTTAAAGAAGCAACATTTGCCCAGATTCCTTCTACACTGGATGCTGTCAATATTTCTGAAACGGGAATTGTTCAGCTCAGTGGATACAAGCAAGTCTTTATCATGGGCGCCACCAATACAGGTTTGCCTAAGATTCAAAATGTACCAGGCTTTTTGAGCTCTGAAAATTTACAAACTTTAACTAACAGTGGTGCATTTAAGGAAGATTCTTATATTGAAGACCAGCAACAAACCAGTAACCTTGACCAAAATTATCAATTTGGTCTGCTACTGGCGCTTGGTAGTGATATGACCTATGTTTCATACTCTGTAGTAAACGCAGAGAATGAGTCGGTTCAACCTTCTATTTATTATGAACGACTTAAACGTGTCGCAGGTGTCGATACCAGCGTGCAAGAAGCAGCTAATAAAAAAGAGGCTGAAGAAAAGGAAAGAGTTGAATTTGCTCAACATAATCTTCCAGAAAAGCTAAATGATCTCTTGTCTTTTTTAACCAATCCGCAAGCTAGTCTTGGGTATTTAACATACCTAAAGCAGGCACATCCGGAAGTTAATATTGAGCACTTATTTGAACTGACTAAGGAGCGCATCCCTAAAAAGACTAAAATGGTGCTTGACGCAAGTCAGTTTGACAATCACCCACAAGATATCGGTGCAGAGCTTGCTCAGCAATTATACGGAGAAAACCTAAACTCTTCAGTTTCGCAACTCGAAACTTTTTATGAAAATTCTTATGAATACTTTTTAAATTATGGTCTTCGTTTACGCAAACGATTTGATAATGAATTTGATGTAATCCAAGCCGGAAATTATTTCCATGAAACCTTTGATCGTTTAGTGAAAGAGCTGAATAAGGAAAAGCTTGATTTGGCCGAAATTGATGATCTGAAGCTGAATCAATTGCTTGAAGTTGCTCGCGAAAAAATGAAGAGTGAAGCAAAATATAAACAGCTTCGTAATGATCCATTTAATGTGTTCCTCTTTAAGTGTCTCGATCAAACCACTACTAATGTGGCTGTTAATTGGCATCGCGCAGTTAAAAAGACTCCATTAAGAGCAAAGTACTCTGAACTTAGCTTTGGCTTTGGTGAAAAAGTACCTGGACTAGACTTATTAGTGCCAAATCTAGATGGGAAGCATTATGTCAATTTACGAGGAAAAATGGACCGGGTCGATTTGGCAAAGGTTAGTGATCAAAACGAGTACATTGCCCAAGTTATCGACTATAAGTCTTCCGCCAAAAAGTTTAATTTAGGACTGTTTTATCAGGGAATTTCACTGCAAATGGTCTCGTATATGGATGTACTAATGCGAAATCAGCAGTTTTTTACTGGTAAAGAGCCAATGTCATTACTCGGAGCATTTTACCAAACCATTACCAGACAAACTGAACGTTTAAACGGTAAGGATCTATACGGCAATAACTTACAACTTAAGCAAGCTAACTTAGATGGAAAAACGAAGCTCAAGTATAACGGTCTTATTAACTATGATCAGGCCGTTATCTTAGACGCCGATCCTGCACTAAGTAATGGTGGTACCACTTCGGAAATCTATGCTGGGGTCAATAGTAAGAAAGATGGTTCGTTGAGTTTTCGTGGCAACGCGTTTAATGATGAAGAAATTGAACTTCTTCTAAAATATGATGAAGAATTAATCAAAGATGCATCTAGTCAAATTCTCTCTGGTAAGGTTCAGCTCAATCCCTATAAATATGGCCAGCAAGTCACTGCTTTGACATACTCTGACTATCGGGATATCTTCTTCTTTGATGCAATGCTAAAAGAAAACAAATACCATCAAATTGATAATTTGAGTAAAACAGAATTAATGAACAAAATTAAAGAGAAACTGGGAGAGGAGGAATAAGTGATGCCAAATTATACGAATGAACAACAGCAAGCAATAGACGATCGTGACCTTGATATTCTGGTTTCTGCTTCTGCTGGGAGCGGAAAGACAACTGTTTTAGTAGAGAGACTTATGCAGGAAATTCTCACTGGAACGGGTGTAAATGAGTTATTAGTCGTGACCTTTACTAAAGCAGCTGCTCAAGAAATGAAAGCAAAAATCAAAAGTGCCCTTGAGCAGAGACTAAATAAGCATGAAAAACTTAAAATTGACTTACGAGAGCAGCTTAACTTAATTGACGCTGCTAATATCTCAACGATTGATGCTTTCTGTCTAGATGTTATTCATCGTTTTTACTATGTCATTGACCTTGATCCTAGTTTTAGTGTTTTAACGGATGAGACTCAAGCAGCATTAATGCGTGAGCGAGCACTGCAAGAAATTGAAAGTGAATTTTTAGAAAACGATGATCAAGCTTTTATTGCTTTTTACGAAAATTTTGCCGGCGACCGTAGTGCTGAATCTGCACGTGACTTGTTATTAGACTTATATAATTATGCAATGGCTAAGCCTGATTACCGTGACTGGTTAAAAAACTTACCAACTCAATATGAAATTGGTGACGATGTCACTCATTCAAAGCTATGGCAAAAGAACATTAAGCCTTATCTTTTGATCACTTTTTCTGATTTAAAGGAAAAACTTGAGCAGTTGCTGGCAACAGCTGCCATGGAAACCAAAGAATTAGCAAAAGTTAAAGACAGCTTCCAACTCTTTGATAAGTGCTTGCAAAATTATCTAGTTAGTATTGAAAGTGATGAAAATTATGATAAGCAAAGAGAGCTACTAAGAAGTTGCCTCTTTACTAGTTTTCGTAAATCGAGCAAATGGGATGAAGATTTACTTGATTTTTATGAGGAATGCGTTGAGCTTAAAAAAGATACTTCCGAGCAAGTATTTACGTCTTTTACCTCCTTTTATGCTACTGATGAAAAAGAACAAATTGCTTTACTAAACAAAGGGCATCAAATTATGACTGCAATCGTCAAAGCAGAGCTAGCCTTAATTGAGCGATTTGACCAATTGAAGCGTGCAGAAAATCTGGTTGACTACAGTGATATGGAGCAATTTGCTTATCAAATACTGAGTCAAGATACTTCAAATTCGCAAATGGCGCGGTCGTTTTATCAAACTAAGTTCAAAGAAATCTTGGTTGATGAATATCAGGATATTAATCCCTTGCAAGAACGAATACTGCAGTTGATTAAAAAGGACGGTCAAAATAATTTATTTATGGTGGGGGATGTTAAGCAATCAATCTACGGTTTCCGTCAAGCTGAGCCTTCGCTTTTCCTCCATAAGTATCAAGAGGCAGCCAAAGATGAGAACAAGCAGGATGAACGGATTCTATTATCTGCAAATTTCCGTTCAACAAAGCCGGTAATTAAACTCGTTAACCAGGTATTTGATCATGTTTTGACTACTGACTTTGGTGGAATTGACTACCAAAAAGAAGGGCAGTTAGTTTTAGGTGCTAATTACTATCCCGAAAAACTGCCCCAAGCCAGTGAACTAATATACAGCGAAAAAGATGGCCAAGATGGTTCAACTAATGCCGAAGATGAAGACGAAATCGATTCAGCTGAAATTGCAATGGTGATTAACCGAATTAAGCAGTTTAAAAACGAGAATTTGCAAGTTTACGATACTCAGACCAAGGAAAAGCGGAACTTTAAATACAGCGATATTGCGATTTTAACTAGAAGTCGTAGCGATAACTTAGCAATTATGCAGGAGTTTGCCAAAAATGACATTCCGTTACTGGTGACGGATGCGAAAAATTACTTTCAAACGCTTGAATTAACAATTGTGCTAAACTACTTGCGCATCATTGATAACCCAGATCAGGATATTCCGCTAGTTGCAGTATTGCGGTCACCACTATTTAATTTCACTGAAACTGATTTAGCCAAAATCAGAGTACATAGTAAAAATACCGATTTTTATGATGCCTTAACTTCTTATGTTGCGGTTAATGATGAGCTGAGTCAAAAAACAAAGATTTTTCTAAATCAGTTAGAAGAGTTACGTCACTTTGCAGCTAATCATCGTATTTCTGAGTTAATTTGGAGTATTTACGAACGAACTAATTTACTTGAAATAATGACTGCTTTGCCAAACGGAAAGCAAAGACGCGTCAACCTTGAAGCACTTTATGAGCGTGCCAGTTCATATGAAAGTGCTGGCTTTAAAGGACTATATCAGTTTATTAACTTTATTGAGCGAATGAGGCGCAGTCAAAAAGACCTAGCACAACCTCTAGTTACTAAAGAAGCGGGGGACTCTGTTAGACTAATGACTGTCCATGGTTCTAAAGGGCTTGAATTCCCAATTGTTTTTTATATTGGTTTACAGCACCGCTACCAAATGCGCGATTTAAGCGGTAATTATATTATTAATGCAAATAATTTGGGGCTGACAATCAGGCAAGAACATTATCGCGCCGATACACTGCTCAAATCTTACGATAATATTGCTCAAAAACAGCAATTGTTGGAAGAAGAGGCACGTATTCTTTATGTAGGGATGACACGTGCACGTCAAAAACTAATTCTTATTACAGAAGTCAAAAATTACGAAAAGACGCGCCAAAAATGGCAAAATCAGCTCAATGGTCGACAGAAATTGCCTTTAAGTAGTAAATTAAACGCTACTAGCTCAATGAGTTTTATTGGTCCAGCAATTAATTTTGACAAATATCCCGAAATCAAGATTAGTGATATCACGAATTCATTAGATGAAGATACACCATTTTTGTTAGTCCACTATGAAAATGAAAAAATTTCTTCTGAAATAGCTAAAACAGAAGAAGTGGCCTCTGACCAAGATCATGTTTTATTAACAAGAATAGCTCCTAAGTTGTACGATTACGACTATCCTTTCAGAGATGCCAGTTCGACTACGGCTTATCAATCTGTTTCTGAAATAAAGAAAGCATTCAATGATCCGTTGGAAACTGAGTTAGAAAATGCACACTTATTGGCTTCAACCAATCGTTATCTTCAACCAATTGAAACTAAACCTGACTTTTTATTCGAAACTAAATTTACTGGAGCAGAGATTGGTACTGCAACACACTTGCTTCTCCAGTACTACGATTACAATCAAAAAGGTGAGCCGGAACAACTTGAACTTGAAATAAAAGATTTAATTAAACAAGACAAGTTAAATCCAGAAATTGTTCCTAGCATTAATCAGCAACAAATCAATTGGTTCGTTCGCAGTGATTTTGCTAAACCGTTCTGGCAAAATCCTGCTCAACTTAAGCGAGAGGTTGAATTTTCCAGCCTGCTTTCTGCTAGTACCTTGTTTAACGATTTTAGTGATCCAAATGCTAAAATATTAATTCATGGTACAATTGATGGTTATTTCGTTGAAGATGATGGCATAATATTATTTGATTATAAAACTGACCACATTGATCAGCATAATTTAGATTTAGCAATTGCTAATATTAAGCAAAAGTATACTGGTCAACTGCGTTTATACGAGCGAGCACTTAACTCATTTGCTGAAAAACCAGTTAAACATAAGTATCTAATCTTACTTGACGCAGAAAAAATAGTAGAAATAAATTAATTGAAATGAAGGTGAACTGATGACTGCTTTTGCTAAGGATACCTTTGCAGTCGTTGATCTTGAAACAACAGGTACCCAGCGCGAAGACGATAATCATATAATTCAATTCGGTTGCGCGATTATTAAAAACATGGAAGTCGTCAAGACCTATTCTTTTATGATTAACCCTCATCGCGAAATTCCTTTAACGGTTCAAAATTTGACCCACATTCATGATAGTGATGTTGCCAACCAAAAGGACTTTTCTTATTACGCACCAAAAATCATCAAAATTTTGAAGGACACTGTGTTCGTAGCACACAATGTCAATTTTGATTTACCTTTTTTGAATTACGAACTTGTGCAACATGGTTATGAAGCTCTAACTAACCGAGCAATTGACACGGTTGAATTAGCTAAAATCGCTTTCCCAACTTTACCGTCCTATAAACTAACAGATTTGACTAATCAGCTTCAAATAAAGCATCTTAATCCGCATAAGGCAGATTCTGACGCATATGGAACCGCAGTTTTACTAATCAAAATCATCAAAAAGCTTGAATCGCTACCGCAAGCAACTTTAAATACACTGAGCTCACTAGCTCACGGTTTAATTCGTGATACGTCATGGGTTTTCTCGACAATCGCAGATGAAGCTCGCAAGCAAAAGCGCCCACTAAATAAAAGTCAGATGCAAGTGCGTAACATCGTTTTGCAAAAACAGGAAGTACATTCAACAGTTAAAAACGGTGACGCCGAAGCTGTTTTTCCAACTAATAATAAGGCGAAGTATAGTTTATTTAAAAACAAAATTAATTATCGCCAGCCGCAAGTTGACTTGATTAACCGAATTAATCTTTTTCTTGAAAGTCCCGATCAACGGGCTTTATTGGTAGAAGCTCCAAATGGGACAGGGAAAACTTTCTCTTACTTGTTTGCATATTCATACCGGCTCTACACTAATCGCAAATTAGTAATTGCTACGCCAACCAAGGTACTACAAGATCAGATTATTAGTCAGGAAGTGCCACAGCTACTAAATGTAACTAAACTTGATTTAGCGGCAGAAGTTGTTAAATCAAGTAGTCATTATTTGGATCTTGATGGGTTTTATCAAACCCTTTATCAGGGCACGCCTAATAAAATGACTTTAGTCTTGCAGATGCGGATTTTGGTCTGGTTAACAGAAACTAAGACTGGTGACCTAGATGAACTGCAATTAACCAATTATAAGGCACCGTTATTTGTTAAAATATCACATCCTGGTGACGCACGTGTTGGAAGTAGTTTTGCGGACGTTGACTTTTGGAATTTAGCACGCCAAAGGCAGGAAGAAGCAGACATTCTTGTTACTAATCACGCATATTTAGCTAATCACTACAATGATTCAATTTGGGGACAAAATCCTTACTTAGTAATTGACGAAGCACACCGTTTCGTTGATAACGTTATTGCTTCACGTAATGATTCGTTCCAGTTTGAATCTTTTTGGGGCACTTTGACACATTTACGCAATTTGCTCTTTTATGCAGATGATAGTGTTCTAAACCAGTATGGTGATGATGTGCAGTTTAATTTTTTACTAGCAAAATTAGACCCAGCAATCCTGAAACTAATCAATATTATCAACCAGCTGCAGCAAGAACTTTATCAAAAACGTAGCCAAGCAATTAGCAAAAACATGTTGCCGAATAGTAATTTGTTACTGAGTTTTCAAGCAAGCGACTTATTCGGCGAAGACAGCAAGTTTTTAGCTACTTTAGCCAAACTGCAAAAGAAACTTGAAGAAGTCCGCCAGCAAACAAACGAGATTTTGTTTAAGCTTTATAATGAAACAGACACTTCAGGCACTGATCGAGACGCTATTTTAAGTGAAATCACAGAGCAAATTGATCACCTTGATTTTTACATTACCAAAAGCTACCAGCTATCTGATTTATTACAAACAGATACCAGTATGAGCCAAGAAGGCTTTATTGTTACTTTAACTAATCCAGCTGATCCACTAAGTGCAAATTTAAGTTGGCTAATGCTTGACGCTTCAGATGAACTAAAACAAATCTACGATCGTTTTGATCATCTTTCTTTTGTCAGTGCTACCTTAACAAGTGAAGGCAACTTTGATTATCTTGTTAAACAACTTGCCTTAACAGATATGCATCCCCAAGAATATGTTGGTAAAAGCACCTTCAAATTGGAAAGTCATTTGCAAGTACTTGCCGTTAGTGATCTACCTGATGTCGCCACTAATCAGTTTGATCAATCACTGGCAGAAATACTAGCACATGATTTAAACCATAAAAATCACGTGCTTGTGCTGATGACTAATTTGAATAAAATCAAAGATGTCTACAGTATAATTTCGAATTCTCCAGCTCTACGTGATTTTGAAATTTTGGCTCAGGGAGTTTCAGGCTCTAACAACCGCATTACTAAACGTTTTGCAATTGCTCAAAAGGCAATTATTTTAGGAGCTGATAGTTTTTGGGAAGGAATCGATTTCCATGATTGTAATATCGACCTCGTAATTGCAGCAAAATTACCCTTTGAATCTCCAGACTTGCCTGAAGTAAAATTACGCCAGCAACAATTGCAAAAGCAAGGAATTGATATTTTTAAGACAGATGCAATCCCGCGTGCAATCATTCGTTTTAAGCAGGGGATGGGAAGACTAATCCGTGGTGAAAACGATCGAGGTCAATTTTTAATTTTAGATTCACGCCTTTGGACAAAAGATTATGGTAAAGTATTTTTAAATGCTATCCCTGTTAAAACAAACAAAATTAGTTTAAAAGAATTACGGAATAAGTTAGATAACTATGATAGAAGACGACACAAGACAAACGATTAAATTTGTAGCATGGCTAATTGGAATAATTATATTTCTCTATGCCGCTTCAGTTCTCATTTTTTATAAAGCAAGTAACCCTGAACGAAACGAAACAAAGCAGTTAAATCAAATTGCATTAGCTAAGTCCCCAATTACTAAAATTGAAAAAAATTATCACTTAGATCGGGGAGTTAACAGCTATTCATTAAAAGGTTCAAGTAAAAATCGCCAACAATACTATTTTATTTACCTGCCTGGTTCGAAAAAGGGCTACTTACTCTCAGCTAAAAAGGGCGTTAGTGAAGCTAAAGTTCGAAGTAGCTATCAGGCTCAAAATCCTAATAACAAAATTACCAAAGTTAATCTAGGTTGGTACAATAATCGAGCAGTTTGGGAAGTGACAGCAAAAGATTCAGCTGATCACTATCAATACCAATTATATGAATTTAAAAATGGAAATTTGCTAGGTTAAGTCGCTAAATAGCAAAATCTTTGGTATGATTAAATTGATTTGATAAGGAAAGTGGAACAAGAATTTATGACAAAATTAATTTCAATTGCTGATTGTTCTAAACATGTAGACGAAGAAGTTCAAATGCATGTTTGGCTAACAGATAAGCGCTCAAGCGGAAAAATTGTTTTCTTGCAGTTACGTGATGGTACTGCATTCTTTCAAGGTGTAATCAGAAAAAATGATGTTTCTGATGAAGTTTTTGAAGCTGCTAAGTCTTTACACCAAGAAGCTAGCTTCTACATTACCGGTACTGTTCATCAAGATGAACGCTCACACTTTGGTTATGAAATTCAAATTTCTGATTTAAAAGTTATTACTAATAGCGAAGGCTATCCAATTGGTAACAAGGAACACGGAATTGACTTTTTACTCGATCATCGCCATTTATGGCTACGCAGTAGAAGGCCATTTGCAATTATGCGTATTAGAAACATGATTTTTAAAGCCACAGTCGACTTTTTTGAAAACGAAGGCTTTGTAAAATTTGATGCACCAATTTTTATGCATTCTGCACCAGAAGGCACTACTGAGTTATTCCATACTGAGTATTTCGGTGGGGATGCTTATCTTTCTCAATCTGGACAATTATATGGTGAAGTAGGTGCCGAGGCTTTCGGTAAAATCTTTACTTTCGGACCAACCTTTAGAGCTGAAGCATCTAAGACTCGTCGTCACCTAACTGAATTCTGGATGATGGAGCCGGAAATGGCTTGGATGCATCAAGATGAATCACTTGATATTCAAGAACGTTTTCTTTCATACGTTGTTAAGCAAGTACTAGATAATTGCCAATATGAATTAAGTTTACTTGGTCGTGATCCAAAGAAATTGGAGCCAGCTGCTGAAGGAAACTACACCCGCTTATCATACGATGATGCTGTAAAAATGCTTCAAGAAGACGGTCGTGACTTTAAATGGGGCGATGATTTTGGTGCTCCAGATGAAGCTTTCATTTCCGAAAAATTTGATCGTCCATTCTTTATTGTTAACTATCCTACTTCAATTAAACCATTCTACATGAAGAAGAACCCGGAAAATCCAAAAGAATATCTTTGTGCAGATGTTTTAGCCCCAGAAGGATATGGCGAAATTATGGGTGGCTCTGAGCGTGAAAGCGATTATGACACCTTAAGAGAGCAAATTAAGGAAGCCGGTTTGAACGAAGATAATTACAGCTGGTACCTTGACTTACGTAAGTATGGTAGCGTGCCACACTCTGGCTTTGGAATGGGCTTTGAACGTGTAATTGCTTGGATTTGTAAGCTAGACCACGTACGTGAAGCAATTCCGTTCCCAAGAATGATTAACAGAGTTGAACCTTAAATTTGATTAATTAAATAAGTTAAAAAGTTGGACTAAGTTACTTTAGTTCAACTTTTTTAAAAGGGAGAAATTGTCATGCAATATAATGACTACCGCTTTTTAGGATTTACCGTGTTCTCAAACGGATTACTTGCGTATTATCCTCAACTTAAAATTACTAATTCTGAACTGATTTTAATTATCCAACTAGAGTTATTTGCACAAAAAGGAAACAAGTTTCCATCGAATGAACAGATGGCAGCCAATACTAATTTTTCAGCAACAGAAATTGCTAGTATCATTCAACAGCTAATAGATAAAAACGATTTAACGATAGATCAAGTGACAGATGAAAAAGGACGCATTGGCAACTATTATAATCTTGATCGGCTTTATTCAAAATTAGATGATTTGCTAGAAAAAAATGTCGCAACACCGAAGTCTGGAGAAGAAACTACAAACACTACTTCCGAAATTGACAATAGTCCTTTGAACCAATTAATGAGACAATTTGAGATTGAATTTGGTCGTTATTTAAGTCCAATTGAACGTGAAGAAATTTCTGCTTGGTTAAACGTTGATCACTATGATCCAGAAATAATAAAACTTGCCTTGCGAGAAGCAGTTTTATCGCAGGCATATAGCCTTAAGTATGTTGATCGGGTTCTACTTAATTGGCAAAGACATAACTTAAAAACACCAAGCGAAGTTCAGAAGTTTTTACAAAGGAATCGATAAAGAAATGCCTAAAGAAAAATTATTGAGTACAGAGGAAGCTCGTAAAGTACTGCGAACTATTAATCAAATGTATCCCGATGCTAAAAGTGAGTTGGTTTGGGACAATAAATTTCATTTATTATGTGCTGTTTTAATGAGTGCACAAACAACCGACAAAATGGTAAATCGAGTAATGCCAAAGTTCATTGAAGATTACCCAAATCCGGATGCATTAGCAAAGGCTTCAATTAAAGACATTGAAAACCATATATCAAAAATTGGTCTTTTTCACTCTAAGGCTAAGCACTTAAAAGAAACTGCTAAAATTTTAGTTGATAAATATCATAGTCAGATTCCTAAAAACAAAAAAGATTTAGTTTCTTTACCTGGAGTAGGAGAGAAAACAGCTAATGTTGTTCTAGCAGATGGCTTTGGCGTACCTGCAATTGCAGTGGATACGCACGTATCTCGCATCTCAAAAAGATTCCATATCGTTCCGCAAAATGCCAAACCTTTGGAAATTGAACAGAGATTAGAGGAGGTTTTGCCCAAAGATGAATGGATTCATACTCATCACGCAGTGATTCTGTTTGGTCGTTATTCGATGACTGCACGTGACAAAGATGATCCGTATACATATTTGAAGACAAAGTGAAAATGCTCTTTGTTAAGTCATGTGAATAAAGAGTAGGGATTTACTACTAGTACTCAATGCAATTAAAAACTTCAGCTCATAGATTGAGTTGAAGTTTTTTTCTCTAGTACTTAATGATGTTCATGCTCTTCAGAAGACTGATTTTGTGAGCCAGAATCATTACCTTGATTGTTTTCAGTTGTATCAGAATTATTATTTTGATTTGGCTTTTCTTTGTTTTTATCCTTATCAGGCTTACCAGAATTATTATTTGCAGTGCCCTGATCACGATCATGTCCTGTATCATTTTTGTTATCATCCGAATGATTATCAGAAGACTTCTTTCTTGGGGCGACTGTACGCTTTTGCTCATTATAATTGGTTGAACTTGAGTCATCGTCTTTATCGTCACTAGTGTCATCAACAATTCCAGCAGGAGCATGGCCACGAACAAATAGTTGCCATTCACCAGTTGAAGACACCATTGGCGGATTAGAGTTTTTGACAATTTTGGCTCTAATTACCGAATTCGGTTTTTGCCAATCAACATTTTGCTTGTTTCTCATCATATAAGTCATCATGTTCTTATAGAAGAGTTGTGCAGATTGTTGACCAATTCCTGAAATAGTACCATCTTTAAGATTATCGTAACCAGTCCATACCCCGATAGAGTAGCTTTGCGTATAGCCCACAAACCAAGAGTCTTTTGGGGTCGATCCGTAGCCAGGGTAACGAGCAAGTTCCTCATTGGAATACTTGACTGAACCGGTTTTTCCCGCTTGATATAAATCTTTAATCTGAGCATTAGTTCCTGACCCACGCTTAATAACGCCTTTAAGCATATCTGTAATCATATACGCTGTGGACTTGCTCATCACTCTAATACCTTCAGAGTCATAATTTCTAGTCAAGCCATCAGGAGTCTCAATCTTTGAAACAAATTGTGGCTTATGATAGATTCCGTTCGCTGCAAAAGCACCATAGGCACCAGCCATTTGCAAACTTGAGGCATCGGCTCCAATTGCTACAGAGAGACCCGAATTTTTAGGAACATGAATATCCATTTGACCAGCAAATTTTGCAGCTCTCTTAACACCAACTTGTTTCAAAGTTTTAACGGCTGGAACATTTCGGGATTGTTCGAGCGCATGACGCATTGTCATTAGTCCATCATACTTGTTATCCCAGTCATAGAGTTGAATATCAGTGTTAGGATAATAGTATTTACTATCATCTAACATTTTAGCAGTTGACCAGTTTAAATATTCAATTGCAGGACCATAATCAAGAACTGGCTTAATTGAAGATCCAGTGGACCGACTTGTTTGAACAGCACGATCAAGTCCTAATTGAACAGTGGAAGGTAAGTGACGACCACCAATTATTGCTACAACATGTCCGTTACTTGGATCTACAACAGATGCACCAATTTGCATTTTGTCATTTGTAAAAGGTACCTGATTACTGTTAGCTAACTCATATAGTTTGTTTTGAGCTTTTTGATCAATATTAATTGTAATCTTTAGGTTGTCACGGTAAGGGTCAAAGCCTTTATCTTTTACTTCTTGGATAGTTTCTTTAATGTAAGGGTCATCTATTTTACGTAAGTCAGATTGTGCACGTTGACGATGTGGCTTTATTCCCTTAGTAATGCTTTCATTTTTCGCCGTTTGATATTGTTCGTTGGTAATCTTTTTGTTATCGAGCATTGCTTTTAGCACAAGATCTCGACGATACTTAGCATATTTAGGGTAGACATATGGATTATAAACTGTTGGTCGATTAGGCATTCCAGCAAGTAATGCTGTTTGAGCCAAGTCTAGTTCACCAATTTTCTTACCATAATAAAAGTTTGCTGCAGTACCAATTCCATAATTGCCGTAATTCATATATACCTTATTGATATAAAACTCGAGAATTTCATCATGTGAATATTCTCGTTGCACCCTCATTGCAAGCCATGCTTCTTGAGCTTTACGGCGAAGCGTTCTTTGGGAAGGGTCAGTTGAAAAGACAGTTAGCTTAACTAACTGTTGCGTAATCGTTGAACCACCCGCTGAAACACTTTGACTTTTGGCATTTGTTAACATTGAGCCAACGATTCTGATTGGATCAATGCCAAGTTTATCTTTATAAAAACGTTTGTCCTCAACAGATACAATTGCATCCTTTAACAACTGCATGTCTGAATTATCTTTAGCGTAAATTCTTTTCTCAGAGCCCAATGAAAGTAGAAACTTGCCATCAGTATTGTAAAGAGCAGTTGAACCACCGCTTTGTAGTTGAGCTCTACTTATGTTGGGAGCATCCTTGGCATAATATGCAAAAAGTCCAACTCCTGAAAGCAGTACTAGAAAAATAGCCAAAAATAGCCAGCTGATTATTCGTCGCCACAATGGTTTTGGCAGACTTTTACGGTAACTTTCTCGTGATTCGCGTCCATTATCTGAATTATAATTTCTGTTTGCCATTATTTAATTTCCTATCTGCGATGAATTGATCAACTGCCTCTAAATAGGGTAAAGTGGGTTGAAAGCCACTAGTAATTTCAATTGACCATTCTTCAACTTCTTCTATGGTTACTGAACTTTTGTCCTTTTCCCACCAAGCTTTAATAATTGCACTTGCAGGGGTAACAAAGTATCTATTAAGTGCAGTGAAACCTATAATCGTAAAACAAATCCCCTGCTGCTTTAAACATTGCTCCAAATGAATAATTTGGTGTTCGTGAAAGTTTTTTAAGGGAAAGTTCGTTTTATTTTTGGTTTCTTTAGCCTCAAAGTCGAGGTAATAACCCTTATATACACCATTATAGTCCGTTGTGGATTCTTGGCGAAAATAAGCTTCTTTTATTACAGCTCTTGAACGTTTAGGATAATCTACCTTAACAATTTGAATTGGAGTTGGCTTTTTATGAACAACCGCAATTTCTTTTGTTAGGTAATATTTGTTTGATTCATTAATCATTTGTTCAAGAGTCATCCCGCGATCAGAAAAACTAATATCATCTTTATGGACATATTTTTTTCTTTTTTTAGGTTTATCGCTGGATTTACGAAAAGCGGCAGAGCTGCCACTCGGATATTTGACCATCAATCTCACTCCTGCTAGCATTATAGCAATAAAGGTAAACTTTTTGAATAAGGAGCCATCTCTTTCACTATGCAACGTCTTTGGATAACAGGATACCGAAATTATGAGCTAAATACTTTCGGTGATAAGGACCCTAAAATAAAGTTAATTAAATTACTAATAGAAAAGCGCTTAATCGATTTGCTAGAAAACGATCAGCTTGACTGGCTAATTACTGGGGCTAATCTTGGAATCGAGCAGTGGGCTTGCGAAGTCGCAATCAGCTTAAGAGAGAAATACCCTTTGCATGTTTCAATTATTATTCCATATGAAGAATTTGCTAATCGCTGGAATGAGACAAACCAAAACAAATTTTTAACTCTCAAAAGTCAAGTTGATTTTTTTGCAGCTACTTCTAATCAGGCATATCAAAGTCCGGTTCAATTACGAAACTATCAGAATTTCATGTTATTGCATACCGACGGAGCAATGATGATTTACGATCCCGAAACCCCAGGCAAACCTAAGTTCGATTATACCGCAATTAAAAACTTTCAGGAAGAAAATGAGTATCCTTTAGAATTAATTGACTTTTATGATTTGCAAGATTTTGCTGAAGAATATCAATCGGATCACGATGAAAGCAATTTTATCAACTAAATATAAAACTTTTTCTAAGCTTAGCTTTTTAGTTTTAAGAAAGGGGGCTTTTTGCTAGAATAAAAGAGGAATATTAAAGGAGCTTTTATTCATGGCAGATTTAAATGATATCAAACTATCCACTCAGGATATTTTAAAGAAACAATTTAGAACAAAAGTTAAGGGAATTGATCCAGATGAAGTCGATGCTTTTTTGGATCAAGTAATTGCTGATTACGACACATTTGAGCAAATCATTGAAGACCTGTACGGCCAGATTGGTAAACTGCAAGGTGAATTAATGAATAATCAGCCAAAGGAGACTCCCGCTGATTTGCAGAAAACAAGACGAATTACGCCAATTCATTCTGATGATACGGTTAAAACATATAACCCAAGTCAAAGCAGTGATGCGTTTAATTCACTTAGCGACGACTCACAAACAGAGAATTCAACAAATATGGCAATAATTCAACGAATTTCAGCCTTGGAACGTAAAGTTTACAACTTAGAGCAACGAGTTTATGGGTTACAAAAAGAGTAAGCTCTGTTATAATTTTTAATAGTGCAAATTTTGAGCAGTCGCGGTTTGACTTTTAGTCAGGCTGAGGAAAGTCCACGCACACACAAGCTGCGATGCTTGTAGTGATCGTATTTAGCCCAATAAGCTAAAGGATTTTAAATAATTACGGCGAAAAAAGTGCTAAGTTAATATTAATATGCATGAATATTCTGAAAAGTGCCACAGTGACGAAGCTTGAGTGGAAACACTCTTGGTGGAACGAGGTAAACCCTGCGAGTGTGCAACCCAAATTTGGTGGGGGCGTCTCAACCAAAAGGAAATGAACTAAATGGTTGGATTGCTTTTTAGCAAAGATAGATGGCTGCTGAAGGTAATTATGCCAAAATTACTGGAACAGAACGTGGCTTATAGAAATTTGCATGGCAGCGCTGAGCTTTTCAAAGAGCTCAGCGCTTTTTTAAATGAAAGAGTTAATGAATGAAAAAATATCAACTATATACAACAATGGGTGCCGGTTTTGAAAGCGTAGTAGCAAAAGAATTACAATCACTTGGCTATGAAACACGTACTGAAAATGGTCGTGTCTTTTTTGAAGGCAATCAATCTGACATAGTTAAGACTAACTTATGGCTAAGAACTGCTGATCGGGTTAAAATTTTACTTAAAGAGTTCAAAGCAACTGATTTTGATACTCTTTATAATCAAGTTTATGACATTGACTGGGCTGAATTACTGCCTGTTGATGCAAAGTTTCCTGTTCAAGGCCGTTCAGTTCGTTCTAAACTACATTCGGAGCCAGGTATCCAATCAATCGTAAAAAAAGCGATTGTTAATAAAATGTCTGATCAGTATCATCGCCGTGGCTTTTTACCTGAAACGGGTAGTGAATATCCTTTGGACATTCATATCTATAAAGATCTTGCCCGAATTTCTCTTGATACCACTGGCGCAAGTTTATTCAAGCGCGGCTATCGTATTGAGCACGGTGGGGCTCCTTTAAAAGAAAATTTCGCAGCTTCTTTAATTAAGTTAACGCCTTATGATGGAACGCATCCCTTGATTGACCCAATGACTGGTTCTGGTACCTTAGCAATTGAGGCAGCCTTAATTGGTCGAAACATTGCTCCTGGAACTTGGCGAAAATTTGCTTTTGATGATTTTGATTGGTTTGATTCTGATTTACATGATGATCTTTTAGAACAAGCAAAGTCAGAGGTTAGAACCCTTGACCAACCAATTTGGGCTTGTGATATAGACCAATCAATTTTAGAAATCGCCAAATTGAACGCTAATAATGCTGGTGTTTTACAGGATATTTATTTCAAGCAAGTAGCTGTTAAAGATTTTGCAACTGATTTAGAAAATGGTGTAATTATTGCTAATCCACCATACGGTAAACGTCTTAAAGAGAAAAAGACTGCCGAAGAGCTTTATGTTCAAATGGGAGAAGCACTTTCTAAGTACGATGACTTTAGCCAATACTATTTGGTGGGTGATCCAGAGTTTGAACAATTTTTCGGAAAAACTGCTACAAAGAAACGTAAGTTATTCAACGGAAATTTACGTGTTGACTTTTATCAATATTGGGCTAAGAAAAAATGATTACTGACAGATTAAATGATGAATTTTGGGTTATAACCGACACTCACTTAATCGCAGATTCTTTGCATGATGCTGGGGAAGCTTTTAGGAACATTCAGAAAACAAGTCAAGGTAAGGACTTAGACTACCAAGAAATTGCCTTACGTGCTTTTTGTAAGATGGCAAACGAAAAAAAGCCAGCAGCAATTATTGTTACCGGTGATGTTACTTTCAACGGTGAACTAATTTCTGCGCAAAAGTTTCAAGAGATATTCAGTTCCTTAACTGACACCAAGCTCCTAGTTGTGCCCGGAAATCATGATATTTATGATGGCTGGGCGCGAGAATTTAAAAAAGACCAACAACTGTACACTGAACAAATTAGTCCTGTAAACTGGCGCAAAGTTTTTAATAGTTCTTATGAATGTGCATTAAAAAGAGATCATCATTCTCTAGCTTATTGTGTCCAGTTTAATCCTGACTATTTGTTTTTCATGTTAGATTCTAATATCTATGGTCAACATGAGGCAATCGGTGCACCATCTACAGCTGGCCAAATAAACGAAGAACAATTAGTCTGGTTTGGAAAGCAGTTAGATTTTGCAAAAGTTCATCATTTAAAACCTGTTTTATTTATGCATCATAATCTGTATGCCCATAACCCTGCAGTAAATCAAGGCTTTGTTTTAAATAATGCTCCGTTTATTCGGCAATTATGTAAGGAATATGATGTTAAAGCGGCTTTTTCAGGTCATATTCATGCTCAGAACATTGTTGATCCACAGTTGCCAACGCCAACTACTGAAATTGTAACTTCAAGCTTCTGCTCTTATGACCAAGCTTACGGTGTTGTCAAAATCACACCAGATTCACTTCAATATGAACGGCGTATTTTTAATATGACACCATATTTATCTACTGAAGAACAAAAAAATCCAACTTTAATGAATTTTCACCATTATCTAAAGGAAATCCAACTTCATAATTTAACGAATAATTCTAGTCAAAAGGATGACACCACAAACAATTCCGTGTTACTTCAAAAAGTGGATCAGTTATTCATTGAAATGAATTATAACTATTTTACAGGGCATAACCACATTAGCCAAAGTGACTTAACCCAACTTTATTCGTCACCTGAATTTAAGCTTTTGGTTACCCAGCGACCACGTTTTTCCAAATATTTAAAAACGCTGTATGATACTACTGATCATAGTAATTTACAGGTGAGAATAGATTATTAAGAAGAGATATTAATGAAAAAACACCATTTTATTATTTTAGGAAGAGTCGGCATTATTTACTATAGCTGGCTTCTAATTATTCTTTTCACGACCTTAACCCTAGCTTATGAAAGTACAAAAGCAGTGAATTGGCCTGCAATTTGTTTTGGAATTATCTTTTTACTACTAGTAATCTATACTTACTTAGCTTCATATTGGACTAAAAAGAGTCTAAAACTTCCATTTAAAAAGAAAATCAACTGTCAGGTTGCCCCAAAGTTACGCTACACTTGGCATTTCTTTAATGTCTATGAAATTAAGATTTCTGCTTTGCAAACCTATTATCTGTTAGGAATTGGCAAGTTCAATTAACAAGAAATATTAAGTTTTACTATCGTTACCAATAAGCGAATATTATTAAGCAAAATTTGTTATAATTAGTATTAAGTTACTAAAAGGTGGGACCTAAATTCTAATATGAAAAGACTGAAAACATTTTAAACATTAACAATTAAATTTTTATATATAGAAAGGGGCATGTGCAATGAAATCAGACATTCAAATTGCTCAAGATGCTCAAGCATTACCTATTAAAGAAATCGCCGCAAAAATCGGCTTAAGTGAAAACGATATTGAGCCATATGGCAACGATAAAGCCAAAATCAATTGGAAAGCCATCAATAAAACAATGGCAAATGATTATTTAGGTAAATTGGTCCTAGTGACATCTATTTCACCAACACCTGCTGGCGAAGGTAAGTCAACCATGACAATCGGCTTGGGTGATGCTATCAATAATCAATTACACAAGAAAACTGTAATTGCCTTACGTGAACCCTCAATGGGACCAGTTTTTGGTTTAAAGGGTGGAGCTACTGGTGGTGGCCAAGCTCAAGTCATTCCAATGGAAGACATTAACCTTCACTTTACTGGTGATATGCATGCCTTGACTTCTGCAATTGACACCTTAGCTTCCCTAGTTGACAACTATATTTATCAAGGAAACGAACTAAACATTGATCCAGATCGTATTTTGCTTAAGCGTGGAATAGATGTAAACGACCGTAGTTTGCGTAATATTACAATTGGCCAAGGTTCAAAATTTAACGGCGTTGAACATAAATCAAGTTTTGCAATCACGGTTGCAAATGAATTAATGGCCATTTTGTGTTTAGCAACTGACATCAACGACTTGAAGAAACGTATCGGTTTAATGCTAGTTGGTTATACTAAAGATGATCAGCCAGTTTACGTAAAAGATCTTCATTTCGAAGGCGCAATTGCTGCACTGCTATCTAATGCTCTTAAGCCTAACTTAGTTCAAACAATCGAGCACACACCTGCACTTGTTCATGGTGGTCCTTTTGCCAACATTGCTCATGGAGCTAATACCGTGATGGCAACAAACTTGGCTCTTCACTTAAGTGATTACACATTAACTGAAGCAGGCTTTGGTAGTGATTTGGGCGGACAAAAGTTTATGGACTTTGTTTCAAAGCACTTAGAAAAGATGCCAGACGCTAGCGTTGTTGTCGCAACTGTTCGTGCTCTAAAATATCAAGCAGAAGGTTCAACAGACAATCTAGACAAAGAAAATCTTGATGCTTTACGCGAAGGCTTTAAAAATCTAGAACGTCATATGAACAACATGCGTAACTACAATGTACCTGTAATCGTCTTGATTAATCGGTTCGCTACGGACACAGAAAGAGAGCTTGAGCTGTTGCAAAATTTGGTTAAAGAGCAAGGAATCGATGCAATAGTAGTTGACTATCATGAAGAAGGCTCTAAGGGCGGTATAGAAGCTGCTCAAGCAGTTATCGGCCTAGCAAACTCAAACCAAGCCAACTTACAATCAACTTACAACGATGATGATCCGGTGAAAACTAAGATTGAAAAAGTAGCACAAAAGATCTACCACGCAAGTAACGTTGAATATACCGAAAAAGCTGAACGTGACATTCACGAATTAGAAAAAATGGGGAAGGATAAACTACCCGTTATCATTGCTAAAACACAATATTCGTTTACTGATAATCAAAAATTGTTGGGCGCTCCGACTGATTTCACTTTGCATGTCAAAGGTGCAAGTTTGAAGAATGGTGCAGGTTTTATCGTGATTACTACTGGACATGTTTTAGATATGCCAGGATTACCAAAACATCCAGCAGCACTTGATATTGACGTTGACAATAACGGTAAAATTAGCGGGTTATTCTAAGTTTAAAGTATGAGTTTTTTATACCTTATTATTACTGCGGTTGTCGTTAGCGGCGATCAAGTTCTTAAGCATTTTATCGCCACTAATTATGAAGTCGGTGAAGTCCATCAGATTATTCCTGGCATTCTATCTTTTAATTATCTTCAAAATAGTGGAGCAGCTTGGAATATTCTGACCGGTCAAATGTGGCTCTTTTACATTATCAGTGCCATTGCGATTTTTGTATGCCTTTACTATCTATTTAAGGCCAATGTTCATAGCAAATTATTTAAGTTTGGTATTGCTTTGGTTTTAGGTGGTATTATTGGCAACTTGATTGACCGTATTCATTTGAAATATGTTATAGACATGATTCAAGTCGATTTCATTCACTTTAATATTTTTAATCTTGCGGATTCTGCAATTACTGTTGGTATTGTTCTGGTATTTATTTACCTACTCTTTTTTGATGAAAGTGATAAAAACTAATGCCTGAAAGATATGAATTAGAAGTCGCAAACGAAAATGAACGTTTAGATAAGTTTATTGCTGAAAAAATAAGCACTTTATCACGCACACGAATCAAGGAACTGGTTAAAGAAAACCATATTCTTGTAAACGGCGTTAACGAAAAAGTTTCGTATAAAGTTCAACAAGGCGATCATATCGTTGTCGATGTTCCTGCACTGAAACCATTATCAATTGATCCGGAAAATATCCCAATGGACATTGTTTATGAAGATGAAGACGTTATAGTGGTTAATAAGCCGCAAGGCATGGTCGTTCATCCTTCAGCGGGACATCCCGATCATACATTAGTCAATGCATTGTTGTTCCATACCAAAGATTTAGCAGCTAGTCCTGAAGGTTTTAGACCTGGGATAGTTCATCGAATTGATAAGGATACTTCAGGCTTATTAATGATTGCTAAAAATGCTCAGGCACGTGAGTGTTTAGAAGAACAATTAGCGCACAAAACAAATAAACGTTTATATCTTGCAATTGTTCATGGTAATTTTGGTGAAAATTCGGGCTTAGTTGATGCTCCAATTGGTAGAGATCATTTTAATCGAAAGAAAATGGCTGTAACTGAAACTGGTAAAAATGCTGTTACTCATTTTACGGTTTTAGAACAATTTCAAAATTATAGTTTGATTCAATGTCAACTTGAAACTGGAAGGACACACCAAATTAGGGTTCATTTAGCGTATATTGGGCACCCAGTAGCAGGCGATCCGTTGTATGGACCGCATCATACCTTAAAAGGGCATGGTCAATTTTTACATGCTGCAGTCTTAGGCTTTAATCATCCTAAAACAAATCAGTGGCTAGAATTCAAAGTTGATCCTCCAAAAATTTTTACTCAGAAACTAACCGAACTAAGAGAAACTAAGTGATTAAATGAAGCGATTTTTAATTCTTGAAGATGGTAGTTCATTTGCTGGAGAAGGCTTTGGCGCCTCAATTATTTCAACTGGTGAATTAGCAATTCAAACGAGCAACTTTGGATATCAAGAAGCGTTAACAGATCCGACCAATGCTGGTAAGATTCTGGTTTTTACTACCCCTATGATTGGTAGTAACGGAATTAATGCTATTGACTATGAGAGTATTAATCCCACAGTAAAAGGCATTATTGTCAACGATGTGGCTAAAAATATTTCTGATAGTGAAAATTTTCAAGATCTTGATTCTTTTTTAAAGGAAAAGAATATTCCTGCAATTTCGAATATTGATACCAGGGCTCTTGTCCATCGCTTAGTTAAAGAAAAAACAATTAAAGCTTCAATTATGGATACTGACGATGAACATGCTTTTGATCAAATCAAAGCCTTAGTTCTACCAAAGAATAAGTCTGCAAGTGTTTCTACTAAAAATCCGTATGCTGTACCAAATGTTGGTAAGACTGTAGCAATCATTGATTTGGGTTTGAAGCATTCAATGCTGCGCGAATTGTCTTTGAGAAAAATAAACGCAACCGTTTTACCATATGACGTTTCCGTACCTGATATTAAAAATTTGCGGCCAGATGGTATCATTGTGTCAGGCGGCCCTGGGAAAGTTGAAGAAGTTAGTCCTACTCTTAGCCCTATTTTTGAAGCCTTTTATGGTCAATCTCCATTATGGGGAATTGGCTTAGGCTTTTTGGCGTTGAGTGATTATTTAAATTTTGATCTTGTCAACTTATCCAGGACTTACAATGGAACTAATTTTCCAGTAATTGAGCAACATTCAAACAAAATTTGGCAAACTGCGATGAACATTGACCAGTTAGTCGCACCTGCTAGTATTCAACTAGAACTTGACCAATCATATTTTGATTTACATAGTAATCTAATAGCTGGTTTTAGTAGTAAAAAAGAAAAGGTAATTGCGACCGCTTTTAATGCAGAAGGGGCTCCTGGTAGCCTAGACGCACTGGAAATTTTTGACAGTTTTATAAAGATGATGGTGTAATTATGCCTTTAGATAATGATTTAAATAAAGTACTCATCATTGGATCAGGCCCGACCTTAATTGGTAGTGTTTCTGAAACCGACATTTTAATTAGTGACGCAATCAAAGCACTAGTTGAAGATGATATTCAGGTTGTTCTGGTAAATCCAAACCCTGCAACAGTTTCAACTGACAAACAGCCCAAAGTAACAACTTACCTTGAGCCTATGACATTGGATTTCTTAAAACGGATTATTCGGATGGAAGAGCCGAGTGCTATTATCTCAGCTTATGGCTCCACGATGGGAATAAAAGTTACACGAGAATTGGTAAGTGATGGCATTCTAACCCAAATGGGTATTCGGTTACTGACAATCAATGAGCAGACCCTTCAAGTTAATACAGAAGAGAAGATGACCGCTTTTTTAACTAAAAACGGAATTTCAGCCAGCAGATACTTAAAATTATCTGGGCTTACTGCAAATGAAATTGAAAAGCAATTAACAGAACATGTTAATTATCCTGTTCTGTTAATTAAGGAAAAGCCGTACTTAAACGATAAAAAAATACTTTTTGATAATGCGCAAGATATTGCAGACTATCTTAAGGAGGAGCGTCAAAATGAAGACTTTCCTGAAAATCGCTACTATTTAACTGAAGATCTTTCTAATTGGGAAGAAATCATTCTCAATATTATCCGTGATAGTAATGGTAACGTTTTGTTTACTAGTTTGGCAGACAATATTGAACCGGTTTCCATTGATTCTGGCGATTCAGCCGCAGTAATGCCTGCTTTAACGCTTAATAATGACCAAGTCCAAACTTTAAGGAAAATCGCCAAAAAAATTGCCGCAAATTTGAACATTGTTGGTATTTTGAATATTCACTTCGCGGTCAAACACAATGGTACCAATTTTGCTGTGCGCGTCCTGTCCATTAAACCACGACTAACTCGTAGCGCAATTTGGTCACAAAGAATTGGCTTATATAGTTTAGGTTATGTTGTTTGCAAAGTAGCTATCGGTTACCATCTAAATGAAATCACAGATCCAATGTCTGGCCTCAACGCAGCGATTGAGCCAGCACAGGATAAAATAGCAATCAGGTTACCATTCTGGTCATTAACTCAGTCCGACACTAATCATTATCAACTTGGTAGTCAAATGCAAGCCAGTGGGGAAGCAATCGGAATTGGCCAAAATTTTGAATCAGCTTTTCTAAAAGGTTTAGCTTCAACCGTTAATGTCAAAATTGCAATTAATGAGTTCCGCAAAGAAATAGCAAAAAGTGACGAGGACATTATTGAAGATTTACTTCATCCTGATGAACTTCACTTAATTAAGTTATTAGCTGCAATCTCTAAAGGCTTTACATACCAGGAATTGCAAAAAATCATCAGCATCCATCCAGTCTATTATCAAAAATTTGAACATCTTGCGCATCTTGGTCGTCAATTAGCCGAAGAAGAAGTTACTGACGACTTGTTAATCGAAGCAAAAAAGAGAGGTTTCCGCAACCTGTTAATTTCAGATTTAACTGGAATCAATTTAAAAGAAGTAGAGAAGCGAATCGAACGGCTCCAATTAAAGCCAGCTTATTTGCAAATAGACGGTTCGGCTGGTGTTTATGAACCAAAGGTGCATGCTTTTTATAGTGCTTTCGGCGTACAAGATGAATCAATCCAGTTAGATTCAAAAAAGAAAATCCTAATCGTTGGAATGTTGCCTTCACAGGTATCAGTTACTAGTGAATTTGATTACATGGTAAGTCATGCAATAGATACTTTACATAATAATAAATATGACACTGTCATTATTTCCAATAATGACGAATCTGTTGCTACCAGCTATCAAAAAGCTGATAAAGTCTATTTTGAACCTATCACAGTTGAAAATATTGTTCATATTGCCGAGAAAGAAGGGATTAAAGAAGTTCTCCTTCAATTTTCAGGCAAAGAAATTAGTGGCTTAGCAAAAAGATTGATGAACAATGGCTTGAGTATTCTAGGAACGGGAGACGTTAATCCCAAAGATCGAATTGAGCAAGTCTTAAATTCTTCATTAGACTCACTAAGGCAAACCCAAATGATAACCACTTTAGATCAAAAAGCTGGAGAAAAATTTATCGAAGAAAATGATTTTCCACTTTTAATTGGTGGTTTCAATAGCCAAGGTGTAAAGCAAAAATCTGCAGTTGTTTATGATAAGCCGGCTTTGGAAAAGTATTTAAATGAAAATCAGTTATCCAAAATTTCATTGTCACATTTTATTGAAGGCAATAAGTATGAAATCACTGCCATATCAGATGGTGAAAATGTTGCTATACCGGGTATTATCGAGCACTTAGAACAAAGTGGTTCTCATGCTTCTGATTCAATCGCTGTGTTTAAACCACAAAATCTGTCTACACGAGACCAAAAACGTTTGACTGAATATACCACTGATTTAATAAAACAAATTAAACTACGGGGAATTTTTACACTTCATTTCTTAATTGTTAAAGACAATGTTTACTTGTTACAGATAAAGCCATATGCTGGCCACAATGTCGCTTTTTTAACCCAGGCATTGGGTAAGGACATTACAGCATGTGCTACTGAAGTTTTAACTGGTAAAAACTTAAATGAGCTAGATTATGAACGAGGCTTATGGCACTCAAATAACTTCATTTATGTTAAAATGCCAGTATTCTCATACATCGACTATCACAGTGAGAACACCTTTGACTCCAAAATGAAATCTTCTGGATCCGTTATGGGACGTGATACTGCACTGTCTAAGGCACTCTATAAAGGATACGAAGCAAGTGGTATTTATATTCCTAGTTTTGGTACAATTTTCATGTCAGTACGTGATGCCGATAAAAAGAAAACGACTGAGCTTGCTAAACGCTTTTATCAGCTTGGTTTTAAGATAATTGCCACGGAAGGAACAGCTAATTGCTTGGCTGAAGCGGGGATTACTACCGGAGTGGTAAGTAAAATTCATTCGGACTCAAACAGTCTCTTAGACAAAATACGACAACGAAAAATTGTCATGGTAGTTAATATTACCGATTTATCTGATTCAGCTAGCGGAGATGCAACAAGAATTCGCGATGAAGCTTTAAATATTCATATTCCGGTACTTTCAAGTATTGAAACAACAGAATTAATCTTAAGGGTTCTTGAATCTTTGTCACTAACCACTCAACCAATTTAAAAACTTAACTTTAAGCAAAAAGAGGATAAATGATTATCCTCTTTTTTAGTCTATTCTTTTACTTAAAACACGTTCTTCTTCTGGGGTTACCTCTATTGAGTTTTGCCCAGTATAAATTACAAAACCTGGTTTTGCACCATTTGGCTTCTTTACACGCTTATCTTGAACATAATCAACTTGCACGTGAGCTGAGTTTTTAGCTTTTGAAAAGTAAGCCGCAATTTCAGCTGCTTCCACGATATCTTTATCAGTTGGATCGTCGTCCTGTAAAATGACATGTGAACCTGGAATATTCTTAACGTGAAACCAGATGTCAGTCTTATTTGCCTTCTTTAAAGTTAGCCAATCGTTTTGATAATTGTTTTTACCAACTAAGACTGTTTTTCCAGAAGACAATTTAAACTTATTCAAATTTCGTTCTGATATTTTCTTCTTCCGCTTTTGTTTTTGTGGCTTTTTCAAATAGCCTTGAGCTGTTAGCTCATCTGTAATCTGGTCAATATCTTGCGGTTCAGCATTATCAATTGCAGTTTGTACTGAATCAAAGTAGGCTAAATTATCCTGAGCAATTTTAATTTGTTCCTTGACATGTTTAATTGAATCACGAAGCTTCTTATAACGCGTAAAATACTTTTGGCCATTTCGAGCAGGAGAGAGAGCAGCATCAAGCTTTATCTCAATCGGCTGATTATTTTCGTAATAGTTAGGTAATTCGATTTTCGTCATACCTGGTTTAACCTGATTTAAGTTGGCATTAAGAATTTCTCCTCGAATTCGGTAACCTTCAGAATTTTCAGCTAAATCCAATTGCTTATTTAGTTTACCAATTTTTTTGGTCAACTTTTTTTGCTCATTCTTTACTAGACGCTCTATTTGACCAGATTTTTGCTTAACCCAATCCTGGTTGGCTTGATCAAGATAAAAGTCCTCTAGAGCTTCATTAATGTCCGAATATGAGCGTTCCTTAGTTAAGTCAAGATGGTAGGGGAGGTATGAGAATATTTTTTGTTTATGCTCCGGAGTTTGTAAGATGAATGCTCCACTTTTATCAAATTGACCGATAAAAGTTGAAAAAGATGAGTAAGAGTAATCATCTTCTAAATAACCGGTTAGTTCATTCCTATCATCACGATCAAGTCCACCAATTTGGCGAGCAAAAGCTAGCGGTTCTTGCTCTGACTTTTGCTTATTAAATTCATTTTCAGTTAACTCAAAGCCATTAATACCAGGATTCAATGGTGGAAGTTCATATTTAGCTTTGGGTAACAACATTCTAGCCCTATTTTCATCAGGATTAATTCGTTTTAGCAAATCAATAATGTGACCATCATGTTCATTATAAAGAATAACATTACTGTGTCGTCCCATTAACTCAATCGATAAGACTAGTTTAACTTGGTCGCCAAGCTCGTTTCGATTGCTAAAACGCAGGTTTACAATTCGATCTACGCCAATTTGATCAATTCCTTGAAGCACTGATCCTTCAAGATACTTCCTTAACACCATAACAAAAGTAGGTGCCTTATCAGGATTACTTATTGATTGCTTAGTTAAATAGAAGCGTGGATACTGCGCGTTTGCAGAAATAAGTAATTGGTAGTTTTTTCGTTCTTTTCGAAAAGTTAAAACCAGATCCTGATCAAAAGGCTGGTAAATTTTAGAGAGTCTGCCACCAGTTAAAACTGGTTCAATACTCTCTAAAAGACTATGAATAAACAATCCGTCAAATGCCATAATATCACCTCAAAATACGCTTTCTATTATACCAATTATTTACAAATAAGTATCTAAAGAAAGTAGTCTCAACCTGAAAATAAGATACTAGTATTACTATATTAACTAATGGACCTTACGAAATTATTTATTGCAAAAAGCAGATATACTGGTAATATAGATTTATGGTTATCATTGCTACATAACTATAAGCTAAAAATAATATAACAGCTTTTGTAGCAATTTGGTTGCTACATATGGTTCATTTGTTTCACGGCTTGGCATATATCATTCATGCTGATGGTCGTTTTAACAAATTGAATTAACAGGAAATTGTTTTTATTTGTTGCTTTATAAGAAAAAGGTAGTTAAATGGATATTTTATCTTTTAGTACAATTGCAGAAAGTATTAAAAAAACTATTAGTAAAAAATGTGGCTTAAATCTTTCACAAACGCGTATTCTGCTATATTTTGGCAAGAATAATAATACTGCCCTCAAAATGGGTGACCTAGCTGACAAGCTTAAAATCTCTCTTTCCACATTGAGCAGACAGCTACAACAGAAAAAAACGCTTGAATTAGTAATTATTACTCGCTCAGAAAATGATTCTAGTAAAACTGTTGTTCTTAATGAAAAAGGGATTGCCAAAATCAAAGAACTCAAAAGTTCTTTGAAAGAGATCGAAGCAAACTTATTTGCTGGTTTTTCTGATAAAGATATCTCAGTTTTTAATAGTATGTTTAATAAACTAGTCAAAAAAGCAGAGAAGAATTCACTTAAATAGAAAGTCGAACCACTTGTTTTTTTATGCTATAATTCATCTATGTTGTACAGATTAGAATCGAAAGGTTATTTAGATGAAAATTGCATTGGTTACTGATAGTACTAGCGTTATTACTAAAAAAGAAGCTGAAGAAAACAATATAGTTGTTGTTCCTATTCCAATTATCATAGGTGGAAAAGAGTACTTGGAAAATATCAATATCACACCTGATCAATTGTTTGAAATGCAAAGACAAGGGGCTGATTTTCCCAAGACTTCTCAACCAAGCATTGGCGATATGATTAAGCTTTTCGATGAATTACATGATGAAGGCTATGAAGCAATCATTGCGATTACTTTATCCAGTGGTATTTCTGGGTTTTATCATACTTTATGCAATATTGCGGAGAATCATCCAAAATATAATCTACATCCAATTGATACAAGAATGACTGTTCGTTTACAAGGTGATTTGGTTTTGGCCACTTCAAGAATGATTAAAAATGGGTTAGATCTCGATACCATCCTTGAACGAGTTGAAAAAATTCGTTCCACAATTGACGAAATTTTTGTTCCTAATGACTTGAATAACCTTAGTAGAGGTGGTCGTTTAAGTAATGCTGGTGCATTTATCGGCTCAATGCTTAATATCAAACCACTGTTAACTTTTAAGGACGGTAATATCGTTGCATTTGAGAAAATTCGCTCAATGAAGCGTGCTTTTTCAAGAATTAAAAAGCTGACCACTCAAAAAATTGATGAATTACCTTATAAAGATAAAATCAAGCTTTTCATTATTGACTCAAATGATAGTGAGCAGGTCAATGAAGCTAAAGAGTGGATAGAGAAAGAGTTCCCTAACCAGAATTATTCTGTCACTACTTTTAGTCCGGTAATTGCTACGCACTTAGGTGAAAAATCGTTTGCAATTGGCTGGATGATTGATATTGATAAGATTGATTTGGGCTAAGTAGAAGCAGCTTATAGGCTGCTTTTTTTGTAACTTGAGGTAAATAAACAAATAAGCCTGCTGTAGCAAGACTATTTGGTGCAATCTTTACCCCTGTGGCTTTGTGCTTTGTAGCAACTTAATCTAAACATTATGTTAAGTTGCTTTAGTTTAAAAAATTAGTTCATTTAATAGAGGATAGTTTTATTATCTGAATAGACTTTTTAAAACTCACTAACTTTAATAGAACCACTTAAATCTTTTAGAAGTTCTAAGGTGTCATTATTTGGTATATTGGTTGTTGTTATGCACAATGTTATATCAATTTTTTCTGATTAGTATGAACATTCTCGTTTATTATCTGGTAAATATTGACTTTTTTGCTGAATACATCATAAATTAGTCCAATAAAACCTATTTATGCTACTAGATTTCCCTTTTTATCTTTATTTCATAGTCATGGGAGAATAGATAATAGTCTTTTGTGGTATCGATAGTAAAGTTAGATGTTAGGAGCAATTGAATTTTTGAGCTTGTGTAAGACCTATTTAATATACGTATTAGTCCTAAATCCGATAGGATTGCATTCCAGTTATTAATAGTTTTAGGGCTAAAATTCTAGTCCTTAGCCATTGTGTCAATGCTTACGAATGAATCTCTTTTTTGTTATTAGCATGATAACAGTAGTAGATATACAGGCTAATAGTTAGTGACTTGATTAGTGGGAGATAATCTTTTATCCCGGTAGATACTAAAAAGTAACCGTTTTTTCATTTTTGCTTAATTAAGTAATTAGACATCAAGAAAAATAACTACTAAAATTAGATACTAAAGTACATAGTTGTTAATTTTTTAAGATAATATGAGGTATATCATGAAGAAAACTAAAAAAATACTTATTAGTTTAGCGGCTGGATTATTGGCAACAACATCTGCAGCTACTTTAATAACTAAGGCAAATCAAGTTCACGCAGTAGAGACCGCGGAGAAAACTCAAAATGCCGCAGAAGGTATGTTAACGTTAAATCACAAAACCCGTGTTTATAACAAGAAGGGGCAAAAAAGATATTCTTATCTTGGCTGTAACGGCTTACTTAAGAATGGCTCAGAGGTTAAGTATGCTGGAACAGTTGAAGCAATAAATAATCCAGATGTTAAGCGTTATTCATTTCATGATAATGACTGGAACTGGTTGTATTTACCCTATAAGATAATTAAAGGTAAAGAATACTTTAGCATTGGTCATGGCGGTTATATCAAAGCAGTTAATGTAGGAGCAATTAATGGGCAACCGCTATATACAGATGGAATAACTACCACTACCAAAGCATGGTCATCACAAACCAATGTACCTGTTTATGATAATCAAGGTAATAAAACTTCTAAAAAGCTAAAAATTGGTCAAAAAGTCGCCTTAGATAGACAAGCAAATATTTTTGATCTTACCGAAAAAGGTGACGGATACAATGGAGGCACTAATTTTTATCGACTGAAAGGGTCAAATGATTTTATAAATCGGAATAACGTTAAAAATGTTAAACACTTCCTACCGGAGTACACTAACTATACTCGGGTGTTGTTTGTCAATGATGCGTATTTATATAACACAAAAGGTGAAAAAATAATAGAGAAAGATAATAAGCCACTTTATCATAAAGGGGATGGCGTTACAGTAACTTCTATGGTTAATATTACGGATAAAGTAACAGGTGAAACTGTACCATTCTACCGTTTGGCCGATCAATATCTAAATATTGATCAAAAGAGAAGTAATGAATGCTACATAAAGGCTTCTGATACAAAGATTATGTGGGGAAAGCAACTGGAGCCTACTAAATTAGAAGTTAGTAAATAGTAATAATTGTTTTAAATAAGCTAAAGCAAGAAAATTTTAAAGCTTTCTTGCTTTTTTCTCATTTCCCTTACTTAGTTCATATCCTAGTGTTTCCCAACTAAGGGAAATGTCAAATGCTTAAATTGAATAGGCAATGTATCTGCAAGTAATATCTATGCTTTACAACTAACTGCGTATTGATCAAACAAACCCCTATATAACATGAGGTTTTCCTTTGCAAAGAACTTGGCGGTAAATTCGTTGTAAACACTGAAACGACCGAATATGATTATTTTGACGTTGATCATCTTCCACCATTATCAGTAAATGATACTACTGCAGATGAAGTAAAAATGTGCTTAAAGGCTGCACATGATCCGCATTGGCAAGTTATTTGTGACTAACATAAAAAAAGCTGGATAGTTAATCCAGCTTTTTTTCTCCTTGATTTTTAACATTAGCAATTTCATTTAAAGCATCACGCTGTTTCTTTTGGTCAACATGCGTATATAAGTCTGTTGCCGATGTGCCTTTTTGGCCCAATTGTTGCGCAACGAGCACTTGATCTTTAGTTACCCCATAAAGTTCGGAGGCAAGCGTATGACGCAACTTATGCGGTGTTAACGGATGGCCAAACGCTGCAGAGTATTTATTAACCATTTTTTCAATTGCACTAGTTGTAATTCTCTTAGTTTGACCATGCCATCTGGTAAGGAAAAAGGCATTCTGCTTTTTATCAGCAAAATAACGCTTCTTACGTATTTCTCGATAACTGTTCAAATACTTAATCGTCCACTTTGCAATTGGCACGCTGTCGCGTTGACCACCTTTTCGGGTTACATCAAGTGTAGCTTTCTTTAAATTGATGTCAGCTAAGTCAATTCCTGCACACTCAGAAACTCTTATTCCAGTTCCTAAAATAAGGGCAATAATTGCCATATCGCGTTCTTTATTAATTTTAAAAGATGGCAGGGCATGCTTGTTGCACTGCTTTTCAAAATTTTTATCAATAAAATCCAAAAACTGATATTTTAAATCACCAGTATACATATGAGACTCCAAAATATGTGCGCGGTAGTTTAACGTTTTTGTATTGTTAAGTGAGTCAATCTTCAACATAACATTTCTTTCGAAATAAGGCTCACCATTGTTATTGTCGGCTGTGATGGTTAAAAACTTAAATAAAGAGCGCAATGCATTGATTGAGCGGTTAATTGTAGTGGGGGAGTTCAAGTTACCCTGCTGATTTTTAACATGCCCCAAGTAATTGATATAAAGCATTATGTCGTTACGCTGAAGATTAGCCAAAGTATCAGTAGTAATATGCTGGTTGTCTTCAGCGTCAGATATTCCTTCTTGCCTTAACCAATCAAAAAAACGCCTGATTTCAGTCAAATATTGGTAAGAGGTTGCTAAAGAGTGATTGGTACCAAAATTATACTCTTTAACAAAATCCGGCATTTTCTTCAATTCTTCTTCAATAAGGTCTAAGTACTTTTTAGTTTCCACGTAGTTCTCCTAACTATGCTTTTTAATCATTATAAAGCAAAAACGGAATGTATGTTTGTCTTTTTGCTAAAAAGAGTGATTTAATCCTATTTTGTAACTGGGGGAGCAGAAGGATGGGGGAGTGAGTAATAGTCAGACTACTTTACATAGCATTTATTTTATAAAGTACATCCTAACAAATTAATTCATCTCAACCATCATATAGCTTGACGCGTAAGGAATATTTACTTTAGGTTATCAAAACACTAGAGAAAAGGGGCGGTTTTTATCTATTTCATGAAGTAAAGTCTATTTTATTGGTGGTTTCCTATGATTTATTAGGCATTTGCTCACGTCTCTAACTTGTCCGCAAATCTATCTAAATCGAACTGACATTTTGTATTTTTACCGCAGAACCAGTTTGAATTGCTACGAAGAATTTAAAAAGCTGATCTTTAAACCTAAGATTAGCTTTTTAAATACGCGATAAAATTTTTGATAAAAAAGTTTAACTTGTTTTGACAACTTTAAACAAGTTAAACTCAAATAAATTTGACTAACAACTAATAGTGTACGTTTATACCTATCATTAAAATTATAGTTTTAATGATAGCAACTCAAAAAATAGTTGAGTCACTTCATTTTTTGACCCAAATTGAATATTTGACCATATGGGATCCTTTAAGGAATAAACGCCCTAATTTCTCTACAGATATAATTAACTGAATAGTGAATTTCGACAATTTTCTACTTTTGTTCAAAAATCGTTTTTCTACCTTAATTGAGTGAAAATTCTGCCGAATCATCTAATCGGTTTGATCAGTTGATCAGTTATCGAGCAAAAATGATTTTAACGCGCTTAAAATCACTCTAACAGCACAGCAGAAGATAGTATCCGTAAACAAAGTATTTTGGTCCTATTAAACTGATCTTTTTAGACAATTGAACTCAAACATTTGCTTAACAAAAAAGTTTGATGCTAGTACTAGTAATTTAAATACACGGGTAATGCTCTCACTGATAAATAATATTCTCTTCAGTTTTTTATATTTAACTTTACATAATATATATTATACGAAGTTATACATATAAAAATCATAAGACCTACTTTTCAATTTATTTCTATTTTTATTTCTTTTTTCCCACTATTCATTTTAAAAAAATAAAATGATGAGCTGTTAATGCTTAAAAAAGCTCAAGTAGACACAGATTGATTTAGTTGGTTGATCTATGGGTTTAGCGACAATTTCTAACCAGTATATATTGGTGAATTAGCGCATTGCTTTTTTGAACGTTATTTATTTAAGTGCGTCAACGATGCTACTTCATTACTATTTTTATTTTTGGGTTTCAAATCTAATAAATGGTTATAAAAAGCTTTTTCTGTATTTACTATTTCTAGTTTATATATTATTATTAACTGTCCAAAAACTGGTTTTAGAGAAATTTTGAATAGCATTGGCAGTACCTATTTTCGTGACTTAAACTATTATTTGCAAGCTTTTATCTCTTCACTTTAGGTTTATTTTTTTAGCCCTTTTTATTTGCTTTTTTTTGTTTTTGTCCTACAATACTATCTGGGGTATAGTTAAAAAACAATTTTGCTAATCTGTGGCTTTAGCTACATTACTAGTTAAATTGTTTTGTTCATTATTTTTATTGTTTTAATTTTTAATTCTATAATTGTTCTGTTATTATGGAAGATGGAATTATATTTTTGAAAGGGTTGAATTTATTCCATGAGTATAAATTTAGGAAAAGAAATATGCCGTCGTAGACGCGAACAGAAACTGACGCAGGAGGATCTCGCTGAGTTAAGCGATTTGTCAGTTAACTTTATTTCACGTCTTGAACGTACTAAGAATCAGAATATTAGTATTCAGAAACTCGACTCAATTGCTAGAGCCCTGAACACTACTACTCCAGACATCATTATGAATGCTTATCGCTTTAAAGAAGTTAAAGTCGAAAATCATCATGATAATACACCTGTATTTATCAAAAAAGTTCTTAATGAATTAAGAAAGATGTCTCCAGAAAAAGCTGAACGAGTATGTAAATCTTTTATTGTTTTAGCTAAAGAAATAAATAAAGAATAATTGTTTCAAATTAAATATCAAACAAAAACGAGCTAGTTTTACCTAGCTCGTTTTTGTTTTACTATTTTAAATTTCTTATTCAAAAGCCTCTGTTAATTGAGGCACTACCTGCTTTTTACGAGAAACAACACCTGGTAAGTCAATTTCAGAATCAACAACTTTACCAAATGCCTTTTCAAAAGCAGCTTTAGCATTATCATTTCCTACTACTACAAGTGCCTTTGAATCCGAATCGAGTACATTAGTGATTAGCAACATAAATAAATCATAGTTCTCAGCTTCTGAGACATCTTCCATTGCCTTCAAGAAGCTGTCCTTGCGTTCCATTGCCTCAGGAAGATCAACAACGTTAATTTGAGCTACACGAGCAGTTTGACCGTTAAGTTCAAAGCTCTTAGCATCAAGGTCAATTAACTCTTCTTCAGACTTATCAGCAATGTTCGTACCAGCCTTTAGTTCTTCTAAGCCGTAAGATTGGTAATCGACACCTGCTATTTCAGCCAGAGCTTCAACAGCCTTTTTATCCTTATCAGTAGTGGTTGGTGACTTTAATAGCAAAGTATCAGAAATAATTGCTGACAGCATAATTCCGGCAATATTCTTGGGAATTTCGACATCATTGTATCTATATAAGTCATACATGATTGTACTTGTACAACCAACTGGTTCATCAAGATAGAATAATGGTGAAGTTGTGTTGAAGTTCATGATTCTATGGTGGTCAACAACGTGTGTAACTGTCACTTTGTCAATATCAGAAACACTTTGTTGTGGCTCATTATGATCAACCAACATTACCTTATCTACTTCATTAGCAGCAGTTTTAATTACTCTAGGTGCTTCAAAACCAAATTTCTTTAATGCAAATGAAGTTTCATCATTAGCTTCACCAAGTGCTACTGGTTCAGTATTATAGCCTAATTTATTTTGTAAGTATGAATATGCAATTGCAGTACCAATTGCATCTGTATCAGGATTTTGGTGACCAAAAATTAGCTCTTTTTCCATTAATTTTCCTCTTTTTCTTTTATATTTATCTCTTTACTTAGTAGTTTACCTAAATAATAGTTATTCGTCCAAGAACTTTTTCAGTTCCGTTAAAATGCTCTTAATACGTGGCACGTCAATCTTACCCTTACGATAAATAATTGAAACAGAATATTCTGGAGTACCTTCTATATATACAGGAGTTAAATTAATTTCACTCTTATGCAGTTGATAATATGAAGAACTGACAAATGTGTCATAACTTGTTTCTTCCGCAGTCTCTACTAATTGCTCAGTTGAAGAAAAACTCAATGGAACTTTCATACCATTCTTAGCATTAATTTTGCTACCAAATTTTTCCTTCATCAACTGTGTTAAGTAAAAGTTGTCTGGATATGCCACCCACTTTTTGTCCATAAATTTTGAAGAAGGGTAAGCCTTCCCTGCTTCTAGTTCGTGATCATGAGTTAATACTGTAAGCCGGTCTTCACAAATCTGCATGTACTCATATTGATTATGCAGATTAACCTGACTTTTCTTTATATTTGCAGGTACATAGAACAACCCAAAGTCTATTAAATTATTATCGAGGTTATACCACAAATCTTTGCGATTAAAGTAACAAACGTTAATTGTGATATCTGGGCTTTGCTGATTGAAACGAATTAAAAATTTTCTTAATAGCTCAGAACTAACACTGTCTAAAACTCCAATTGAAATATTACCTTTATCAGCTTGAGTAAACTCTTGGATATCATTAACAACAGAATTGATTGTTCCTAAAAGCTTAATTGCTCCCGTTTGTAATTGCTTGCCGGCTTCAGTTAGATAGAGTTTCTTGCCCATTTGCCCAAATAAAGGTGTCCCAATTGCATGTTCGATCTTTTTAATTTGTTGAGTTAAGGCTGGCTGCGTAATTCCTAAAATTTGCGCCGCCTGAGTGTAATTCATGGTATCGATTAATTGCAAAAAATAATGTAATGACTTTGTTGATAGTATTGTATCTGTTTTAGGCATATAAATTAATCCTTCTATCTTAACAATAATATAACTCTATTTATATGCTATTATCGTTCAAAAACCCCTTCATGTCAAAGAGTTGTTCAAAATATACCGCTGCAAGATCTATTAAATAACAGTGTATGTATAAATATTATTTACCGTGAACTAAGGGGGTTACCGATTCTTAAACTAACAGGTAAACCTTCACTTGTAGTATCTATCACAAATGAACCATTTGAATAGCGATCTCCAAGTGGAAATTCGTTCGTATTCACTTTAATGTGTCGCTTACTTGAAGTTGTAATCATTAAAGTATGATCTTGACCATATGAGGCAACAGCAACAACGCGGTGTGGATTATTCTTCAGCTCACGTAGAACGAGAACTCCTCTTTTGGCCCGAGATACCTTATTAATCAGATTGGCTTTAAACTGCTTAAATGCTCCTCTCTGGGTAATTAATCCTACACGCATTAGATCAAGATAGTCAGGTTGGATTAAGACATAAGATACAACAAAGTCGTCATCTTTCAGATTAACTGATTTAACTCCAACGGCCTTTGCACCCGATTCAGGTATTTCACTAATATCATAGCGAACTGCATAAGCATTATGAGTAAATAAAATTATTTCTTGCTTAGAATCCGGTTGAACCAAGTCAACTCGTACAACCTTACTATCATTGTTTTTCATTTTAATCGCAGTAATTGCTCGCGATTTATATGTTCTGGTTGGCTGTAAGTTTGTTAATTGTAGCTGCTTAATATAGCCATCATCTGTTGCTATTAAGAAGTTAACTTTTTGATCCAACTGCTCAAAGTCAAAGACACGAATTATTTGTTCATCATTATTTAGACCTATTTCTTGTGATAAGTGCTGTCCAGTATCTTTCCATTTCGTCTCAATTAGTTCGTTAACGGGACGGAAAATCACATTACCACGATTGGTAAAGAGATATAGGCCAGTAAGTGTAGACAAAGTCTTCTCAAATACGACTTCATCCCCATCAGGAAGACCATTTTCTTTATCATCACTTGACTGCCATGATCTTAATGAAGAGCGCTTTAAATAGCCGTCTTTACTAATCAATACACGAACTTGTTCATCCGCTACTAACGCCTTTTCGTCAATTTTAATTTGTGCTGTTTCTGATGAAATTTCTGTTCTTCTCGGATTCCCAAATTCTTTCTTAACAGCTGACAGTTCTTTAATAATTTCCTTGTCTAAAACCTTTGAATCTGAAAGAAGTGTACGATATTGCTCAATTTTCTTATCAAGTTCTGCTTGCTCAGCTACCAAAGCATCAACATCGGTATTGGTTAAGCGATACAGTTGCAGAGAAACGATTGCTTCTGCTTGACGCTCAGTAAAATCAAATTGCTCCGAAATGTTTTTCTTAGCTTCAGTCTTATTCTTAGATGCACGGATAACCTTAATTACTTGATCTAAGATATCCATCGCATGAATCAGACCTTGAATAATTTCAAGACGTGCTTCTGCTTTATTCAAGTCATACTTTGTCCGTTTAATGACAACATCTTTTTCATGCTCCAAGTATGAAGAAAGAATATGCTTCAAACCAACTTGCATAGGCGTCATATGATCAATGGCAACCATATTGAAGTTATAAGAAACTTGTAATTCGGTGTTCTTGAACAAGTAGTTTAAAATGTTTTGCGCATCTGCACCCTTTTTCAGTTCAATCGCAATGGATAAACCATGACGATCAGTCTCATCACGTACTTCCGCAATACCATCAATTTCTTTGTTAAGACGGATTTCATCCATCTTTTTGACAAGTAAAGCTTTATTTACTGCG
Organism: Lactobacillus sp. W8172; assembly: GCF_016102055.1. Classification (NCBI taxonomy): domain Bacteria; kingdom Bacillati; phylum Bacillota; class Bacilli; order Lactobacillales; family Lactobacillaceae; genus Lactobacillus; species Lactobacillus sp. W8172. The sequence continues at coordinate 333,527 of NZ_JACFPG010000001.1, forward strand.
TAAGGAATCTCTGTAATGATAATTTCTTCGCGATGCCCGCGGATTTCTTGAATTGTTGACTTAGCACGAACCTGAATACGACCACGGCCAGTTTGATATGCTTCTCTTAAACCTTTTTTACCAAGAACAATCGCCCCAGTTGGAAAATCTGGTCCCTTAACAAATTTCATCAATTCATCAAGCGTCGCATCAGGATTCTTCAAGAGATAGATAGTCGCATCAATTACTTCAGCCAAGTTATGTGGCGGAATTTCTGTAGCATAACCAGCAGAAATACCTGTTGAACCATTAACAAGTAAATTGGGATAGCGTACAGGTAAAACTGTCGGCTCATATTCAGTATCATCAAAGTTAAGCACCATATTGACAGTATCTTTATCAATATCTTCCAAAAGCATATTGGAAATTTTGCTTAGACGAGACTCCGTATAACGCATGGCTGCAGGACCATCACCGTCCATTGAGCCATTATTACCGTGCATTTCAATTAGCGGCTCACGCATTTTCCAATCTTGAGAAAGGTGGACTAACGCGCCATAGATAGAGCTGTCACCGTGAGGGTGAAAGTTACCCATGATATTACCAACCGCCTTAGCAGCTTTTTTAAATGGCTTATCATAAGTATTATTATCTTGGTACATTGCGTACAAAATTCTTCTTTGTACGGGCTTCAAGCCATCACGAATATCAGGTAAGGCTCTTTCTTGAATAATATATTTAGAATACCTTCCAAAACGTTCACCCATGACTTGCTCAAGTGGCATTTCACGAATTCGTTCTTTTGTAGCCATTAATTAAACCCCTCTATTCATTTTCTTCTTCAAGAATTGAAGCATTTTCGCCTAATCTAAATTTGACGTTTTCCTCAATCCAATTTCTTCTAGCTTCTGCCTGATCACCCATTAAAGTAGTTACTCGTCGCTCAGCTAGTGCAGCATCATCAATCTTAACGCGAATCAGCATTCTGGTCTCTGGATCCATTGTAGTATTCCATAGTTGTTCTGCATTCATTTCACCAAGACCTTTGAAACGCTGCAAAGAATAACCACGGCCCATTTCCTTTTCATCATTTACAAGTTCTTCATCAGTCCAGGAGTATTTAACTTGAGCTTTCTTCCCACGGCCTTTTTGTAAACGATATAGTGGGGGCAGTGCAATATAAATTTTACCGTGCTCTATCATCGGCCTCATGTAGCGGTAAAAGAAGGTTAATAGCAAAATTTGAATATGAGCTCCATCGTCGTCGGCATCCGTCATAATGATTACTTTGTCGTAATTAGAATCTTCGACTTTAAATTCGGCACCAACACCGGCTCCGATGGTATAAATCATAGTATTAATTTCTTCGTTTTTAAAAATATCTTGTAATTTAGCCTTTTGGGTGTTTAAAACCTTACCACGTAAAGGCAAAATTGCTTGGAAACGACGATCTCGGCCTTGCTTGGCAGAACCACCGGCTGAGTCTCCCTCCACTAGGAAAAGTTCATTTTTCTTAGGATTGCGAGATTGCGCTGGTGTTAGCTTCCCAGATAGAACTTCTTTTTTACGACGTTTCTTGCCATTACGACTTTCGTTTCTAGCTTTCTTGGCTGCTTCACGTGCATCCCTTGCTCGCTGTGCCTTTTTGACAAGTTCCTGAGCTAGTTCACCATTTTCCATCAAATAGTACGACATTTTTTCGTAAACAATCGCATCTACAACGGATCTTGCTTGAGGTGTACCTAGTTTGCCTTTGGTCTGCCCTTCAAACTCTAGCTGCTCTTCAGGTATCTTGACAGACAAAACAGCACTTAAACCTTCACGATAGTCAGAGCCATCAATGTTCTTATCTTTTTTGGTTAGTAAGCCTTGCTTTTTAGCATAGTCATTAAACGCACGAGTAAATCCGCTTCTAGCACCCACTTCATGGCTACCACCGTCAGCAGTCCGCACATTATTGACAAACGAAACCAAGTTTTCTGAATAACTATCACTGTATTGGCCACTAAATTCAACTTCAATTTCATCTTGCTTACCATCAAAGTAGAAGACATCATTAAGGGTTTCTTTACCTTCATTTAAGTAGGATACAAAGGACTCAATCCCATTATCATACTTAAAATCATCATGATGCTGTGGTTCGCGCTCATCAGTTAAAACAAAGCGCACACCCTTTAATAGAAAAGCAGATTCACGAATTCGTTCTTGAATTGTTTCGTACTTATATTTAATAGTAGAAAAAATTGTTTCATCTGGCTTAAAGGTAATGCAGGTTCCTGTTTTTTCTTTAGTTTTACCTAAACGCTTTAAAGTACCTACTGGATGACCACCGTCTTTAAATTCTTCTTCATACGCAACACCATCACGAACAACCTTTACATCCATATAGCTGGATAAAGCATTAACTACCGAAGAACCAACACCATGCAAACCACCTGATGTCTTGTAGTTCTGTTCGGTGAATTTTCCTCCGGCATGAAGAACCGTCAGAATAACTTCGATTGTTGGACGACCAGATTTGTGCATCCCCGTGGGCATGCCCCGACCAAAGTCGCGCACAGTGACACTGTTATCTTGATGAATTGTAACATCAATTTCTTGACCATATCCGGCCATTGCTTCGTCAACAGAATTATCGACAATTTCGTAAACTAGTTGATTCAGGCCATGAATATCAGTTGATCCAATATACATCCCTGGACGCTTACGAACAGCCTCTAAACCATGAAGAATCTGAATCGATGAATCATCGTAAGAATTTGCGTTTTTATTTGTTTTAGCCAAATAAATTCCTCCAGTTTTCAATCATTTATATATTTTAATCCTCAAGCCAAGTAATCTTTGATAAAATAGCCTTAGACTTTAAGAGAGCAGGATATAAATGATAAATCTAAAATTAATACTGGTATTTATTCTAGCATACTTAATAGGTTCCTTCCCCACTGGGGTAATTATCGGAAAAATATTTTTTGCTGAAGACATTCGTGACTATGGTTCAGGCAACATTGGTACCACAAACTCTTTTCGAGTTTTAGGTCCTTTTGCCGGGAGCTTTGTTTTGGTAGTTGACGTTCTAAAAGGAACTTTAGCTACTAACTTGCCACGTCTATTTCATATTGCTGGTCCTAAATACTTACTATTAATTTCCGGTGGCCTAGCAATTCTAGGTCACACTTTTTCAATTTTTCTAAAATTTAAGGGTGGTAAAGCAGTTGCAACAAGTGCCGGTCTCTTTTTAGGCTACAACCTAAAGTTTTTCGGCGTTTGTGCCCTAATCTTTCTTCCCCTTGTTTTCATTACTTCATATGTGAGTTTAGCCAGTCTAATTGCGGTAGTCCTAATTTTCATTAGCACTTTCTTTTTTCATGACCTTTTCCTTGAAATTATCGTTGGCTGCATTATGGTTATACTTTTTATCCGGCACCGCAGCAATATTAAGCGACTAATTAACCATCAAGAAAACATTATTCCGTTCGGTTTATGGTATTGGTACAAGAAAAAACACAACAAGTTATAAACACTAAGTGAATAAATAGAGCTAGCAACTATTTGCTAGCTATTTTATTATAGTTATAAGAACAAAAGTTCGCAACGGAATATTTTGGCATCTTTTTGCAGGAAAAAGTATCCTATTTTCGCTTAGCCTCAATTAAACTAACTAGACAAAGCACAGCCACAATAACCGAGATTAACAAAAGCACCTCAAAACTTAATTTTAGACCGGCAAGTGCTCCATCAACAATATCCTTACTTTGAGTTTGACCCCAAGTCAAAAGTGACGCCGCCATAGCTGTCCCCATTGCACCAGAATACGATTGAGCCGTCATAAAAATTACATTGCCGTCATTAGACTCCTCATTTTCAAGCCTTGCTAAACTAAACGTCATAATATTACTGTAGCTCAGACCCAAGCCAATCATAAAAACTACATAACTAATCACTATGATAGAAACCGATGACCCATTGAAACTTGCAATCAAAAAGCTAAAGCAAATAATAATTACACCTAAAATTATCGGCAGACGCGGATTAGTTTTATCGTAAATAATGCCGGCCAACGCTGCAACAATAGCATCTGTAATTGCGGCGGGAAGGATAAGCAGGCTAGTATTTGCAGTTGTCTGCGCAAATGCTGTTTGCAAAACGTTAGGAAGTAAAAAAGATAGGCATAGCGAAATCAATTGCAATAAGAAAAAGGCAATTAATAGGCCATCAAAACGCGCACTTTTAAAAAGAGCTAGCTTGATTACAGCATGATCACTCTTTTGTTCGCAATAAACAAAGACTAAGCAACTAATTAGCGCAACAAGCAGTAAAACAATCTGTCTTAAGCCAAATTGCTGGTCAGTTAAATCAAGTAGCAACCATAAAGTCGACACCAAAAATACACTTAAAAAAGCTCCACCTTGGAAATCAAATGGTACATGAACTGGCTGTTTGACTTGAACAATACTTTGTTCTCCTAATAACCAGGTAATAATGATTATTGGAATAATTAAAATAAATAAGGCTTGCCATGGTAAATAGTTCAAAATAAGACCACCATATGCAGGACCAACAGCAGGAGCAAAAGCAATAACTAGTGTTCCGATGCCCATCAAAGTTCCAACTTTCTCTTTTGGTGCCTGCTCTAATATCAGGGAGAACATTAATGGTAGGCCAATTCCATCTGCAATTCCTTGTAGGAGACGACCACCTAAGAGCATCGTAAAACTACTTGTAAATCCTGCCATAATTGTTCCAATCAAAAAAGAAATAACCGCAACCCTAAATAAGGCGATTGCTCGATACCTTTTACGCAAAAATGAACCAAAAGGGATGATAATCGTTGAAACAAGCATATATCCCGTAGTTAGCCATTGCACGGTTTTTGCTGAAACTGCAAATTGTTTCATTAACTGCGGGAAAGCGATATTTAGCGCAGTTTCAATTACTATTCCCAAAAAGCTCAGCACCCCAACAGCAATAATTGCTCCTACTAGTTTCTTATTGTTTGTCATTAATTTTCCTTCCTTAGCACTAAACTTTGACTCTTCTAGAATATTATCACAATATATAGTAGTGCTAAATAGTAGGTCAGTTAGCAACAAGTGATTTGAATTATACAAAAAATTGCTAATTATAATTAAAATCAATAGGAAAAATATTTTTATCATTCAATTTTGATCGCACAAAAAAAGTATGACTAGTCGCCATACTTTTTTGCTTAGTTATAAGTTATTCATCTTTATCATGGAACGCCATACTGAAGCCAGCCGTGAAAGTTTCACCGGCAGGCAAATGGTTCATCCCATATTTTTCTTCTAGCTTTTGGTTGGTATCACTTCGATCAGCTATTCCCCACCAAGGTTCAATACAAACATAATCAGCTGTTTTTGGATATTGTGACCAAACGCCAACAAACGGAGCATCCCGTAACCAAACGTTAACGTGGAAATTGTTTACATCTGTTCTGAGAGAAACCTGATTTTCATGACCACGTAATTGGAAAATTAATGCATCGTCTTTAAACAAATGATCACTTAGCGCAATCAGACTATTGGTTGAAGCTAAAGAACGATTTTGCCAATCCAAATAAGCTCCCTTTAAAGGAATTCGTACCCTTGCACGGGATGGTTTAGTACTAAAGTAGAAATCTTCCTTTGTTAGCTCAGAAGTAGTTGGAATATTAAAGCCAGGATGACCACCGATACCAAAAATCATTTCACCATCGGACCTATTGACCACACTGAAATTTTCTTCCAATAAATTATTGAGTAAGTTATAGTTTACGCGTAATTCAAATTTAAATGGATAGACTTTTCTTGTCTCTTCATTATCAGTCAGTAGAAGCGTAATACTTTCATCAGTCTGTTGCTCAACTTTAAATTCTTGATCACGTGCAAAACCATGTTGATTTAAATGATAGGTTTTGCCTTGATAGGTATATTCATCATTTTTTAGCCTACCAACAATTGGAAATAGAATCGGTGCATGCCGATTCCAGACCTCTGGATCTGCTTGCCAAATATATTCATACCCACTATGTAAACTTTTAACACTCTGGACTTCAGCACCCTTACTTGCAATTGTGACTTGCAAAATGCTGTTTTTAATTGTGTAATCCATGTTAAATCATCGCCTTTTGTTAAAGAATGAACTTAGTTAAATCTTTATTTGTTATTATATCACTAAGTTTTTCATCAACATATGCTTCAGTTATTGTAATTTCACCCATTGCCATGTCAGGGCCTTCATACAAAACATCTTCAAGCAACTTTTCCAAAATAGTTGATAGTCTTCTAGCACCAATATTATCCGTTCCCTGGTTAACATCAAACGCTATTTGAGCTATTTTATCGACTGCTTCTTTTGTGAAGACTAATTTGATGCCGTCAGCCTTCATCAATGCAACATATTGCTCAAGCAAAGAATCTGCTGGATCTTTCAAAATCTTCACAAAATCTTCCTTAGTTAAAGCATTAAGCTCAACGCGAATTGGAAAACGTCCTTGAAGTTCAGGAATCAAATCACTTGGCTTAGATTCTGAAAAGGCACCGGCAGCAATAAAGAGAATATGATCCGTTGATACAGGTCCATATTTGGTTTGAACAGTTGAGCCTTCAACAATTGGTAAGATATCGCGTTGAACACCTTCACGGGACACTTCTCCCGAAGTCTTCTTGTTTCCAGCAGCTATTTTATCAATTTCATCGATAAAAATAATACCATTGTTTGATGTACGCTCAATTGCCTTTTGATAGATTGAGTCATAATCAACTAACTTCTTTGATTCTTCTTGAATTAGAACTTCACGTGCATCCCTAACAGACATGGTCCGTTTGATACGTTTCTTTGGCATCATTTCATTAAGCATTGAGCCCATATCCACACCCATTTGGTTCATCATATTGCCCATTGGGTTGATTTTTGGAGCTTGTTCTACTTCAATTGTCACGTCACGGTCTTCTAGCAAGCCCTTATCAAGTTGTTCTGCAACTGACAAACGCTCATTTCTGATTTCGTCCGTTACTTCTTCTTGGTCAGCTTCAGGAACGTTATTAGCGTTTTGATCATTTGGCATGAGCATTGACATCATGTCCTGCAATTCCTGCATTTGATTTCTTCTTTTTTCTTTTTTAATGCCAGGAACAAGCATACGTACAATTGTTTTATTTGCTTCTTTTGCTGCTTGAGCACGAACATGGTCAAACTGATCCTTTTCTTCCATTCGAACAGCTTCACTGACTAAGTCACGTACCATTGATTCGACGTCACGGCCAACATAACCAACTTCAGTAAATTTGGTTGCTTCAACTTTAACGAAAGGTGCATCAACAATAATTGCCAGTCTTCTAGCAATTTCTGTTTTTCCGACCCCAGTTGGACCTGCCATTAACATGTTTTTAGGAGTAATGTCTTCCTGCATCTTTTTAGGCAGTTGCATGCGCCGATAACGGTTATAAAGAGCCACTGCAACAGCTTTTTTAGCTTCATCTTGACCAATAATATATTCGTCTAATAAGCTAACAATTTGTTTGGGTGTTTTAATCTCCATTACTTATTCACTCACCTTTAAAGTTCATCCGTATGAATTTGATCATCGGTAAAAATATCGATTCCAGAAGCAATTTCAACTGCTTCATGAGCAATCTCACTAGCTGACATATCAGAAGAATGTCTAATCATAGCAATCGCTGCAGCCTGAGCAAAATTACCACCAGAACCAATTGCAACTACGTTTTCATCTGGCTCAAGAACTTCTCCGTTTCCTGAAATTAGTAACAAGTCCTTGTCATCAAATGCAATCAACATTGCGTCTAGCTTTTGCAAAGTTGCATCTTTTCGCCAGGACTGCGCCATTTCAACTGCAGCACGACGCAAATCGCCACCAAACGCTTCAAGTTTACCTTCTAGCATATCTTGTAAACTAACTGCATCGGCAACACCACCAGCAAAGCCAATAACCACGCGATCATGGTATATCCGGCGAATCTTTTTTGCTGTTGCTTTTGCGATTACCTTTTCACCTAAAGTAACCTGGCCGTCACCGGCAATTGCAGTTTTTCCGTTATATCTTACTGAACATATAGTCGTCATTATTTTGCCTCATCTTTCTTATCATTACGTGTAAAGAACTGATCATAATTTGCCTGTAAATGACTCATTGTTACATGAGTATAAATTTGTGTTGTCGACAAATTAATGTGTCCTAATAACTCCTGAACACTACGCAAATCGGCGCCATTATTAAGCATAGCTGTCGCAAATGAGTGGCGTAATTCATGGGGATGCACTTTTCCGTTTATCCCCGCATTATTAAATACTTTTTGCATAATGTATTCAATTCCGCGTGTAGTTAACGGCTTCCCTAAATTATTTAGAAAAACAGTCTTATTATCATCTGCATTTTTTAAGAGCTTAGGTCGGCCTTCATTCAGATAGTTCGACAGTGCCTCTTCAGTTTGCTCATCAAAAGCCACGTAACGATCTTTATTTCCTTTTCCATGAACTAAAATAATCTTTAACTCCAAGTCGATTTGCTCAATTTTTAGTTCACTTACTTCACTTACCCGCATGCCAGTTGTATAAAACAATTCAAACATTGCTAGATTGCGCATTGTTAATGGCTCATTGGACTTAAGTGAATCAAAAACCTGCTTGATTTCAGGAGCATAAAAGAACTGCGGTAGTTTATGATCTTTAGCGCGCAAAACAACCGTTTGCGTTGGGTCTATTTTAACAATTTTCCGCTTAGTTAGAAAGCGGTAAAATGACCGCAAACTCGACATTTTTCGTGATTGTGTGGACCTTGCTACTTTGCGCTCTGCGAGATTTTGTATAAAAAGCTCAACATCCCGTCTAGTAACTTTTTTCCAGCCATCAAAACCGCCATTATCTTGCCAAAATTTTTTTGCCTCAAGCAAATCATTTTGATAAGAAATGACCGTATTTTTACTGTAATGCCGTTCGTTTTGAAGATAAGAAATAAAAAGCGTTAGTTCATCACTTTCATTAGCACCTGTCATTTTTACATCAATTCTTCCTGCTTAAAAGTTGCAAGATCTGCTAAACTACGTTCACTAATTTTTTCATGCCGTTCACGCTTATTGCGAATTTTCTTTCCTTCTAAACCAGGAATCAGGGCAAAACTGGCATTCATTGGCTGAAAATGTTTAACACTAGTGGTTGTAACATAGTTGGCCATTGAACCAAGTGCAGTATCCTTCGGAAAGACAACAGGAGCTTGATCACAGGCAGTCTTTGCTGCATTAATACCAGCAACTAAACCGCTACCAGCACTTTCAACGTAACCTTCAACTCCAGTCATTTGACCGGCGAAAAAGAGTCCCGGTTGCTTTTTCGCTTCATAAGTAGCTGCTAAGACTTCAGGAGAAGCCATGTAAGTATTGCGGTGCATTTTACCATAGCGAATAAAGCGTGCATTTGCCAAGCCTGGAATCATCGAAAAGACTCTCTTCTGCTCACCATACTTAAGATGAGTTTGGAAACCAACAATGTTATACATTGACGCAGCTGCATTATCCTGACGCAGCTGAACAACCGCATAAGGAGTTTTTCCAGTATGCGGATCCTCTAAGCCGACTGGCTTAAGTGGCCCAAAGAGCATAGTCTTTTCACCACGACCGGCCATTACTTCAATTGGCATGCAGCCTTCAAAAACATCTTCCTTTTCAAAACTATGCATTTCAGCAGTTTCCGCATTAACCAATTCATGAGCAAACTTTTCATATTCTTCTTGTGTCATTGGACAGTTAAGATATGCGGCATCACCACGGTCATAACGTGATTTTTTATAAACAATATCCATATCAATTGAGTCTGCCGCAATAATTGGGGCTGCTGCATCAAAGAAATGTAAGCTATCAGTACCAGAAAATTGTTTAATTTGATCTGCTAATGCATCACTAGTCAAGGGGCCAGTTGCAACTACCGTAATACCATCTTTAGGCAATTCAGTAATTTCTTCTCCATGAAAAGTGATATTTGGCAATGCATGAAGCTTTTGCGTGATATATTCACTAAATTCATCACGATCGACTGCTAAAGCTCCTCCAGCTGGAACCTGCGTTTTATCGGCAGCTTCAATAATTAACGAATCTAGTTGACGCATTTCTTCTTTTAATAATCCAACGGCATTAGATAGTTGATTGGATCTCATTGAATTTGTGCACACTAATTCGGCCAATTCACCTGTTTTATGTGCAGGTGTCATCTTCTTGGGACGCATTTCATAAAGATCAACTGAAATCCCGCGCTTTGCTAATTGCCAGGTAGCTTCACTTCCGGCTAAGCCACCACCAATAACAGTTACACTTTTTGGCATGTTTATATCTTCCTTTTACTAAAAAATCAGTTAGATTAAGCTTAAATAAAAGAATATCATCAAATCGTTTTGATTTGATGATATTTACATAAATTTAATTTTATTTTGTTATTTTTTCATCCTTAGGTTCTTCTTTGTAGTCACCGTTTGGACATGAAATTACTAAGCCCTTTTTAGTTTTCTTTTCAACTAAGAAATGTCCATCGTTTGGACAATTACGACTAATCGGCATATCCCACGAAACAAAGTCACATTCAGGGTAGCGTGAGCAACCATAGAATTTACGATTACGCTTAGATTTTTTCTCAACAACGTCTCCTTTGCCACATTTTGGACAAGTAACGCCAACTTTTTTGACAATCGCCTTAGTGTTACGGCAATCAGGGAAACGTGAACAAGCATAGAACTTACCATAGCGTCCCATTTTGATGACCATTGGGGCACCACAGATATCACAGTTAAATCCAGCAGGCTCATCCTTAATCTGAACTTTTTGAATCCCTGCTTCAGCTTTATCTAGTTCTTTCTTGAATGGGTGGTAATATTCATCAACCACTTTTACCCAGTTCTTTTTACCAGCCTCAATACTGTCGAGGTCATTCTCTAATTGAGCAGTAAAGTCGATATTAACAATATCTGGGAAAAACTTTTCGATTAAATTATCAACGATTTCACCCAACTCAGTTGGTACAATCGATTTAGCCTCAAGCTTAACATAGTAACGTCTTTGAATCGTGTCAATAGTCGGTGCATATGTTGACGGACGACCAACACCATTTTCTTCCAGCGTGTGTACTAAACTTGCTTCTGTATATCTAGCAGGTGGTAAGGTGAAATGCTGCTTATTATCGGATTTTGCAAGTTTAACTTCGTCTCCATCATTTAAATCTGGAAGCTCAATATTCTTTTCTTGCAAGTTATCATAAACTTTTGTAAAACCAGCAAATTTCATTTTTGAACCAGTAGTCCTAAATGTAACACCATTTTGTTCAATATCTGCTCTAACAGTATCATAAACTGCTGGTGTCATTTCACTTGCAACAAACCGTGCCCAAATCAGTTTATACAAACGATATTGCTCAGTTGTTAATACGGATTTGAGGGACTCAGGTGTGCGGTAAACACTAGTTGGTCTAATTGCTTCATGGGCATCCTGAGCATCTTCCTGGTTTTTGAAGTGCCTTGCACCTTTGGCCGCGTATTCTTTGCCATACTTCTCATTTAAGAACTTAGAAGCTTCTGCTTGAGCAACTGGTGATGTTCTCTTAGAGTCGGTTCTCATATAGGTAATCAAACCTACTGTCCCCTGTTTACCCAAACTAATTCCTTCATAAAGCTGCTGAGCAATGCTCATCGTTCTTCTTGTACGGTAGTTCAACCGCTTATTGGCTTCTTGTTGAAGCGTTGAAGTCGTAAAAGGAGCTGCAGGTTGCCGACGACGTTCACGCTTTAAAACATTGTTAATTTCAAACGGCTTCTTTTTATCGATTTTGGACAAAACCTTTTGAACTGCTTCATTATTAGGTAGTTCTTGCTTTTTACCATCAACACCCCAAAAAGATGCATTAAATGACTTAGTTTTCTTTTTAAACTCAGCGTCAATTGTCCAATATTCTTCAGGCTTGAAGTTTTTAATTTCTTTTTCGCGGTCAATTACCAGCTTGAGTGCAACAGATTGAACACGTCCTGCACTTAAACCTTTTTTAACTTTGTCCCATAATATTGGCGAAAGTGAATAACCAACAATTCGATCAAGAATTCTTCTTGCTTGTTGCGCATTAACCGTGTCCATGTCAATTGCACGCGGATTTTTAAAACTGTTTTTAACTGCATCCTTAGTAACCTCATTAAAGGTTACACGGTTTTTAGCAGTATCATCCAAATTTAGCGTATGCGCGACATGCCAAGCAATTGCTTCTCCTTCACGATCCGGGTCGGAAGCCAAATATACTTCTTTAGCTTTTTTGGCTTCTGACTTCAATTCTTTAATCGTGTCACCCTTACCACGAATAGAAATATATTTTGGTTTATAATCATTATCAAAATCAATTCCCATCTGTGATTTAGGCAAATCACGAATATGACCTTTAGAAGCAATAACTCGGTAATTACGACCAAGATATTTTTCAATTGTCTTAGCCTTTGCGGGTGACTCAACGATCACCAATGTCTTTTTTCGTTTACTTGGCTTTGATTTCGTAGGCATCAAAAGCCTCCTCATTAAAAATCTATTTAAAAATACTAGTCTGAGAATAGAATATTTGCCTACCAATTGTCAACTTATTCAAGCTAAAGAAGAAAAATCAGTTATTGGTGTTGCCCCTGCCTCAATCAACTTATTCGGACCAGTCGAAAGTTGACTATTAATCGGACCGGGAACTGCATAAATATTACGATTCTCTTGAAGCGCAATATTGGCCGTTATTAAGGAACCCGATTTTTCTTTAGCTTCGGTAACAATTACGCTATCAGCAATTCCAGCCAAAATTCGATTTCTTTCTGGAAAGCGAAAGGGCCTTGGTGGTGTATCAGGCAAATATTCACTCAGAACTAAACCTTCATTTATAATCTGCCTTTGAATTTGACTATTGCGTTCTGGATAAAAGTGATTTAAACCATTTCCAATAACGGCAATGGTTTTCCCGCCATTATTCAATGTAACGCTGTGCGCCATTACATCAACACCCATTGCCAATCCACTAGCAATAACAAAGTTGCTTTTAACTAATTGCGGCACTATTTTATTCAAAACCAATTGACTATAATCAGTTGCTTGACGCGAACCCACAATAGTGATGACGTTTTCCTGCAACAATTTCAAATTACCTTGCGCAAACAAAATTAACGGCGGTCGATATATTTCCCGCAATTTTTGGGGATACATTTGATCAAAAAAACTAATTATCTGACACTGCTTTTTTATTCGCACAATCTTTGCTTCAGCCTGTTGATTATAAAATGCTGTTAACGCTGACTTGATCAACTCACTTGGCAAATCCATTTGCTTAATTATTTCAGGATTAACTTCGCTAGTAGGCAATTGACTAGCAATTTGTAACATCTTAACATAACCGATTCCGTTTTGTAATTTTAAGCGCAAAAGAAAATTTGTTATCTTCATAAAAAGCCTCCTATTTAGAATTACGTAAAAAGGAGACAAAATTTCTTATTTATAAAAATCACTAACTGGTGCAAAAGTTTTTCGATGAATTGGAGTCGGCCCATATTTTTTAATTGCGGCAATATGATCTTTGGTTCCATAGCCCACATTCAGATCAAAGTGATACTCGGGATAAACTTTTGCGTAATCTTCCATCAATTTATCTCTGAAAACTTTGGCCACGATTGACGCAGCAGCAATTGAATTCGACTTACTATCACCTTTGATTAATTCTATCTGTGGTATGTCAACCGGAACGTTCATTGCATCTACTAATAAGGCATCTGGACGAACGTCAAGATTATTAACGGCTTGAGCCATAGCCAAACGATCGGCTTCATAAATATTAACCTGATCAATTACTTCAGCATCTTTAACACCAATTGCTACACTGACAGCTTCTTCCAAAATTTTAGGATAAAGTTCCAGTCTTTTTTGTGCACTTAACTTTTTGGAATCATTAACATCGATTAGGTCAAAATTCTCATCAATGATTACTGCTGCCGTAACAACTGGACCTGCTAAGGGGCCCCGTCCTACTTCATCGACACCAGCAACCATTTGATTCTTAGCCCAAAAAGTTTTCTCATAAGTAAATCTCTTTTCAAAGGATTCCCTTTTTTGCGCCAGTTTTTCTTTACGACGTCGATAGCTGTTCAAGAGCTTTTTGGCACCTGCACGTGAATCATTTTCAAGTTCGGCAAGTTCAGTTTCATTTAATCGGTCATTGGTCAATAGTTCTTTTATCTCATTAATTGTCATGGGCGGTCCAAAGTTATCCTTCCTACTTTACCTTTGCGCAAGCGTTGTAACAGATAAAGTGAAAAGCGGTCATAATCATCCCTCATCCCATATTGCTCCGTTAATGCAAGCAATAAATCAGTATCATTAATTTTGCTAACCTCTTCTTTAGTTGACCGAGCAAATTTAACGACATCGTTTAAGTAGTACTTACGCAATTTTGAAAGCAGGTATAGGGCAACATCATCAGCACTAAAAATACTATCTTTAATTGAACCAAGTGCTGCCAACTTATAGCCAACTTCCTGATCTTCAAATTTAGGCCAAAGAATACCCGGAGTATCCAAAATTTGAATGTTATACGGCGTTTTTAGCCAAGTTTGTCCCTTAGTGACTCCAGGCTTATTACCAACGGCAGCGACATTACGTCCAACCAATCGATTGATAATGGTTGATTTACCGCAATTAGGGACACCAGCTAAGGCAATTCTAATTACTGGATTGGAAGCACCCTTTGATTCAAGTTTAGCCACCTTTGAACTTGCAGCTTTTTTAATCATTCGGATTAAGACCTGCATATTAGTGCTATGCAATGAATCAAGGGCCATAACAACTTTACCCTTGCCACTGAGCTTTTTCTGCCACATCTTAGTCATCACAGGATCAGCTAAATCAGCTTTATTTAAGATAATTAAATGTGGTTTGTCGCCCACCAGCTCACTAATCATTGGGTTTCGGGATGATTCAGGGATGCGAGCATCCAAAACTTCAACTAAGACGTCGATTAACCCCATCTTATCTTCCAGTTGGTTACGCGCCTTGTTCATGTGACCAGGATACCATTGAATATTAGCCATTATTTCGCCTTCTTTTAACACTAAAAGGCCCAAAAGGGCCTTTGTTAATACATCATTTTATCTCGATACATTTGATAAGCTTGATCAAAAATACTCATGCTAGACAAATATCCTGCATTTAATTCAAGATAGTCTGACAGCTTGTCATAGTCCTGTTCCTGTTTAGGAAAAGTTTGATCATTTTGAGCATTATTTGCGAATTGCGCAACTTCATCGTTTGAATCGGCGTCACGTAATGTCATTAAATATCGGTAAAAACTCTCTCGATAGGCCAATTATTTACTCCGTATAATACAAAATTGCATATGCATCCATACCAGCATGTGTTGCAATAATTGGACTGGTCTCACGAACCAAGACATCAATTTTTGAATTAATATCTTTGATTTTTTGAGCAAAATCGAGCAATTTTTGCGGAACACCATCTAGCGAAACATAAGAAATTCCAACTTCTTTAATTTTCTCTTTATTTGCTTCAATATCATCAAGGACTCGTTGGTCAAAAGCCATCATGAATTTCTTACCACGACCTTTTTTGGCCACTTTCAATTCGCCGTTAGGCATTTGTAACTCAATTCTAATATTAAGCATATTAGCGATTTTACCTGAAATGGGACCCAAACGACCGCCCTTGACAACATTTTCTAAGTTGACAATCATCAGACGTAAACGTTGAGTCTTCTTAATTTTTTCAAGATGATCAATTATTTCAGAAATAGATTTGCCTTTTTCGGCATCACGAGCTGCTTCTAAAACTTGTAGACCTTCGGCCCGATCCGTCAGCTCTGAATCAACAATGTGAACTTGGTCAGATTTACCGGTAAGCTTCACTGCTTGACGAGCAGCATCAATTGTACCGCTTAGAACTTTCGCTAAGAAAATCCCAATAACTTCACTACCATCACTAGTTAAATCGTTAATTGTATCAACTAAGCGACCAATTGATGGTTGGCTTGTCTTAGGTAGTTCAGCTGACTCACTCATTTTTTTAACAAACTCTTGTCTGGAAATTTCAATACCATCAAGATAAGTATTTCCGCCAACTGTTACCGATAAGGGCACAACTGTAATATCATATTTTTCAATTTCTTCTGGTGTTAATTGTGCAGAAGAATCGGTCAAAATTTTTATTCTTGACAACTTACTCGACCTCAATTCTGAATTGCTTTTCACATTCTATGATAGAATGTGAACTGAATCAATTATAAATTATTATATCAAAAAAACCAGTAAAAAAAAGAAAGCGGATAGATTGTTGCATCATGAAATTTAAAGAATTTTGGCAAGAACCGAAAAACAGAAGTAAGAATTATCAAATTTGGGATAATACACTAAGTGCAGTAACACATGGAATCGGTTTCTTCTTAGCTGTGATCGGTTTAATTCTATTAATCATTAAAGCCATTTCTCTTCAGAGTCCACTCAGGCTAATTACATTCACTATCTATGGTGTCTGTTTGATTTTGCTATATCTTTTTTCAACTCTTTTTCATAGCTTGATTTTTACCAGAGCAAGAAATGTCTTTCAAATCTTCGATCATTCCTCTATTTACCTTTTAATTGCTGGATCTTATACTCCATTTTCGTTAGTAGCCATAGGCGGAAAATGGGGTTGGCTATTATTCACTTTAATCTGGCTAATTGCGATTTTTGGAATTGTTTATTACATCTTTAACCGTGGCAAGCACGTGATTTTAGATACAATCCTCTATGTCGGAATGGGCTGGCTAGTCATTTTAGCAGGCAACTATTTGTATGCTCGTCTTAGTCCAATCGGTTTTTGGCTACTAGTCGGAGGCGGGGTAGCTTACACAGTAGGTGCAGTTTTATATACGATGAAAAATGTACCATTTATCCATGTTATTTGGCACCTATTTGTCATCTTAGGTTCTGCATTAATGTACTTTTCAGTTTTGTTTTACGTTTAGGCACTGAGTCCGTTTAAATAAACCGTAATTGCTTCTTCACTATTTTCAAGCTCACCTGCAATGACTTTTTGCTTAATTTCGGTTAAAAGTTCGCCCAATCCAGGTCCAGGATGAATTCCTGCATTAATCAAAAAGCGTCCATCAATTGCTAAATCAGCTGAAGACTTAATTGGTAAAGCAGTATAGCGGTCTACTAAAGCTTCTGAATTAACAGGCTGTCCAAGTATTTTAGCCACATCGATTGTGTTTAGCAAAACATCCTTACCCGCCTTAAATAACTCATAATCCGATGGACTATGTTCAGAAAGCAAGTCAAATAGTTCAACGATTCGTTCTACATTAGTTGTCATTGCATTTGAATTTTTCCAATCACGCATAAAACTGGTGATTTGCTCATTAGGCAATTTTAACAAAATGATAATAATTGCCCACAAGCTAGACTCCATGCTTGGACCAAATTTCAAACTAGGAAAAATACTTAACAGTTCTTTTTTACCTGCAAAATCAGGAACTCCTTCACTTAATTCTGTATCTAGGAAAACCTGAAATGCTTGACGTGAATTAGGACCGGCTCCCATTTTGATGAACTCATCGCGGATCCGTTCAACAGAGATTTTAGGCAAAAGATCATGTAAATTCTTAATTGCCTCTTTTGTCTCATCCTCAAGATCAAACTTTAGTTGGCTCATAAATCTAACTGCTCGCATCATTCGAAGAGCATCCTCGTGGAAACGTTCCATAGGATCACCAACAGCTTTAATTAGGTGATTATTCAAGTCCCCTAAGCCATTGAATAAATCAACAATTTCGCCTTCTGTATTCATTGCCAGCGCATTAATTGTAAAGTCACGTCGTTTAAGATCTTCTTTTAAGCTACGGACAAAAGTAACATGGTCAGGTCGTCTAAAATCTTGATAACCGGATTCAGTTCTAAACGTAGTAATTTCATAACTTTCCCCTTCAAAAAGTACTGTTACCGTACCATGCTTGATACCGGTATCAATCGTTTTATGAAAGAGGGATTTTACTTCTTCAGGATATGCACTAGTAGCAATATCAATATCATGGATATGCCTTCCTAAAAGCAAATCTCTGATTGAACCTCCAACAAAATATGCCTCATAACCAGCTTCTTCTAATCGCTTTAGGACAGGAATTGCTGATAAAAAAATTGGTGGTAATTCATTTATTTTTTTCATTAATAATCAACTCATTTGTTTCGTGTTTTTTAGATCAAAATATGTTACGTTTAAGGTGATGAAAATAAAAAGAAAGATGACAACTTTATGCATAAACTTACAAAAAGAAACATACTTGAATTATTCATGATAATGCTTGGTTGCGCCATATACGGCCTAAGCTTAGATATGATTTCTGCACCTAATCAACTCACCGATGGCGGTATTAGTGGAATCACCCTTTTGCTCAGACACTTCTGGGGCATTAACATGGGACTTTCTTCACTTCTATTAAACATCCCTCTTATAATTCTTGGTTACCGTTTTATGGGTAAACGACTTTTAGCCTACACAATTTGGGGAACACTTTGGCTCTCTTTTTTCTTGTGGTTCTGGCGCTTAGTTCCTATTATATATCAATTAAACTTGGAACACGACCTCTTCCTGTCCGCAATTTTGGCCGGAACACTTTCCGGAATAGGGTTAGGTTTAGTTTTTCGCTATAATGGTACTTCAGGTGGGACTGATATTATCGCTAGAATTTGCCAGATAAAATATGGCCTATCTTCTGGAAAAGTTTTATTATTCTGCGATGCAATTATTTTATTTGCTTCCCTTTCATACTTAGACTTAAAGCATATTATGTATACGCTTGTTGCATCGTTCATTCTGTCTCGTGTGATGGATACTGTACAACAAGGGGCATATTCTGCAAGGGGGCTACTCATCATTTCTGAAAACTATGAAAAGATTGCTGAAATGATTGATTTGAAACTAGATCGTGGTTTTACTTATCTTGAAGCCCGCGGCGGTTACAAAAAGACAAAGCGCCCTGTAATCTACCTCGTAGTTTCACCGCGTGAAATTCCTGCAGTTAAGGAACTAATCGCAGCAGAAGACCCTAAAGCATTTGTGAGCGTAATT
Organism: Lactobacillus sp. W8172; assembly: GCF_016102055.1. NCBI lineage: Bacteria > Bacillati > Bacillota > Bacilli > Lactobacillales > Lactobacillaceae > Lactobacillus > Lactobacillus sp. W8172. Next base: position 352,621 of record NZ_JACFPG010000001.1, read on the forward strand.
GAAGTGCACGAGGCCTTAGGTGAAGGATTTACGTATAAACAAAAACGACAACATTTACTAATTCGTAAATAACTAAAATAAAACTCAACATGTCATTAAGGTCCCCTGTTCTCGCTGACCTGCGAAAGTTAGGGGTTTTATTTTATTGATTAACTCTACCTACTCTAAAAGTGTTAGACAACAGTTTAAAAGACATTTACGATAGAATTTTATTGTATAAGGGACAAAAGTAAATGCTAATTGACGCACACTGCCATTTGGCAAGCAACCAAGAGCTTGCACAATTGCAAATCAAACAACAAATAACATCCATTATCAACTGCCAAACTCCAGAAGAGTGGCAAATCAATTCTAAGTTAACCATGCATATGCAGCCACTTAGTTTTGGCATTCACCCATGGGATGTTAACAAGTTAAAGTTTGAAGAAATTGTTCCTTATTTAGAGCAAGCCGACGCAGTTGGTGAAATTGGGCTTGATTCGGTTTGGACAAAAAATGATATAAAACTTCAAACAAAAACTTTTAGAAAACAACTTGCTTGGGCAGCTAAAAAGCAAAAACCGGTTCTTCTTCACACCAAAGGCTGCGAAAAAGAAATTCTCGCAATAATTCGGCAATATCCCAATAACTACTTTGTGCATTGGTATGATTGCCTAAAATATCAAAAAGACTACATTGACCTTGGCTGCTATTTTAGCATTTGCCTTGATATTTTAGACAATCCTGCCGTTATCAAATTAGCCCAAAGTGTTCCATTAGATCATTTATTAATCGAAACTGATGGTTTGAATTCAGTAGAATGGCTACTAAATAAACCAGTTAGCGTAACTGACTATTCCGGTATCTTGAAACAAACTCTCACTGCTTTAGCCCACTTACGCCATATTGATTCAAATAAGCTAGCTACAATATTAGGAAAAAATTTAATACACTTTCTTGATCAAGCCAAATAACAAAAACTTCTTAACTGAATTTACTCAGTTAAGAAGTTTTTTAACTATCTAAAAGATTATTATTAAGTTCTTGCATTTCAGTATCTTCAGGCTCAAGCTTGAGATAGCGCCTAAGCAATTCCTTAACTACCTGTTGGGAATTTGCTTCAGTATTAAAGAAGCGAATCATTTGTTTCAAGAAATCTGCATTATTTTGAAATTCGGGATATGCAAGCAGGAATTCACTTTTTGCTTGGTCATCTTGCTCCAAAGCTTGATATGACAATGCTAAGTTCCAGTGTGCTTGTGGGTCAAGATTATCTTCATCTACTTCTTTAAACAGCTGCAAATTCTCTTCATACTTGCCTTCTTGCAAATAAACATTTGACAACTGTAATAGTAAGTCAATATCTTCTGGAAGAAATTTTAGTCCCTTTTGAAGTAAATCCTCAGCAGTAGAAAAATCATTGAGTCGTACAGCAGCACTAGCACTCTTAGAATATAACACTGGATCAAGCTCATTATAAGCAATACCAGCTTGCGCTGAACGTAAAGTTTGATCATCATCATTTTTATTTTCATATGCTGTAGCTAATAAGCGATATGCATTAACATAATCAGGACTTTGGTCAATTACTTCATCAAGGTACTTAATTGCCTGATCATTTTTACCAACAGCAAGCATAATTAGTGCAGCTTGATATTTGCTGTCAATATCTAAGATATCACCACCATGCTGATCGATTACTTCACTAGCTTCTTCATAGCGTCCCAATTTTGCAAGTGTTTGAAACAGGCGGTCATTCAAGTTGATTTCACTAAAAGTGCTTTGCCGTTTTAACAAGTCACGATATAAATCAAGTGCTTGCTCGTAGCGGCCACTTAGGTAGTCTAATTCAGCCAAACCAAATTTAACAACATCTTCATCTGGGGCAATTTTAGCTGCTTTTTTCAGCTTGCTATATGCCGTCTCGAGTAAACCATTGGTTTGATAGTAATCAGCCTGTACCAAAAGGCTGTCTAGATATGAAGGTGAATCCTCTGGAATATCGTAAAGTAAGGACAAGCCATCATCGTCTTTACCATCATTTAATAAAATCTCTGCTAAATAAATTTTAAACAAATCTTCTTTAGGAAACCTGGCAATTAGACTTCGATAAACATCCTTGGCCAAGTCAGTAAAGCCGAGCCCCATTAAATTTTCAGCTAGCGACGCCAAAACTTCTGGTTCATCCTCGTCTAAAGCTTTTTTCAGTAAAACTTTTTCTTGCGAAAAATCTTGCTTCTCTATTGAATCAAGAAGTTGTTCGGAATAGCTCATCATTATCACCTTTTTAATTATAGAAATAGTTATAATCTAATGCTCTTTAAAAGAATAACAATCAAAAAAGATGATAGCAACTACGCCATCATCTTTTTTGATAGAACCATTAGTTTTATTTAACAGCGTCTTTAAGCGCTTTACCAGGTCTAAATGCAGGAACAACACTAGCTGGAATTTCAATTTCATCACCAGTTTGTGGGTTACGTCCCTTGCGAGCTGCACGTTGACGTACTTCAAAAGTACCAAAACCAATCAATTGTACCTTTTCACCTTTAGCAAGGTCTTCTTGGATTGAGTTAAAAATTGCATCAACAGCTGTTGCAGCATCTTTTTTGGTCAACTTAGTTTTTGAAGCAACTTCAGTAACTAATTCTGCTTTATTTGCCATCTGGAAATTCACCTCCCAAAATTGAATTTCATAATAGAAATTCATACTTATTTCTCAATAGAGAAACAAGGAACAATGATTCTTTCCCAATCATTCTTTCCTTGTTTCAAAATAGCACAAAACCTATAGTACAACAAGTGATTTAGGCAAAAATTGCCATTTTTCTTTATTTGGCAGATACAAAGTTATTTCCTTTTACGTCCAATAACTTTGATTGGTGTACCGGTAAAGTCAAAGTTATCTCGCAGCTGGTTAATCAAAAATCTTTCGTAAGAAAAGTGCATTAATTCCGGATCATTGACAAAAACGACAAAAGTAGGTGGATTAACCGCCACTTGCGTCATGTAATATACTCTAAGTCGCTTTCCTTTAATTATTGGTGTTGGAACTAACTTACTTGCTTCAAGCAATAGATCATTTAGCACACTAGACCTAATTCTCTGAACTTGGTTTTCGTGTACACGTTTAACCATTTTCGGAATTTGATCAAGATTTTGACCAGTTTTAGCGGAAACAAAAATAATTGGTGCATAATCAAGATATTGGAATTCTTCTCTTATTGTTTGCTCAAATTCCTTGCCACTATTACTATTCTTCTTTGGTAAATCCCATTTATTGACAACAATAATAATTCCACGCCCCGCATCATGTGCATATCCGGCCACATGTTTATCCTGCTCTCGGATACCAGTACTTGCATCTAAAACTAAACAAACGACGTTTGAATGCTCAATCGCACTCATTGCTCTCATTACGGAGTATTTTTCAGTTTTTTCATATACTTTCCCGCGGCGTCTGATTCCTGCGGTATCAACTATACGATACTTAGTGCCATCTTCACCTTCAAATGGCGTGTCAACTGCATCTCTAGTTGTTCCTTCCTCATTGTTCACGATTACTCGTTTTTCACCGAGTAACCGATTGACAATTGATGATTTACCAACATTAGGACGTCCAATAACACTGAAAGAAATTTGATCACTATCATTGTTGTTCAAGTCTTTTGGTAATTCACTGACGATTCGATCTAGTAAATCACCAATACCAGTACCGTGGACACTTGAAATTGGAATTGGCTCGCCAAGACCTAAACTGTAGAAATCATAAATATCCATTCTTTGTTCAGGATTATCGGCCTTATTAACTGCCAAAATTACAGGTTTTTTAGTCTGGTAAAGCATTTGTGCGATACGTTCGTCCAAATTGGTTACTTGATTTGTTGCACTAGTCAAAGCAACAATGACATCTGCTTCGTCAATTGCTATTTCAGCCTGCGCCCTGATCTCATCCTCTATCCGGCCGTCTTCCCAAGTAATACCACCGGTATCGATCAAATCAAATTTGTGCCCTAGCCATTCAGCTTGTGCGTAGTTTCGGTCTCGGGTTACCCCTGGCTTGTCTTCGACGATTGCCAAACGCTCATTAATAATCCGGTTGAAAAGCGTTGATTTACCAACATTTGGTTGTCCAACAATAGCAACTACGGGTAAAACCATATTTCCAGCCTCCTAACAATAAAAGAGCCGACTTAACAAAGTCGGCTCTTTTAATTAAAAACTAACGACGATCTTTCAATTGGTCACCAATTATGTCACCTAATGCAAAACCGCTGTCATCATTGCTCATATACTTCTTGTTAACTGCGTTTTTGTTGTATGAACTGTGTGAATGTGATTCTCCGCTATTTTCAGAACCTTTAGAATCTGCAGCCTTCATTGAAAGAGAAATTCTACGTTCACTAGGGTCAATGTTTAAAACCTTAACCTTAACCTTTTGTCCAACTTCCAAAACATCGCTTGGCTTATCTACATGCTTAAATGAAATTTCAGACACATGTACTAAACCTTGAATGCCGTCAGCAACTTCAACAAAAGCACCGAAGTTAGTTAAAGACTTAACTTCGCCTTCAAAGATATCACCTTCGTTTAATTCAGCAGTAGCTTGTTCAAATGGGGAAGGTTCAGTTTGTTTAATTGAAAGGGAGATACGATGTCTGTCATCGTCTATACCGATTACTTTAACTTTAACATCTTGACCAACCTTCAAAGCATCACTAGGTTTGTCCACGTGCTTGTATGAAATTTCAGATATGTGAACTAAACCGTCCACACCACCAACATCAACAAAGGCACCAAAGTTAGTTAAACGAGATACTTTGCCTTCAACTACATCACCAACAACTAATTGTGATGCAACTTTATCAAAGGCTTCTTCACGTTCTTCTTCGATTAAGTCTTTGTGTGAAAGAATCAGACGGTTCTTACTTGGGTCAATTTCTGTAATCTTAAGCTTCATTGTTTTACCAATGTAAGGTTTAAGATCTGAAACATAACGGTTAGAAATAAGTGAAGCTGGTAAGAAACCTCTAGTACCAACATCAACTAATAAACCACCACGTACTGATGAAGTAACAGTACCCTCGATTGTTTTACCTTCTTCGAAGTCTTTTTGTAATTCGTCATAAGCTTCTCTTTCCTTAAGACGAGTTACTGAGAAGAAGAATTCACCGTTCTCCTTGTCACCACCAGCTTTTCTCAAAACTAAAGCTTTGAATTTATCACCTGGTTTAACTGCTTCACGTAAGTCTAAGTTGCGATCTGAAGTGAATTCACGACGAGGAACAACACCTTCGACACCAGCATTTTCCACACCAACATCGATTTGACCATCTTCAACGTCTAAAACTTCAACGTCTACAATATCGCCAACCTCAACTCCTTGCATTTGCTTTAATGCATCTAAAAATTGATTACTGTTTTCTGACATTATTTACCTCCCAATATCATAATCTAATTCTAAATGAAAGTAAGATATTTTTCTACTCTTTTAGCCTGTTTTTTAAATATTTTTTTGAGATTTTTTGATTTGTACTAAAATTGCTTCAACTACTTGGTCAATATTCATCTCAGTTGTGTCAATTTCAACAGCATCAGTCGCCTTTTTTAAAGGAGAAATTTGACGATGAGAATCTTTATAGTCTCTTTCCTGAATACTCTGCTCTATTTCTTTCAAGGTTTGGTCACTTTTAATTCCTTGTTGTTTCAAGTCAAGCATTCTTCTTTGTGCTCGAGAATGAGCTGTTGCAACCAAAAATATTTTTACTTCTGCATTTGGTAGAACAGTAGTTCCAATATCTCTCCCATCCATTACCACATTCATTTCACCGGCCATTTTTCTTTGAAGGCTGACCATTTTCTCTCTGATTTTTGGAAGAGCTGAAACTTGAGAAACATTGGCAGAAATTTCAGGTAAACGGACATCACGAGTTATGTCCTTGTCACCAGCGTATACTTTTTGCCCACCGTCAACTGCTTTAAGTTGAATTTCATTGCGATCGATTGCAGCTAAGATGCCTTGTTCATTACCATAATCTATGTTATTTTCTTTTGCGATAACCGTACAGGCACGATACATTGCTCCTGTATCAATATATGTAAAATTCAATTTTTGTGCAATAATCTTTGCTACTGTACTTTTTCCAGCTGAAGCTGGTCCATCAATTGCTACTTGCATGCCAATAAAAAAGGGACTGTATGTCCCAACCTTTCTACAATTTATTTTAATTTAAGAACTTGTCCAGCATTAACTTGACCGGTTGAATCAAGTTGATTAATCTGAATCAACTCATCAACTGTTAAATGGAATTTGTCCGCAATACTGGTCAGAGAATCCCCTGTTTGTACAGTATACTCTGTTGGTTGCGAAATTTTCTTTTTAGTTTTAATCTCATCTTGCGAGTTAACTTGCGTTTTTTTCCTAGTCTGTTTCTGGACAGTAGATTTAGTTTTTTTCTTGCGCATCTCTTTAAGCTTAGAATGCACCTTTTTCTTAGTTGACTTTTGCAATTCAACAACCCGTTCATTCGTCTTTTCAGCCGAAGACAAGTGATGAACTACTGGAACAAGTGCTACTAAGACAACAACCAAAAAAATAACCGTCACTTGCCATGCTCGAGAGCCAGTTTTATTTATTATTGCTCTTTTGCTGCTAGGACGTTCATAATGTTTATATGGTCCTTCATGGTTTTGCTGCATTTAAAAAACTCCTTCAACCTAGCTGGCTTAATTTTAGCATATTTACTAATTAAAATGGATAAAAAATAATCTAGAAAAAATTCCTTTTTCTAGATTATTTAGTCAGTTTACTTTACTTATCTTTATTTTTTTGCAAAATTTGATCTACAACTTCTTGTAGAGAAATTTCTTTCATTTTTTGTTTTGCGCTTTGCTCAATTTCAGAATAGACATTCCCTAATACCTCCTGGATATTGCCACCAACAATACACTTAGGATTGGTCTCGGGATCAACATGCAAAAGATGATGATTGATATTAATTGCTTGATAGATATCAAAAATACTAATTTCTGCTGGATTTCTGGTTAGAGTTGGTTTAGCTAAGCCTTGACGCCCAGTAATGATGTTGGACTTTTTCAAATCACTCATCAAACTTCTAATTACACTCGGATTTGCTTCAATGCTGGCAGCGATTGCTTTACTGGATTGGTCACAGTCCGAACATATTACTAGATAAGCTAGCAAATGAATCGCGTCACTTAATTTATATGAGTATTTGATTTGTCCTCACCTTACTTCGAAAGTATCTCTTTGATACCATCACTTAGAGTGGTCAATTCTCTTCCAAGTACATTTGGCAGATCACTACTGTTTTCATTTAATGAGCCATTGTCAATTGGATCCTGGAAGGAAGCATATAATGCAGCTGTTTGACTGTCTAAGCCTTGATTTTCTAAATCAAAAGTATACTCCTGTTTAGAAACCTGTGCAACATCACATGGTTGAGCAAGTACCTTATTTAAAGCTTCTCCTAGCACTTCGTATGTAACTGATTTGCCTGAAAATTCATAAATTGCTTGTGGATTTTCAGAAGTAAGAACTTTTGCAGCAGCTTCCGCATATTCACGTTCAAGCGCCCAACCTGCTTTATTACCTGCCCAGTAAATAGCCTTTTGCCGTGCTTTTCCACTTTCAAAAAAGCCAGCCTCATTTTCTAGATACCAATTGTTTCGTAAAAATGAATGTGGGATATCTGCTTCTTCAATTAAGTTTTCTGTCAGCTTATGGTCAGCTGCCAATGCAGTTTTTGAAGATTGCGCATTAGCAAAACTAGTATAAGCCACAAAACTCACATGATTTTTTTGAAGTGCAGAAACAACATTCTGATGTTGCACACTACGCTCTACCGGACCACCAGGCTGTGATGAAATAAAGAGTACTCGATCAATTCCTTCAAGTGCGTCAGTCATTTCTTCTACACTATCATAATTGCCTTTTCTAATTTCAAAATCTGGGAAAAGTTGTTGAGCCTTTTGCTCATTTCTTGCGATAACAATAATATCTTTGGGATCAACTAACTTTGATAAATAATTGACTGCTAACAAACCAAAATTGCCTGTAGCAGCAGTAACAGCATATTTCATTAATAAACGCCTTTCTTTCATGTTGGTTTATAATTAACAAGTTATATTATACTTGATGTTGAAATAAAAACAACATGTTTAAGCAAAATAAAAGCGCTAGGAAAATCCTAACGCTTCTTATACTTATTTATTTAATTTGAAATATTTACGTACGAATGGTTTCAAGCTTCTCAGAACAGTTTCAAATAGTAAGAATACAACTACACCGTTAATTGCGCCCTTTAATAAATTAAACGGCACAATAATTCCGAAAATGTAAGCACTCATTGATGGAATATGAAGTAATTGTCCTAAATAAACCTTTTCTGTGAAGTTAAGTAAACCAGAATAACCGTGAATAGCTGGTAAGTTTGGCACTGTTGATACAGCATAAATTGGTGTTAGAACCAGTGCGTTCAATGTTGCCAAAACAATTGTCATTGCGACAATACCAATTAATATTCCCAAAAGTGGCTTCAGGTGCCTTTTGGTTGTATTTTTTTCGTCAACAGAAAGATCTTTGGTAACAAAGTAAAATGGTAGTGCGAATGACATTGATGCAAGTAAAGCAGCTAATTGGCCAATAATACTTGGCAATGCAAAGCCCTTATATATCAAATCAATTATCATTCTGATAAAAGCGATAAACAAGCCAGGCAAAGGTCCAAATAGAAATGTTCCAATCGTCACGATAACATCTGAAAAATCAAATTTCAAAAAGCTGGCAACAGGCAACGGAAAGGCAATTTCCATTAAAATGAATGCAATTGTACCGATTAAAGCGTATGCAATAATATTGGCTAAATTACTAGTATTTTTCCTTTTCAATATGTTTTCCTCCAAAAAACAACAGGTCTGTTGCTCCTAGCAACAGACCCGCTTAAATGGAATGAACCCGTATATCATTATATCATTCACAGCTTAAGTTTAGTCTGTCTTCTTTCATCTAGACTTTAACTATCGGTATCATAACTGATTCCACCACTTGCGTGGGTCGTGGACTCTCACCACCGGTCGGGATTTTCACCCTGCCCTGAAGACAACAAACTTATATTCAATTACAAACATATATTAGTTCACATGCTTTAGCCTGTCAACTTCAGCATGAGATAATTCACGATACTTTCCTGAAACAAGAGATTCTAAAGTTAAAAACGAATAGCGCTCACGTGACAGTTTAATAACCTGATGCCCAACTGCTTTAAACATTCGTTTAACTTGATGGTAATGTCCTTCGTGGATAGTAAGCTGCACAATTTGGAATTTTTTCTTTTTATCAGTGCGAACAACTTTAACCTTGGCACGTGAGCTTTTACGATGATCAATTTCTATACCAGAAGATAATTTTTTAATTTCTTCCGGCGTTAATTTACCTTCAATTTTAGCCACATAAACTTTGGCTACCTTGTTACGTGGATGCATCATCAAGTTAGCTAATTCACCATCGTTTGTCATTAATAACAAGCCTGACGTATCATAGTCCAAACGACCAATTGGATATAACCGATAAGGTACATCTTTAAAGAAGTCAACCACAGTCTTACGCCCCTTATCATCCTTAACGGTTGAAACAACGCCTCGCGGTTTGTAGAAAAGATATGTATGCAGACTCTCACGCTCAATTGGCTCACCATCGACGGTGATATTACTGAAAGTATCAACTTTTGTGCCAAGCTTAGTAACGACATTACCATCAACCGTTACCCTACCTTCTTGAATTATTTTTTCAGCACCTCGACGTGAAGCAATGCCTGCTTCCGCAATAACCTTTTGTAATCGTTGTAAGACCATTATTTTTCTCCCTTTTGTGCCTTGGCAATATTTTCATCAGCTTTTCCTCTTGCAGAGAATAAATCAATTTCTCCCTCAGAGTTAATGCTCTCATCTTCAAAATCTTCTATTAAAGGTAAATCAGCCAAACTTTGATAGCCAAAATATTGTAAAAAGTATGTTGTAGTTACATATAAATTTGGATGTCCCGGAACATCTTTTTTTCCCTCGGTTTTAATCAGACCACGCCAAATCAGTGTCTGCAAAGCACCCGAGGAATTAACTCCCCTAATTTCATCTATTTCAACTCTAGTAATTGGCTGTTTATAAGCAACTATCGACAGAATTTCAAGTGCCGATTGACTGAGTGTTTTTGTAACATCTTTTTGGAAAAAGTTCGAGACTAACTCACTTACTTCAGGCCTTGTAGTTAATTTATAGCTGTGATTTATATACAATACCTGGAGGCCAGAATCAGGATTTTTACTTAGTTTGTCAGCTAACTGCTTGGCTAGTTCTCGCAATGCAGAATGCTCCACTTGCATCAGATCACACAAGTTACTGGTTGGTATGCCGCTATCTCCTGCCACATATAATAGAGCCTCTAATTGAGCTATTTTACTTATCATTTTGGTCTATTCTTTCTAGTTCTAAGTCACCGAAGGTATGTGCCTGCTGCACTCTGATTTCCTGCTTTTTACAAAGCTCAAGTAATGCTAAGAACAAGCCGATTACATCAGATAAATTCTTCATTTTATCCGTACAAGAAAAAAAACTAATTTTCCGTTGTGTAGCCAATTTTTGGTGCAAGTAATCAATCATTTCGGTAATTGGCGTTTCCTTGACGTCAACCGAAACAGCATCAGGCTGTCTAATTTTTAACCGCTGCAGAACTACAATAAAGGTATTTGCCAATTCTGAGGAGGTAATTTGTCCTAATGGTAGCGGCTGAACTTTTTTAGTCTGCGGAACACTTTCTTCTTTAGCAGCAGTAATCGGAACCTCCTCATTTCGTTCTTTAAAATAAGCAGAGATCTTTTTAAAAACTGAATATTGTACTAATTGTTGGACAAGTTCATCCCTTGGGTCTTCTTCAGGCCCCTCATCTTCTGTAAAATCGTTTTTTGGTAATAAAGACTGTGACTTAATCCGTAACAACATTGAGGACATCACAAAATACTCACCAGCAATTTTTAAATTTAATCTTTGCATTTCATGCAAATAGGATAAATATTGACTAGTGATTTGTGCAATCGGAATATCATAAATATCAATTTTTTGCGATTTGATTAAATGAAGGAGCAAATCTAATGGTCCCTCAAAGTTTGGTAATTCTAAAGTTAAATTACTGTTCATCTTTTAATTATCTTTAGTTAAATATTTTACTAAATAAATGTACTCTGGTACGGCGGTAATTTTTTTGGTCGGATTACTGCTTGCCAATTCTTGCATTATTTTACTCTCTGTTTTTGCTTGACGATAATCTGGCGCCAGTGAGAGATAACGTACAACAATAAACTCATTATCCCATTGAGTTCCCATTACACCAACAAAGTTAGGGTCATCATCCCGATACAAAAACAGCCGAAATTCTTCACTATTTTTATTGAGTTCAATTTCGTCTCTTAAATTATCTAAATTTTTAAAATCTGGCAAGTAGGACAATAAGCCCATTGCCACTTTTTCTTTATCTTTTTTGCATTGAATCAGCATTCAATCACCTAGGTTCGTGGATGTGTTTTAGCATACACTTGTAAAATATGCTGCTGCGATAAATTAGTATAAATCTGCGTCGTACTGATATCTGAGTGCCCTAATATTTCTTGCACCACTCTTAAATCAGCACCATTTTCAAGCAAGTGAGTTGCAAAAGTGTGGCGCAATGTATGTGGAGTGACATTTTTTTTGATTCCGGCCATTTGACAATAGCGCTTAATAATTTGCCAAACAGCCTGTCTAGTCAATGTACCACCACGATTATTCAAGAAAATGGTGTCAGTGTACTTGCCAGATTTTAAAAGAAGCGGATCTCTTACTTTCTCCTGATAACTCTTAATCCAAGAAATTGCCACATCACTAATTGGTATCAGACGTTCTTTTGATCCTTTTCCCAATACTTTTAGCAGCTTTAGTTCTTCGTGCAGGTCACTAAATTTCAAATTAATTAGTTCACTCACCCTAATTCCTGTTGCATATAAAGTTTCTAACAGAGCTCGATCTCGTATGCCCAATTTTTTAGTTACATCAGGTTGATCAAGCAACTTTGTTACTTCATCAACACTTAATGCTACAGGTAAGCGGTGTTCTTTTTTGGGTGAATCAATTTCAAGCATTGGATTTATTTTTTGAATGTTTTGTCTAACTAGCCATTGGTAAAACTTTCTTAGACTTGAAATCATTCTACTAATCGAACTTGTTGCTTTGTTCAAATCACGCTGTTCAGCCAAAAAAGCATCTATATCCACCGCTTTTGTTGGCCAAGAATTTAACCCTTCTTTTTTCAGAAAGGCCAAAAAATCCATTAGATCTTGTCGATAAGCAAAAATTGTATTATCACTTAATCCACGCTCAATTTGACTATAGCGCAGATAATCTTCAACATCTTCTTGCAGCTTATTCATTTTTTTCAGCTTCGGGATCATTAATCAAAGTGATTGATCCTACTTCCTTATCTTCTGAAATGTATCTGTTTTTAAGTAAATGGCCTAAAGCACGTTTAAAAGCTGACTTAGAAATGCCAAAGTAGTTTTTAATTTCCTGAGCATCTGACTTGTCATAAAAAGGCAAGGTCTTATCTCTTTTACGACGTAAGCTCATCAGAATCATTTGAGCGTCATCATCAATTTCTTCAAATGCGCGCGGCAAACTACTTAAGTTTAAGCGTCCATATTGACTAATGCCCACTACACGACCTTTAAATTGTTCACCAACACGTAATGGTTGTGCCATTTGTGAAGCATGAACGAAAGCCAAATAATAGTCACTAGTAATGACAAAAGCACCTACATCGCGACTAGAATACACTGTTCCAAAGACATCTTTATTTTTCATATCATTTGGAAAGTGAGCTGAAAGTTGTTCAAAAATATCTTCATCTGCTAGCTTTGCCCAGATACGGTCTTTATCATCAGTTTCAAGATGAACTAAAAGCTGATCATCTTTTCTTGGCCACACATCTTTGTTAAAAGGTAAATCATCGACTGATAAAACAACATCTTTATCAGGCAACCCGATATCAACAAAGACCCCTAAGTCAAACCTTACGTCTGTCACTTTACTCCAGCCGTACTGATCCGCTTGAGCAAAAGGTAAAAACTGGGTCATTTGGCGATTGTGCTGTTTATCGTCATACAGAAAGCCTTTTACTTCATCACCAAGTTTAGGTGGTTCTTCTTGAGTTATTTCTTTACGTTTCAGCTCATAAGTAACACCCTCAATTTGAACGTAATAGGCATCATCATTTTGATCGATGACCTTTCCTTTTGCAATTGTGCCAAGCATAAAATTCTCCCTTTAATTTTACATATTCTATTCACTAAGTATAACATTTTACCACGTAATATTTTTCTTAAGAAGCAATTTAATTTATTTACAAGGTGATAAGAAAAAAGCAAAACAAAAAAGCCAGCTAACTAAGCTGACTTTTTCGTTTAAAGTTATTAATTAAAGGTTTGAAACTTCACCTTGGTAAATTGCACCACGACGAGCATCAACAGTAACAGTAGTACCACCAGCAATCTTTTCAGTTGCATCAGTTACACCTACAACTACTGGAATACCAAGTGATAAACCAACAACTGCAGCATGTGAAGTTAAGCCTGAAGCTTCAACAACTAAACCTGAAGCCTTCTTGATAGCAGGCATGTAATCAGGATCAGTGTTCTTAGCAACAAGGATGTCACCTTCATTAGTCTTGCTAATTGCTTCTTCAGCACTGTTTACAACAACTGTTTTACCAACAACTGAACCGTTACCAACGCCTAAACCTTGAGCTAATTTGCTACCAATGATTTGAAGCTTCATTAAGTTAGTTGTACCTGAATCACCAACTGGAACACCAGCCACGATGATTACTAAGTCGCCATCCTTAACGTAACCTTGTTCTTTAGCAACTTTAGCAGCTACATCAAACATGTCGTCAGTTGAAGCAGGTTTTTCAGTAAGTAATGGTTGAACGCCCCAGCAAATGCCAAGTGAGTGTTGAATTTTTTCATCAAAAGTCAAAGCTAAGATGTTAGCATTTGGACGGTATTTTGAAATCATTCTTGCAGTGTAACCTGAGTTAGTTGCAGTAATGATAGTCTTAACGCCTAATTCTTGAGCAGTACGGACAACTGATTCACCAATAGCTTCAGTAACGTTTGAACCCTTGTATTCTTCAAATCTTTGAAGAGCTAAAGTGTTACGCTTAAGAAGTTCTTGTTCAGTTCTTTCGTCAATTTCAGCCATTGCTGAAACAGCTTTAACTGGGTAAAGACCGTTTGCTGATTCACCTGAAAGCATAGTTGCGTCAGTACCGTCAAGTACTGCGTTAGCAACGTCAGAAACTTCAGCACGAGTTGGACGAGGATTTTCTTGCATTGAGTCAAGCATTTGGGTTGCAGTGATAACTGGCTTACCAAGTGCATTAGCTCTCTTGATTAAGTCCTTTTGAACAAATGGTACATCGATAAATGGAATTTCAACACCCATGTCACCACGAGCAACCATCAAACCATCTGAAACTTGTAAAATTTCGTCTGCGTTATCAATACCTTCTTGTGATTCAATCTTAGGATAAATCTTAACATAATCACAGCCAGCATCTTCACAAAGCTTACGGATATCAAGAATATCTTGAGCTTTACGTGCAAATGAGGCAAAGATAAAGTTAATACCGTGCTCTAGACCAAACTTGATGTCATCAGCGTCTTTATCAGTAATTCCTGGGAGGCGGATTTCAACACCAGGTGCGTTAACACCCTTCTTAGAACCAATAACTCCAGTATTTTGAGCTTCACAAACTAGTTCTTTCTTAGCGTCGTCTTTTTCTTTAATTAATAAATCAACTAAACCATCATCAATTAAAACATGACCACCAACGTGAGTATCACCATATAGACCTTCGTAAGTAACGTGAATCATGTCCTTATTACCAGGTTTTGAAGCATCCATTGAAACGCGGATTTCGTCACCGGTATTAATAGTGAACTTGCCACCTTCTTGATCAGTGGTTCTAATTTCAGCACCTTTAGTATCCAAAGCAATACCAAGAAGTATTCCAGTTTCTTTTTCAACTTGGCGAACCATCTTCATACGTGATAAATGCTCAGCATGATCACCGTGTGAAAAGTTGAAACGAAATACGTTTACGCCTGACTTAGCCAAAGCTGTAATAGTTTCAATATCGTTTGAAGCTGGCCCTAAAGTACTAACAATTTTAGTTTTCTTCATTATGTAAAATTCTCCCCAAAATCGACTAAATTATTTAGTCATTTCATCATTTATATCTAATAACGTCTCATCACTGCGATGAGTATCATCAAACAGGTCTAAGATATCGTGCGTTTCAAGTTGGCCGTTCTCCATACCGACAGCCAAACCGCCTTTACCATCGAGAAGCAACTTAACGGCATAATTCCCCATCTTAGTTGCATTAACTCTATCCAGAACTGTTGGTGATCCACCACGTTGCATATGACCTAAGATATTAGCTCTAGCGTCAAAGTCACCGTATTTTAGAAGTTCAGTTCTAAATTCTTCGGCATCCATTACGCCTTCAGCTAATACGATAATACCATGATCCTTGCCTGCTGCAAAGCCTCGCTTAAGTGTCTCAGCAATTTCTTTAACATCGTATGGACGTTCAGGAACAACAATTGCATCGGCACCACTTGCTAAACCAACACGCATAGCAATATCACCACAACCACGTCCCATTACGTTAACAATGAACACACGGTGGTGGCTACTTGCAGTATCACGAATCTTGTCAATTGCTTCTAACGCAGTATTGCAGGCAGTATCTAAACCGATTGTGTAGTCAGTACATGGAATATCATTATCAATTGTACCCGGTAAACCGATTGAGTTAATGCCAAGACGAGTTAAGGCTAAGGCACCGTGATAAGAACCATCACCGCCGATTACGATAACAGTGTCAATATCATGCTTCTTTAGTTGTTCAACTCCCTTTTTTTGCACCTCTGGTTGTGCAAATTCTGGGAAACGTGCACTATATAAAAATGTGCCACCTAAACTTATCATGTGGTCAACGTTTTCAGCAGTAAGCGTAACAAAGTCACCAGCAACTAACCCGGCAAAGCCATAACGAATACCAACGACACCAAGCCCGTTATGAATTGCAGTCTTAGTAACAGCTCTAACAGCCGCATTCATACCGGGAGCATCGCCGCCGCTCGTTAAAATACCAATTCGCTTCATGAATTCACCTCATTAATATTAATTGTGTAATTTCTCACATCTACTAAATTCTAACATTCTTTGCCAAAAAAATCTCAAAAAAATGACTTATTTTACTGTTTTATCGGTCTTTTCGCTTGTTAGCGCTAACAGTAATTACTCGCGAAAAATTATTAGAAAAAACGCTTTATCCCTTAAAGTTCACCACTTTTATGTTCAGTAAAACGTATTGTTTTTTGCTTGAATCAAAACGATCATTTTGAACTTTAATATTCAGAAGGTAAATATCACCCTCTTTTAAAATAGACTGAGCTTTTTCATAAACATTTGGAAAAATAACAATATCTTCTCTACTTGAAGAATCAACAAAATTGGCAAATGCCATCGTTGTATTTTTCTTAGTTTTGACAAGTTTTAGTGTCATCAGTTTTCCTACTGCGACACCAATTTCGTTAATTTCAAACTCATTAAGCGCTTTTGCATGAAACTTTTCGGCATATTTTTGCACCGCAACTATTGGTGATGTCATGGTCGAAAAGCCTAGTGCTTCTTGCTCCATATCAGCTTTTTCTGTACTAGTTGGTGCTTCAGCTGGTTTAATTGGTACGCCACCCAAGCTTTCAGATAGAGCCAAATTGTTGCCAGTCAATTCAATATTTTCAATAATCTCTGGGCTATTTTTAAGTAATTCATTCCGATTATTATTTAAACTATCAAAGCAACCTGCCTTAATTAACGGCTGAATTAACTTAACTTTTAAAAACTTGGAGTCAATTCGACGCAGAAAATTAGCAAACGAGGTAAAAGGTTTATTTCCACGTGCTTTTAAAATTTCCCTAAGTGCATCAATTCTTATTCCCTTGATTGCGCGAAGACCAACCAGAATTCGACCATCAACCATCTGATAATTCAAATCACTCTTATTGATATCAGGTGGCAAAATTTTCACTCCAGCTCCTTGAGCACGCATAATGTAATCACTAATTTTAAAATGATTACCACTATTAGAATTTAGCATTGCGCCATAAAATTCTGCTGGATAGTGAACCTTTAAGTATGCGAGCCAAAATGCCATTTTGGTATAGGCAACTGCATGGGAACGATTAAAACCATAGTTAGCAAACTGCTCAATATAGCTGTATACACGTTCTCCTACTTCACGAGGGTGTTCATTTTTTACTGTGCCCTCAATAAATTTATCTTTTTCTTGATCAATGACTTGCTGGTTCTTTTTCGACATTGCCCGGCGTAAGATGTCAGCTTCACCTAAAGAAAAGCCAGCTAAAATCTGAGCTGCTTGCATAACTTGTTCCTGGTAAACCAAGATACCATACGTTGGTGCTAAAATTTCCTTAAGGCTTGGATCAGGATAAGTAACTTTTTCCTTTCCTCTTTTCCGAGCAATGAAAGAATGGATATTTTGCATTGGACCCGGACGATATAAAGCATTAACCGCAACGAGATCTTCAAAGTTATCTGGGTGAAGCTCACGAAGAACATTCTTAATTCCTCCAGATTCAAATTGAAAGACTAAATCCGTATCCCCTTTCTGGAAAGCTTCCATTGTCTTTTGATCATCAAGCGGTATTTGATTTACATCAATTGTCTTACCTTGACTCTGAATCATATCTACAGTGTCACCCAGAATTGTTAAGTTACGAAGTCCTAAAAAATCAATTTTTAATAAGCCAAGGCTTTCAACATACTTTTTAGTTTGTTGTGTAATTGGTATACCGAGCTGACCGGCTTGCAATCCAGAAATCGCTGCAATTGAGTTATCGCTTAAAACCAACCCAGCAGCATGGATTGAGTAATGCCGTGGCAGACCTTCAAGCCCCTTTGCCGTTTCAAAAAGGAGCTTATTCTTCGAACTAGCGTCAACCAATACGCGCATCTTATTAGAATTTTGATAAGACTCTTCAAGTGAAATCTTTGTTTTAGAAAACGGCACGCTTTGCGACCACTTACTCATTTCAGCTTCACTTAAACCAAATGTACGCCCAGTATCACGTAAAACTTGTTTAGCTGCCAAAGTACCAAAGGTTAAAATTTGCGCTGCATGATCTATCCCATACTTTTCAAACATATACTTGATAACATCATCTCGGCGATTATCAGGAATATCGAGATCAATATCAGGCATTTCGTGTCTTGAAGGATTCAAAAAACGCTCAAACAGAAGATGATATTCAATTGGATCAACTTCTGTAATCCGCAATGAATATGAAACAAGTGATCCACAAGCTGAACCACGTCCCGGACCTGTGACAATTTTAGCACGGTGGCAGTAATTAATTACGTCCCAAACGATTAGGAAATAATCGTTAAAGCCCATTTCATCAATTATGCCTAATTCATAATCAAGTTGTTTTTGGTAATTAGCAGGAATTGACTTATTTTTAAACCGAGTCTGCAAACCCGTTTGCGCCAAATAAGTAAGATATTTCTTTGAAGTCGGAAATTTGTTTTGTTTATATTTTGGTAAAACAGGTTCTTGAAAAACAATGTTAGCGTTACATTGCTCAGCAATTTTCCAAGTATTCTCTAGTGCTTCATCAAGGTCCAAATCATGGTACCTGATGCTTAATTCTTGCGTACTTGGTAAATAATGCGATCCTTCTTGCATAGCCAGTGATTCGATGTCTTCCATAACAAGACCGTTTTTTACAGCCTGCAATGTTTTCTTTAAAAATTGATCATGTGGTTTCAAATAGTTGGTATCTTCCAGGCTAACAATTGGTAGTTTAAACTGTTTAGCCAGTTCTTTAACGTATGTAAGATAAACTTCCCGTTTCTTTGAACCATATACACCCAAGTATAGAGAGCTAGTTTCTGGCACTAATTTAAGCAACTTTCGTACAAAATCGTTGCCGAGCTGGTCATCCTGTTTTTGTAAATTAAGCAACTCGCTATATGAATTTGCCGGAACAATTAAAACTAAATCACCAAGATCTTTAGCCAATTTGTCTAAAGTTAGTATTTTCTTATTAGCCCCATTCTCAGTTAATAAGTTAATCCTACTAGATAAGCGTAGAATGTTGCGATAGCCCTCATCAGTTTTTGCTAGTGCAATTACGTCATATTGGTGCGAACTATCAATTAGACCGTTTAATCTGAGCTGCATCCCTAAAATAGGTTTAATGCCAACATCTTGCGCCACTTCAAAAAAGTTAACTAGACCATAGGTAACATTTATGTCAGTTAGACTAACTGCCTCATAGCCTTCACTTTTAGCAGCAACCAAAAGATCTTTGATTTTAATTGGACTTTCAAGAAGTGTGAAAGAACTTGTATTTTGTAAAGCAGCAATTTTCATTTGGCATCTTCCCTTCTATTAAAATTAGTATACCAAAAACTACTCTTTTAGTTTGAAAACCTGCCCAAACTTTGCTAAAATTCTCCTATGAAAGAGGGCAACACTATGGGACGTTATATTGTAACCATTTGTTGGAGCGTTGTTTATATGTTAATTGTGGGCTTTATTGCTGCTCCTTTAACGCAAAACGTCTTCAACTTAGGTGAAGCTGCTATTATTGGTGTGATTTTCGGTGTTCTGTTTGCCGCTATTATTCCAACCATCACAGCTCATTCTGTTAAAGATAAAAGTGAATACACTAAATTAAAATAGATATTAAAAAGCCGTTAGCAGTCTATGCTAGCGGCTTTTTGCTTTAATAAAATTTGTAATTTTTCCTTGGATCAAGCGGTATATTTGCTTGAGTTAAAAACTCTTGAAACATTTGGACATAGTCTTTATCAAGTGTTTCCTCAATTTTGTCCTGACTATAACATGGATAAAAGCCGCCACCCATTGCCCGATAATTATTAACGGCTAAGTAGTAGCTCTTTTCTGGCTCAATTGCTTTGCCTTTTAACTCAAATTTGCTTAAGCGCTGGCCTACTTCTCTATCAAGATCAGCTTCATAATCAATTGGATAAAAAACGTCAAAATTAAATAATAAATCTTGATATTCTGGTGCAAAACCTATTTTTCCTTGATCGTCCTTTTTTAAAAAAGATAAACTATGCTCAACAATTGCTCGTAGTTCAGAGCCTAAAACCTTTACTTTGCATAACAAATTGGAATACGGATAGTTTAGCAAAATATCGCGCATTGTTACCTCTTGTTTAAAGCCTTTCGCCGTTTCACTCATCACTGCAGTAGCAGAAATATCTGCTCCAGTAAAATAAAGTTGCATTTGCTGTAACAAGTTAATAAAAGGAGAGCCCTCAATCCGCGCTTTATTTGCATCTTCAATTGGTGCTGACTGGCTCAACTTTGCTATCGGCTGATCCAGCCATTTTTGTGTATTTTTGTTTAAATCCGTAGAAAGATTAATAATTTCTGAATCAGGAGCGGCTTCTGCAGTATCAATCAACATTGCCTTTTTAGAGATGATTTTTTTAGTCTGTTCGTCAATCTCTAATACCACTTTTCCAACTGCTTCACCGCGATATCCTGGCTGTACAATTGCTGTGTTATTAACTACCGCACTCATCTTTTTATGCTGATGTCCTGTCAGGAAAACATCAATTTCTGGAATTTCAGTCAGCATTTTGTAGCCTTCGTTTTCCCCTGTTGCTGGTTCAGTTTGCATACCACTTTCGGGATCAGCTTCAAAGCCACCATGATAAATTACGGCTAAAACATCTACTTGTGGGCGTAGAATTTGCGCATAATACTTTGTTTGAGCAAATGCAGAGGCAAATCTAAGCTCCGCAACATGTTCAGCAGGTTCCCATGAAGGAACTTTTTTAGTGGTAGCACCAATTAATCCTACCCTGATTCCATTTTTATTGACAATTAAATAGTCTTTTCCAAAAGCAGGTTGACCGGTTTTTTCATCCAAAACATTGTCATTTACAAATGTCGCTCTACTGTTATTAATGCAATCGTTTAAGTAATCAAGTCCGTAATTGAAGTCGTGGTTACCCAAGCACCGTGCATCATAATCGATTGCATTATATAAAGAAAGAAATTCTTTTACCTGCTCAATATTTTTAGTTGACTGGGCAAATGAGGCTAATGGCGAGCCCTGCAGGAAATCGCCGGAATCAGTGATGACAACATTATTCTTTCCATACGTCTCTTGCTCACGCTTGATGACGCTACTAACCCTACTTAATCCAAAAGGAGCATCGCAATCTTGAGGACTTTGATAGTCTGTCGGTAATATATAACCATGTAAATCACTTGAACTTAAGAAAACTAATTCCATCTTGTCTAATCCTATCTACGTGAACAAATTTCAGGTAAAAAAAAGACACCCTTAATTGAGGTGTCTTTAAATTAGTTGTTGTCGCTTGCGTTAGTTTCACTAACAACTTGACGACCCTTGTAATAACCTTTAGGTGAAACGCGGTGGCTCAAACGGTATTCACCAGTAGTTGCATCATAATGCATTGCTGGAACAGCTAACTTGATATGGCCACGACGTGAACGTTTCTTTTGCTTAGAAGTATGTCTCTTAGGAACTGCCATTTTATTTGATCTCCTTTGTTGTAGAATTACGTTTTTAGGTCACTAATAAAACAGTGCCTAAAACACTTCACGTTTGTTAATGATACTATTGTATCTTAAATAAATCAAGATATATTAGTTATTCTTGTCCCTTTTATGCCCATTTGCACCAAAAAACCAGCCAATTAAGACGCCTATAATAATCATTAGCACCAAAATAATAATTAGCGGTACCTTGACATTAAACAAGCCAAAATTGATTGCAACATTTTTTGTATTAAGTACGACAAAAATCACTGCTAAAAGAGTAAGGATCAAGATTAAAATCAATTTTATTTGTCTTGTCTTATTTTTCATTTATCGCACTACTTTCTTGAAGCAAACTTAAGGGATAATTTATCCCCAATTGATGGAAATAGATTATAAAGCTTAGCTAAAGCGGCCAAACTAAGCGGAATATTTAATTCGCGCTTATTGCTACCGAAGAAGTGAACTACTTGCCAAGCAACATCATCAGGATCAAGAATGTATCTTTCAACGTTTTTAATATATTCACCGCTTTTATCAGCAATATTAAAGAAATTTGTATAAACAGGGCCTGGATTGACCGTCATTACTTTAACACCGAATGGCTTTAGTTCTAGACGTAAGACATTTGAAAATTGAATTACGGCAGCTTTTGATGCACTATAAGCAGCCGATTTTACAGTTGGAACCTTGCCAGCCATTGAACCAAAGTTAATGATTTGACCAGTCTTTTGGTCCATCATTACTCTTCCGATCAATCTAGTAAAGTACATCAAGCCCAAAACGTTAACTTGGAACATTGCAGTAACTTCACGGCGATCCATTTCAACAAAATTTTCAAATTTACCGAAGCCGGCACAGTTAACTAAATAATCAACATGTTTAGTTACTTTAACAATGTCCTTGAAAGTAGCATCAATTTGCTCACTTTCACTCATGTCAGTAACAAAGCTGTAAGTTGGTGCACCAGATAGTTCATGTGCCTCAGCCGCCACCTTTTCCAACTTTTCCTTGTTTCGTGCTATCAAAATTACGGTTGCACCGCGTCCCGCACTTTCTAAAGCAATTGAATGGCCTATGCCACTGGATGCTCCAGTAACAACCACGACCTTATTTCTTAATGAGTCACTCATTCTGCTCACCCTCCATTGGAATTATTACCCGGTCAAAATCATTCGCTAATTTCGTATTAGGGAAAATTTTTTCGGCTTGATTTACTAGTTTTCTGGCTTTTGCCCCTAAATATCTGGCTGAAATATGATCCAAATACAAGCTCTTTACTCCATTATCGCGCGCAATTTTAGCTGCTTCAACCGCCGTTGAATGAAAATATGAATGCGCTAAGTCGGCTTCATGACCAGCAAAAGTTGATTCATGGACCAATACATCAGCATCCTTAGCAAGCTTTGCAATTGTTGGCGTAGAACGAGTATCGTAAATAATTGTAATTATCCTACCTGGCTTACTTGGTCCTAAAAAATCATTTCCATCCAATATTGTACCATCGTCTAAGGTCACTTTTTCACCATTTTTAAGTTTACCAAGTAATGGTCCATTAGGAATATTATATTGCGTTAACTTACTCATTAGCAACTCACCTTGATGGTTATCTTCGACTACACGATAACCAAAACTTGGAACACGATGCGCAAGTTTCTCCGCATATACTTTAAATCCTTGACCCTGGAATATTAGGCCACCCTCTTCAAGCTGAACAAACTTGATTGGATAGGATATTTTTGTGCGCGAAATTTTAAGTGCCGTGCGAACAAACTGTTCCAGTCCTGGAGGACCATAAATAGTTATCGGACCAACATCCCCTTGAAACGATCTAGTTGCAAGCAAACCAGGTAAGCCAAAAATATGATCACCATGATTATGAGAAATAAAAATTTTGGTTACTTTTCGCAATCTAATATTTGTACGTAAAATTTGATGCTGTGTTGCTTCTCCAACATCAAATAACCAAATTTCGTTAATTTCATCTAACATTTTAAGTGCAATACTTGAAACATTGCGCTGCTTAGATGGCTGCCCTGCACCCGTTCCTAAAAATTCTAATTCCATATGTCCCTCGTTCTAATATTTGGCGTTTTTTGTGATCGTTTTGACGATTAAAGCACTGTAGTACTTTGATCCTATTGGTGTTGGATGAGTCAAATCTTCGTAAAACCAGTTGGTTTTATTTTTAGAAAAATCATACCAGTCAATAATTGTAAGATTGTGATAACGTTTCGCCGCATGTGCCAGTAATTTATTTACTTGATTCTGCCATGGTTTATTTGGTACGTGCGTATTTATCCAAAAAACATGTCGCTTTGGACCAACTTCTTTCATCAACTGTTCTAAATCAGACATGGCAAATGGCCCATTTGTGCCTAAACCAATTAGCACATTGTCAGCAAGTGCGTGTTGGGCTTTATATTGACTAACCAATCCAAAAGCAACATTTAGCTGACGTGAAATAGCCGCATCAATAATTGCTTTGGGCATTAACTTAGTTAAGTCATTACTCGAACCGGCCATGACCGAATCACCTATTGCAGTAAGGCTCACTTTTTGTCCCAGCTGTAGGTCAACTTGGCTAATCCCATATTTTGTATAGGACCGATTTAAAGGATGCTTTTTAGCACTTCGCTTCGCTTGAGCTATCAGCTTGCTCTTTTTTTTATCCTTCTTTTTTGCCGTTTTCATTTTTGCAATCAGAGCTTTATTATCTTTGTTTTGTTGCTTTCGATTTGCACTGATTCTTAAGGCAAGTTGGGATTTATTAAAGTCTTCCGCCTTAACCGTTGGCGAAACAAGCATTGCAATACTACCAACGATAAAAACTAAGCCAATTAAAGCTGTTCTTATTCTAAGAAAATTGTTTTTGGCATCCAAGTCACGTAATCTGGAGAAAAAAGCTTTACATTTAGCCCAAGTAATCTTTCCCAGTGGCTTTTCAATAATACGATATGAAACTTCACTGAATACTAAAATTAATAATAGCTCAATTAGTCGGTATAACACCACATGATCGGCCATATTAGTGACCTTATCTTCAAAAAAGATCATAATTGGAAATTGATACAGGTAAATACCATAACTCCTAGAGCCCAACCAATTAAAAATTGGATTAGTCAGCCAGCTATTCCAATGGCTTCCCGGATGAGCAATGACGCCAACCAAAATAACAGTAAAAATAGTGAACAGTAGCATGCCGCCATAATATGGGAAGCCCTTTCCTGGATTCATTGTTGGACCAAAGAAGAGAAAGAGCATCGTAACTAGCGATATCGCACCTACAATATCAAGTAATGTCGTATCTATTTGCTCAATTCGAGATTTCATTCTGTCCATTGGCCAAATAACTGCAAACGCGGCACCCAGACCAAGTGAAAAGAAGCGTGTATCAGTCCCATAATATATCCGATTAAGATCAACACCGGTTTTATACATTATTGCCATTTCCAACGCGGAAAGGATGGACATACCAAAAAGAATTTCAAAGATTCTCTTCCTTTTTTTACCGTATTTTACGAGTAAAAAAATCACTAGTGGCCATAAAATATAGAACTGTCCGTTAATTGACATTGTCCATAAATGCGTGAAGGGAGATTCATTTGTCGCAAAACGCTCAAAATAACTCTGTCCGTTAAAAATTTGCCAGAAATTATAGATATTTAATAGATTAGCAATAACAATTTGATTTAATTTCGCTAATAAATTTCGTTGAAATAAAATAATATAAGCAGCAGCTAGCCATAAAACAGCAATTAAAGATGGATATAGCTTCTTTAACCTACCTAGATAGAATTTCTTAACGTCAAAGGATCCTTCCTCATCATAAGATTTAAGTATCTGACATGTAACCAAATAGCCTGTTAAAACGAAAAAAATCGGCACTCCAAGATAGCCGCCAATAAAAGTATTAGGATCCAGGTGATATAAAATCACACCGATAACTGCTAATGCTCTGAGTCCAGAATATCCCGTAATAAACCGATTTTTTGCCATTTTTCTACTTTTCTATTTTTAATTATTGCACAAATTCAAAATTAAATGTGCCAATTATTACATCGTCGCCGTCAACGGCTCCTTTTTCACGTAATGCTTCATCCACACCAAGTTTTTTCAATTTACGTGCTAAACGGACAACACCGTCTTGATAATCAAGATTTGTACGTTTAACTAAATTCTCTAAACTTTCACCCTTAATTTCAAAAACATGATCTTCAAGTTTGATAACTGTAAATTCATTCTTTTTAGGTGAACTATAACGATATTCCTTAACTTTTTGAACAGCTTTTGGTTCTTCTTGGGCTTTTTCTTTTTCAACTTTTTCAACTAATGAAGCTGTATCCTGCATTAGGACATCAACTCCCTGATGTGTAACGCTAGATATTGCATATACCGGCTCCGTAATGCCTGCCTCTTTCAAGTTCTCCTTAAATTCAGCCAGTTTTTCTTCAGAACCAGGAATATCCAATTGTGTTGCTACAATTAGCTCTTTTTTGTTTTTAAGTTCTTCATCATAGAGCAACAATTCCTTACGGATTTTTTGATAATCCTCAAGTGCATCACGACCATTTTCAGGATCCATTGATACTAAGTGTAAAATAACTTTTGTTCGCTCTATGTGTCGTAAAAACTGAATTCCCAATCCAACACCTTGACTTGCACCTTCAATTAATCCAGGCAAGTCAGCCATTGAAAAGTCTCGACCATCTGGTAAGATGACCATCCCTAAATTAGGAGTTAATGTGGTAAATGAATATGAAGCAATCTTTGGTTTGGCTTTGGTAACAACAGAAAGTAAAGTTGATTTACCAACTGATGGAAAGCCAACTAAGCCAACGTCTGCTAGAACCTTTAGCTCTAATCGCAAGACACGGTCTTCACCAGGCTCACCATTTTCGGCAATCTCAGGTGCAGTGTTGACACTTGTAGCAAAGTGAATATTTCCACGGCCTCCACGGCCTCCACGTGCAACAACTAATTCCTGCTTGTTTTCAGTTAAATCGCCAATTTCTTCATTAGTATCAAAATCATATACCGTTGTTCCAATCGGGACGCGCAAATATAAGTCCTTTGCACCGCGACCGTATTGTGATTTGATACGTCCATTTTCACCGCTTTCAGCTTTAAATTTGCGCCGGTAACGAAAATCCATCAATGTTCTTAAGCCGCTATCTGCAACAAAAATAATGCTTCCACCACGGCCACCGTCTCCACCAGCAGGTCCGCCATTAGGAACGTATTTTTCATGGCGGAAAGCAACCATACCATCCCCGCCTTTACCGGCTTGAACTTCTATCTTAGTCTGATCGACAAATGTAGGCATGCTAATTCTCCTTCCGTCTTCTCTAACTTTACTACTATACCACAAAAAAGCAGCTCTTTCGTGGTAATTTAATTGCTATAGCGTTAATTTTACTGTTTGTGCTTGCGGGAGTGTCAAACCTACTTCGCGCAATTCATCAATTGATGCTTCTTTAATTTTCTTAATTGAGCCAAAATGGCGCAATAGCTTGTTTCTACTCTTCGGACCAATTCCTTTAATTGAGTCTAATTTACTCGATAAAGCATTTTTCGCATGTGTCCGCCGATGGAATGTAATTGCAAAGCGGTGAACTTCATCCTGAATCCTAGTCATCAAATAAAATCCTTGTGATTTTGGATCTAGTGGAATCAGTTTCATTGGCACGCCGTTAATCGGATCACCGTACAATAGATGATTGGTTCTATGCTTATCATCTTTAACCATTCCTGCTACAGGGACATTAAGGTTCAGCTCATTACGTAAAACGTCTTGACAAGCATCTACTTGGATTTGACCACCATCCATTAAAATTAAGTCAGGCATCGCTTTATGCTCACGTAAAAGTCTTCCATATCTTCGACGCACAACTTCTCTGGTATTGCGAACTTCATCGCCACCATTTTGATGTTCAACTTCTCCCTTTAACTTATACTTTCGATAAGAATTTTTGTCTGGTTCGCCGTCTTTAAAAACGACCAAAGCAGAAACAGGATCTGTTCCTTGAATATGAGAGTGGTCAAAACTTTCGATTACATGGCCATACGGTAAGCCAAGTGCATCAAAAATTTCTTTTTGCGCACCTTTGGTTTTTCTATTTCCTAGTTCCAGCAAACGAAATTTATCATCGAGTTTAAGCTTAGCATTCTCTTTAGCCATCTTTAAGAGTGCTCGTTTTTGCCCTCTTTTTGGTGTTCTTACAGGGACTTTTAATACTTCGCTTAAGGCTTCATTATCAATTCCTTCAGGTACAAGAACTTCCTTAGGAAGAACTCGATTTTTTTGACCATAAAACTGAACAATAACTGATGCAAAAGCGTCTTCAGGATCACCAGTATCTGTCAAAGGATACATTCTTGTTTCTCTTCTAAGCAATTTTGCCTGGCGCAAGAAAAACACTTGAACTGAAATCCATGATTTATCAACGTAAAAATTAAAAATATCGCGTTGAGTATTATCGTTAGAAATGATTTTCTGCTTTTCGACTGTTTCTTCAATATATTTGAGTTGATCACGAATATCAGCTGCTCGCTCAAACTCAAGGTTTTGCGACGCCTCTTCCATTCTTTGATTTAACTCTTGCTTCACTGAAGCAATATCACCGTTCAAAAAGCTTTTGATTTTTTTGATTTGGGCATCATATTCTGATTTAGGAACTGTCTTAAAACATGCTCCCAGGCATTGACCCATGTGATAGTACAAGCAAGGTCGCTTTTGCTTACCGTTACATCTTCTTAGAGGAAAAACTTTTTGAATAAATTTCAGAGTTGCCTGAGCAGCATAAACATTGGGGTATGGGCCAAAATAATAGCCGCCATCTTTTCTAACAATACTAGTTAGTTTTGTCTGCGGATCCCGTTCATTGGTAATTTCAATGTATGGATAACCTGTACCCTGCTTCAACTGAACGTTATAGTACGGTTGATACTTTTTGATTAAAGTCACTTCTAGAAGAAAGGCTTCTTTATCAGTTGAAACGGTAATAATATCATAATCCCTAATTTCATTAACTAATTCAGCCCTTCGACCAACTTGGGTGCTCTTAAAATATGAACGTACTCGATTCTTAAGATTTTTTGACTTACCAACATAAATTACTTTCCCGTTAATATCCTTCATCAAATAGCAGCCAGGTTTAGCAGGAAGAAGTTTTAACTTGTTTTCAATTAATTCGGACGCCAAAAAACCACCCCTTCTCTAAATTTGCTTTATCAATTTTAACACAAAATACGAACTAGTGATTCTGTCAGCTTTTATTCTTACTACCTATTTTTTTACTAGCTTGTCACAGCTTTTTCAATTATAATTATCAAAAATGAAAGGAAAAAGCTATGGGCCTAACATATAAAAAACAGGATGAACTGGAAAAATTATTTGATAAATTTGCGACAGTTCCAAAAGACAAAAAGAAAAAGCTTACTAAAGATAAAGACGATAAGAAGAAAAAATGACTCTCAAGATGAGAGTCATTTTTTTAAAGCTTTTCTTCTATCCAGTCCCAGACTTCTTTGACATGTGTTTTCTTAACTGAACTATATGTTAGAACAGTAACGTTGTCATGTGCCAAATCAAGGTGCTTCTTTAAATTGGATAGTACTTTATTTTCTTGGTTTTTCTTTACCTTATCAATTTTGGTACAAACAACCAAAATTGGTAAATCAAGATAGAGCGAATAATTATACATCGCAATATCATCTTTAGTCGGCTCATGACGTGAGTCAGTTAATAGGATTAAGCCTTTTAAATTTTCTCTAGTTTCAAGATAATCTTGAATCATTTCACCAAATTGTTGCCGTTTTACTTGAGAAACCTTTGCATAACCATAGCCAGGAACATCGACTAAATAAAATTCTTCATTAACAATATAAAAATTTAGTGTCTGCGTCTTACCAGGTTGCGATGAAGTTCTAGCAAGGTTTTTTCTTCCTAATAATGAGTTAATCAAACTTGATTTACCCACATTTGATCTACCTGCCAAAGCTATTTCAGGAAGTTGATCCTTAGGATATTGTTCTTCTTTTACAGCACTGATTGCATAGTCGCTCGTTTTAATTATCATTTGCGGCCTTAATTTCTTCACTATCTTCATCAGCATTTCGCCGAATTACGTTTGGCTTTGCTTGATCAGTAATAACTTCTTTAGTAACTTCAACCTTTTCAATATCAGGTTCACTTGGTGTTTTGTACATTATGCCCATCATTGCATTTTCAATGATTGTTCTCAAACCACGTGCACCCATGTTACGTTCGATTGCTAAATCTGCAATTGCTTTAAGCGCACTATCAGTGAATTCCAAATCAACTTGATCAAGCGAAAGCAATTTCTTGTATTGTTTTACCAGCGCATTCTTGGGCTCAGTTAAAATTCTTACCAAGTCTTTACTGCTAAGCTTATCAAGCGTTGCAATGATTGGAATACGACCGATAAATTCTGGAATCATACCGAATTTAACCAAATCACCTGTAGTTAAATGCTGTGTCCATGAATCATCTTTTGTTTTGTTCAATTCATTTTCTGCACTAAAACCGATAATTTTCTTACCCATACGGTTTTTAACGATTTGTTCAATTCCATCAAACGCACCACCAACGATAAACAAAATATTGGTGGTATCAATTTGAATCAACTCTTGTTGTGGGTGCTTTCTCCCACCTTGAGGTGGAACCGAAGCAATGGTACCCTCAAGAATTTTTAGTAATGATTGCTGTACTCCTTCGCCGGAAACATCACGAGTAATTGAGACATTTTCAGATTTTTTGGAAATCTTGTCTATCTCATCGATATAAACAATTCCTCGTTCAGCACGTTCAATGTCGTAATCAGCGTTTTGTAAAAGCTTTAATAAAATATTCTCAACATCTTCTCCGACATAACCAGCTTCAGTTAAAGTTGTTGCATCAGCAATTGCAAACGGAACGTCGAGAATACGAGCTAAAGTTTGTGCCAAATACGTTTTCCCTGACCCAGTTGGTCCAATTAAAGCAATATTTGATTTTTGTAATTCGGTCGAAGAATCAATATTCATTTGACTTATTCGTTTGTAATGGTTATAAACTGCCACTGACAATACCTTTTTTGCCTGATCTTGACCAATAACATATTGATCAAGTTGTTGCTTAATCTCCATTGGCTTAGGTAAATCTTTGGCTTTCTTGAGCGAATCTGATTTTAATTCATCATCAATAATCTTTTTGGATAAATCAACACACTCATTACAGATATAAACTCCATTGCCAGCAATCATTTTCTTAACTTGATCTTGTGTTTTATCACAAAAAGAACATCTAATTTCATCCTGATCAGTAAACTGTGATGCCATTCTATTCCTCCTAATATCTACAAACTTAAGAGTATCATAAATCAAGAAAATTGCATAAAAAATTTGCTTGTAGGAAAAATAAAAAGGCAGTCTTAACAACTACCTTTTTATTTCGAAATTAAATCCGACTATTTTTCAGATTTAGTTTCTTCTTTCTTATTCTTAGAATTAGCAACTTGCTTTGCATTATCAGTTACTAAGTTGATTGCTTTACGAACATCAATATCATGTGAAAGCATGTCATCAGTTAAAGTACTGCGGACTGTCTTTTCATCCATGTTATATTCACCAGCAAGATCTTTGATTTCTTTATCAATTTCTTCCTTGGATGCCTTGATGTCTTCAGCCTTAACAATAGCTTCAAGAACTAAGTTAGTCTTCACTCTTTCAGCAGCGTCCTTACTAAACTGAGCACGTAATTGATCTTCAGTAGTATTAGTCAACTTGTAATAGGTTTCTGGGCTGATGCCTTGACGTTGCATATTACCAAGGTATTGATTCATTTGTGAATTAACGTCTTCTTGAATCATTGCATCTGGAATTTCATCAATTGTGGCGTTCTTAACGGCACCTTCGATAGCTGCTTGCTCAATTGCATCATTTGCAGCTTCTTCTTTCTTAGCCTTTAAGTCTTTCTTGATCTTTTCTTTTAATTCATCAAGAGTTTCAACTGAATCATCAACGTCTTTTGCAAATTCATCATCAAGTTTAGGTAGTTGTTTTGACTTAACTTCGTGAATCTTAGTTGCAAAGTGAGCTTCTTTACCAGCCAAATCTTTAGCACCGTAGTCTTCTGGGAAAGTAACTACAACATCAACTTCGTCACCAGCTTTGTGGCCAATTAATTGATCTTCAAAGCCAGGAATAAAGGTATTTGAGCCTAATTCTAGTGCATAGTCGTCTGCAGAACCGCCATCAAATGCCTTATCATCAACAGTACCCTTGTAATCAATAGTTACTGTATCGCCCTTAGCAGCAGCACTCTTCTTAAGTACAAGTTCTGCGTTCTTTTCACGTTCTGCATCAAGTTGAGCGTCAACATCCTTAGCATAAACACGAGTGTTTTGCTTAGGTACTTCAATGCCTTTGTAATCACCTAATTTAACTTCGGGCTCAACAGTTACAGTGGCCTTCATTGTCCAGTCTTTGCCCTTTTCCATTGAATCTGGAACAACTTGAGGTTGACCTACTGCAGAAATACCAGCTTCTTTAATAGCAGCAGCATATGCATTAGGTAAAACCATGTTTAATGCTTCTTCATATAAAGCTTCTTCACCATAATATTGATTAAAGATTACCCGCGAAACGTGACCTTTTCTAAAGCCGGGAACACGCAAATTCTTTTTTATTCTTCTGAATGCTTGATCTAACCCAAGCTTTACTTCAGCTTGAGAAATATCAAAAGTAAGTTCACCGGTAGTTTTACCAGTTTTATTCCATTTTACAGACATTAATTAAATACCTCCAATGTCAAGTTTACTTGCATCTTGCATACTAAATTATCTTACATTAAACGCACGCAAAAAACAAATTTAGGCAAAAAAAGATGCACTTCTATGAAGAAGTACATCTTTTTAAACTGTTTTATTACGAACTAGTCGAGGATATCAGTAACCTGACCAGCACCAACAGTACGACCACCTTCACGGATAGTGAACTTAGTACCCTTTTCAATGGCAGCTGGTTTGATTAACTTAACAGTAAATTCTGTATTATCACCAGGCATAACCATTTCAGTACCCTCTGGCAATTCAATCTCACCAGTAATATCAGTAGTGTGGAAATAGAATTGTGGACGGTAGTCTGAGAAGAATGGGGTGTGACGTCCGCCTTCTTCCTTCTTCAAGACATAAACTTGACCCTTGAACTCGCGGTGAGTTTGAATTGAGCCAGGTGCGGCTAAAACTTGTCCACGAACGATTTGGTCACGGTCGACACCACGAAGCAATACACCAACGTTATCGCCGGCTTCACCTGAGTCCAAAGTCTTGTGGAACATTTCCAAACCAGTAACAACTGATTTAAGAACTTCTTGAACTAAACCAACGATTTCAACTTCGTCGCCGACTTTAACAGTACCACGATCAATACGACCTGAAGCAACAGTACCACGACCAGTGATAGTGAAGACATCTTCAACAGGCATCAAGAAAGGCTTATCAGTTTGACGTTCTGGAGTTGGGATGTACTCATCAACAGTGTCCATTAACTTCATGATAACTTCTTCTTGTTCCTTGTCGCCTTGTAAAGCTTTCAAAGCTGAACCACGGATAACTGGAATATCATCACCAGGGTAATCGTATTCAGTTAACAAGTCACGAACTTCCATTTCAACTAAGTCAACCAATTCTGGATCGTCAACTAAATCAGTCTTGTTTAAGAAAACAACGATGTAGTTAACACCAACTTGACGAGCAAGCAAAATGTGTTCACGAGTTTGAGGCATAGGACCATCAGTTGCAGCAACAACTAAGATGGCACCATCCATTTGTGCGGCACCAGTGATCATGTTCTTGATGTAGTCAGCGTGACCTGGAGCATCCATGTGAGCGTAGTGACGTTTTTCAGTTTCGTACTCTACGTGAGCGGTATTAATAGTAATACCACGTTCTTTTTCTTCTGGAGCTGCATCGATGTCTGAATAGTCTTCAGCCTTTGCTAAGCCCTTTTCTGATAAAACTTTAGTAATAGCCGCTGTCAAAGTGGTCTTACCATGGTCAACGTGACCGATAGTACCAATGTTTACGTGTGGCTTTGTTCTAACGTAATGTTCTTTTTCTGCCATTAAAATGACCCTCCTGTAAATTTGCAAGAAGTCCGTTGAGTAAGTAACGGATAGTTCTCTGTTGAATATTGTACTACTTTCATTGGCAAATGCCTAGTATTTTAATGCATAGAGCCATGCCTAATGAAAACGTCCTTTGATATTATACTAAATAGGAAAAAAATGTAAAGACCTTTTATCTAAATTATTTTGGCAAATTATGGTCAATTTGTCTGAATAAATCATGGTGACTTCGACCATCTTGAAAATCAATGTATGAAGCAATGTCACTCGCAAAACTATCTGGTTCTTCGACGTATTTAGATAGTTTTGGATACAAGCTACCTAAGATCAAATTAACTTCGCCTAAGACAGCTGGAAGCTGACTCGGGCGGTGATAATATCTTGATCCGATTGCCGAAACTACTTCACGATAAATCGGATCCTTCTCTAGCAAATTAATCTGGTTAGGAATGAACTTTTCTCTTTTACCTAGCACCAAAACATCAAAAGATTCATTAATCCCCAAGCGAAAGAGATCTTCACATAATACTAGATGCACAGCGAAACTTAAGCTGGGGTCTAATAATAGACTCTGTGCAAAATTCGTAAAGTTAATTAAATCCAATGTAAAAAGTTGGTCATATTCATACTTAGTTGGATTTTTACTAAGACGAAATTTCTCCATTGTTGCTTGCTGCTCAGAAATCGAAGCTGGTAAGACTTCAACTTCTTTTTCGCCCTTACTCAAATTTTTAATCTCGAGTGCTTCAATTAAAAAGTGATTGGCTTGCAAAACCCTAGAATAAGCAAAAAAGATCTCATCATCTGAAAAGAGATCTTTTTCCTCTTTGATTAAGCTATACGCAGAATAGGCTTGATCGGCTTTTAAATATAAGTCACATAAGCGAAGAACAATTTCCTTGTTACTGCCAGTTCGCAGAGCTTCTTCAACATTTTGAATTGCTAAATCTAATTTACCGTTTGCTTCATTTTCTTGTGCTAAAGTTAGTAAATTTTTTTGGCTTAAAGTTGTCATACTAGTCTTTCTTAACTATTTTCTTACCAGATTTTTTCACGTCAACGGAATGATGCTCATTATTTTTTCCAGTAGTCGCATCTTTGCCCGAACGCTTTTGCATCGCACGATGTCTATTCTGGTTTACTTCCATGACCACTGGTAATACTACAGGACGACGATTAGTTTTCTTATATAAGAACTTCTCTAAATCGTTTCTAACATCCTGCTTTATTTCAGTCCAATCAAACTTCTTATGCTCAAAGTTATTATTTATAGTCTTTTTAATTAATTCAATACAATCATTCATCAATTGATGATTGGCTTTGATGTAAACGAAGCCACGACTAGTAACTTGTGGTTGTGCAATGATTTTTTTCTTACGACGATCAATTGTAACAACGGCAATAAAAATACCATCATCTGACAAAATTTCTCGGTCACGCAGGACAATATTGCCGACATCACCGATGCCTGAGCCATCAATCATTATATCTTCGCCTGGAACAGGATCAGTTAAATTAAACTTCTTTTGTTTAAAATCGTAATCCAAACAATCACCATTTCTGGTAATCAAAACATTTTCTTTCTTAATTCCTGCTCTTATTGCAAGGTCGCGATGAACTTCCAACAAGCGATATTCACCGATTACTGGAATAACAAATTGTGGTTTTAGAATATCAATTAGCATTTGCAAGTCACGTCCAGTTGCATGACCGCTTGTGTGCTTAGCTCTACCAAGCTCAATTACGGTTCCACCTGCTCGATAAACAAGATCACTAGTCTGCGCAACTACTGTTTCAACAGAATGAGATGGTGTTGTTGCGATGAAAACTAGGTCATTTTCATGAATCGTAATCATACTGTGACGTTTTTTAGCCATTTTTTGCAAAGAATTTAATGGCTCACCCATTTGCCCAGTTTCAAGAATTACCACTTTGTTATCTGGTGTAGTGCTCAAATCTTTGACACGCATTAACAGATTTTTAGGAACATAAAGATAACCTAAGTCCATAGCTGTACGAACTATTTTTGCTACATCACGTCCAGTTAATAGTACCTTCCGGCCTGTTTCATGCGCAGCATTTAAAACTTCTTGAATTCTGATTAAATTAGAAGCTTTAGCAGCTACAATTACTCGACCAGTGGCATTACGAAAGACATTGGTCACATATTCACCTATTTCTTGTTCAGAAACGTTAGGTAGTGATGCTTCTGCATTAGAAGAGTCACTTAAAAGTGCCAGAACTTTCTTCTGTGAAATTTCTGCCAACCGATCTAAATCAGTTCGATATTTTGGCGTTGCAGAAGGGTCAAACTTAAAGTCACCAGTATAGACTACTTCTCCAGCTGGAGTGTGCGCATCAATTCCGAGCGAGTCAGGAATTGAGTGCGTCGTGTGGAAGAATGAAATATTCGCGTTTTTAAATTCAATTTCAGTTTCAGCGTCTATTACATGGAACAAACTGTTTTTAATTCGCTTATTCTCTCTTTTAACTGTAATTTTAGCCAGTTCAATCGTTAACCGAGACCCAAATACAGGTATATCATATTGACGCAAAATATATGGTAAGGCTCCAATTGAATCAGCGTGTCCATGAGTTAGAAAAATACCAACAACTTGGTCACCATATTTTTCAAAGAAGTCGAGATCTGGAATAACCAAATCAATTCCATATAAAGAACTATCAGGGTATTTTAATCCAGCATCAAGAACAAAAATTTCATCATTAACTTGAACAGCAAACATGTCCTTTCCTTGTTCACGAACACCGCTCAAAATCATTATCTTAACTTGATCAGCCATTTTATTTCCTTTTCTATAATAATTGTTATTAAGTTGTTTATTTATGGATCGTAAGATCACAACGTAAAAAGTATCTTTTTTTATTCTAGCATAAAAAGCACTTATGGCAAAAACAAAAAGCCAGTTCTTTAATAGAACTGACTTTTTTAAATCTAAGTTTAGAAATTAACGACGTAAACCTAACTTCTTGATTAATTCACGGTAACGATTAATGTCGTTATCTTGTAAGTAACGAAGTAAGTTACGACGGTGACCAATCTTCTTAAGCAAACCAACATATGAGTGGTGGTCATGAGAATGTTGTCTCATGTGTTCAGTCAAGTTGTTGATGTCTTTAGTTAAAATAGCAACTTGTACTTCAGTTGAACCTGTGTCACCTTCATGAGTAGCAAATTGCTTAATGATTTCATCTTTTTCTGCTTTTGAAATTGCCATAATTATTCACCTTTCAATAAAAAAATTGCCGTTAACAACGTTAACCGTCAGGTGTGAGCGAGCAAACAGCGTTAACGGTTCACAACAATAGTATAATACAGATTATTTTTTTAAAAAGCAAGTATAAATTATCTTGCATCTACAACTATTCTTCAGTATAATTTACTAAGTAAAATTACGATCAATGGAGGTGAATGTTATGCCACAAATCAAATCAGCTATTAAGCGTGTTAAAACTCAAGATGCTGCTAGAAAGCGCAGAGCCGCTCAAATGACAGAATTAAGAACTGCTGTTAAGAAGTTCAAGACTGCCCAAGCCGCTGGTGCTGAAAACGCCTCCGAATTACATGTTGCTGCTGCCCGCGCATTGGACAAGGCCGCTTCTAAGGGGCTTATTCATAAAAACAAGGCTAGCCGTGATAAGAGTCGCTTAGCTAAGTTAGCTAAATAATTTGAATTCAAAAACTAAAAAGCAAGGATTGAGTAATCCTTGCTTTTTTCTTTGCCCAATTTATCCTCATACACTCAAAACAAACAGTTTTAAGAAATTATCTTCCCGATATTGCCCATTCTTGTAGTTATAATCTAGCTTGATTGCCTGCTCTAATAAGCTTGCCAATTTATTAGTCGAAATTCTATTATTGAGAGCTAGCTTTACTCGATACGGGTGAACTCCTAGCTCTTTAACAATTTCAGTTTCATTTCTGCCGCGTTCATGTAATGTTTTTGCAACTAAAATTAATTCCAACTGGTTTTCAAAGACTGCAAGCAATTGAATCGGATTACTACCCTCTCTCAATTGGTTATCTAATCTTGCAATCGCTTCTCGATAATTATGCTTTAAAGCTGCTTCTAAAACTGCAAAAACATTTTGGGCAAATGATAAGTCAACGTTTTTACGAACTAGTGTCTCATCAATTTCATTCTCAGTGGCAGCCATCTTTAATTTATTAAAATTGCTCAGTACAGTATCAAGAACCTGATCGCTTCTTTCAAGTAAAAGCTGCAAAGCCATCTCTGTAATCTGATATCCTTCAGCACTAATTAATGCCTTAGTTACCTTTTTAACTTCATAACTTTTAACTTCAGTATCCACGACATTAAACTTCTTCAAAATTGTTTTTGTCAGCTTCTTTCGCCGATCAAGCTTTTCATACGATGCTACTATTACTAGTTTGTTGTCGAGCTGATCAATATGATCAAAAATTTGCTGCAACTGATCAAGTTGCTTTTTTGCTTTTTGCGGAACTTTAGCAGTTAAAAAGAACGGATTTTTGATAGTGATTACTTTTTGCTGGCTAAAAAGACTTGATTCTGTTAATTCAGCAATCAAATCATCTAGACTATCGCTTTCACAATCAACGGATACTTTCTCTAGTTCTTGAAATGATTCTTCATATATGTATGAGCGCGCAATATAATCATTCAAAAAGCTATCTGAACCCAAAATTAAGGTTTGCGCATTGCTATTATTTGAATTTTTAAACAAAGAAAGTAAAGTCATTTTTGATTCACCACTACAAAACGTTTGAATTTTGGCCTAGAAAAATAGCCATATGTCCAAGTAATCATACCACAGTCCTGCGTCGAAGCCCATGGAATGTGTTGATTGCTTAAAGTATCAAGCGTTTCCTTATGCGGGTGCCCAAAACGATTATTTCGACCAGCTGAAATAAAAACTAATTTTGGTCTTAAAGCTTTTAAAAAATCAGGATTTGAAGAAGTGCGACTACCATGGTGTCCTAGTTTGAAATAGTCAGCTTGAATATTAAACTTGTTCATTATTTCTTTTTCACCTTCTTGACCTAAATCACCAGTAAAAAGCCATCTTTTGCTCTTCACAACAAATGTCAAAGATAGTGAATCTTCATTTTTACCTAGGCCAGGCTTAAAAGGATAAACAACATTAAATGTAATTTGTGGCTCAGCTACTTTCTGACCAGCTAATAGTTCTACAACTTGATCTCGCTTAATTTGTCCCACTATTCTTTTTATAAAAGACGGATTACGAATTAATCCTGCTGCCGTATACAATTTTTGAACGTGAACTTGTTCGAGCAAGGGTCTTAAATCTCCAACGTGATCGGAATCTTGATGAGTTACAAAAACACCATTAAGTTTACTGATTCCCAGTGCTTTCAAAAAAGGAATAGTAATTTTATTAACTTGAGGCGTCGTTTTTTGGCCACTAAAATTCAATTTTCCGCCAACATCAATTAAATAAACACGCCTTGGAAAAGGTGTAGAAATCAGAATACTATCGCCCTGCCCTACATCAATCAATGTAACCTGACCTGTTAAGGGAAAATGAATCGAGAAAAAGATCATCACGTACAAAGTCGCAATGCCACCAATTGCTTTTAACCTCCTTTTTTTCGTCAATTCTTTCTCATTTACAAAAGCCAGCAAAATAGCCGTAAATATAGTTAACATCACACATTGCCACCAGTTGATCTTACCAAATGTTAATAGTCCCAATTTAGAAGCGGATACTTGAGCTATTAACTTTTCACATGTCTTTAAAACATTCTCAAAGCACCAGGAAATTTCAGGACATAATTTAAAAGTAGCTAAGTTCAAAAAGACAATTGGCATAACTAGCCAATTAAAATATGGTACTACTACCAAATTAAAAAAAACGGTCAACAAATTAAATTGAAAAAAATGAAAAAGTAGTAATGGCGTTAGTAAACAATTTAAGGCAAATGACTGTTTAAATGAGGTTAATTTAGTTGTTAATTCTAAACCTAGAGCCAAGACATAACTTAAAATGGCTCCCACATTGAGCATCAAACACGGATTAATTATTAAGTGAATAATATAAGTGAGACCTAATAAATCAAAATGAGTAATTTTTTGCTTCTGGAATTTAAAAATCTGATCAAGTACATAAGTTAGACTGGCTCGAATAAAGCCAGCTTGACCATTACTTAAGAAAATACCAATTAATAGAATGAATAAACAAATTGCAAATGTTTCTTGTTCGGTTAATTTCAAATAATAACAAATTGTACTAATTACTAAGGTATAGATGCCAACGTGAAGACCGGAAATACTTAACAAGTGAATTACGCCAAGGTCACGGTAATTAGATAAAATCGATTGGTCCGCTTGGCTTGGACTTTCGCCAAGAACTAATTCGCTACTGAAAAAGGACAAAATCGGTGGCATTTGCGCAAAATACTTTTGCAAGCAAAAGCGAACATGATGAGCAACATCCCTAAAATCTTGCTTTTTATTTATGATTATACAATTCTCCAATTCAATCTTTTGTTTAATGTTTTTGCTCAGATAATATTTTTTTGCATCAAATTGTCCATAATTTGTAGCAGGCTCGATTTCTTTAACCTCTCCTTGTAAATGCGAAAGATAAAGTGAGTACCCAGAAAGTAGTTCTTTTTTCTGCATTTGGCTAATTTTTGTTGAAACTAGTACTGACTTTCCATCTGCTTTCCCTTGGCCAAACATTCGGTTTCCAGACACTTTGCTTTGATCTGGGTATATGGTAACCACAGAACTATTTTTGAGCGAAAAATTTTGTTGGTTCTGATTAATAGCAAAACTGATAAATGCAACAAATAGCACTAAAAAGGCTAAACAACTTGTTTGTCGGTGTTTATGAAACAAAAGAAATATCAAATAAAGTGCAATTACCAAACAAAATAGCCATTGAAGAGGCGTAATAGACTGTGAAAGACCAAAATTTATGTCTGCTAATAATAAAGAAACTAGCAATAAAAAACCTGGTGTCAGAATTTTAGACTTCCAGTTGACTTCGAAGTGCCTCAAAAGTCTTATCTCCTATCCCAGAAACTTGTTTCAAATCTTCAATGCTTTTAAAATTTCCATTTTTTTGCCGATACGCAATAATTTGTTCAGCTTTTTTAGCGCCTATTCCAGATAACTTTTGCAAATCTGCAGTGTTTGCCGTATTGATATTTACTTTTACTCCAGAAGCTTGGTTAGCACTTTCACTCTGGGAAGAATTATCTAGTTCTCCTGAATTAGTACTACCATTAACAGAAGAAACAATTTCGTTTTCCTTTAACTTTTCTCCATGATATGGAATATGAACTTTGTCCTGGTCACGAAGAATTAATGCACGGTTAACTTTTTCAATTTGAGCCTTACTTGTCAATCCACCTGCTGCCGCAATCAATTCATTTAAGCGAGCACCATACTTCAATGTATAAACACCTGGATTTTCAATTGCACCAGAAATATCACAAGTAACTTCTTTAGGCTCTTTTACTTCCTTCTCTACCTCTTTATTAGCAATTTGTGCTTCTTCTTTTATTTCAGTTTCTTCTTGCTCATCAGTCTCTGTTTGCTTTATGGCAAAATCAGAATCATTAGATTGTTCATTTCCAGAATGACCAATTAACCAAAGCAAGACAAACAAAATCCCTATTCCTATAACAAAATACTGTTTATGCTCAATTATGAATTCCTTAACTTTTGCCCAATTCATATTTTCACCTCCTAATTTTAAGTACGAAAAAAGTTCAGAATTTCTTCTGAACTTTTTATTTTTTATTAGTAGTGTTTTTGCAAATAATGTAAAGCATCTTCAAAGGTAGCTACTGGGACAATCTTCATCTTCGTTTTTATTTGCTTCGCCGTTCTTTTAGCAACTTGATAGTTACTATCAGCTTTTTCCAATTGAGACGTATCTGTCGGCGCAAAGAAAACTTCTGCTCCGGCTCTGTCGGCTGCGACTACTTTTTTGTCAACACCACCGATTGCCCCAACTTTGCCTTTAGGAGAGATAGTGCCCGTTCCGGCAATTTTATGTCCCTTAGCCAAATCCTGTTGCGTGAAAGTTTCATAGCTCGTTAGTGTAAACATTAATCCTGCTGAAGGCCCCCCAATTGCACCAGCATCTATTTTTAGCTCTGGTTTTGTCGTGACTTTGACATGTTCAACTAACTGAATTCCAATTCCTGGTTTATTAGTACCCTCAACTTTAACAATTTTTCCTGAAAAAGTTAGTGGTTTCTTATTTCTTAAAACGTTAATTTTAACTTTAGAGCCAATTTTCTTTTTCTGAAAATATGAAAGCATTTCTTCTGTTGATTTGAAGCGATGACCGTTTGCGCCCAGAACGGTATCACCAATTTGCAGTTTTTTCTTAAAGCTTGAGTGCTTCTGAACCTGCATGACATAAACGCCTTCGTAATTCAGTTTTGGCTTTAAGCCTGCCTTCTTTGCTGCATAATAGATAGCATTTTGTTGACTGGTTTCCATGTACCAATTCTGCAATTCCTCATACTGACTACTTGTTGCATCCCCCAGCAAATCTTCTTTTGAAATTCTTGTTTCGTATTTTCTAGTATAACTTAACAAATACCGCAGCACTGAAGCTGGTCGCTGGGTTTCACTAACTGTCACTAAATAATAATTATTAGGTGCTTTTTTACCACTTCTAATAAATTGACTAACTTGGAATGCCTCGCCTGGCATTTCAAGATAATAATTAGTTGGCCAGCTTAAACCTACTACAATTGCGGCGACAGCTATGAAAAAGAAGAGCCATTTATGACTTTTTTTCTTACCTTTATCTTTGGTTTTATTGTTCATTAATTTTTACCAATTTTTTCTTTAAAGCATTTGCAGCTTCTATTGGCATAAATGAACTAATATCACCGCCAAATTGAGCTACCTCTTTGATAATACTAGACGCCACAAAACTGTTTTGCGGTGAAGTAAACAATAATACAGTTTCAAGATCATTCGCTAACTGCTTATTCATTGCTGCAATTTGTTGCTCGTAAGTAAAATCTTCACTGTTCCGCACTCCGCGAACAATCGCAGTTGCATCAATATCGTGTGCCACATCGACAGTTAAAGCTTGTGGTCTTTTTTGAACCTCAACATTAGAAATGTTCTTAACTGCATTTTTAATAAATTCTACCCGTTCATCTACACTGAACAAATAGTGTTTAGAGGTATTGTCCATTACCACAACAAAAACTTGGTCAAAGATTCTAGCAGCTTGCTGAATTACATCAATGTGTCCATTAGTAATTGGATCAAAACTACCTGGAAAAAGTGCAATACTCATCTGTTTTCCTTTCGATAAAAACGAACAATTGTTTTACCAAAATGGTGAGTTTTCGTTAGCTCAAAACCACCTATTTCGCCAAGACCAGTTTCATTATCTGTCTCAGCTACGATAACCGCATTATCTGTTAACAAACTTAAACTATCCATTTTCTTCATGTCAGAAGCAATTTTTTGTTTGGCATATGGCGGATCTAAGAAAACTAAATCAAATTTCTTTTCATCTTTGGCCAGTTTGGTTAATGCAACATTGCTTGACATTTTATAAACAGAAAAACGATCTTCTTCTTTAGTTAAAGCAACATTCTTCCGGATAATTTCTACAGCTTGGTAATTAATATCAATAATTGTTGCATGACTGTAGCCTCTTGAAACAGCCTCGATTGCAAGAGCACCACTGCCGCCATACAAGTCTAGCACTTCTCCACCTTTAAAAAATTGTCCTAGGCTATTAAACAAAGATTCTTTAACCTTATCACTGGTTGGCCTAGTTT
The DNA here is from genome assembly GCF_016102055.1 of Lactobacillus sp. W8172. Classification (NCBI taxonomy): domain Bacteria; kingdom Bacillati; phylum Bacillota; class Bacilli; order Lactobacillales; family Lactobacillaceae; genus Lactobacillus; species Lactobacillus sp. W8172. The sequence continues at coordinate 396,265 of NZ_JACFPG010000001.1, forward strand.
TTTGACTTTTTAGAGTATACAAGTTGCGCTTAGCATACTTTCCAGAAATAATTCTCATAATAAGTAATCCGTATTCTGTTCCTGCTCATCAAGTAACTTTTTTTCTGCTTCAGTAGCAAGTTCAGTAATTTGTTCTTCAATATGCTTACTTGACAAGTCAATTTCATCATCACTAGATTTTTGTACATCCTTGACAAAATCCAGCTGTTTAATCGCGTTTATCGTTTTGTCAGCTTCTTTTTGATCAACATATAAAACACAATATGCATTTTTCTTAGAAAAATATACGATGTCCCCGTAACGTCTAAGCTTAAACTGACTATTAATAGAATTAAGATAAACAATTAGTCCTTGCCTCTTAGTTAAGGAAGTATTTGCCAAATCATGATTGATACTCATCAGCCAACTCCTCTTCTTTCTTAATACGTTCATTTGCAGCAATATTTAAAACTAATCCAATTGAAGCCGATAGTACAATTAGTGATGACCCACCGTATGAAATAAAGGGCAAAGTAACGCCTGTAATTGGTAATAGCCCCAAAACGGCACCAACATTAAACAGAGTTTCAGTAAAGATAATTGTTGTTACGCCAAAACAAACCAAGGCATTAAATTGCGTGCTTGCGTGAAGACCCACTTCCATAATGCTCCACATCAAATAGAAAAGTAGTCCTAAAACTAGTAATGCACCAATTACCCCAATTTCTTCAGCAGCAATCGCTAAGATAAAGTCCGTGTATGGTTCCGGTAAATAGCCTCTCTTTTGCATACTATTACCTAAGCCAACACCAAACAAACCACCATTATGAATCGCATAATATGAATTAACTAACTGGGCACCACCTTTTTGCTCTAGCTCAAAGGGATGCAAAAATGACATAAGTCGTTGATATTGATAACTTGACTGTAAAAAGTCAGGATTCCATTTAACAATTAAGAAAACTAAGAAGAAAACAACAATTCCAATTCCAATTAAACAGAGCAATGCATTTTTAGCTGGCACACCTGATAAAGAAAACATAATGATCACAATTGTGGCTAAAATGGCAGTACCACCTAAATCTGGTTCAACAATTACTAATAGCATCATTACCCCAGATAAAACCGCTGGTCTAATCAAATTATTAACAATATTCCCTTGACGGAAAGAACCATCATGACGGTCTAAATAGTATGCTAAATATATTACCAATGCTAATTTAGCAATTTCCAGCGGCTGAATACGGATGACTTTTAAATCAATCCAGCCAACCGCCCCATTAACTGCAGCGTCAGAGCCTTTAAATACCTTTAAAACAATTAGGTAAAACAGCAAAAACATACTAATTCCGAGAAACCAAGCAACAAACTTAGTTCGCTTAAAAAGTTCTAACCGCAAAAAGAACGCCAATGTAGCAAAACAAAAGAAAGCTATCACGGCATATATTGCTTGCCTAATCCCATATGTCGCTGGCTTAAAACCATTTACGAGCAAGATATCTGAACTAGCGGAATAAACCATAATTATGCCAAAGAAAACCAGCAATAAATATGGTAATAGAATTTTGTAGTCCAAATGTTGAAGTTTCCGTCGCAAAAGTAGCCCTCCTCTTACGAAAAAATATATTTTTATTATAAAACAAAAATGACACTACTTCATTAAGTGAGTGCCATTTTAATTACTTGATTTAGTTTTTATTGCGTTTCTTATCTGCTTTTTGACGTTCAGAAGTGTTTAAAATCTTCTTACGGAGACGAATTGACTCAGGTGTTACCTCACAATATTCATCATCGTTTAAGAACTCGATTGCTTCTTCTAGTGTCAATGTCTTTGGCGTTCTGATTGCAGCCGCATGGTCTTTACCGGCAGCACGGGTGTTGGTCAAGTTCTTTCCCTTAATTACGTTAACTGCAATATCACGATCACGTGATGATTGACCAACAATCATACCCTCGTAGACTTCAACACCTGCGCCGATGAATAATTCACCACGTTGTTCAACAGTTTGAAGTGAGTATGTAGTTGACTTACCTTGGCTGATAGCAACAAGAGCACCATTTTTACGTCCTGGTTCCCAGTTCTTAACTACTGGTTTGTATGAATCGAAGCTGTGATTTAAAATTCCATATCCACCGGTTTGAGACATAAATTCATTGTTATAACCAATTAAGCCACGTGATGGAACTAAGAAGTCCAAACGAGTTTGATTATTTCCAGTCGATTCCATGTTCTTCATTTCACCTTTACGTTGTGAAAGTGAATCAATTACTGAACCAACGTATTCATCTGGTGTATCAACTTGAACAGCTTCATATGGTTCACACATTTGACCGTCAATCTCACGATAAATAACTTTTGGACGTGAAAGTTGTAATTCAAATCCTTCACGACGTAATTCTTCAACAAGAATTGAAAGGTGTAATTCACCACGTCCAGAAACAGTCCAGGCATTGATTTGATCAGTAGGTTCAACCTTCAAAGAAACATCAGTCCGAGTTTGCTTGATTAAACGATCCTCTAACTTTTTAGGTGTTACCTTATCACCTTCACGACCAGCAAATGGTGAGTCACTTGCAACAAAGTCCATTTGCAAAGTTGGTGGGTCAATCTTAAGGAATGGCAATGCTTCTGGATCTTCTGCAGATGCAATTGTTTCACCAACAAAAATATCGTTAATACCACTAATAGCAATAATATCTCCAGCTTTAGCTTCTGTAATTTCATTACGCTTCAAACCAAAGAAACCAAATAGCTTAGTTACACGGAAGTTTTGCTTTGAACCATCACGTTTCATAACTGTGATGTTGTCGCCAACTTTTACACTACCGCGATAGATACGACCCACTCCAATACGACCTACATAGTCATCCCAATCAAGCATAGTGATTTGGAATTGTAAAGGCTCATCAGCATTATCAATTGGTGCTGGGATAGCTTTAATAATAGTGTCAAAAATTGGATCCATTGTTTCTTTTTGAGTGGATGGATCGGCTTCGTAAGAAGAAGTTCCGTTCAATGCTGATGCATAAACAACTGGGAAATCAAGTTGTTCGTCATTGGCACCTAATTCAATGAATAATTCAAGAACTTCATCAAGAACTTCCTTAGGACGAGCACCTGGACGGTCGATTTTGTTAATAACAACGATTGGCTTAACTCCTGCTTCTAATGCCTTCTTAAGAACAAAACGAGTTTGTGGCATTGTTCCTTCGTATGCATCAACTAAAAGTAAGGCTCCGTCAACCATATGCATGATACGTTCAACTTCACCACCAAAATCGGCGTGTCCTGGTGTATCTAAAATATTAATTGTGGTATCACCATATTTAACCGCAGTGTTTTTAGATAAAATAGTAATACCACGTTCACGTTCAATATCATTCGAGTCCATTGCACGATCTTCCAAAGCCATGTGCTCAGGGAGAGTGTCGGATTGCTTCAATAATTGGTTAACCAAAGTTGTCTTACCATGGTCAACGTGCGCTATGATCGCTATATTTCTAATATCGTCTCTTCTTTTTTCTGACAAAAGTATTCCTCCTCCACTCCTCAATAAAAAAACTGTGACAATGTCACAGTTTCGCCGGCACGTTCAAGAACATGCTAATCGAAGTGTTTCATATCTGTATATTTACGCTCATTGATTTTAACACCTAATTGTTATACTGGTCAACGTTTATCACTCTTTTTCAATTTTTAAATTTACGATAGAATAAAAAGCAGACAAAATGTCCTTATTTATGGTAAAAATATAGAGATAACTTTTTTATGAAAGAGTGAATTTAATTGATTTTAATGAAAGATATTGTTCGTGATGGGGATCCTGTATTGCGCAAAGTTGCTGAAAAGTTAACTTTTCCTTTGAGCGACCATTACCAAAAATTGGCCGAAGACATGATGGAATACCTAATCAATTCACAGGATCCGGAAATTGCTAAAAAGCATCAGTTACGTGCTGGAGTTGGTTTAGCGGCACCTCAAGTGGGTGAAAGTGTGCAAATGGCATCACTTCTTGTTCCAAATGATCAAAACGAGATTGTTTTTAAAGAAACAATTGTTAACCCTGAGGTTTTGTCCGAATCCGTTCGTCAGGCATGTCTCAGTGAAGGTGAAGGATGTCTAAGCGTTGATAAAGTTATTGATGGTTATGTTCCCCGTCCGGATAAGTTAAAGATTCATTACTATACCGTTGATGGTGAGGAAAAAACAATTAACTTAAAGGATTATCCTGCTATTGTTGCATCCCATGAAATTGAACACTTAAGAGGCCACCTATTTTATGACCGGATTGATAAGCAAAACCCATTTAAATTGGATGATGATACAGTCCTAATTTATTAGTATCATCAGTACATGATAGATTAACCGCCAATTTACTTTGACGGTTTTTTTATGAGTCAAACAAGTTGTGTTTCTATACTTAAAATTATAATTATGGTAAACTGAGATAAGCTATTGGGTACTTTTAGTTATCCAAAATTAAGAACGTTTTTATAACTGAATAAGGAGAATACAAATATGATCTACAAAGTTTTGTATCAAAAGGACAAAGTTGTTAATCCTAGACGTGAAACAACTCAAACCCTTTACCTAGAGGCTGATAATTTGGTCAGCGCTAGAACCTTGGTTGAGGACAATACCCCCTACAACATTGAACTCATCCAAGAATTAGCAGGAAATTCACTACAATATGAAAAAGAACACGCCGATTTTAAATTGACGACTTTTGATAGTAAGAAGTAGTTTCTGTGCGAATTAAAAATAATGAAGTAGCCGTCTTTGCAATCGGGGGGTTGCATGAAATCGGCAAAAATATGTATTGCGTTCAGTATCAAGATGAAATTATTATCATGGACTGTGGTATTAAGTTCCCAGAAGATGATCTTCTTGGTATTAACTACGTTATTTCTGACTATTCATATTTAGTCAAGAATCGTAAAAAAATCAAAGCACTGGTTGTTAGCCACGGTCACGAAGACCACATTGGTGGTATACCTTTCTTGCTTGAAAAAATACCCGAAATTCCTGTTTATGCTACACCATTTGCCTTGGCATTAATCAAAGGCAAGCTTGAGGAACACGGAATTCTTCGGACTACGGAGCTACACGAAGAACACGAAAACACAGTTCTAAAATTCAAGAAGCTTTCTGTTTCTTTCTTTAGAACTACCCACTCAATTCCTGATACGTTAGGAATTGCTGTTCACACTCCTCTTGGTGCTGTTGTCTTTACTGGTGACTTTAAATTTGATTTAACTCCAGTAATGAACCAACCTGCTCCTGATTTTCAAAAGATGGCTCAAATTGGTAACGAAGGCGTCTTAGCTCTTCTATCAGATTCAACTAATGCGGAAGTTTCGCAATTTACCAAGTCAGAAAGTTTTGTTGCTCATTCATTGCACGATATTATTACAGGTATCCATGGACGAATTATTTTCGCTACTTTTGCCTCTAACCTTTACCGTGTCTCAACGGCAATTGAAGCAGCAATTGATACTGGTAGAAAAGTTGCAATTTTTGGGCGAAGCATGGAGAACGGAGTTCAAAACGGTATCGACCTTGGCTATTTAAATGTACCCGAAGGTTTAATTGTTGATTCAAATGAAATCAACCACACTCCTGCTGATGAGGCAATGATATTATGTACCGGATCACAAGGTGAGCCTTTAGCTGCTCTTTCGCGGATTGCAAATGGTACACACCGTCAGATCAGTCTTCAACCAGGTGATACAGTCATTTTTTCTTCTAACCCTATTCCTGGTAATACACTTAGTGTTAACCACTTGATTAACAAATTGATGGAAGGTGGCGCTAACGTGATTCATGGACGCGTTAATAATGTTCATACTTCTGGTCACGGTGGTCAAGAAGAATTGAAGATGATGGTTAGACTAGCTAAACCTAAGTATATGATTCCTGTTCACGGCGAATATCGCATGCAAGTTGTCCATACTGAACTTGCACAAGCTGCCGGCGTCCCCGAAGACCATACTTTTGTTTTGGAAAACGGTGAAGTTGTCTGCTTTGGTCCTGATGGTTCTAGAATTGCTGGACATGTTCCTGCAGGCGATGTATATGTTGATACTTCTGGAACTGCTGACGTTGGCAATGTTGTTGTCCATGATCGCCAGGTTTTATCAGAAGATGGCTTAGTCGTTGTAGTTGCAACTGTTGATTACAAACATAAGCGTGTTCTAGCAGGGCCGGATGTTTTAAGTCGTGGATTTGTTTATATGCGTGAATCAACCGAATTGATTAGCCAAGCTCAAAAACATATTTACCATATTATAAAAAGTGAAATGGATAAAACAGATAATCCTAAAGACGCTGTTGTCCGTAAGGCAATTGTTGAAAATCTTTCTGATTTCTTATATTCCAAGACAAAAAGACGGCCAATGATTTTACCTATGATTGTTGAGAAAAAGTAAAAAAGCCCCAGATGGGCTTTTTTTAATAAATAAAAAAATGACGAATAAACTTAAAATCCATCTTCTGGTTAATGAAACCGCTGGAAATGGTCATGCCAAAAAGATATTAGACCAAACTACCCTCTTACTTGTTAATGAAAATATTGCTTTTGATGTTTACAAAAGCTCTTTTGCAGGTGAAGCAATTAAAATTGCACAAGGATATGGTAATAGGAACCATCATTCTAATGAAGTTCTGTTAGTAATTGGTGGAGATGGATCTTTGAATGAAGTTCTTAATGGGATAAAAAGATCAAGTCATCCTTCCACGCCGCTAGCTTATTTACCTGCGGGCACCGGAAATGACTTCGGCAAGGCTGCTAATCTTTCTGGAAATCCTGAAGAGCTTATTAATCATTTAAAAAATGGTGTTGCGCCTGAAAGAATTGATTGTGGCTCTTTCCACTTCCCGCGTTCAAGCAATGATGTTTATTATTTCGCCAATAGTCTAGGGGTTGGTTTTGATGCTTATGTTAATCATCTTAGTAACATTTCAGAATTAAAGAAACTCTTAAACAAAATCAATGAAGGTAAAATGATTTATGGACTTCATATTTTGTCAGCACTACGTAAACAAGATACATTTGCTGTTGATATTAAGTGCGATAATAAAAGATATCATTACGATAATGCTTTTCTAATAACTACTACTAATCATCCCTATTTGGGGGGAGGCATTCCATTATTTCCAAGTGCAAGTATTAAGAGCCGTGTGCTTGACACCGTTGTTGTTGAACGTTTCAGTTTAGGTAAACTAATCAAACTCTTTATTAACTTGTTAAAAGACGGCTCACATGTTCATGACCCTCAATTTCATTATTTTGAGGGTAAACAAATATCTATTCAAACAACTAAAAAAGAGTTTGCCCAAGTTGATGGTGAACAAATAAAACCAGATTCATTCAAAATAGATTTTAAACTTAGTCATTTTTATTTATTAAGATAATCACTAAAAAGGAAAAGCATACACGCTTTTCCTTTTATTTTATCTCAAACTTGTACAACCCAAAGCTCAGCCATTTCAGTAAATGACTGAACTTTTTTACATTAAATTTGCTTCCCGAAGTTAAGATTAAGAAGGCTCCTCCGTCATCAACTAGATAATTAGAAGTCTGCCTAAACCCATTTTTTTCATAAAAAGATAATCTCTTTAAGCGTTGTCTATAATTGACCGCTTTTTCATTCACCGGTTCAATGTCAATAATGATAGTCTTGGGTGCAAAACGCTTTTTTAACTGAGTTAAAATTTTTGAGCCATACCCTTGATTTCTTTTGTTCGAAACTGTTGCCAAAAACATCAAATAAACTGCTTCACTGCTCTCTGCAAGAAATACTAAGCCAATAAAGTCGTGCTTGTCATAAACCGCTTCGAAATGAACTTGGCGGTGAAGTGACATTAAAACTAATTGCCATATTGAAAAGCGCTCATTTTTTGGAAAAGCTGTTAAATATAATTTTCTTACGGCAAAATAATTCTTTGTTCCCCAAACAACATTCTTAAATTCTAAAATAATATTCTAACTTCCTTTAATGCATGAGCTACTCTATTAAGCATAATAAAAGCAGTTAACATCTTTTCATGAATATCAAACTGCTCTATTTTATATTAAGTTTTATTTTAAAAAGCGTCAAATGAACCATTTTTTCGTTCATACTTAATGCTATAGGAAAAAACAATTATTCCAGCAATTAACCAAGCTGCATTGACCAATAAAAAGATTAAAAACTGATGCATAACAAACCCCTGACCCAATACTATGTTTCTTACAAGCTCAACGCCGCACACATAAGGGATAATTTCTTGAATACCAAGAAAAGCTGGAGAAAAAACATTAGAAAACATCATTAAAAGTGATGATATAATTACTGACCACTGCCCCATTTTCTTAAATCGAATAGAACCTGACGCTAAGAACATCCCCATGCCAAACATTCCTAAGTTTGAAATTTGCGAAAAAACAAAAGTAAGAAGCAAAGAAGAAATTAAGTCATTGAAAGTAAAGTGCGACAAAAAACATGTGACTATGCTTATGACTAATAACTCAAGCCAAACAATAATGTTTTCTCCAAGAATTTGAAATAGGTAAATTAACCACAAAGGGTATGCAGATTGCATTTCACTTTCTAAGGTTCCTTCCCGCTCATCTATTTCAACTGCATTACTGCACGATTGAAAAGAAGAAATTCCGATACTCCAAAACAAATAGCCGATCATTGCAACTAGTACCCCTGCATTAGAATTATAATATCGAGCCATTTTGGAAGTATCTGTTACAAATAAAACAATTAAGAAAGCACCCGCATACAAAAACATTTGACTAACTGTAGAATTTAAGTATCTTATATTTAACTTTATGACAGATTCCAATTGAACAATAAACAACATCCAAAGCTGCTTTATTTTCTTCATTTTTTCCACCCACTTTAGCGATATACATTTTGGTAAGTTCTAATTAGTTCTTCTTCACTAAAATGGTGATTTACTTGTTTTACAATCTGGCCATTTTTAAAAAACAGATAGCAGTTAACCACACCAGACAGCATTTGTGTATCATGTGAAGAAACAAAAATCATCTTGTGATATAGATCTTTCAGCTTCACAATGAACCTAGCTAAATCATCCTGAGCATTAATGTCTAAGCCATTCGATGGCTCATCAAGTAGCAAAACACTGGTTTCCAGTGAGGCACCTACTAAAATTGCTGCTTTCTTCTTTTGTCCTGTCGATAATTCTTGAAATTTTTTATCCAATAATTCCGAAAAGTCTAATGATTCAGCCAAAGATCTCAGTACCTTTTCTGCTTTGTGTAGATTAATTCCTTTAAAAGATGCAAAATATCGCAAGTTTTCAATTGTAGTTAAACGATATATCAAGCCTCTTTCACCTGAGGGGACAAAAGTGCTGTGGACACATGCCCACTTGTAATATGTTTCTTTAACTTTGTCATTTAAAATCTCACCATCAGTTGGAATCAGCACTCCCGCCAATAATCTAAGCATGGTCGACTTTCCTACTCCATTGGGGCCAATTAGACCAACAATAGTAGGCTGCTCAGGAATTTCGAAACTGATATCATGTAGAACTTGTTTTTTACCATAGTTCTTAGAAAGATTTTTTGCTATGATTGCCATGCTATACCGCCTATATCTACATATAATTTAATCGAGTTTTAATCATTTAAGCATAATCTCAGCGCGATGACAAGAAGAATTACTTACTGTATTAACCTAGGTAAGATACGGCAACTACTAATTGGGTTAGCTTCATAATCGTTGCAATGACATTAGCTCGACTTACTTCTTTCCAAATTTCTCCAGTATTGTAATCAAAATCAAAGCCTGCAGACTTAGCAACTTCCTCCGTCATAGCATACAATTCTTCATCACTTGCACTTGGGTCAATTTTAAACAATGTTCTACTGTCATCACCTATCCGATACACATCATTACTTTTCTGGATAAAGCAGTATATTGTTTCTCCCAAAGAGTCTTTTTCACTAGTTGCAATTTCAAGTGTATCATCACTAATAAAGCAAACCTGAGTGTGATTAACTACCCAGTTTCCAATTTGATCTTTTATGATTTGCTCAATTTCTTTACTCATTATTTTTCTCCAAGCTATTTTGCTTATTGTTGAACACCTAATTTAATTCCTTGCATGCCAATCATTGGATCTATTTGACCTGAATAAATTAATTCTGAAGTTAAAACGTAATCTTCATCTTTTGGCAAGTCAGTGGTGCTACTTGCAAGATTACTATCTTCTTTTTCATCAACCACTTCTGTATTAACTTTCTTACCTAGCTGTTCACACAGTTTGGCGCTTAAGCCAGTTTTACGGTCATTTCCTGGTGTATTAAAAGCCATTGCGTATGCACGCGGGTCTCCAATTAACACAAGATTTTTCTCCGCTCGGGTAACGGCTGTATATAAAAGATTTCGTTTCAACATGACATAGTTTTGCATGGTCAAGCTTAAAATAACCAAGGGAAATTCAGAACCTTGTGCTTTGTGAATCGTAATCGCATAAGCTCTAGTAAGGTCAAACAGATCTTTCTTACTAAAGTTAATTTCACGTCCATCAAAATCAGCTGTCATACACTTTTGCGGATTTTTTTCATCGATGGAGATTATTTTTCCTATTTGTCCATTGTAAATATCTTTTTCAGGGTTATTTTGCAGTTGTAGCACCCTGTCGCCAATTCGAAAAATTTCATCATGAGCTTCGAGAATTTTACTATTAGGTTTAGCTGGATTCATAATTTCCTGAATCACATTATTTAGGTTAGTTACGCCACCAGAACCTTGATACATTGCGCCCAATACTTGAATATCATCCTGATCAAAACCACGTTTAAGAGCACGCTCAACAATTTGACTAACTACGTGATCAACTTCATGTGGCGGACATGAAATGAAAGAATAATTCTTAGTTTTATTAAATAATGCGTCTTGATCCTGTCCCTCATTTATATCGTGGGCAAGTGTAATAATACTTGAATCGTCACCCTGACGGTGAATTTGCTTTAGAACAGTCGTTGGAAAAACATCTGCACTAATTAAGTCACTAAAAACATTTCCAGCACCAACTGATGGCAGCTGATCCTTGTCTCCAACAAATACAACGTGTCGTGTTTCAGCTATGCAAGAAACTAGTTCTTTAAAAAGAAACATATCAACCATCGACATTTCATCAATGATTAGAATTTCGCCATTAAGTTCGTTGAGGTCAAGAGTATCACTATCGCCAATTCCTAGGCCCAGCATGCGGTGAATTGTTTTTGCTGTAATACCAGTTATTTCTTCCATGCGCTTTGCTGCTCGGCCAGTTGGAGCTGCCAGTAAGAATGGCGGATCACTACTATAAAGTGCTGATGCAGGAATATCAGCAAGTTCACGTAAAGCTAACAAGATACCATTAATAATAGTTGTTTTACCGGTTCCGGGTCCACCCGTTAAAATCGATATTGGATTAGTTAGAGCATTTTTTATTGCAAGCTTTTGCGTTTGGTCATATTTAATTTTTAGCTTTTTCTCAGCATTTTTTATTGCTTTGTCGATTGCCTTATCTTCAAAATGCTCACTTTCATCTTTACGATCAACTAAGTTTTTCATCATTAAAGCAATGTCGTTTTCTGTTGCATAAATGTTTTGTAGTGCAGCATTCTCACCAGAAACCACAACTTTGCCTTCATGCTGCAATTCATTGACTGCATTGGCAATTGGATCAAAATGCTTAAATTGCAATAATTCGCTAGCTGACGTTAGAAGCTGTTCTAACTTGATATAGGTATTTCCAGCTTGGCTAAGCTCATCCATTAGAACCTGAAAAACTGCACCCTTAATTCTGCGGGGATCATCAACCTCTATCCCCAACTTATTTCCTATTTGATCCGCACTTTTAAAAGCATAACCTGTCACTTCTGAAATTGCAGCATAGGGATCATTCTCTAATTTAGTTAAAGTATCACCATGATAAAGTTGATAAAGCCGGCCAGCAACCTTTTTATTTAAGCCAAATTGGGCAAGCTTTAGAACAATCTCTGAATATGAATCCATTGACTGAACCCCATTTAATAGACTATCCTTTTGCTTCTTAGTTAACGGTAAAACTGAAACTTTTTCAGGTTTTTCTTTTAAAACTGATAATGCATCAACACCTAAAACCGAAATAATAGAGTCTGCTGCCTTTTTACCAATTCCGGGGAATTTATTTGAACTCAAATAGCGCGTTAAACTACCCTTTTCGTGTGGAACTGATTGCTTATAGCTATCGCATCGAAATTGTAAACCAAACTTATTGTGAACAACGAGCTTCCCTTCAAAGCTATAAATAGTATTTTCTTGAATTTCGCCAAAACTACCAGTTACTTTAATTTCCTCGCGATCATAGTCTTCCAATTTGCCAATGATTGTTACATCAAGGATTTTATATAAATCTTGATCGTTTTCGAAAACGATTCTGTTCACTTTTCCAACAAACTTAGTCATTTTTCTTTTCCGCTTCGTTAACCATTTTTAAAATTGCACCATATTGTTCCTGGGCTTGCTTAAAATATTTAGGATCTTTTTCTTTTGCATTTTTAAGATAACTAGTTGCTTTTTTACGGTCACTATCCAAAATACTAATCCCAAGCATAAAATAAACTTTTGCCGTCCTTTTGTTAGGAGAAATCTTTTCATAACAGGTACGAGCTTCGCTTAATTCACCAAGACTTAGCCAGATATCACCTAATAATTCTAGAACCTTATCATCAACTTGCTTAATCGTTAACGCATGAGCTAATGCCTTTTGTCCTTGACCAAGTTTTAAAAAAACTAGTGCTTTCTGGTATAAAACTAAATCATCATTAGGAATTTGATTAAGTAAGGTAAGAGACTTATCAAAATCACCTTGCATGTAGTAGCAAACTGCTAAATTATAGTCTAAGTCCTGTGGGTGCTTAACAAGATGTTTAGCTTGCTCAAGAAGTTGAGTTGCTTGAGCAAAACTTCCCTGCTCAATTAATTCTGTCGCTAGTTTTAGATAATTTTCTGTTTTTTGTGGATACTGATCTATTTTCTCGATTAACTTGTGTACACGCTGATTAACTGCAGCGTCCTCTTTCATACTTTTACTTTGTTTATCTGTCATAATGCATCAGTTCCTGAAGTATCCCTTTCCAAAAAGCTTGTATCATTCCACACAATTAACTTAAAGGTTGCACCTTGATCAAGTGTTTCCAAAATCGTCAAACTAGTATTACTTAATGGACCATTACACCTAACATCTTTTAATGGATATCCTAGTAATCCCCCCATAATAGCACCCAAAGCAGCACCATGACTAACAGCAAGCACTTTATCGTCAACACCAGTAAATTGTCTGGCTTTTTCAGTAGCAAAGCTCTTTCCACGCGAAATTACATCTGGATAGTTTTCACCTTGAATGCTTTGACCATCATATTTATCAGGTCTATTCCAGATATCGTCAACCTGTTTAGGAAATTTTGCGCTCGCTTCATCAAACTTTAAGCCTTCCATTAGCCCCATGTCAAATTCACGTAGACGCTCATCTTTTTTGACACTTAAATCCGAAGATATAGCTTTTTTCACGCCATTAGCTGTATCAAAAGCACGTTTTAATGGACTAGAATAGATTCCATTGAAATTAGTTCCTTTTAAGTGATCGCCAAGTTTTTCTATATCATTTAAGCTTTCTGCTAACAATGGAGAATCACCATGTGCGCCCTGGAAACGACGCTCCAAATTCCACTCGGTTTTTCCATGTCTTACAAAATAAATCTGCATCTATTACTAGTCCTATTCTTTATTAGCATTACTTTTCTAGTTTATCATTTAATTAATATAAATGAAAAAGCAGAATCAACGGCCTGTAAATATATTTCAGAGTATAAAAAAAGAAAGAACTAAGTCTTTCTTTATAGCTATTCTAAACTAATTGTAATTTCCGCTCTTCCTGGTATGCACAATCAATGTTGCCACCACCTAGACATTCTTCACCGTTATATAAAACTAGAGCCTGTCCGGGTGTTACTGCACGAGCTGGCTCATCGAAGTAAACAGTAGCTGAATTATTAGCGGCATGATATTCAACAGTAACTGCAACATCAGGCTGGCGATATCGGAATTTTGCACTACAACGAATCTTGAAGTCACGGTCAGGCTGACCAGTGAAAAATGACATGCCGCTTGCTTCAAGCTTAGTAGCGTAAAGCAATTCACTATCATATCCTTGCTCAACAATTAATTCGTTCTTTTTCAAGTCCTTACCAACAACAAACCATGGAGCAGTCGATTGCTTAGTAGAACCTAGACCCAAGCCAGAACGCTGGCCAATAGTATAGTACATTAATCCGGCATGCTCACCGATAACGTTTCCATCAGGTGTGACCATTTTACCAGACTTTGCCGGTAAAAACTCACTTAGAAACTTGCGGAAGTTTCTCTCTCCAATAAAGCAAATTCCAGTGGAGTCCTTCTTTTTTGCGTTAACTAAATTATTTTCAATTGCAATTTCACGCACCTGTGGCTTAGTCAAATTAGCCAATGGAAAAATCACCTTACTGATTTGTTTTTGGCTCAGTTGACTCAAAAAGTAAGTTTGGTCTTTATTGCCATCTTTTGGCCGCATCATATGCGTAATGCCATTTTTATCAGTAATCGTTTTTGCATAATGTCCCATTGCAATATAATCTGCATCTAAGTCCATTGCGAAATCCAAAAATGATTTAAATTTAATTTGGCTATTACACATTACGTCGGGATTAGGTGTGCGCCCCTTTTTGTATTCACTTAAAAAATATTCAAAAACACGGTGCCAATATTCTTTTTCAAAATTGATTGAATAATATGGAATACCAATTTGATCAGCTACCTTTTTGACGTCTTCATAATCTTCTGTTGCGGTACAAACACCTGCATCATCAGTGTCATCCCAGTTTTTCATAAAAACGCCAATTACATCATAGCCTTGCTTCTTAAGTAGTAATGCAGAAACAGAGGAATCAACTCCACCACTCATACCTACTACTACTCGACCCTTTTTTGCCAATTAACTCAGTCCTTTACAGCAACAATAATATTTCGCTCTTCTAAGTCTTTTAGAATATAATCTAACAGCTCCACCGTAGGTGCTAATTGTTGGTTTTTAAAAATATTAACCTTCTTAAGACCATTGCGGTCAGTCACAACCATTGTTAAATGACTCATTTCTTTGTCAATCGTCATTTTCAATTTGGTAGGAGCATTATATGGTGAATCATTATAAAGTGGATGTTCGTAATTAAAATTACCTTTAGCCGTTTTAACAAAGCCAGCGTCAATAAGCGCGTACAGCTTCAAGTCAGGACTAAGTGTAAACTTACGCGTATCACCATTAATTTCTACAGTATTTGCCATAATTATACCTCACGCTTACTAATAATAAGTTAAATTAAATTAAAAAGCAACTATTTTTCTTTTTTCTGGACTTTCTGAGCAATTTTCACTAGTTGTTGAGCAAAGCTAGTAATTTCTTCATCAGTCGTATATCTACCAAATGAAATTCTAATTGACTCTAGAACACGCGCAGACTTTTTACCAAAGCATGCACATAAAACATGTGACGGTTCGAGTGAACCTGCTGTACAAGCTGAGCCACCTGAAACGGCAAAACCAGCTAAATCAAGATTTGCTTGTAAAAGTGTTGTAGATATACCATCAATGCGCAAGTTCAAAATATGATGCGAAACATTTTCACCTAAGCCTCCATTAACCTGATAAGCAATTTTTGCTTGATCAAGTTCAGTCAAAATTATTTTTTGGAAGTGATGATACTTTTCTTGCAATTTTTGCTTGTCTATTTCAGCAATTTCGCTTACAGCTTCGCCCAAACCAGCAATTCCAGGAACGTTTTCAGTACCTGCCCGTCGCTTCGTTTCCTGCTCTCCACCATAGACTAATGGTGGTAATTTCACATCAGTTTTTTCATACAAAAAGCCAAGAAACTTTGGCCCATTTATTTTATGAGCAGATGAAGATAGTAAATCGATTTTCATTTTAGCAACATCAATGTCAATGTTCCCTAATCCCTGAACCGCGTCAACATGGAAATATGCGTTACTCTTTGCGACAATTTCACCTATTTCAGCAATCGGATTAATTGTTCCTATTTCATTATTGACTGCCATGATCGAAACTAAAATTGTTTCAGGAGCTAAGTTCTTTTTCAACTCTTCAAGTGAAATATGGCCTGTTTCATCAACATTAAGATAAACTACATCGAAGCCCTCACGTTCGAGTTGCATCATTGGCTGTAAAACAGATGGATGCTCAATCTTAGTAGTTATAATGCGCTTGCCTATATCAGATCTACTATGAGCGGTACCGAAAATTGCCGTATTGTTACTTTCCGAACCACCAGAAGTAAAAATTATCTCGTTATCCTTAGCATTAATTGCTTTAGCAACCTTTGAGCGCGCTTGGTCGACTACATGACGCGCTTTTCTTCCCAGCTCATAAGTACTAGAAGCATTACCAAAATCGTTCTTCATTTCTTCAGTAACCACATCAATTACTTTTGGAGACATTGGAGTAGTCGCTGCATTGTCTAAATAAATTTCTTCCATAAGCTATTTCACTTTGTCTAGATAGGCACAAATTAACTTTGCAGCTTTAGCGCCAACTTTTTTGGCAAACTGATCAAAATCTTCGTTTGCATTATCATTTCCATTATCCGAAATCGCACGTAATGCAATAAGAGGTTTAGCAAAATGATAAGCTACTTGAGCAAAAGCCGCACCTTCCATTTCAACACCAAGAGCATTCGCAAAATTGCGTTTAATTTCGTCCTTCTGCTTATCAGAACCGATGAAGGAATCACCAGTGACTACTAATCCTTCTTGATACGATACTTCCTCTTTATTTAAGAAGCTAATAAATTCATTTCTAGCAGATGAATCTAGTTCAAATACTGCTGGTTCACCGGGAATTTGTCCCTCTACGTAGTCCCCAGCAAGCGTATTATGAGCATCATGGTAAGCAAAAGAACTAGCTAAAACTAAATCACCTTTATGAACAGTTTGCTGTAAAGAACCTGCTGTTCCCGTCATAAAAATCAAATCAATATCTACACTGCTCAGCAAACTTGCTAAGTTCATCGCAGCTTGTACTTTACCTATTCCACTCAATCCAATGTAAATTTCATTGCCGTTAACGCAAAAATGCTCGAACTGTGTAGATCCGAACATTTCTGTGCTACCAGAGTGAAAATACTTACGATAATATTCTGCCTCAATTTCCATTGGGACAATAATTGCTATCTTCATTTTCCCCTCGATTATTTATAAATGAAATAACGCTAATAATACCAAAACAATCAATACAATCACAATTAATATTGCAATGTTTAAACGCCTTTTTAGTCTTAAACCTTTCTCTATCCAAGTCTTAGGTTGAGCTTTCTGCTTATTTTGATACTTGGAATTATTCTCATCACTAGAAGTTTGCGCTTCCCTTTGAGATTCTCTTCTAGTTTTTAAGCTTGGCTCATCATTAAAAGGACGGTCAGTTGAGTCACGTGTAAATTCTGGATTTACATCTACTTCTTCCTCGTTATCAAAAGCCGATTTAATTGTCTTAAAAAAGCTGTTTTTCTTTTTTCGTTGATTCTTTTTTCGGTAATCAGATCGCTTTTCAGTCATTTTATTCCTTTGCGCTTGCGCCAGTTAACAACATGTTTTCCCAAACACTCATTGCGTACAACGTTTTTGCGTCAACAAGTTTACCTTGAGCAAAAAGACGCTTTAGTTCTTCCAAATTATACCAATGACTAGTCAAAAATTCATCTGAATCTAATGGTCTTTTATCATCAAGCTTTGTCAAAGTGTCACAATAAAATAAATGTAGTTTCTCATCAGTAAAGCCAGGTGAAGAATAAAATTCGGTAATTTTTTCCCAATAATCGGCATGATAACCACCTTCTTCATTCAGCTCGCGTTTCATTGCATCCAATGGACTCGCATCGGTCTCATCAATTAAACCAGCTGGAATTTCCAAGGTTAATTCTTTAATTGGTTCGCGCCATTGTTCAACTAGCAGCATTTCTTGCTTATCATTTACTGCAATCGCTGCAGCAGCAGGTTGATGTTTAACTACTTCTCTTGTTGCAGTTTCACCATTAGGCAATTTAATTGTTCTAACAGAGAGATCAACAATTCGCCCCGAAAAAATCTGTTTTGAAGAAATTTCAGTTTCTGTTAAATCCATTTATTCACTTTCCTATTAATTAGCTAGATATACATTCACACATTGCAAGCCATTTTTTCCTTGAGCAAGTTGGTATTTGACTTTTTGACCAACTTGAAGGCGACGATATCCTTCTTCTTTAATTGCAGTGTAAAAAACAAAATAAGATTTGTGGTTTTCGTCATCTTCAATGAATCCAAAACTGCTTTTTGGATCAAATTGCTTTACTGTACCTAAACGCATTATTCTTCTAGTCCTTCTTGAGCTGTTTCTGGATAATCAGCCTTGACTATCTCAGCACAGCGTCCACAAAGCATTGGAAGGTCGTTATCCTGACCAATGTCATTTCTAATCATTCGGCATCGTGGACAAACTTCACCTTCAGCTCGTTCAACAATGAAAGCACCATTTTGTAGTTTCTCAGCATTTTCAGGAGCTGGACCATCAGCGATAGTTAATTTAGAGACAATTAAAATCTGTCTGAAATTGGCATCTAGTGAATCTAAAACCGACTTCATTTCTTCAGTAGGATAAATAGTCACAGCTGCCTCAAATGATTTACCAATTAGCTTCTTGTCACGTGCTTCTTCTAGGACCTTTAAGACATCATCTCTTAATGACATGAACTTTTGCCATTTAGCAAGTAGCTCTCCACTATTTTCATATTCTTCAACTTTAGGCATATTCGTCAATTGGATGTAGTCTTCTTTTTCTTTTAAGAATGACCAGATTTCTTCCATTGTGTGCGGAAGGATAGGTGTCAAAACCTTGGCTAATTTAACCGCAGCATCGTAAATGACCGTTTGCATTGAACGTCTTGCATGACTATTCTTGCCTTCAATGTATAAAACATCTTTTGCAAAGTCCAAGTAAAATGCTGATAAATCGTTAGAAATAAACGAAAAGATCTTTTTATAGACGTTATTGAAATCATATTTTTCATAACTTTCCAAACAGGTCTTAACAAGTTCATTCAAACGAACTTCAAGATATTGATCAATCGAATTAAGACCTTCATATGCAATACGGTCTTTTTCTGGATCAAAATCTGAAGTGTTAGCCAACATATAACGGAAAGTGTTTCTTATTTTACGGTAGCTTTCAGAAGTTTGCTGCAAAATGTCTTGGGAAACTGCTACATCTGAAGTTGCATCAACTGAAGCAACCCATAAACGAATTATCTCAGCACCCATCTTTTTAATTATATCGTTTGGTGCAATGATGTTACCAAGCGATTTAGACATTTTATGACCTTTATCATCTAAAACGAACCCTTGAGATAGGATGTTGCGATATGGGGCCTGACCAGTTGTTGCAACTGAAGTAATCAAACTAGAATTGAACCAACCACGATATTGATCACTCCCCTCAAGGTACATGTCTGCTGGAAAACGTAAATCTTCTCTTGCAGCCATTACTGCTCGATGTGAAGACCCAGAATCAAACCAAACATCTAAAATATCTGTTTCTTTTCTGAATTCTCCATTAGGAGAATGTGGAGAAGTAAATCCATCTGGTAAAAGTTCTTTAGCAGTGCGTTTATACCAAGCATTTGAACCTTCCTTGGCAAAAATCTGCGCAATGTGTTCAATTGTTTCTGGAGTAACAATTGGAGTATCATCTTCTGCGTAAAAAATTGGTAGAGGAACACCCCAAGCACGTTGACGTGAAATTACCCAGTCGCCACGATCTTTGATCATGTTGTGCAAACGAACTTTACCCCATTCTGGCATAAAGTTAACCTGATCAATTTGTTCAAGAATTTGTTTACGACATTTTTCGATTGATGCAAACCATTGGGTTGTTGCACGATAGATAACTGGCTTCTTAGTTCTCCAGTCATGTGGGTATGAGTGCGTGAAAAAGCTTAGTTTCAATAAGTTACCAGAATGCTTTAATTTTTCGCTGACAACTTTATTAGCATCATCATAAAACATGCCAACTAATTCAGGGTCAGGAACTTCATCTGTATAACAACCCTTATTATCCAAGGGACTAAAGACTGGCAAGTCATAACGTTGAGCAACATTATAGTCGTCTTCACCAAAGCCAGAAGCAGTGTGAACTAAACCCGTACCGTCAGCAGCAGTAACATGCATCGCATTCATTACCAAAACATCTTGTCCATATAGTGGATGTGAAGCAAGCATGCGATCCATCTCAGAGCCTTTTACATGTTGTACAACTTCATAATTTTCCCAATCAAGTGCTTCTGCTACTGCTTCAAGTCGATCAGTACCTACCACATATCTTTTATCGCCAACTTTGACTACTGAATAGTCAAAGCCTGGGTTAACTGTAATCCCTTGATTAGCCGGTATAGTCCAAGGTGTTGTAGTCCAGATTACGAAATAAGTATCCTTTGGGTCAATGATGCCCTTACCATCCTTAACAGGAAAGGCAACATAAATTGAAGGAGACTTTACATCGTGATATTCAACCTCGGCTTCAGCCAACGTTGACTCACTAGAAGGTGACCAGTAGACTGGCTTCTTACCCTTGTAAATGTATCCTTGTTCATACATTTTACCAAACACACGAATTTCTTCTGCTTCGTATTCAGGCTGTAAAGTAATGTATGGATGATCCCAGTCACCCATCACTCCTAAACGCTTAAAATCAGCTTTTTGTTTACTGATTTCTTTTTTAGCATAGTCTTCACACAATTGACGGTATTCCGCACGATTCATTTTTTTACGGTCAACGCCTTGTTTTGCTAATTGTTGCTCAATTGGCAAGCCGTGTGTATCCCATCCGGGAACATAAGGTGCGTAATAGCCATCCATATTTTTAAAGCGAACAATAATATCTTTAGAAATCTTGTTTAACGCATGTCCCATGTGAATATTACCGTTGGCAAATGGAGGACCATCATGCAAGTCAAAACGAGGTTTACCCTCATTTAGTTTTAGTCTTTGTTCATATAATTTATTTTCATCCCATTCTTTTTGCCATTCTGCTTCTCTAACGGGAAGATTTCCACGCATTTTAAATTTAGTTTTTCCTAAATTTAGCGTATCCTTTACTCTCATTATTTATTCCTTTCTGCAAAAAAACCTCGTCCTTATTAGGGCGAGGTTTAATATCGTGGTACCACCTAAATTGAGCCAATTAAGCTCCACTTAAAGATTGCGTAACGTGCAATTGACGAAATAAACTGTATCGCGATAGCTGATCAACCATCAAGCACTTAATACTAGTCTCACACCACCACTAGATCGCTGAATTGTCTTTCGGTTTTACTATCCGTTTATTAATTTCTTTTTTTATAATCCTCTGGAAAAACGATTGAAGTTCCCGAAACTTGTACTTCAGGTCCTTCTTCATTATTCAGATCAATTGTTTCAGAATTTGAATTGTCACCAGTCATTGGCTGTGGATCATCTTCTTCATCAAAGTTTACTTCATAGTCATCATCTTTGTCAACTATTCCCGTATCCTCTTCATCGTCATCAACAATTTCTTCTTCGTCGGTTAAAGTAATTGGCTCTGCACCGTCTGGTGGATAAAAGCGCTCTGTCCCAAAGTACTTATCAAGCGCCTTTTGCCAATCTTCATCATTGAGGTTTTCAATTGCTTTTTGCAGCAATTCTTGAATATATGTACGATAGCCAGCGACCTCTTTCTTAACTCGCTCGTAATCATCTTTGATCGTATCCAATTGCTGCTTTTGGTAGTCAACATCTACTCTTGCTTGAGCAGTTTCGTTATGCGCTTGCTCTGTTGCCGTATTGATTATCTCTTGTGCACGAACATGTGCATCAGCAAGTTGATGCTTAGCTGCTTCTTCGTTCTGCTCATATTTCGTAACTTTAGCTTGTAAGTCATTAACTTGCGTTTTTAGCCGAGCTACTTCATTTTTTAAATCAATTGTTTCATCAAGTGCATCACCATAGTCATCCACAACACGATCTAAAAAAGAATCAACTTCGCGACGATCATAGCCACTAAGTCCACGTTTTTTAAATTCCTCATTATGAATATCCATTGGCGTTAATTTCTTTGTTTGTGTTTTTTTGTCTGCCAAAGTTTCAGCACCACCTTATATTTGCCTTTTCTCGTTGTTCTAATATCCTCAACTTTGCATCGACCAAAATGCCTTAAGCTGAGAACATCATCTACTTTTACTATTATATTAGAATCTTTGATACCATGCCAATTTAATTTAACCAAATTTGTCGAAATACTATTTTGAATTTGGCTACGGCTTTGGTTGCTAATTCCTGATAAAATTGCATCAACTCGAAGTGAAGTTACAATAATCGAAGTTTCACTACTATCATCTTCTGGGACTATGACATTTCTAAAGTCTACAGGTTCAACTTTAACTTTGACTCGCCCTATTCTAGTAATTTCTTTTTGAAAAAAATCAGTTAGTTCACTTTTTCCAAAAAACTGCCATTGCCCATTTCCGTCAGTAATGATATCACCAAATGTTTCAGTCTCAATTCCTGAATTTGCTAAGCTACCCAAAATGGCACTATGAGATAATTTTTCAAACTTATTCGGATAGTTAATTGAAAATGCAGTTACACCATAATCGGATAAATCAAAATTAGTCCAGTCTTCGGTTAGATAAACTCTTTTCTTCTCAGCAGCTTGATAACCACCAAAATCCTGCATAAAAAGATCATTTCCTGCAATTGTGCGTAAAATATCTCTTTGAGCAGGATCCAAGAACTCAGTAAGCAATGGTTGCTGCTTAAAAACCACACTATTGAAAAAACCGGTCATTTTATCAATGACCGATTTTTCTTCAACGTCAAAATACGGATAAAACTTACTTGCTTGTCTCTTTTCCATTACGCAAAGATCCTAAACAAAATATTGTATAGCCATCCTATAGCATATTCTTGCACAAAATACAGCAATAACAAGGCTAAAAGAAATGAAAAATCTATGCCAGTAGAATTTGATAGCTGTTCGATAGGTCCTTTACGAAAAATACTCACATATGGATCAATTATGCGATTAATTATTTGTCCAATAGCTGAATCACGTAAAAAAGGTATCCAACTCATAATCGCATCGATAACCATCACAATACTGTATAACCAAATAATCCAATTTAGAATATTTATTATATAACGAATTGCTTCAAACATTAACTCAAGTTATCTTTCTTATCGACTAAATCGCTGATTTTTCCATCAGTGACAAATTTAGGTGGCGTAGCGAGAAAAATTTTGTCACCTATACGTTGTATTTCACCATTTAATGCATAAACCGTACCGGTAATAAAATCAACAATTCTTCTCGAAGAAGCATCTTCCATTCGACTAAAATTAATAATTACTGCTTTATTATTTAGTAAATTTTGAGCAACATCTTTTGCATCCGAATATACACGAGGTTCATATAAAACAATATTGCTTTTAGCAGAACTGCTTCCTGATTTAATTGAAACTATTTTATCATGGTCAATTGAACCACTGGGAATACTGTTTTCAAGTTCGTCTTGAGATTCAAGATATTCTTCGTTATCTAACATCTCATTTTCTTCATCTGAGATACCGAAAAACTTACCTATTTTACTAAAAGCCATTTCTTTTACCTCCTATTAGTTTTCGCCACGGTGCCTAAAGAATGGAATGTCATCTGTATTGTCATCATCAAAAGCACTAGTTTCAATCTGTGAAATATTGCTTTGATCATCATCAAATGAACTTGGTTGTTCATTTTGCTCAGCCTCGCTTGGAGTTGAACGACGGTTAACTTGATCATCGCTGTCTAAACCCCAAACACTTGTTGGATCAACCATTGTTCGATGCTTAGGTGCAGGCTCAACATCAGAAGCTTGATCAACAACTTGTGCTTCGCCAACTGGTTCAGAAACATTTTGATCAGCTGATTGACTAGGTGCCTGCTTGTTCTGATTTGCCTTGACTTGATGACTTTGACCAGGTAATTGCTTTGAGGCCTCTTCTTCTGCTAAAGAACTAATCCCAGTCGCAATCACAGTAACAACAACTTCATCGCCTAAGTTAGGGTTAATGGATGTACCAAAGATAATGTTGACGTCATCGCCAGCAGCCTTTGAAACAATTTCAGAAGCATCTTGAGCTTCAAACAATGTTAAGTCTGGTCCACCAGTAATGTTTAGTAAAACTTGTTTTGCACCATCAATTGAAACTTCAAGAAGTGGCGAAGAAATTGCCAATTTTGTAGCTTCAACAGTTCTGTTTTCACCACTAGCACGTCCGATTCCCATCAAGGCAGCACCTTGATTTGCCATTACAGTTTTAACATCCGCAAAGTCTAAGTTTACGTAGTCAGTAGAAGTAATTAAATCAGAAATTCCCTGAACACCTTGCTTCAGGACATTATCAGCCTCTTTGAAAGCATCCATCATTGGAGTCTTCTTATCAACCATTTCCAATAAACGATTATTAGCAATGATAACTAGCGTATCAACATATTGCTTTAATTGAGCGATTCCTTCAGTTGCATTTTTCGAACGCTTAGGTCCTTCAAATGTAAATGGTCTAGTAACAACACCAACTGTTAATGCTCCTGTCTCACGAGCAATTTTAGCAACAACAGAAGCTGCACCAGTACCTGTACCACCACCCATTCCAGCAGTGATAAAAATCATGTCAGCACCCTTAAGTGCATCTTCTATTGTTTGCTCACTTTCTTCAGCAGCCTTTTGACCAACTTCAGGATGAGAACCCGCTCCTAACCCTCTTGTTAGTTTTGGCCCAAGCTGAATTTTAGTTTCTGCTTTATTACTATTTAACGCTTGAACATCTGTGTTAGCAGCAACAAAGGAAACCCCTTGAACGCCGTCATCGATCATTCGATTAACAGCATTACCACCAGCACCACCAACACCAATCACTTTGATGACAGCATTTTTATTGTCGTCTGAATCGAATGTGAAATCCATTTAATTAACCACCCTTTAATCAAAGAATTTTTTAAAGAAATTCTTTATTCCTTTTTCTTTATTTTTCATATCTTTATTTGATTTACTTTGCGTTCTTCGTTCCCGCTTCAGTAACTCAGTTCTATTATATTCTTCTTTACCCTTTGCTTCATTACTGGTACCTGTTCTTTTTGACTTCTTATTATTTTTTTCAGGCATCTCAGTTTTTTCTCCAAGTGTATTCTTGCCATAAATTGCACTTATTACTAAAAAGTCAATATCAGACATCTTATACGCATAGTTGACAATGCCATATGCAGCTGAATAAACAGGATTACGCATCCCAATTTGATCTGGTTGATAAATGCGGGTTTTAATATTTAATTTTGTTGCAATAATATCGTCAATTCCCTGTAGTAAACTGCTACCACCAGTAATAATAACACCACCAGGAAGTTTTAAAGCGTCATGCTTAATTAGTCCCTTCTCAATCCGGTTAACTATTTGCATAATACGCGCATTAATAATCTGACTTAAGTAAACTTCATCCACCATCTGTTGACCATTTGAGCCAACACTATTAATGGCAAACTCATTCTTCCCAGAAGCAAGCTTAGGCTCGGCATAACCGTAATCAAGTTTAAGTTGCTCGGCATCTTTTTTGGAGGTACTCAAGACGGTTGAAATATCATTTGTAATGTCGCTACCACCTTCAAAATCAATGTTGGCATACTTAATCTGACCATTATGAATAACAGTTGCAGTAGTTATGCCTCCGCCCAAATCTAAAATAATAGAGCCAAATGTCCGTTCACTTTCATTTAGGGCAACACTTGAAATTGCTAGTGGCGTTGGAATAAAGAAATTATTTTGATAGCCAGCACGTTCAATTGCCTTTTTTATATTGTGCAATGGGCTTGCAGGAGCAGTCAGTACTATACCTTGGACAGCTAACGAGTGCGCAATCATCTTTCGCGGATCGTCAACTTCATTTCTACCATCAATTAAAAAACGGCTCGGTAAAAAAGCAATCGGTTCACGCTCGCTTTTTACAGCAGATCTAATTGCAGCTCCTACAACGCGCCTAACGTCATTATTGCCAACTTCTTGACCATTATCACTAACATTGATTAAATCACTTGCAGTTTCCAGCTGCAACATTCCAACTGGAATACCAGTTACAACCCGATAAATGTTAGCGTTAGTCTTTTTACTTATTTCTTTTAGCGCATAACTGATTGCACTTGCAGTCTCATCAATATCAACGATATTACCGTGACGCATTCCCTTATTTGGAACTGCGACAGCTCCAATAACTTTTCCGGAATCAGCTACAACTGCTTTTACACTTGTAGTACCTATGTCAAGTCCCACCAGTAAATTTGTGTTGTCCAAGATTAACCCCCCGTCGATGCCTTTTTGAAAATTTTAACATAAAACAATTATAAATACAGCTTATATTAAGCCATAAGCCCTCTTTTCACTTGATGTCAGCGGGCGACTATATGCACCCACTTCTAAGTCAATCAAGCTATTTCTCTTCACTTTATTATTTATTTTATTATAGTACTTTAATTTCTTTTTGATTGTGGAAATGTTGCCAATTACTACATTTCCATTTTTCATTACAAAAATGACCTGTGATTTTCGACGAGTATTTCCACTCAAGAGTTTTATTTGATTCTGAAACTCTTCAGGTAGACTATTAAATAACTGTAAATTATTTTTCAAAGAAACCTCATGATTATAACCAATAAAAACAGGCTTATCCTGATCTATTTTATTCCAAGAAATAAGCTGTGTCCCTAGTTTACCATTTGATAGAATTTTACAATAGCCTTTTTCTTTTTTTATATAACCAATTGTTTTAAATTCAACAATATTTAAGTTTAATTGATTGAAATGATTTACTTTTATATCAACATTTTTAACTTCTGTGTATCTATTAGCTAGATCTTCATCTACATCGTTCCAATGTAGCAAATAGTCGATTACTCTATCGCTTGCCTTAATATCAGCAGTTTTAACCACTTCTTCAGCAGGTAAATCATCCGCTCCCTCAACCCTAACACTGCGAACATTTGCAAGGGGGGAAATGTAATAGCCAAGGCAAATTAAGCAAATTATTGAGATAGTTATTATTAAGCCAAGCCGTTTAACCAACGCAGACTTACGCTCACTATGCAAATTAGAAAGTGAAGCAGAAATTTTATTTTGACTTTTTCTTTTTTTCTGATTAGATTGATGGTCTAAGTAGTGCGATAATTTCTCTTCCGGATCAATCTTAGTTATGCGTTTCTTGGTCAACTACCTCACCTGCTTTTATTTTTTGGCTATTTCTTCCATCACTTTAATAACCTGATCTGACGCATCTGGTACGCCCAATTTCTTAGACGCTGAACTCATTTCATCAGCATATTTCTGATCTAGTAAAATGTGATCAATTGAAGAAATAAAATTGTTAGGATTTAAATCATCTTCAGCAATAACCGTTGCTGCTCCAGCTTTTTCAAGGTCAAGAGCGTTTTTCATTTGATGATTATGGGTAACATTGGGACTAGGAATCAAAATTGCTGGTACGCCCAATGCCGTAAATTCTGCGATACTAGTCGCCCCAGATCTTGAAACAACACAAGTCATCTTGGGTAAGAGAGCTGGCATGTCCTCAACATAAGCCAGTACTTTGATGCTTGGACCATAGTTAAAGTCGGCTAATTTCTTTTGAATTTCATCATAGTAGTATGTACCTGTCACCCAGATCACTTGATACGGTTTTTTCATTAACTTAGTCAGTGATTTTAGCATAATCCGATTCAGAGCTAAAGCACCTCTAGAACCACCGAAAACTAGTACCGTTGGGGTGTCAGGATTAAGTGCCAATTTGCTTTGCAAGTCAACTTTTGTCGAAGCAAGACCTAACACCTGCTGCGAACGAGGGTTACCAGTTTTTACCAGCTTTTTCTTTTCGGTAAACTGGGCAGCTGCATCATCAAAGGTATAACAAATTTTATCAACATAATGACCTAAAAACTTATTTGCGACACCAACAACGGAATTAGATTCATGAATCATCGTGGGAATATTCATTTTGGCAGCAGCGTAGACCATTGCTCCACTCACATAGCCACCCGTGCCTACAACAACATCTGGCTTAAAATCATCAATTATCGTTCTAGCCTTTTTAGTCGCCTTAATGAATAAGTTGACCGTTGTAAAGTTACTTAGTAAGTGCTTTCTAGTAAAACCCTGCAATTCAAGTGTCTTAAAGTTTACTCCAGCCGCAGGAACGATTTTTGCTTCAAGCCCTTTTTGCGTTCCGACAAACAAAATCTCATCATCGGTTGCTAAATTACGCTCTTTAAGTCGTTCTATTAATGCCATTATTGGATAAATGTGGCCACCCGTGCCACCACCTGTAAAAATAATTCTCATTTTATTTAGTTTTCAGTTCCTTAACAAAATTTATAAAACAGTCGCCACGTTCTTCAAAAGTACGGAATTGATCCCACGAGGCACATGCTGGTGAAAATAGTAAAACATCGCCCGGTTGGGTTAACTCATATGCTTTGGGCACCGCCTCTTGTAAGCTGTTTTCAATCACAATATCAGTGATACCAGCCTTACGAGCAGCGTCTGCTAACAAGTATCTTGTTTCACCATAAAGAACAACTGCTTTTACGTGCTTTTTTAATAATGGTACTAAGTCATCAAATGTAAATCCACGATCTAAACCTCCTGCAATCAAAACTTCTGGTTCTTGAAAAGATGGGATAGCAACTGATGCAGCCTCTATATTAGTGGATTTAGAATCATTATAAATCTTTCGACCATCAAGTGTCATGACATACTGTAAGCGGTGTTTAGCACCGGTAAAAGTTGCCAAGACTGCTTGAATGTCTTCATTTTCTGCCCCCATGATCTTAGCGATAGCAATTGCCACTAAGGCATTTTGTTGGTTATGGATTCCTGGCAGCTTCATTTGCTTAGTTGCCATAATCTTTTCGTTTTGATCTTGCAAATATCCGTCAGCGATAAAGTAATCTGCTATTTGATCTTTTTCTGAAAAAGTTTGTATTTTGGCCTTGGTAATTGCCTTTTCCTTTTCTAAGATGTCTTTTTGATCAGAATTAGCTAAAAAATAGTTATCTGCTGATTGTGTCTTTGTAACATTTAACTTAGCAGCTACGTAATTCGCAAAGGTTTTATGATAATCAAGGTGAACATTATCATAAATGTCAATAATTGCTGCAACGCGTGGATTTATATCAGTCACACCCATCAATTGGAAGCTTGACATTTCAACAACCAGGACATCATCCTTAGTAGCCTCAGTAACAGCTTCTGCAATTGGTCGTCCAATATTGCCTACCGCGTATGCATGATGTCCACTTTTTACTAAATGATGCTCCAAAATTTGTTGAGTCAACATTACCGTTGTTGTTTTACCATTAGAACCGGTAACACAGATATATGGAGCATCACTGACACTTAAAGCAACCTCCGGCTCGGTGATAATTGGTAAGTCTAGTTTGGTTGCTTCCTTTACCATTGGGTTGTCATATGGAATACCTGGGTTTTTAACCAAATAATCAAAGTGCTCTTTTGAAAGCAAACCAACTGGATGTTGGCCACCAATAACCCTTACACCAAGCTTCTTTAATTCTTGTGCATGAGGATTTTGATCGAGATCAGCCTTATCGTTTAAAGTTAATTTTGCACCAAGTTTAAGCAACAATTCACTTACAGCAAAGCCACTTTTTCCTAATCCTAAGACTAAAATATTTTTATTTTTATATGTCTCAATCTGCCTCATTTTGTTTTATCCCCAAATAACTAAATATAAAATACTGCCAATTAAACCAGTTAGCCAGAAAATAATATCAACTTTCCATTCAGAATAGCCTAACATTTCAAAATGATGATGAATAGGTGTCATTTTAAAAATTCTCTTACCAGTTGTTTGGAAAGAAATTACTTGTAAGATTACACTTGCCGTTTCGCAGACAAACACGATTCCAACTAGTAACAACGACCATGGTCTATTTAAAAAGATACTTACGGCAGCTAAACCACCACCTAGAGCGAGTGAACCAGCATCACCCATAAAAATTTTGGCTGGTTTGTGGTTAAAAATAAAGAAAGAAATAAGTCCACCCATTACACTCATGCAAAAAATTAGTACAGCAAAGTTCTTTTGCTTTAGTGCTAAATACGCATACGTACCGTAGGCGATAATTGATAAACCGGTAGCTAAACCGTCCAGCCCGTCAGACAGGTTAACTGCATTTGAAAAACCAACCAACCAGAAAATAACAAAGATTGTAAACAGAATTGCGCTTGTCACAATGCCAAAAAATGGAATATAAAGACCAAATTTAAAATTATCAGTTGCTGCAATTAGTACAATTAAAGCCGCAATTAAGATTTGCAAAGTGAACTTTTGCCAAGCCTTTAAACCTAAGTTTCGCTTATAAAACAGTTTAATTCCATCATCTAAAAAACCAATAATACCGTAACCTAATAAACTAATTACCAAAATCCAAATTAACTTATTCAACTGGTTTTGCCAAGCAGCTACCCATACTGTTGAAATAACGGCAGAAAGGACAAAGATCACACCACCCATTGTCGGCGTTCCCGATTTTTTCTCATGCCATTTAGGGCCTTCATCACGAATTTCTTGTCCCTCATGGTGACTTCTCATAAAGATAATCATCCATGGAAGAAAAATTCCTGTTAATGCTAACGAACTAACTAATGCAATAATGCTAATGATAAGCATAAAAATGCTACTCCTTTAATTTGATTTTTATTTTAGTACCTGGCTTAATAGTGACACCAGGTTTCACGCTTTGCCGGCTAGCTCTACCAGCGCCCTGAATATCCAACTTCACGTCAGTTAAATTTTCAAATTGACGCAATTCTTCAACTGTCCAGCCATTCATTTTTGGACATTCTATTTTACCGGAAGTTAAAACAAAGATTTTGTTACCTGCTTCTTGTTTTTGTCCTTTGGCAATTGACTGCCCGCTTATTTTATCACCACTGCCTACCTTAGCAAGCTTCAGTCCTATTTGACGTGCCTTTTTCTCAGCTTCTGAATATGACATTCCTTTAAAATCAGGTGTCTTAATGATAGTTGTGTCATTTACCTCGTTTTTTGACATTAAAATGACGCGTTTCATCATCGGCTTGAAAATTGAAGCTAAGATAACTTCTGCAGGTTTGCTCATCCGCCGAGGCTGTTTCACAGTTATATAAATACAATAACGTGGGTGTTTGGCTGGGGTGACGCCAACAACAGAAAAAGTATAGTTATTGTCGCCCTTAAGGTAGCCTCCACCCTTGGTATTTGCAATTTGAGCAGTTCCAGTCTTGACCGCAATACTTTCGCCTTTAATGCGGTAAACAGAACCTGTGCCTATTTTCTTATTTAATACACGTTGCATATTTTCAAGAACTACTTGCGCAGTTTCTTTCGAATAAATTGGTTCACCAACGTTTTTGATTTGATAATTGGTAATTGTCTTACCTTCAGAATCCGTTACTTTCTCAACAAACTGTGGCTTTACCATTTGACCGCCATTAGCCAAACTACTAAAGGCTTGCATCATCTGCATAACATTAACATTTACGCCTTGACCAAAACTTGTAACAGCTTGATCAATTGGTGATTTAAAAGCAATCATTCCTGGTTGCTCACCTGGCAAAGTTACGCCAGTATTTTGCCCAATATGAAATTCATTCAAATACTTACGCCAAGTTTTTGCACCCATTTGTTGTTCAAGATGAACAAAACCAGTATTACTTGATCGAGGAAAAGCTTGAGAAAATGGGATACTTCCCCACCCATGAATTTCCCAGTCATGAATTACTGAACCACTAACTGTTACCGAACCAGAATTGTAGTATTGATTTGGGTGATAATTTCCACTATTAACTGCCGCAGATAAAGTTAATACCTTAAATACAGAGCCTGGTTCATATGTATCTTGTACCAAAATGTTCCGGTATGACTTTTCCATTCCCTTTTTTGTTTGCGGGTTAAAAGTAGGTCTTTGTGAAGCGGCCAGGACTTTACCAGTTTTCATATCTTCTACAACGGCAGTAATTGAAACTGGATTAAAATTGCTTTGAACATACGACAAGCGATTTTCAAGATACTCTTGCAATTGTGAATCAATGGTCAAATAAATGTTATTACCATCTTTTGGTGCCTGATAATTTTGAACACTATTAGGTGTTTGAAAGTTTGAAGCATCAACTGACGAAATTTGGTATCCATCCTTGCCTGATAAAACATCATTATACCAAGCTTCAAGTCCCATGGTTCCAATCAGGTCTTGGGTCTTAGTTTTTTTGTTATACTCTGGCGTAGCCAAACCAACAATGTGAGAAGCAAAATTACCATTAGGATAGAGTCTCGATTGAGTTTCAAAAAACTTAATTCCTGGTAACTTCATCTTTTCAATTCGTTCTTTTTCTTTTCGGGTCAATCCAACACCAGCAGTTCCAAATTGAACCTGAAAGGCCGGATGACTCGGATTTAAATACTGCAAAACCTTGTCAGCAGAAAGCGGTAGGACCTTCGCTAATTTTTCTGCAGTTTCTGCTTTATTTACAACGTATTCGGGCTTATTTTTATAATTGATCGAAGATTTATCCAAAATTGCATAAATTGTATATAGGTGAGAATCCTGAGCAACCGCAAGACCATTACGATCATAAATTGTCCCACGAGTTGCTTTTAAAATTTGATTTCTCATGTATAACTGCTCAGTTTTTTTAGTCAAGTCTTGACCGCTAACTGTTTTAGATATTCCTATATATAAAAATCTGCCCGTAAATACAAGAAAAACCAAAGCTACAGCTACCTGAAGGAATCTTCCTACAGTAAAACGATATTTGTGAGCTTTGGATTTCTGTAAATTTAAATTACTAATGTGTTTTTTCATTAGTGAATAGTCCTAATATTTTTTTCAATCAAAGCTAACCCCTTATCTTTGGCAATCTTGTTAAGTCTTGCACTTGAGGTTAACTCGCCTAATTCTTGGTGTAAATCACTTACTTGACTTTGCTTTTTAGCAACTGCACGTTGCACACTAGTAAGTTCATGTTGAGCTGAAGTAGCGGAAATGCTTGAAGACACTAACATTGTCATCAAGCCAATTGTGATTAAGGTGCCCACGGCAAGTAAAGTTCGCTCTAACCAATTCCAAGCAACATGGCGATGGTCAAGAACTTGTCTTTTTCTTTTTTGGGGCTCTTCTTGATTATTAGGATTAAATTCTATTTTTCTTGCTAAACTATCAGCCATTGCTATTTCCTCTTCACAATTTTTCTGCAACTCGCAACTTTGCACTGTGTGAGCGGTTATTGTTTTCCAACTCTTCTTTTGAAGCAACAATTGGTTTCCGATTGACCAGGCGAAGTGTTGGCTTCATACTATCTGGTATCATTGGCATTCCTCTTGGTACTTCAACTTCAGAATACTTTCTAAAAATATTCTTTACGATTTTGTCTTCATCAGACTGAAAGGTAATTACACTAATTCTGCCACCGGGCTTTAAGAGCTCAATAGCTTCCTCAAGTGACTCCCGCAACACATCAAGCTCATGGTTAACAGCCACGCGTAATGCTTGAAATGTCTTTTTAGCAGGATGTCCCCCAGTTCGACGTGCAAACGCAGGAATTGCTTCCTTAATAACCTCTACCAATTCAAAAGTTGTTTCTATTGGTCTGTTTTGTCTTCTTTCAACGATTTTGCGAGCAATTTGTCGTGAATATTTTTCATCACCAAACTTGTACAAAATATCTGCTAGCTCTTTTTGGCTGGAGTTGTTCACTAACTGGTATGCATCAAGACTTTGACTTTGATCCATACGCATATCCAATCTAGCATCAAAACGGTAAGAGAAACCGCGTCCTGCCTGATCAAATTGCGGGGATGAAACACCCAAATCATAGTATATGCCGTCAATGCCATTTTGATAACCTAGCTCAACCAGATTCTTCTTTAAATGACTAAAATTGTCGTGTACCAACTGTAACTTAGGGTCACTATTAGGATCTAATAAACTAGCAAAGTTTAACTGTGCTGATTTTATTGCATATTCATCTTGATCGAAACCAATAAGCGTTCCATTTTCAAGCTTGCTTAGCAAATATTTTGCATGTCCGCCACCGCCAAAAGTTGCGTCTACGTATAGACCACCGTTTTGGGGATTTAAATTTTCAATTGTTTCATGTAAGAGTACACTGGTGTGTTTGAATTCCATAGTCATTTTTATAGTTCAATATCATCCAAATCTTCTGCGATATCATCATAGTTTCCATTAGCATCTTCACTAAATTCTTCCCAGCGTTCCTTGGCCCAAATTTCGATTCGGTCAGATACACCAACGATGACACATTCTTTAACCAAGGAAGCGTGTTCCTTCAATGTTGTGGTCAGATTAACACGTCCTTGTTTATCAAACTCGCATTCCATTGCACCAGAGTAAAACAATCGCGTAAAACTACGCGCGTTCCTCTTAGTTAATGGAAGTTTTGCTAGCTTAGCTTCAATTTTTTGCCACTCATCAAGTGTGTAGCCAAAAATGCAGCCTTCCATCCCACGAGTAAATACCATCTTATCACCAATTTGAGTACGCAAACGAGCGGGAATAATTAAACGCCCTTTGCTGTCAAGATTGTGATGGAATTCACCCATGAACATGGTCTAGCCCCCTTCCAGATAATAATTTACCACATTCCACCACTTTCTACCACCTTTTAGTACACTTTTCTACTTTTTTATTTTTTCACGTTTAAAAATAAAAAAAGATTGAAATCTTTTTGCAAGATTTCAATCTTTTAAGCTTATTTCGCTGGTGGTGAATTATGCCCACTTAAATCATCAAAAATAATAAACCAACATACCAAAAAATGGTATTCATAGTTAAAAAATCCCAAATTTCTCTCATTGTTCTACCCAATGAAATGTTTTTATTTTTTATTGCCTCACTAACTGCAACAATTATTACTAAAATAAAAAACATGAAAAAGCCATATGGCAAAAAATCTGGTCTCTCTTCTTGAACGACTATCAAATGACAAGCTGCAATTAAAAAAAACGGCAAAATATCGTAGCCTCTAAATTTTGCTTTTGGAAAAAGCTTATTTAGTAAGGCAGCTATTACTATTCCAATAACTGGTAACATAAAGATTAAAAGCATATTTGTTCTTCCTCTACTTACTTTGTTTCTATTTTATCCTATTAGCCGTTTGAAAAAAATAATTAAGTAGAATAAAATATTGTTCAAACAGGAGGTCAACAAATGACGCGAAGACGTAAAAAGAAAAAATCAGGCTTTGAAAAGTTAACTATTTTTATGGCATGGCTAATGGCTATTATTACTTTAGCAGCTGTTGTCGTTCAGGCATTAAGTCAAATCGGCTTTTTCGAATAAAAAACGTGAGAAACAATCTCACGTTTTTTTATTTACCCAAAATTTAAGAACGATAATTCTCTTGTTTCACCATAAATGGAAACTTTACAGCTAACCAATTCCAAATCCAGTACGTTAGTATAATGAAAACAGCTGACCATAAAAGAGTTGGTAGCAATCCTTTTACTAACATCCCTAGTGATACTCTAATGATACCAGTTAGGTTAAAGAACAACCAGTTATAAACAATCAAAAAAATTGTCCCAATTAATGTAAAGACAGCTCTAGTCCAAAATAACTCTGGCAAAAAACGGGCTGCTTTTTGCAAAAGCCAGCAGACACACGGCAAACTAACTGTATATGCACCAATGGCACCAAAGAAAAAAACATCACTTACAATGCCTGTACCGAATGCTAACCAAAGTTCTCTTCGGTTAATATCATCAATTAATGCAACTAGCATCATCCCAATTGGTAGTAATAAATTAGCTCCACTATTAAAGCCAAACAACTGATGTAGATATAATGAAAGACTACCATTTAAAGCTAAGGTAATGAATAAAGCAAATGCTAGTGTATATTTCTTTAACGCGCTCATCAGTCCACCGTCCTCTTAATTACGGTTACTGTTGTTGGGTCATTCAACTCACCAGCAGGATTTACTTTTATCAAGTCAGATAAACCAAAAGAATCGTGAGTTGTAGCCGCAACTTCCCCGATTAATAAACCTTTAGGAAAATTGCCGCCCATTCCACTAGTATATATCCTAGTGCCTTGCTTTAATTTTTTACTATCAACTGCCTGAGTGAATGCCAGTGTCTTATCTCCGATAACAGTGATAATGCCATGAACCTTTTTCCCGTTGGTAGCCTCAGCTTCCACGGCGAAACGATTGGTAGACTTGTCAGTAGTTGTAATTAATTCAACCTTAGCTGATGCAACGTCTGCTTCGACAATTCGTCCGATAACACCACCGCCAGACATTACGGCCATATTTTTATGTAAGCCAGAAGTTGTCCCTTTGTTAATAACCAGGATATCTGTCCAACTATCAGGAGAACGAGCAATTACTGATGCATTAACTTGCTCAAAATCAGTAAGAGTTTTCTTAAGTTTTAAAGCTGACTTCAGCTGCTTATTTTCCGCTTCAAGGCAAGAATTACGTGCTTTCGTTTGCTCTAGTTCAGACACACGACTTTTTAAGTAATTATTCTCATTTTGTGTATTTAGCAACTCATTAACATTGTTGAATCCACCAGAAATTATACCGATTGGAAAATCGACAATTCTGGCACCTAATGCAACAATATCATTACCTAAACTTTGAATTACAAGTGGAGTATTTCTTTTGTTACGCAAACTAACAGAGCCACCAATCACTGCAAAAAGAGCAATGACAACAATGCAAACTGATAATATTTTTTTATTTTGTAGAAATTTCTTCATCTGGAATGATCCCTAAAGAAAAGCCGGCAAAAATAGCCGGCTTTTAAAATTTTATCTGCGACTTCTACGCATTATTTCAATGTTTTTGAGAGATTCACCTGTTCCAACTGCAACACAGTCCAGTGGGTCTTGAGCAATGAACACAGGAACTTTCGTAGCCTCAGAAATAACATCAGGTAAATTTTTAAGTAAGGCGCCACCACCGGTTAAGACAATACCATGGTCGATAACATCAGCAGCAATTTCTGGTGATGTTTGTTCAAGTGTTTCTTTAATAGCAACAATAATATCTTGAACAACGTCTTGAATGGCACGTGACACATCTTCTGCTTTGATATCAACAGATTTTGGTAGACCAGTAACTAAGTCTCTACCACGAATATTGACTGACTCAATTTCTTTTGCTTTTTCAACTGATGCAGATCCAATTTGAATCTTAATATCTTCAGCAGTACGTTCACCGATTAGCAGATTAAAGTTGGAATGAACATAATTTACAATAGCGGCGTTGAACTTATCGCCTGCTTGACGAATTGAGGTTGAAGATACAATTCCGCCTAGTGAAATAGTTGCAACATCTGTTGTTCCACCACCAATATCAACTACCATTGAACCGGTAGGATCCATTACTGGTAATCCAGCACCAATTGCAGCAGCAAATGGTTCTTCAATCACATAAGCTTCACGTGCACCAGCTACTCGAGCAGCATCAATTACTGCTCGTTTTTCCACTTCAGTTACACCAGATGGAACACAAATCATTACTGAAGGCTTAGAATCGCCAACGGTCTTCTCAATAAAATACTTTAACATTGAAGCAGTTGTATCGTAATCGGCAATAACACCATCTTTCATCGGTCTAATTGCAACGATGCTTGATGGGGTTCTACCAATCATTTCTCTGGCTTCTGAACCAACAGCGATTACTTTATTAGTATGAGTATTTTTAGCAACAACAGAAGGTTCTCTTAAAACTATCCCTTTACCTTCTATATAGACAAGTGTATTTGCTGTACCCAAGTCGATACCAATATTTTTTGCTCCTAATCCAAACACGAAAATCTCTCCTTATTACTGCAGTCTCTAAATCTTGAATCATTATAGCATAAACTCAGACTTAAAAAAGAAGCGCAGTATAAACTTTAAGACGAACTTAAAACAATTGATGCTCGCGCATGCTTAAATAGTGCCCTTTTCCAACGATAAAATGATCCAAAAAGTCGATATGTAGCATATCACTTGCGCTGTGCAACAACTTGGTCAACTCTAAATCGCTTTTTGATGGTACTAATTTGCCGCTTGGATGGTTATGAACAACAAAAACACCAGCACATGCATATATCAATGCCCAACGAAAAATTTCACGCGGATGGGCCACAGACTTATCTAGTGTGCCTCTGAACAAACATTTTTCAGCAATTATATGGTTGCTATTATCTATATAAATAGCCCACAGTTCCTCTTGCTTACGATTCGCCAGCTTGTCCGTTAAATACATCCCCACTTCATTACTAGAAGTCAGCACTGCATCACGATCATAGACAGCCATCCGTAAACGCTCAAGCACCATTTCGCCCATCACTGCAACTTTATCATCACATTTGAAATCAGACAAATATTCAAGTAAATCGTCAAAGCTAACAATATTCAACTGATTTAGTCTCTTAATTAACTGATCATAATCAGTTATTCCAACTTTCTTCAGCTGGTCAAACAGCTTAGTCAAAATCACAATATCAGTGTCTATCAAATAGTGTCTGGACTTAATAAATTTCATTAAATCATTCCTTTCACTATTTAATACGCAAAAAGACGTTAAACTTTTTTTAAGAAAGCGAAAAAGTCACTGCAAACTTCTACCGCAATTTTTTTATCACTCTCTCCTGCTGGAATTAAATCAGGCACCATGACGCACTTGATTCCTGCAGCAACAGCAGATTGCAAACCGGCTGATGAATCTTCAAATGCCAAAATATTATTTTGCGGTATTCCTAATTTTTTAGCAGCCAACAGATAAATATCGGGTGCTGGTTTAGGCTTTACGTGATTTTTCTTTACATCATCATAATTCAAGTGAAATTGGAAATAATTCCTAATTCCCGTCATCCATAAATTATGCTCTACCACATCCTCGGTATTACTTGTAACAACCGCCATTGGTATCTGCTTTTTCTGAAATAAATCAAGTGCTTGTTGGACACCAGGACGTAATTTCAACTTTCCTTCGTTCGTCCACTGCCATACCAGTTCATCGGTCCGCTTAATAAAACAATCACGTTGCTCATCACCAGAGAAGTACTTTTGGTAAAAATCCTGCATATCATTATTGGTTGAGCCAACAAGTTTGAGATATGTGTCGTCTGGAATGCCCAAATTTGCTTCTTTAGCGGCTTGAATGTTAGCCTTCCAATACAAATTTTCAGAATTAACGAGCAAGCCATCCATATCGAAAAGGATACCGTTAATTTCTGCATCAATACCATTAATTTTCATTTTTGGCGTTCTCCTCTAAATGTAAAATTTCTCCCACCAAATAAAACGATCCTGTTACTAATAGTATATCATTTGCTTGACTTTCAAGTTTTAATTGCTTATAGGCTGATTGCCAATTTTCTTGGTATGGATACTTCTGCACAACCCAATCTGGAAAGTCTTTTTTCTTAGCGGCACGAGGATAATCAATCGTTGTCAATTCTACTTGATCTGTTGGCTGGAATAATGAGAAAACCTCGTCTAAATCTTTATCACGCATCATCATCATTAAAATGCGAACCGTGCCATGACGAAGATGTGCTTGCTCATGAATAAAATTAAGCAAGTTCTGCATTGCTTGAATATTGTGAGCTCCATCTAAAATGATTAATGGCTCAGACTGCAATACTTGATAACGACCAGGAATAATTGTCTGATTAATCGCCTCTTCAATTTCATCAGACGCTAAAGGCAAATGTAAAAGCGAAAATGCTTGAATCGCGATAGCAATGTCAAAGCCCTCAACTTCTGGTCTAAGATTGAAAGATAACTTTTTCTTGTTATCCCTATAACGTATTTTTTGGTCACCCGAAACGAAAAAGTCCTTACCCAATTTACTTATTGGAGAACTTTTTTCGCGAGCTCTCTCCTCAATAATTGGCATTACTTCCTTAGGTAGATTACCTAGAACAACTGGACGCTT
Organism: Lactobacillus sp. W8172; assembly: GCF_016102055.1. Lineage (NCBI taxonomy): Bacteria > Bacillati > Bacillota > Bacilli > Lactobacillales > Lactobacillaceae > Lactobacillus > Lactobacillus sp. W8172. The sequence continues at coordinate 436,358 of NZ_JACFPG010000001.1, forward strand.
GGTTTTGATAACTCCACTTTTTTCACGAGCAATATCAAGTAGTGTGGGACCAATTACATCTTCGTGATCAAGTCCGACAGTTGTAATGATGCTAACTTCCGGGGTAATAACATTGGTTTTATCATGTTCACCACCTATTCCAACTTCAATCACGGCATAGTCACATTTAACTTGTTCAAAGTAAACAAAGGCAGCGACAACTTCATATTCAAACGTCACTAAAGCAAAATTAGGATCTTCGATTCTAATTTGGTCGAGTGCGTTTTCAACTAGATTGGCAATTCTAACCAATTCAGAATCACTAATATTCTGGCCGTTTAACTGTATTCGCTCATTAAACTCAAAAATGTACGGTGAAACAAAAAGGCCAGTCTTTTGACCAGCCTTTTGCAACAAATTACTCAAATAATAAGAAGTAGATCCTTTACCATTTGTGCCCGTAACATGAATCGTTTTCACCTGATCTTGTGGATCTCCTAATAGTTTTAAGACGTGCTTAATATAGGTTAGGTCAGCTTTTTCATGTAGTTTAGGAAGTGAATATAAGTGCTTAATCACATCTTGAGCGTTGGTAAAAAACAATTTTATTCACCCTTCTTTAATTCTTCAATTCGTTGACGTACACTTTCAAGTTGATTTTCATAGTCAGCTTTCTTAGCTTTTTCTTTAGCGATTACTTCTTCTGGCGCATGGGCAACGAAACCTTGATTGCCTAATTTCTTAGTTGAACGATCAACTTCAGTTTGAAGACTCTTTTCTTCCTTTTCCATCCGCTTAATTTCGTCATCAACATTCACTAAGTCAGCCAATGGGATAAAGACTTGTGCACCTGAAATAACAGCAGTTTTAGCAAGTTTCGGTGCAGCAATTTGGGTCGAAATAGTCAATTCCTTTGGATGCAAGAAGTTCTTAACGTAATCTTCATTATCAGTTAAAATTCTTTCATTCTTAGCGTCTTCAAGTTGAATCATAATGTCAATTGAAGATGATAATGGCGCATTTACTTCGGTACGAATATTTCTAACTGCCTTGATAATTTCAATCAAGAACGCCATATCATGACGCGCTTGCTCATTTTCAAACTCAGCATGTGCCTCAGGATACTTAGCCACCATAATTGACTCACCATCGTGTGGCATTGAGAGCCAAAGCTTTTCAGTTACAAATGGCATAATTGGGTGTAGTAAACGCAAGATTTGATCAAGAATCCAAATTAAATTATCTTGTTTTCTTGCTTTTAATTCTTCATCATTACCATTCAAAGCTACTTTGGCCATTTCGATGTACCAGTCACAGAAGTCGTTCCAAATGAAGTTGTATAATTCACGACCAGCTTCACCAAATTGATAGTCATCAAATAACCGAATAACTTCACTAACAGTATGATTTAGGCGGTCAAAAATCCAACCATCTGCTAAATCAAATTTAGCTGTATCTGGCATATGAGCAGGTTGTGCATCTTCTGGTAAATTCATAATTACGAATCTAGCAGCATTCCAAATCTTATTGATAAAGTTCCAAGCAGATGCAAGTTGCTTTGGATTGTAACGTGTGTCTTGGCCAGGAGCTGTACCATTAAGTAAGAACCAGCGTAAGGCATCGGCACCGTATTCATCAATTACATCCATTGGGTCAACACCGTTACCCAATGATTTACTCATCTTGCGCCCTTGCTCATCCCTGATTAGTCCATGAAAGACAGCATCTTTAAATGGACGTTGATGAGTGAAGTGTAAGCCTTGAAATATCATTCTGGCTACCCAAAACGGTAAAATGTCATAACCTGTAACCAAAGCATTGGTTGGGAAATAACGTTTATAATCGGCTGAATCTTCATCTGGCCAGCCCATCGTTGAAAATGGCCATAATGCGCTTGAGAACCAGGTATCTAATACATCTGGATCTTGGTTCCAGTTTTCAATGTCCTTTGGCGCTTCTTCACCAACGTACATTTCACCAGTCTTCTTGTTATACCAAGCTGGAATCTGGTGACCCCACCATAACTGACGAGAAATAACCCAATCATGGATGTTTTCCATCCATTGTTTAAAAGTACGCTCAAATCTTTCAGGAACAAAAGTAATCTTATTGTCAGTTTCCTGATTTTTTAATGCAGCTTCAGCTAATGGCTTCATCTTAACAAACCATTGCGTTGATAGACGAGGTTCTACTTGAACACCAGAACGCTCAGAGTGTCCAACCGAGTGAACGATTGGCTTAACTTTAATTAGATAGCCTTGCTTCTTTAAATCCTCAACTACTGCTTTACGGCATTCGAAACGATCCATGCCTTCATATTTACCAGCATTCTCATTCATTGTACCGTCATCGTTCATTACGTTGATTCGTTCTAAATTATGACGATTACCTACAGCAAAGTCATTAGGATCATGAGCTGGAGTGATTTTTACCAAACCTGTTCCAAATTCAGGATCAACGTGTTGATCCTCAATAATAGGAATGTGACGTCCTACTAATGGCAAAACTAATTCTTTACCAACGATGTCTTTGTAGCGTTCATCACCGTGAGCAACTGCAACAGCAGTATCACCAAACATTGTTTCAGGACGAGTAGTTGCAATTTCAACAAAACCAGAGCCGTCAGCAAATGGATATTTGATATGATAGAACGCACCTTGATCATCCTGGTGGATAACTTCGATATCACTTAAAGCCGTCTGTAATTCTGGGTCCCAGTTAATGATATATTCGCCACGGTAAATTAAGCCTTCATTATATAATTGGACAAAAACGCGACGAACAGCTTTTGACAAACCTTCATCAAGCGTAAAACGCTCACGGGAATAATCAAGTGACAAGCCTAACTTAGCCCATTGGCTCTTAATTATTCCAGCATATTCATCTTTCCAGTCCCAAACTTGCTTAACAAAGGCTTCACGTCCCATTTCATGACGATCTTTGCCTTGTTTACGTAACTTAGCTTCAACCTTAGCTTGTGTAGCAATACCAGCATGATCCATCCCTGGCAAATACAAAGTGTCATAACCTTGCATTCTCTTATACCGAATCAAAGTATCTTGAATTGCAGTATCCCAAGCGTGACCCAAATGCAGTTTTCCAGTTACATTTGGAGGTGGGATAACAATTGAATACGGATGTGCCTTTTTGTCACCCGATGGCTTAAACAAATCTTGATCTAGCCATTTTTGATATCTGCCCTCTTCAACCTCACGGGGGTCATATTTAGGTGCTAAATCTTTCATATTTTTCCTCCCAATAAAAAAAGTCCTAAACAATTTAAAAATTGTTTAGGACGATCTAATTAACCGCGGTACCACCTAAGTTAGGTAAGACTAGGTCCTACCTCTCTTAAAACATGATAACGGCAAATCACCGGACTAGCTTACTACCAGTTCAGCTAATCAGTTTTCAATCAAGCTACCAACTAATCTTCCTTCGGTCTTTCACCAACAATGGACCTTTCTCTATTTATAAGATTAATACCTCTTGATTATTACTTTGTTGCCATTATAGCATGTTTTTTACAGTAATGCAGTATCTTCCTCAGCTTTATTAGCCAGGAATTTCTCATCTGGGTAGATTGGTGTAACTTCAATACCATCAAGCGCACGTTCTATCAAACCATCGACATCCAGTCTAGCTTCATATTCACGTGCTTTATCCATTTTAGGTTTTGTCTTTGGACGTGGTGGTGCAAAAATAGTACAGCAATCTTCAAACGGTTGAATTGACAAATCAAAAGTGCCAATTTTTTCAGCTAAACTGATAATTTCTGTCTTATCCATTGTTGCAACAGGACGAAGGACAGGGGTAGTCGTCACATCATTAATTGCAGCCATTGATTCCAATGTTTGTGAAGCAACCTGACCAACAGATTCTCCGTTAAAAATCGCTAAATCTTTACGCTTCTCACGAATCAAATCAGCAAGTCTTAACATAAAACGACGTTGAACTGTCATCAAGTAACCTTCAGGAATTTTTTCTTTAATAGTTTCTTGAATCTCAGCAAATGGAACAGCGATGAAGTTAATTCGACCAGCATAATTTGCCAATATTCCAGTCAATTCTTTTGCCTTATTCAAAGCCTTCTCAGTTGTGTATGGTGGGCTATAAAAATGAACCATTTCAATGTCAACACCACGTTTTAATGCTAAGTAGGAAGCAACTGGAGAGTCAATTCCACCGGAAAGCATCATTACTGCTCTTCCACCCGTTCCAACCGGCATTCCGCCAGCACCATGAAGCAACTCATCAGAGATGTAAACTGCATCTTGACGAACTTCAATTCTCAAAACAATGTCGGGATGCTTCATTTCAACTTTTAAGTTGGACATGTGGTCAAACAAATAGTCACCAACCATTAAATTCAATTCGTTGGTATCATATGTGAAATGGTGATCACTGCGCTTAGTATTAACCTTAAAGGTCATCCCTTCATGATAGGTTTCCTTCATTAATGCTAACGCTGTTTCCTCAATATCCTTTAAAGTCTTCTCAGTCTTAATCGTTGGGGAATAGGTTTGAATACCAAAAACCTTTTTTAAGTGTTGATCAACTTGTTCAAATGGCGCACCATTTAAAACAATATGCATGCGGTCATGCTTGGGATGAATTTCGACTTGCGGAAAGTCACGCAGAACTTTAGTTACATTTCCTGCTAAGCGACCAATGAAATCCTTCCTATTCTTTCCCTTGGTTGAAAGCTCGCCGTAGCGAATCATAATTTCCGTATATTCCATTAAAAACTACTCTCCTAAATGATTTATCTGAGCGAAGTGACGATAAATTTGATCAAAAACTTTAATAAATTCATCTGCTTCATCCAGTGTGTTAGTTTCATCAAAACTCATGCGGATTGCACTTGTAGCTATTTTGTCATCAACATTCATTGCAATCAAAGTACTTGCTTCATCTACTTTAGTTGAAGCACAAGCAGACGTTGTTGAAGTATAGATATCATGATCTTCAAGCGTGTGAACAAGAGTCTCACCTCGAATGCCTTCAAGCGAAAAACAAAGAACATGTGGCGCAAAGCCTGTTGAAACTGGTGAAAAAATTGTAATACCAGGTTTATCTTGCAAGTAATTAACAATTTTCGCCTTAATTGCCTCTTCACGTGCCGCCTTTTCAGGTTCGTCAGCCAAAATCAGACGCATTGCTTTCGCCATTGCAGCAATTGCAGGCAAATTTTCAGTACCTGAACGAAGACTCTTTTCTTGTCCCCCACCATCATGGAGCGGAGCAATCATTTTGCCTTCTTTTTTATAAAAAACACCAGTACCACGAGGGCCATGAAACTTATGTGCAGATAGACTTGAAAAATCAACACGTGGCGTAAAAACACGTGACCAAATATTTTTACCTAATGCCTGCACATTATCAACATGAAACATGATATTTGGATAATTAGATAGTAAGTCACTAATCTCTTCAATTGGTTGAATAGTGCCAATTTCATTGTTAACACCCATAATCGAAACTAGAGTTGTATCAGAATCAATTGCGTTACGCAGATCATTGACATTAACTCTACCTTCTTTATCCACTGGCAGTCTTGTAACATTAAAGCCCAAGTACTCCAAAGTATTAAAAGCATTGGTAACAGAAGCATGTTCAACACTAGAAGTAATTAAATGCTTACCAAATTTACGTTTTTGAAAAGCCGTTCCTTTAATAGCCCAATTATTTGATTCAGTTCCACCAGAAGTAAAGAAAATTTCATCTGCTTGCGTACCCAATAGGTTAGCAATTTGTTTTCGCGAACTCTCCAATAATTGAAATGCCCGGTCACCTAATTTGTGCAAACTTGATGGATTACCCCAGATTGTTTGCGCAACCTGATCATAAGTCGCCAAAACTGAAGGGTCAATTTTAGTGGTGGCACTGTTGTCAAAATATATCACAAGCTTTTACTCCCTTCTAAGCCCAATTGACTTGAATGTCCATTAACTAATAAATTTTAGCTTAAATCAAATCTAGCTTCAATGCAATAATTTAAATACAAGTCGCTCATCCCTAATTCTTCCGTTTAAATTACCAAAAGAGCCTCGCTATAAAACCATTTACAAGTAAAAAGCCGTATTTAGATAAATACAGCTTTTTATTTATATCAGATTGTCTAATTGTTCTTCTTGTCAGAATAATAAAGATTCTCAAGTCGTTGATATGATCCAGGCTCGACCTTTTCAATTGCTGTTGCAATCGTATCAAGTGCATCCTTATAGTTATAATCCATACTGTAAAGTTGCATTGTTTTCTTTTGTGCCTGTTTAATTGAATCATGTTTAGAGTACTTGTTGGAATATTGCAAAGTTAATTCAACTAAGTCAGCACAATTGATAATTTCATCTGCTTCTCTTTTTAGTCGTTCAACGTCGTCTGAAATCTGAATTAACTCGTTAGAAATTTTTTCCATATTAATTCTAACTTCACTCAACTCTTTTGCAACATGACCAATTTCATTAACTACCAACGTGTACATTTGAATAAATGTATCAGGATTACCAGGTAACTTCTTACGTTCCAAACGGCGATAGACTAACGAAACTTCTTGCTTAAAGCGATTGATTGAATCATTAGCTACGTTTTCAGCATCGTAAAGCCCATCAACGTCTTGTGACATTCTCTTCTGTTCATCGCTAATTTCACGTAATCGCTCTATCATGCTGAGCCAAGAAGTCTTGATTTCGGAATAAACGCCCTTTCCATCAGCAATATTCTGAGTATCTACAGTATATTGCCGATTCATATCGTTTACTTCTTGTTCCAGTTTTCGACTTTCAGCTAGTTCGCCATGAGTTAGCTCATAGCTTTCATCGATATGCCGCAATTTTTCAACTAGCTTTTTGGATTCAACTTGTGCATGAGCAAGTAAGCGTTGAATTTTATCTTGATTCTTTTCAACAAACGGACGAGCTTTGTATTCTAGCGTTAAAACATCATATAGGCCATCTATTTCAGACTTAATTTGCTTAAGCTCCTTCTTGAGATCTGCCATTTTTAATTCAGCTAATAGCTTTTCAGCATCATCAACTTGAACACGAATTTGTTTAATTTCTTCTAAAACATTTACCTTAGTAATGCAATATTTTGAAGAAGCCATTTTTTTGTAGGTATCAGTTAGTTCACTTAACTGTTCACGAAAAACCGTGTCAAGCTCATGCTGGGCCTCGCGAACTTCAGGTAATTTTGTACCAATCGAATTAATTGCTGCTTTTATTTTGGATAAAACGCGCTTAGCTTCAACCTGATCCCCCTGCGCAGTTAAGCTTTTAGCCTCAGTAAAATCAGTTTCAATTGCACCAAGTTCAGTTTCAATTTGATCAAGCGCAACACCATATTTAAAGGAATCTGCTAAAACCTCTTTACGCATCTCCTGGTAGCTCTTGTTCAAATCATCATATTCCATTTGATTTTCGCGATTTGACTCAAGCAATTCTGTAAAAACGTCTTTTGTGTTTTTAGAATCATCATAAGTTGGCTTCATAATTTCTTGAGCCTGCTTAATATTTTTGTTTGCCTTAAAAAGCTGATAATGTGCGTTTTGTTCTGCAGCTTGCTCTAGTAACTCCTGAACTTCCGGAATTTTCTTACTAGTTGCTTGTTCATAGTTTTTACGCCATGTTGTTAAAGTTGTTAGACTTTCACCCGCAAGATCAATCTTATCAAGCTTAGCAATATCATTGCCCAAGTCCATTTTGTCAATCTTGGTAATCATATCGTCAAGCTCAATAATTTCTCGCAATTGCCTCCGATTAATGATGAGCATAAATGCTACAATAAGAATGATAATTAAAATTGCAATTATTACAATTATGGACTGAGTTGATGTCATATTTTTCCTCCAAAACTACCCTCAATTATACCAAACTTCTTTAACGGAGTGCGGATTGATTTGAAAGAAGTTAACTATCTTAATTGAATGCTAAAATCTACTATTAAATATGACCTTTTTCTAACGTTTTAATTTATCAATATAATAATTACCAAACTGGCCTAAATTTAACTTGTTTTTTTAAAAACAGCTTAGAAACATCCGGTTTTCCTTGCTTAAATAGCCCAAGGTAGCTATAATAGACTTCGTGTAAAATATTTGCAGCTATAAGTGGCAAGAACGTCAACATCTTAATACGTTTTAGTGAACGAGTAACCGACGCTGCAAGAGGCGAAAATGAAAATTAAGATGCACGAATGCTAAACTTATACGTAACTATTTTACTCCAAAAACTGTTATCAGATTTTATTGGAGGATTTTATGTCAAGATATACAGGTCCAAGCTGGAAACGTTCCAGAAGATTAGGAATTTCACTTTCAGGCACTGGTAAAGAACTTAGTCGTCGTAACTATGCACCAGGTCAACACGGTCCTAATTCACGTGGTCGTTTATCAGAATATGGTGAGCAATTACACGAAAAGCAAAAGCTACGTTGGATGTACGGCTTAAACGAACGCCAATTTAGAACTTTGTTCAAACGTGCTGGTAAGATCCGTGAAGGTGAACACGGTACTAACTTCATGATTTTACTTGAATGTCGCTTAGACAGTCTTGTTTACCGCCTAGGTTTAGCTACTACTAGAGAACAAGCTAGACAATTAGTTAACCATGGTCACATTACTGTTGATGGTAAACGTGTTGATATTCCTTCATACGATGTTAAGGTTGGCCAAGTAATCGGTCTTAGAGAAAAGTCAAAGAACTTACAACAAGTTAAAGATGCACTTGAAGCAGTTGTTTCTCGTCCATCATTTGTTACATTTGATGACAATAAACTTGAAGGTTCTCTTGTACGTCTTCCAGAACGTGATGAAATGGAACCAGAAATTAACGAAGCTTTGGTTGTTGAATACTACAACAAGTTACTTTAATTTCTTTTATTCGCAAAAGCCCTTTCCTTCTTGGGAAGGGTTTTTTGTTACTTGAAAGGGAAAATAATAACTATGTCAGACGATTTAAACACACGAGTTGCAAATGCAGCCCAGGGAATTACCCCACAAACAAAGCCTGATGAACGTAGAAGATATCTCGGTTCACTACGAGAGCGCGTCTTTGTTAGAATGAATAACACTGAAGTTAAAGACCCTGCCCTAACCCAATTATTTTTGACGCACTTCAACGATTACACTGGATTTTCAATCCTGATTAACGGTAATTTAAATGATGAATTTTTAAATCAGGTTGAGGCACAATGTGGAAAAACAAACATTCCTTTTACGATTGTTACTAACGAGACCGCTAAAACTGGTCCTGATGATACGGCAATTTTAGTAGTTTCAAACACAGCAATTAACAAAATGCGAATAGAAATAGCCCAAGTTTACCCGCCCGAAATTCCTAAAACTGAGTTAACTCATGATGCTAAAAAAGATAAAAATGGTTTTTGGCATCGCTTATTCCATGGAGATAAATAATGAAACCATTAGCTTATCGCATGCGGCCACGTACACTAGATGAGGTTGTGGGTCAACAGCACTTAATTGGCCATGGAAAAATTATTAGACGAATGGTTGAAGCCAAACTGTTGTCATCCATGATTTTATATGGCCCACCAGGCATTGGAAAAACCAGTATCGCAAGTGCAATCGCTGGTTCAACTAAATATGCTTTTCGCATGCTTAATGCTGCTACCGATAGTAAAAAGCAATTGGAACAAGTAGCTGCAGAAGGTAAATTAAGTGGAACTGTTATCCTTTTACTAGATGAAATTCATCGGTTGGATAAAACTAAGCAAGACTTTCTTTTGCCTCTGCTTGAGTCTGGCGAAATTATTCTGATTGGTGCAACAACCGAAAATCCCTATATTGCTATTTCTCCAGCGATAAGATCACGTTGCCAAATTTTTGAATTAAAACCTTTAGCTGAAGAAGATGTTAATCAAGCAATTAGCCGCGCACTTAGGGATTCAGAAAATGGCTTGGGTTCATACCATGTTGAGCTTACAGATGATGCAAGAAAATTATTAATTCAAAAAGGAAATGGTGACTTACGAACCACCTTAAACGGCTTAGAGTTAGCCGTTCGCTCAACTAAGCAAGAAAAAATTGCTGCAGGTAAAAATGAAGATGACCAACTAATAATTGACCAAGAAGAAATGGCAAATTCAATTCAGATGCGCAGCCAAAACTTTGATGCAAAAGGCGATGGACATTATGACTTAGTCTCCGCCTTTCAAAAATCAATTCGCGGTTCCGATACTGATGCTGCACTGCATTATTTGGCTCGTTTAATTGAATCTGGTGACCTTATTTCAATTTGCCGCAGACTGAGTGTAATTGCATATGAAGATATTGGCCTAGCAAATCCAGCAGCTGTGCAACACGCACAGCTTGCAATACAGGCAGCACAAAGTCTAGGCTTTCCTGAAGCGAGGATTCCCCTAGCAAACGCTGTGATTGAACTTGCACTTTCACCAAAAAGCAATAGTGCAATCAGTGCAATTGATCAAGCACTAGACGATGTGCAAAATAAAAACTACGGTCCAATTCCTGACGACCTTAAGGACACCCACTATAAAGGTGCTAAGAAACTAGGTCACGGTAAAGGATATGCATACCCTCATTCATTTGCTAATGACTGGATTGCGCAACAATATCTGCCGGACAACTTAGTTGGAACGCAGTATTTCAATCCTAAAGGCAATTCTAAAATCGAGAGTGGCCTAAAAAAGCAGTATGAAATACTGCATGAAATGCAAGAAAAAGGATTAAAAAAATAAATAAAGTGACACAATTGTTATTTCTAACAATTGTGTCACTTTTATTTTGGTCTAAAAGTTAACTTTTTAATTTAAAAATTAGCCTTTTTAACATATTTATTTTGCGCAACGATATAATACTTTTTATTCTTAATAGAAACAGGATCACCATAGGTCGAAATCGATTTCTTCTTTCTCAATACCTTTTTACCTAGACGATTACCATATTTGCTATAAAGATAAGCATTATGTCTCAGCTTTAAGTTCTTACCATCGACGTTACCTGCATTAATTAGTAAACCATTTGGCAGAATATAGTAGTTAGTTCCACTAATTGCTTTTTGCCCGGTTACGCTAATTATAGATCCAGCTAGATAAATTAATTGGTTAGCACGATGACCACTTTCATCATAAAGATACGCATTGTGCATCAACATTTTTTCAAAGGTTGTCTCAGATTCTTCTTTAGACTCATTAGCAGACATTGCTTCAACCTTTGCAGATTGATTAGAAACAACCACTGCAACATTTGTAGCTTTAACATAGCGGTTCTTATCAATGATAAAGTATTTTTCGCCACGAAGTTTAACACTATCACCATAAGTTTTAACAATGCTACCCTTCTTTAGAACACCAGCTTTCTTTACACGCTGTCCGAATTTGTTATAAACATAAGCATTATGCTTTAACTTTTGCTCAGTTGCCAATCCGTTACCAACGGCAACATAATATTTCTTATTGTTATCATGTGTGTCAATTAGTACATAGTATTCATGGCCGGCAATAGTAACAGTACCATAAGTTGAAAGAATTGAGCCAGCACCAAGTGTAACTTTGTTAGCACGTTTGCCTGAATTATCATATAGATAAGCATTATGCATTAAGGTCACGTTAGTACTTTCGCCTAAATCATTTGCTGCACCATTTTCTTTATCAGTAGTTGGTTGCTTAGCTGGATTTGCAGGGTTAGAAGTTGTATCACCATTACCGTTAGAAGTAGAATTACCTCCATTGTTGTTAGTATTATCATTGTTGCCATTATTTCCGTTATTGCTGTTGTTGGCACTATCTTTAATAATTTTATCAATGACAGTTGAATCTGATGATGCCTTATTAATCGCTTCAATACCATCGTCACGCTTACCATCAACATCGGTCAGAGTATTATTTTGATTAATCTTTTTCTGAGCATCTGTTAGAATACGATCGATTTCAGTCTTAATCACAGCTTTTTCATCATCAGTATAGTTATCACCATTTTCATGCTTTACTTTGTTATTATCAATTTTCTTCTTAGCATTAGTAGCAGCATCAGAAACAGCAGCTTTGGCAATTTCTCGTATTCCAGTTATTCTATTATTCGAAACTTCATCGTAAGAATTACCAGATATATATTTATATTTGTCATGCTCACTGTTAGTTGAATAAATCCATGCAGAATCACCAAAGTATTTTTGGTTCTGAGCAACTGCACCTTTGTATTCAGCCTCAATATCCCTATTGGCAGAACTCTTAACTGTGTACAATGCTTGTTGCATTAATTGATCAATTGCTTGCCTCGTCATGTCAATATCATGGTTCATCTGATTGGCAATACTTTCATAAGATGCATCAGCTTGAGCATCCTGGGTAAGCACATTATCTACACTTCCATGTATTCCATCAAGTCTATTTTTGAAATGATCTCTATCTGGAGGAAGAAGGCTATCTATATCATTAAGCTTATCCTTTGCCTTATTGAACATATCCTTAACTTGTTCTTTAGCCATTAGCTCATTATAAGCATTGATTCCGTTGCTATACGATTGGGTTGTAGAGCCAATGTTTGTTGAATGCTTAATTGAATCAATTGCTTCACGTATAGCTTGAATATTCCTTTGATAATCAGGATTTGCTTTTTGTTCTTCAGTTAACCCATTGTATCCAGCTTCTAGACCTGTTACTTCATTTCCAGCACCCTTTAAGGCATTAGTTTGATTATAATCAAACCATTCAGAAGTATTTTGATAAGTATCAGTTAGCTTAGTACCAATTTGATTTTCGTCAGTCGGAATTTTGTTAATATCAGTTTGCTGCTCTATGCTTGCTTTTTCATTTGCATATAGGTCATCAACTATCTTGTTTAATGCTTTCTTTTGATTGGCAGTTAGTTGAGATAACCCAATAATGTTGTGAGTTGTTGCATATTTTCTTTGTAAAATATCCTCTGCCTTTGCTTTTGCAGCAGCAAGATCAGTATCTTTTTCAACATCAGCAAATCCAGGAATGTGACTACCGGAATCACTATCAGAATATCCTTGAGTTGCGTCGCTGACAATCTGATCAACATCCTTTTGGATGTCATCAGTAGAGCGATCATTTCCGTTCTTATCTGTAGTTGGAACTGCATTAATCTTTGCTTTGCTCTGATCGTAAATATCTTGGAGCTTCTGCTTTTGCTTTTGTAAATCAGAGTTTACTAAACCAGAACTTTCAAGCTTTTTATCAGCTTCTGCTTTTTGCTCAAGAAGATTATTAATGGCATTTTGCTTGATTTGATAGATTTCTTCTTTATTTTGAGCTGTTTGATAAAGTTGATTAATTCCAGCTTCACCCAAGTTGGTTGAGTGTCCTTCGCTATCCAATCCCTTTTCAATAGACTGCAATTTCTTTTTAGCATTTTCGAGATCAGTTGTTGTCGGACTGTTTGGTAAAGCAACTTTACTAATTTCATCCTTGGTCTTTTGAACCAACTGATTAAGTTGATCCTGCAAGTCAGCCTTTTGTTGATCAGTTAAATGACTCGCAACCTGACCAATACTGCCCTTATCTTTGACATATTTATCAATAGCGGCAATTTGCTTGTTCTTTTCGCTAAGTAAATTAGCTGGAATACCGGCCTGATCTATCGCAGCTTCACCAGCTTTTTCAACTTGATCTAATTTTGCATTATCATCAGCACCATATAAGTCACTAACACCTTTTTGCATCGCGTCATTTATTGCAGCTTCATTTTTGCTTATCTCAGTTGGATCAAGACCTAAACTTGGTAATTTTGCCTTAGCAGCTTCAGCATATTCTTTCAGAGTATTAATTTGTTTGTTCTTTTCCTCGAATCTCTGAGTTAAACCAGTAATTGCATCATTACCAGCTTGTGCTGCTTGATTCATTGCACTATTTGCATCTGTTGAATTGTTTTGAGCAGCTTGAATATTTTGGGCAGCTTTGTCACGCTCTGACTTAATTCGGTCTCTCATCTGATCTGCAAGACTAGGATTATCTTTGGCGATCTTATCGGCAGATTCGTTTGCCTTATTGACTGCATCTTGCAACTTAGTCAATGCATTATTAACAGATTCTGCCTTGATAATTTCATTATTAACTTTATCCAAATCCGCATTATTCTGATCTTTAGCGTCAGCTAGTTGATCCTTATTTACAGTAGAGTTAATTCTTGACTCGCCAGATTGCCGAGCTTGATCAAGTTTGTTCTTCAAATCATTATATTGATCTTGACCTAACTTTTTATTAGCTAAATCTTGATCAATTTGTTGTTGTAATTTACCAATTGAGTCAGCCAAGTCATTCTTAGCAGAGTCTTTAGCAGCGTTCATGTTCTTATCATTGACGGTGTCAATGATTCCTTTCATAATGTCATGGCCCTCATCTTGGGCTTTTTGAACGTCATCTTGGTTTTTAGCCTTATCTACCTTGGCCTTTGCCTTATCCCGCTCGCTATTAATCATGTCCGCATCTCTAGGGTCATTTTGAATGGCTCCTTTAGCATACTCATCCAAAAATGAATTTGCCTTATTTTTAACTGATTGCAGTTTAGCATCGGCTAAAGCCTGATAAATATTGTTTAGACCAGCATTTTTCTCTGTGTCAATATTTTCTGCAATAGCACCATTAACGCTTGCAACGGCATGATTATAAGCATCTTGTGCTTGCTGTTTAAACTTAGCTAACTGATCTGAAGTTAAACTTGGTAATCCATTAATTTCTGGTAGAACACCGGTATCTGTTGAGCCCTTTCCAAGAGCTTTATCAAGTTCTTTAATTGCTTGATCTCTTTGGTTACGGATATCATCTGCATCACTCTTACTTGCATTTGTGATAACATTACTAATTCCCTGCAAAGTATTATTTTTAATCTTTTCAACTGTATCACTATCATTTGCAGCGTCAATATCTTTAAGGCCTAAATCAGCTACTTCAAAAACTGCATTTTGGTCTCGTGAATCATGTAGTTTATCGCGAGCTTCAAGTGCTGTCTTTTGAATCAAATCTTTAGCAATAACTTTATCACTAGCCAACTTTGCAGCTGATTCGACATCATTAATTTTATTTAGTGTATCTTGATAAATCCCAGTTAATTGATCTTTATTCGTTGTAGCATCAATTTTACTGTTTGCATCTGTTGGGATTGTATCAAGTTGACTAATTGCATCATTAAATTTATCTTTTACTTCATTTCTTTGGTCTGTCGATAATTTGCTATAAATGTCACTTAAACGACTCTTGGCACTGGTAGCAGCATTAGCAATACTATTCTTAATGTCGGTTTTAGATGCGTTGAAACCATTACCTGTAGCTTCTGCAGCATCAATAGCAGATTCACCTTTTTTCTCAGCTGTGTTAGCATCGGAAATGGCATCTGTAGAATCAACTACTGATTTAGCATTATCACGTGCAGCTGTAATGTTATTAATAGTGGTTGTCTTGGTATCATTAGTAATATCCGAAGAATTATTGATTCGCTCAACCGCCTTTTGAGCATAATCATCAAGCTTTTGCTTATTAAGAATCTTATTAACATTTACATCACTAATCACATTGTCAATTAATGACTTACCATTTTGAACGATTTCATTAAGCTGCCCATTAGTAGTGGTGTTCTTATTATTAATTCCATTAACACCGATATCATATGTAGCATCCACCTTTGCACGTAAGTCTGCTTTGTTGGCACTTGTAATCTGATCCATATTGCCAATTTGTTCTTTAACTTTATTTCGCTCAGCCATTAAAGTTGCTAAAGCTTGGTCTTTTGCAGACTGCAAGTTAGCAGCAGTTTGAATGCTTGCTAAATCATTTTTACCTTTAGCTAGTGCTGCATCTATATCATCTTTATTTGCACCTTGAATAGCAGTTTGAGCTTGATTAAAGACACTTGTAATCTGATTATAGTAGTCGTTCTTTTCTGTTACTCCTAAATTAGGATCATTAGTAATTTGACTATTTGCGGAATCGCGCGCATTTTTTAATTTCTCGATTGCGGAATTACGTTGCTTTTCTAGAGCTTGGGCGTTGATATCTGATGAAAGAGAATTAATAACAGAATTAATGGCATCAATTCCTGTTTGAGCATCATCATTAATATCAGTTACTGTATGGTCATTAGTAATAGCTTGAATTGCTTGATCATATCCTGCATCAATTTGATCCCGTTTAGCTTGAACTGTTGCAGGATCAAGTTGTTCATTCTGCTGAGCATTTGTAAGGGCCTCTTTAGCTTTAGTTTTGGCCTGTTGTAATCTACTAATTGCCTGAGCTCTAGTGGCTGTAATCTGAGCAGCACCTAAATCTTTTAGAATATTATTTTGACCTTCTTGTCTAGCCGAAGCAATATCAGAGATACTTTGAGCCGAAGTGATTTTTGCCTTTGCAGCCTGTGCATCTTGATCAATTTGATCTTCATAATATTTCTTATTTGAGGGACTGAGTTGACTATCATCAATGTTTTCAATTTTGGTTTTTGCATCATTAACTGCTGTATCAATGTCTTGAGCTGCCTTTGTTCTAGCTTCTTCTATCTCCTTATCTGCAGTGCCTCGAGCATCGCTTACAATATTCTCAATACTACTTTTAGCATTAGTGACTGTCTCAGCGATTTTTGAACTATCAACTTTGTTTAAGGTATCTATACTATCTTCAGCTACCTTACTGATTTGGTCATGATATGCTTTCTTTTGTTCATCAGTCAGATTGCTTGTTTGATCAATTCTTGAATTAGCGTTAGTTTGCTCTTGTCTAATCTGCTTGATAGCATCATCTAAGGAATTGTTACGCTCACCCTTAGCTTTAGCCGAAAGCAGTAGGTTATTCAAAGCAGTAATACCATCATTTCGTGCTGAGTCGATTGCGGTTAAACTATCTGCTTGGTCAATGCGTTGGTTATACCCAAGAGGAGTTGTTAAATTATTGAGTAACTTCTGTGCAGCCGCAACGCTATCATCAATATCATTTGCAGACAAGCCTGGTAAACTACGCAATTGGGTTTCAATATCGCTTTCAGATTTAGCTAGTTTAATCTTAGAAAGCTGTCTTAAAATTGACCTCTTAGTAGCCTCCTCAGTCGTTGAAACAGTTGCGGAATCGCTTGCTTTACTAATATTAGTCAGTCCATCATTTACTGTTTTCTCTATATCAGAGTTTGAAGCAATCCCTAACGAATTTTCATTAGCGCTTGCATAGCCCAAAATTTCAGCCTTTGCAGCATTTTGATCAAAAATAGTTTGTGCAGCTGCTTCTCTTTGGCTGATTACAGTATTATCAGTAGTTCCGTATATCGACTTTTGCTCATCATACATAGAACTTCCAGGTTTAGCAGTTGCAACTTGTGCAGCCTGATCAATTGCGTCTAATAGAGGAACCTGCTGATCTGAACTAATGCCTGAGTTCTGTACCCGCTTTTTAGCGGCTTCAGCTGCAGCATTAATTTTACTTGCTTCTTGATCAGCATTTATATCCTTAATAGACTCCTTACCCTTAGAACCATCAGGATCATCACCAGTGATAATGTTGTGAACTGCTTGATTATAAGAATCTTTTATTTCTGCAGTTTTATCGGCATGGTTTTTAATTTCATCTTGAGCAACAGCCTGTAAGTCCTTTAGGGCCTGAATTGTTTTGTTAACTTGATCAATTATACCTTGAGCTTCTTTTTGGTGCCCATCCACTGATACTTGATCAAGGTCTTTTTCAATGTCACCTTCCGGTTGAGCGATAGCCTGAGCGCGAGACAAACGACCAGTTAGCTTTAAGACTTCGTCCTTTTCTTCTTTACTCAAGTTAGGATCGTTTGCAAGTTTGTAAGTATCGACATAGACCTGATCAATTTTTTGCTTAAGATCGGTTTCAATACTCTTTTTATAGCCATAAGCTGCTTGATCAATCGCGTTAATACCATTCTTTTCTGCTTCTGTAATATCTTTATCTGTTTGAAAAGCTTTCACAGTATTAATTGCTTTGTCACGAGCAGCATTAATCGCATCTATCATTGTAGGAAATCGCTTTGACTGCAATGTAGCTTCATTATTTAAATTCGTTATCGCACTATCACGAGATGTTTCAATCGTTGAAGAACTTTGTGCTTGGCTTACGATGTTCTTAATCGCATCAAGGGCAGCATTCTTACGATTGTTAATCTCTGTTAATGTGTTTGAACTTGAGGAATAAACTGAAGTTTTTTCGTTATCGGCATTAATTGTTTTAGATGCAGCAGTCGCAACTTTATCTAATTGATTATTAAAGTCGCTAACTTGAGCTTCAGATAGGTTGTTAGGTCTACGAATTTTTGCATCACTAATTGCGTCAGTAATTGCCTTAGCAGCTTGATCTTGTGCATCAGACAAAGTTAAAATATCTAAGTTTTTAATAATTGGGCGACGTCCCATAGCTACACTAGATGGATCGTAGCTAACAAAGTTAGCATTTGGTGCTAGTTCTACAGAGTAACCCTTATCAAACTTAATTGTTTGGTCTGCGGGAATAGTAAAAATAAATGAACCGTCATCATTTACAATTGCCGCATACTGTGTTGGTAAAGGATTCAAAGAACTGTTGCTTGAATCTCTTATAGTGTCTTTTGTTTGCGCATATGGATTGTCAATTACGTTCTTACCATCTTGATCTTTTGGTGTCCATGCTGTCTTTCTACCCATGCTATCAATCAAATTAGCCATAATGTATGCTTTAGTTGCAACAGGTAGAATTAAACTAAATGGATTTTTCAAATTTTGTGGATCTGAATCAGGACCATCAACAGCAGAATTGTAATTAATTACGCTGCCTGGCTCACCAGAAATTGTTTGTGAACCATCAGCATTTCTAGTTATTTTAACCTTACCAGGATCAATATCCAAAAAACCGCTTGGATTGGCTGGAACAAAACTAATGTTGTTATAGCCAAAATTGTTACTATTATTAAATGCCTTTTGAATAATATCCGAAAAAATCTGATCGTAAGTCCAACCGTTTTTGATACCATCAGCCAATGAGGTTTGAACGTCTTCAGGCAATTTATCGAATGAAATATTAGCTTTAGCCGCTTGCGCCTTAATTTCTGCCAATCTATCTGCAGTTAACTTCTCTTGGCCATTAAGCAATTCGATATTATCCACTGCAATCGTGCTATCAGTTTTCCTAACAGTTAAAACGTGAAACGGTGGCAAAGTTACTTTACCTAGCCCGCTTTGAATTGAGCTCAAATCAAACTGCTGCCGAACATTAGTTAAGGTAATTGGCATTGTGCCAATGATACTGGTATTAGGATTAGTATTACCTTGGGCATTTAAAATTAATGAAGTAGGATTATTAACAACTAGTTTTCCACCTTGGACGTCTACCAATAGTATTTGACCAGTACCGCCGTTTACATATTTGCCGCTTGGATCCGGTTGACCAAGAATAATATTGAAGCCACCGTTTTCAATGTTTGCCGTACCCTTAATTTGAACTAACGTGCCAGAATAGTCACCCATATTTGAGCCGTTAATGTTTAACGAACCTCGCGGCAAGATGTTAAAGTTACCACCATCATAAATCAGGTTTCTGTTGCCCCAGTTATTGGCTATATCACCGTTAGTCGTAATATTGACTTTCGCATCGCTATTAATATTGAAAACAGAATTGCCATCATTGATAAGAATCGCACTAGACTGATCATTGTCATTTGTTCCATTATAGTGATCACTACCAACTATGATGTTTAATTCACCATCAACATTCACTGCTTCATTATTACCTAACATGGCAATAGCCAACGGAAGCCCAGTATGCTCAGCCGCATTCGAGCCTAAACCATTATTAGGAAAATAGATTCGCGGCGAAAGTGTAACCTTAGCGTCCTTAGCAATGTTAACAACGTTGTTGCTGCCTGCCATTTCGAGCACATTACCACCAACAGTTTTACCGGTAAAAGTACCGCTAAAATCGATTGAGTTATTTGAACCAGTAAATTCAAATAGTTGTTGAACGTCACCACTTGAAATTGTAATCCCTGGATACGGTGTATGCGTTACTTCACCGTAGTTAGTCCCTGTGAAATAAATTTTAGTATTATTACCACAGTGAACCATTTGCGATCCATGGAAATTAACATTATTAAAGGTGATTTTTGAAAAATGGCCGTCTTGGTTGTAATCATCAGTCATGATTACGCCCCAAATATCAGCACTCCATAAATCAAGATTATCGTAAGTAATATCCAAGTCTTTCGTACTTCCACTATTTAATTGGAGGTGATTACCTTTCAAATCAACTTTAAATCTGGTATTACCGTTACCACCAGATTTAATCAACATTTTCCTTCCGTAAAAGTAGAAGGCTTGTGATCCATTCTCTGGTCCGTCTGTAATATCGTTCATGACATCAATTTCTGAAATAGACTCATTCTGAAAAGCAGCTATAAGTTCAGTAAAGCTATGGACCTGCGCTACACTAGCATCCTTAGTTTTAATTTCTGTCTTTTTAGCAGTATCTGGAACTTTAGCCGCTGGATCACTTGGATCAACGGGTTTAGTCGTCGTACCTCCTTTACCTGAGGTGTCAGTGGTTCCACCAGTTTGATTGGTATCAGAATTACCTGTACTAGTTTGGTCCTTAGAATCAGCTGTGTCAGAACCAGGTTTTTGATTAGCACTATTTTGCTGATCAGAGCCATTTGTTGCATTGGTCTTTCCTGTCTGACTAGTTGAAGAACTTGAATTAGTAGTTGGAGGCACACTGCCATCTCTTAAAAATGAGCTTAAACCTGAATAGGTACTTACATCAACCAAGTGATTAGCATTTTGAGTGTTATCATCTTGGGAGTTAGCCTTTTGACTATCAGAAGTACTCAAACTATCTGTCTTCTTGCTAACTTCTTGAGAAGCATCTACCGTATCTGCTTTAGCAGTTTGGGTATTTAGGCCAAAAAAGGTAAAGCCCAATAGCACGGAAGCAGTACCAATTGTCAATTTTCGAATTGAAAAGTGGTCCTGCTTATCTTGCATTTCCATTTTCTTTAATCTTTCATTGTTATTATTTTTCCCTAGCATGATATTCCTTTCTCAAAATCTATGTTACAACTACATTGTATGACCACTATTAATAATTTGCTAATATAGTGCTTACACTTGATATGCATTTTATAAATAATGAGTTAAGTGATTTTTCAAAAGGGAAACTGCGATGTGCTTTCTGCAAGAAATTACTATTATATAAGGTTTTGTTGCTATACTCCAGGATTGATACCTAATACTTCAAATATAAAAAAGTGCATTTTATTTGACAATTACTCGTTTGCTTAAATTTTATTTTAACATCTTTATTATGTATAAATATTAAAATATGAATAACAGCAACAGTTCAACTCATAACATTGTGTTTTTTTTACAATACTATCTGCTAACTGTTTAAATCTTGACAAATACTGTGATGGTAGGTAGTATAATAATTGATCTGAGTTGATCGTCTAGCTTAATTGTATATAGTTGACCGGTCAAACATAAGACATGCGAGATTGTAAATAACTTTTGAATCGGAATACTATTATTTAGTTAATAGGATCCATATTCATTGCGATACGTCTCATTTTTTTGAACACTGCGGGTTCAACAAGCATTCTTTTGCTATATTCGGTCGACTCGGATTTCTTTAGAAATTTAGGAAGCGGTCTATTGACCGCTTTTTTATTTGGAGACTTTTATGATCTTAAAAATTGTTATTATTCTGTATTTAGCCGTGCTTCTTCTAACCGCCTTCTATCTTTGGCATAACCGAGATAGACACTTTTTGGTTTTTAGTAGTAAAAGTAATACGAATTTCCGCCCTATTATGTCTTGGACAGCAATTATCTTATTGTTGGAATGCATTATTGGGATCATCATCTTATTCCAAAGTAATAAGTATTTGAATTTGGTTACCCTACTTCTTAGTTCAATTACTATTCTAATTTTTAGCTTATTAATTAATCACGAAAATGATTAATTGGCCAAAAGTTTGGTAAAATGAATATATAAGAGAGGTGTTTTAAATGATGAAACAATATCACCGCATACAAGTCGCCGTTGATGGATCAAAAGAAGCAGATTTAGCTTTTAAAAAAGCAATTTTACTAGCTAAAGGTAATAATGCAGGCTTAGAAATTTTGCATGTCATTGATACTAGATCTTTCCAAAATGTTTCAAGCTTTGACTCCGAAATGGTTGAGCAAGTTTCAAATGATGCTAAGGAAAAGCTGCAAAAATATTACAATGATGCAAAAGAAGCGGGAATTGACGATGTTCACTTTTCAATTGAATTCGGTTCTCCTAAGGCAATTATTGCACACGACTTTCCTAAAAAGCATCAAATTGATTTAATCGTAGTTGGTGCAACTGGCTTAAATGCTGTAGAACGAATTTTAGTCGGTAGCGTAACCGAGTATGTAACCAGAACAGCAGATTGCGATGTACTAGTTTGTCGTACCGCCGAAAATCAAAATTAAAATAAACTGGGCATACAAAAAAGGCACTTCTTTGAAAAGAAGTGTCTTTTATTTTTAATTAAAAGTCGCCTGCCTGGCTAAACATATAATCTTTATTATGAAACTTCATCGATAAAATCATACCAATACCAATCATATTCCCAATTAAGGCTGAACCACCTTGGGAAATAAATGGCAATGGTATACCTGTCAACGGCAAGAGATCAATACTCATTCCTATATTTTCAAAAACATGGAACAAGATCATCATAATGACCCCAGTCGATACATATGAGTAAAATGCATTTTTGGTATCAAATGTGATACGCACCATCTGAATAATCAGGTATAAGTAAAGCAAGATAACTGCTACACTACCAACAAAACCAAATGATTCACCAATTACTGAATAAACCATATCCGAACCACGAACTGGTACGTAAACACTTAGATTTCCAAACCCATTACCCAAAATCTGTCCAGATCCAATCGCTTGCATACTCTGCCACAACTGATATGCTGCTTTAGATGTATCTGTAGATGGATTCAGCCAAGACATGATACGAGCAAATTGGTACGGTTGAAAAGAATGGCTTAGAATAACTTGGCCGCCTGGTGTAGTGACCATAAAAATCACTACCACACCTATAATTGCAACTATGATAAACATTGGTGTTATTATCTTCCAAGATATTCCTGAAACAATAATTACTCCACCAACTATAGCAAAGAAGACAAGCATCGTACCAAAGTCATTTTGTAATTTCAGTAGAACTGCAATTGGTAGCATCCAACCAACTATTTTACCAATTAAAACCCAGTCATTTCGAATTGTGTGTGCGAACTTCTGATTGTGCTCTCTAACTACTCTAGCTAACATTAGAATAAACGCTGGTTTCATTACCTCGGATGGCTGAAAGGAAATTGGCCCTAGCTTAAACCAATTTTTGGCACCAGCATCAGCAGCTAAACTTCGATTATAAAAGAATAAAACTGCAATCAAAAGGACAATTCCTAGACCGTAGGCATATGGTGCAATTCGAAATAACTGTTCTGCATCAAATTGAATTACAAAAACAACTATTACTAAAGAAATCAAATACCAAAGCCCTTGCATTAAAACTGCTTTTACTGGGCTTCCCATATGACTTGGATCATCTATTGCAGCAAAGTAAATCGAGTATAAACCAACAGCAGCCAGAAGCAGCACTGGAACAACAATATTCCAGGCTATTTGATCATACAAATCAGTTTTATTTTGTACTTTTACCATTAATCATCACTGTCCACTATTTTTCATGTAAAGCAAAGTACGATAGCAAGTCATTGATGCTACTTTCTAACGTCTTTGCATATAGAACACTATTAGTTTTATTAGTAGTTGCACGATAACGTCCATCAATTTTTTCAATTAAACCAATAGGTTTTTTCTTCTGTGGAATGACTACTTCCCAAGTCGGATTATCTTTTCCGTTGATTTCATTAATTTCAATATTAATATTCTCTGGTTTCTTTGACATAAATACTCCTATTTCACATCAGGATGAAATTTTTTAGCAATAATTTCATCTTCATATCTCTCTGGGTGGGGGTTACGGAAAATAGTAAACTTATCAGGTACCGGATCAACCCCTCCGCGAACAAAGGGATTGCACCGCAAAATCCTGCTAATACCCATAATTAATCCTAAAAAAGGACCAAATTTGGTCAATGCATCAATCATGTAAGTTGAGCAAGTAGGATAATAACGGCAAGACTTAGGTAAAGCCGGCGAAATAAATTTCTGATAAATTCTAACTAGATAAATTAAAATCTTACGCAAACCACACCTCCAGTTGAATTAATGACGTTGATGCTTTTCGATATTTTTAAGCAAAATGCCTGTTCCCAATGCAACAGCTTCAAGAGGATGATCAGCAGTCAAAACTGGAACCTTAAGATAGTACGAAATTAGTTTATCCATGTTCTTTAACATCGCACCACCACCAGTTAGCATAATACCACGATCAATAATGTCGGCAGATAACTCAGGCGGAGTCTTCTCTAAAACATCTTTAGTTGCTGCAATAATTGTCATTAAACCATCATGCAAAGCTTCTTGAATTTCAGGAGCAGAAACAGTCGCCTGCTTAGGAAGACCATCCACTACATCACGTCCACGAACAGTGATCGTCTGATCCTTATCCGGTTCAAACGCACTACCAATTTCAATTTTAATTTGTTCAGCTGTTCTTGAACCAATAAGCAAATTATGCTTGTTTTTAATGTAAGAAACAACAGCTTGGTTCATATGGTCTCCAGCATAGCGAAGAGATTGGC
This sequence comes from Lactobacillus sp. W8172, assembly GCF_016102055.1. Lineage (NCBI taxonomy): Bacteria > Bacillati > Bacillota > Bacilli > Lactobacillales > Lactobacillaceae > Lactobacillus > Lactobacillus sp. W8172. The sequence continues at coordinate 461,061 of NZ_JACFPG010000001.1, forward strand.
TAGTAACAATTTCACCCATTGATAAAACAGCAATATCAGTAGTACCACCACCAATATCGATAACAATGTTACCTTGTGGCTTAAAAATATCTAGCCCTGCACCAACAGCTGCAACCTTAGGTTCAAAATCAAGGTAAACCTTACCACCACCTGATTTTTCAGCTGCTTGAATAATTGCTTTCTGTTCAATTGAAGTTACTCCAGTTGGAGCACAAATCAAAATGTTAGGTTTTGACATAAAGCCCTTAACATTTAATTTTTCAATGAAGTAAGATAGCATCGCTTCTGTAATGTCAAAATCGGCAATTACCCCATTCTTTAATGGGCGAATCACACGAATGTTACCAGGCGTTCTACCTACCATTTTGTATGCTTCAGTTCCAACAGCTACTACTTTATTTGTACTTGTATTGACAGCAACTACTGATGGTTCATTCAAAACGATTCCCTTACCAGAAACGTTAATGAGCACGTTGGCTGTCCCTAAATCAATTCCTATATCTCGTGCCACGATAATCCTCCATAAATATTCATTGTACATTTTACCATAAAGAAAGCTAGTTTGCTGCACTCTTCAGGCGTTTTAACAAGTCTTAAAAGAAATTACTTAATTGTAAAGAAGTATCTATCAGCGTAATGAAAAAGTTCCCTACTAAAAAGCCTAGCGCAATTGCCGCAAAAATCAGTAGCAATTGCGCTTCAAAAACCTTATTAGTTCTGATGATTTTTTCGATTCTGACACTCTTCATAATTTGAAATGATAGCCCTATTGTTATCAGGTAAATAATAATACTGATCAGAGCATGAACACCAAGTTGAAACATTTAATTTCCCACTTTTCTTTAGTCAAATAAAAAACGGATACACGCTTTTGTGTATCCGTTAAACTTTAATACTATTTACCTGAATTGTAAACACTAATCCGGTTGACAGCCCTTCTCAATGCAACTTGTGCTCTTTCGAGCGATCTTTGATCATGCGTTGCTTTTGCTTCCTTCAAAGCATCTTGAGCACGCTTTCGAGCTGCTTCAGCACGAGACACATCAATTTTATTTGAACGTTCCGCACTATCAGCAATAATCGTTGCTACATTATCAGAAAACTCAAAGTAACCACCGCTTACTGCTATGTGATTAACAACTTCATTCATCTCACGACTTCTTTTAACCCTAATTTCACCAATTGAAAGTGGAGTTAAAATAGGCAAGTGATTATACATGATTGAGCGTTGTCCATCGATTGCACGCATCTCAACAATACTACAATGATGAGAAAAAACTACGCCATCAGGTGTTACAACATTTACCATGAAAAGTTTTTCTGGATCTGCCATTTGACATCACCCTACTTTTCTAATAATGCTTTTGCTTCAGGATCACTGGCGGTTACACCCATATCTTGAGCTTTTTTCAAAACATCTTCGATAGGACCCACGCTACGGAAAGCATCTTCTGGTAAATCGTCTAAATGACCATCCAAAATCATCTTAAAGCCTTTAATTGTCTCTTTGATTGGAACATATGAACCAGGTACACCAGTAAATTGTTCAGCAACAAAGAAGTTTTGGGATAAAAAGAACTGAATCTTACGGGCACGACTAACAATTACCTTCTCTTCATCAGATAATTCATCCATACCCAACACTGAGATAATGTCTTGTAATTCGTGGTAGCGTTGCAAAATGTGCTGTACACGTGTAGCAACTTCGTAATGTTCTTGACCAACTACTTCAGGATCCAACGCACTAGAAGTTGATTCCAATGGATCAACGGCTGGATAAATACCCTGCTCAACTAAGCTACGTTCCAAGTTGGTTGTAGCATCAAGGTGAGCAAAAGTTGTAGCTGGGGCTGGGTCGGTATAGTCATCGGCAGGAACATAAACGGCTTGAATTGAAGTAATTGAACCCTTCTTAGTTGAAGTGATTCTTTCTTGCAATTGACCCATTTCAGTTGCAAGTGTTGGTTGATAACCAACGGCACTAGGCATTCTTCCTAACAGAGCTGAAACCTCAGAACCAGCTTGAGTAAACCGGAAAATGTTGTCGATAAAGAGCAAAACGTCTTGTCCTTCAACATCTCTAAAGTACTCAGCTAGGGTTAATCCAGTTAAAGCTACACGCATTCTGGCACCAGGCGGCTCATTCATTTGACCAAAGACCATCGCTGTTTTGCTTAAAACACCAGATGCCTTCATTTCAAAGTAAAGGTCATTACCTTCACGTGTTCTTTCACCAACACCAGTAAAGACCGAAATACCACCATGCTCTTGAGCAATATTGTGAATTAACTCTTGGATAATAGTAGTCTTACCAACTCCGGCACCACCAAACAAACCAACCTTACCACCACGAACATAAGGTTCAAGTAAATCAATAACCTTAATCCCTGTTTCCAGAATTTCTTGGCTGGTAGTTAATTCATCATATTTTGGTGCATTTCGATGGATACTGTTACGAGGATGATCCTTATCAAATTTTGGACCATTATCGATTGGTTCACCTAAAACGTTAAAAACACGTCCTAAGGTATCAGAACCAACAGGTACTGAAATAGGACCTCCAGTATCTTGGACCTTCATTCCGCGCCGGAGTCCGTTGGTAGATTCCATCGCAATTGTTCTTAATACCCCGTCACCGAGTTCAAGTGTAACTTCAAGAACAATTGATTCATCATCCGATTTAACGACGCGCAAAGCATTGTTAATATCAGGTAGGTTTTTGTCAAGTGGAAATTTCACATCGACTACAGGGCCGATTACTTGAACAACTTCACCTTCACTCAAAACATCTACCTCCTTTTCTCTTAATTATTTCAAAGCATTTGCACCACTGACAATTTCGGTAATTTCAGTAGTGATCTCAGCTTGTCTTGCACGGTTTAATTTTGTAGTTAAACTTGAAACCAAGTCATTTACGTTATCGGTTGCACTCTGCATTGCTGTCATTGAACTAGCATGTTCTGCAGTTTTTGCATCCAGAATTGCCCCATAAATAGTTGAACGGGCATATTGAGGAATTAGTGTAGTCAACACAGTATTAATGTCTGGCTCAATATCATATTCTAGATCTCGGTGTTCTTTTGCTTCTTTAAGGCCGATATCGATATCAACAATAGGAAGCATTTTTTCAACACGAAATGCTGATGATAAAGAGTTTATGTGGTGCGTATAACAAACGTATAGCTCATCATAAACTCCGTTTAAGTACATTTTGATTGCAGTTGAAACAATTGGTAAAACTTCATCAAAAGTTGGCACATCAGAAATTGCAGCATTTTCATAAACAACATTCAAATTGTTTTTCTTGAAAAATTCAGCTCCTACAGAGCCAACAGCAAGAATTTTAATGTCTTTATTTTCTGCTTTTGCATCTTCAGCTAAGCCCATCATATTTTTAATGACGGCACTATTATATGATCCAACAAGTCCTCGATCACCTGTAACTACAAGATAACCAGTAGACTTTACTTCTTTACGAGCTTGAACCATGTCTGAAATGACACCTAGGCCAAAAACATTTTCATAGTCAATCTTACTGATGCTGTCTTCATCGATTGCAACATTTTCTTTGTGCAAGTGACTAATCACTTGCGCACTCATCAAACGCGAAAGAGTTTGTCGAACATGGTCATTATAAACCGTATATCCTTCATCTCTTTTTTCTGTTTGATTTAGTTTTGATGCAGAAACCATTCTCATTGCTTCTGTGATTTTACCAGTTTGCTTAACTGAAGCAATTTTCTTCTTCAACTCAAGTAAAGATGCAGGCATAAGCTACCTCCTATTTATTACTTGGTGAAAAACTATCTGCAAATTTAGAAATTGCAGTCTTTAACTCACTTTCATCCGGCAGTTCACCTGTCTCACGGATGTGATCCAATAAGTCTGAATGTTGACTATCAAAGTTATCATACAATTCTTTTTCAAATCGACCGATATCTTCAACAGGAACAGAATCCAAATAGCCATGAGTCAGTGAGTATAGTAAGACAACTTGCTTTTCAACTGGAATTGGGTCATGTAATGGTTGCTTTAAAACTTCAACAACTCTGCGACCACGGTTTAATTTAGCCTGGGTTGCCTGATCCAAATCACTGCCAAATTGAGCGAAACTCTCTAATTCATGATAAGCTGCCAAATCAGTACGTAACGTACCGGCAACTTTTTTCATTGCTTTTATCTGAGCGCTACCACCAACACGGGAAACAGAATTACCAGCGTCAATAGCTGGACGAGTTCCTGCAAAGAACAAATCACTTTGCAAGAAAATCTGACCATCCGTAATCGAAATTACGTTGGTTGGAATATACGCTGAAATATCTCCCGCTTCAGTTTGGATAAACGGAATGGCAGTCATTGAACCTCCACCAAGTTCATCACTCAACTTCGCACTACGCTCCAACAGACGGGAATGCAGATAGAAAACGTCACCAGGATAAGCTTCACGACCAGGCGGACGACGGAGGAGCAAAGAGAGTTCACGATAAGCAACGGCTTGTTTGGATAAATCATCAAAAATGACTAAAACATCCTTACCGTTGTACATAAATTCTTCACCCATTGCTGTACCAGCATATGGCGCTATATAAAGCATTGGGGCCGGTTCACTTGGTCCAGCTTCGACAACAATTGTATAATCCATTGCGCCAAAGCGTTTCAAAGTTTCTACTTGCGTTCTAACAGTTGACTCTTTTTGACCAATAAAGACATAAATACAAATTACATCTTGTCCTTTTTGATTCAAAATAGTATCAACAGCCAAGCTTGTTTTACCAGTTTTACGGTCACCAATGATTAATTCACGCTGACCTCGACCAATTGGAACCAATGCATCGATTGCTTTAATACCAGTTTGAAGTGGTTGATTAACTGATTGTCGTTGCATAACTCCAGGTGCAGCATCTTCAATTGGACGAGTCTTAGTGGTTTTAATTTCACCAAGTCCGTCAACTGGCTGACCCAGAGGATTAACTACACGACCAATCAGTTCTTCGCCAACTGGCACACGCATGATTTCACCGGTTCTCTTTACTTGGTCACCTTCGCGAATATCATCAAAGTTACCCAAGATAATGATACCAACATCATTTGACTCAAGGTTTTGAGCAATACCATACGAACCGTTGTCAAATTCCAACAGTTCATTAGATAGAACATTGTCCAATCCGTGAGCCCGGGCGATACCATCACCTATGTAAGTTACAACCCCAACCTCATTAATGTCGAGTTTGTCATCATAGTGTTCAAGCTGTTGCTTGATTAAAGAGCTAATTTCTTCTGCTTTAATGCTCAATGGTTTCACCTCTTTTAATCTTTACTAATTAACTGCGCACGAATCTTTTTCAGTTTGTTCTTTACTGAACCGTCGATAACGCAATCGCCAACTTTTAGAATTACACCGCCGATTATCTCAGGATCAACTTTATTTTCTAGAGTAACACTAGCTAAACCAAATTTTTTAGCATAGCTATCTCCTAGAGCACTTAATTGATCTTCATCGAGTTTAACCGCAGTTATTGCAGTTCCAACCATTATTTTTTTGCTGTCATTATACAATTTATTAAAGAAATCGATAATATCAACAAGTTCAAGAAAATGATTATAATCTAGCAGCAAATTTAAAAAAGTTTGAACCTCAGTACTGAAGTCCTGTTCAATTGCTGACAACGATTTTTTCTTTTCATCACTGTTTAAAATTGGATCACTAAAAACACTAAGGATCTGTGGATTTGTACAAACGGCTTTTCTTAATTCACATAATTCTTCTTTAACAGTATCCAAAGCGTTCATGTCCTGCGCATAATTAAATAGCGCATTTCCATAACGTGCAACAATTTCTTCTCTACTTAAGGCCATTATTTATTCAGCCCCTTAATAAACTGATCAACCAAATCTTTTTGATCATCAGCAGATAGGTTTTTAGCAATTACCTTTTCAGCAATTGTAACTGATATATCAGCTACCTGCGCACGTGCTTCATCTAATGCATCTGCTTTGGCTTGTGCAGCATCTGCTTTCGCCTTTTCATGAATCGAAGCAGCGTCATCGTTTGCCTCAGCTACGATTTGACTACTTGTCTTCTGCGCATTAGCTTTTGCATCAGAGAGAATTTGTGTTGCTTCTTGTCTTGAATTTTTCAAGGCAGCTTCACGTTCATTAGCCAAAACTTCGGCTTTTTTGCGGTTGTCTGCAGCTGAATCTAAATCGCTAATTATTTTTTGCCGTCTTTTTTCCATCATTTCGGAAACTGGTCCCCAAGCATAGTGCTTAACCAAGACAAGCAAAATTGCAAAAACAATTAAATACCAAATGGTATTACCAATGTAAATATGACCTGATGAGGCTGCAAATAAAGTTTGAAATGTCATTTACTGCCCTTCTCTCTTTTCAACTTAATTACTTTTAAAAATTAAAGGAAGAGAATCAGAAAAGCAACAACAATTGCCAAAATTGGAACAGCTTCAATCAAACCAACACCGATGAACATTGTTGATCTCAAGTTACCTGCACTTTCAGGTTGACGAGCCATACTTTCGACAGTCTTAGTAATAACTTTACCGTTACCCCAAGAAGCAGCTAAAGCGGCAATACCAGCGGCTAACGCTGCAGAAATATATTTAAATGCTTGTGACATATTTAAACCTCCGAAAAATTATTCTTTTGTAACTTTCTTACCAATATAAACCATTGATAGGGTTACGAAAACATATGCCTGGATAGAGCCAATGAAGACAGAGAAACCTTGCCAAATCATCGCAAGTGGGGCAGCTAAAACCATAGTTGTAATACCAAAGCTAGGAGCTAAGCTATTTCCAATCAATGTCAATAGAACTTCCCCAGCATAAATGTTGCCGTATAAACGTAAAGACAAAGTCAAAAAGTTAGTTATTTCCTCAATCATATTGATTGGGAACAAAAAGCTAACTGGCTCTGCATAATTGCGCCAATAGCCACCCACGCCAAATTTTTGCATTCCAAATGTGAATGATAGAAGCAAGGTCATCATTGCAAACGACATCGTCGTTACTGGATCAGCTGTTGGTGACTTAACAAACATATTGTCACCAACTTTGACTTCTAAGAAGAGTCCCAATTGATTCATGCAAAAGATAAATAGGAACAAAACAAAAGCATAAAGTGATAGATGCTTACGTGCATCAGGATCACTGACATTATCTTTAACAATGCCATCAGTGAAATCCAATAAATATTCAATCACATTTTGCTTCTTGTTCGGTCTCAATTCAACTTTGCGTGAGAGCCAAATGCAGACAAATAAAACCACTGCAGCCATTAAAGTTGAGCCAATCATCCCAGTGAGATCAAAGTTTAAACCCAAAAATTTAAAAACAAATGATTTCTCCATTACTTCGTGACCTCCCTTCTTGTGCCCAGTTTATCGAACACTCCTACAATATTAACACCAAACAAACCTTTTGTGAAAAATTGTAAGCGAATTCCGTATACTATTTGTAAAACATGGCTATTTAGTGCCAAACAAGCGGTCACCGGCATCACCCAGACCTGGAGTGATATAGCCATTTGGTAATAGCTTCTCGTCTTCTGCTGCGGCATAAATGTCTACATCAGGATTTTCTTCCTGAATAGCTTTTACTCCTTCAGGTGCAGCAACTAAAACGGCAAGTTTAATATCTTTGACACCACGTTTTTTCAAGGCGCCAATAGCCATATTAGCCGAACCACCAGTTGCAAGCATTGGGTCAACCACTAAACACTCACGGTCTGCTACATCCTTAGGCATCTTGCAGAAGTACTCGTGTGGTTCTAATGTTTCTTCATCACGGTACATCCCAATAACACCAACTTTAGCTGAAGGAATCATTTCCATCACTCCATTGAGCATACCAATACCTGCGCGCAAAATAGGAACAATCGTCATCTTTTTACCAGCTATTTCCTTTTGCGTTGTTTTACCCATTGGTGTTTCGATTTCAACATCCTTTAGTGGTAAATCCCTAGTAATTTCATATGTCATCAATCCGCCAATCTCACCAACAATTTGACGAAACTCATTGGAGCTTGTTTCCTTACGTCTAATGATTGTTAACTTGTGTTGAATCAACGGATGATCTAACACTGTAAATTTACCCATTCTTTTCCTCCTATAAAACAAATATACTTTCTCGCTTATTTTAATCAAAAAAGCAGAGGGTTTAAAGCCCTTTGCTTTATTTTTTCACTTTACATGAAAATGGTTCTCAGCCGCAGCCTTATTTAAGCGGTTCATATATGCCAAGGTGGCCTCGCTACCACTAAAGCCTTGAACATAAATTTGATCAATTGACTGCTTATCATCAAAATAGCGCAATGCACCAAATAAGTTATGATCAGCATCTACCAGATTTTTACCCAAACTGAACTTATTTTGCTCTGGTACATTCAACCCAACTAAAACAGAATCTAAAGCTGCTACGCCAGTATGCTCATTAAACTCAATTTTTGCAAAATCACTCGTGTCATCGACAATTATTACTGGTTCACTTGGAGCATAATGACGATACTTCATCCCCGGAGCCTTTGGTACACCTTGGTCTTCTACTTGCCCACTGTTAATCAAGACCTTTTCACCAAGTACTTCGCTTAGCTCTTGTGGCGTAATTTCACCAGGCCGTAAGACAACTGGCGTTTCGACGGACAAATCAATAATGGTTGATTCCAAACCTACTCTGGTTGGCCCACCATCGATTATGCCCGCAATTTTACCATTTAAATCATGATAAACGTGCTGTGCAGTGGTTGGACTTGGTTTAGTAGAAGTATTCGCAGAAGGCCCAACTATTGGATAGCCCAGTTTAGAAATCAAATCGTGTGTCAACTTATCATCTGGGCAACGAAAAGCTACAGTATCTAACCCACCAGTAACAGCTTTTGGCAAAGCACTAGGTTTAACAAAAAGCAAAATGGTCAGCGGACCCGGCCAAAAATGCTTCATTAATTTTTGCGCACGTTCAGGAATTTCTTTCGCATAATCCGAAACCATTGCTTCATCTGAAACAGTTACAATTAATGGATTATCACTAGGTCTTCCCTTGGCGGCATAAACACTCTTCACAGCCTTTTCATTAGTTGCGATAGCGCCAAGACCATAAACTGTTTCGGTCGGAAAAGCCACTAATTTACCAGCTGCTAAAAGTTTAACGGCCTCGTCAATTTGGTCTTGCTGAAAAATTTTCGTTTCCATTACTTATTCCACTTCCCAAATATCATTCGTGGTTTATTTGCCATATCATCCTTAAATTCAATTGTAAAATCAGGTAATTCTTTGGCAAACATTTCTTGTAATTGCTGTTTTTCACTAAAGCCAAATTCTAAAAAGAATTCGCCACCTGGGTTCAAATGCTCACGTACCTGCTTGGCAAATTTTTGATAAAAGGCAATACCACTTTTACCACCAAATAATGCCTCCTTAGGTTCATTTTGTAAAACATTTTGATCCATCACATCTTTTTCGGATTCTTTGATATATGGCGGATTAGAAATTATCTTATCGAACTTTTCTAATCCAATTAAAACGTTAGCTTTGCGCACAGTGACATCTAAATCATAGACTAAGAAGTTTTCTTCCGCTGTTCTTAAAGCAGCATCTGTCACATCAGAAGCGAACAAATTTAAATCTGTAATTCCTTTTTTTGCTGCTTCTTTTGCTAAGGCTACAGTAATACAGCCTGAACCAGTACCCAAATCAAGTACAGTCTCACCGCTTTTTAGTTTTTCAAGCGTCCAAGCAACTAGTTCTTCTGTCTCAAAACGCGGAATTAAAACACCTTGCTCAACTAATATCTTATAACCATAAAACCATGAATAACCCAAAATGTACTGAGGTGAAATTCCTTTAGCAAGTTTTTTGACATCTTTTTGGGCTTGTTTAATTTGAGCGTCAGTTAGTACCATTTCTTGTTTTAACTCAAATTCGCTTGGACTTAATCCAAGTCTTTCAGCCAAAAGAAAATCAACGTCTTCTTGACGCTGTTTGGCAGCCGTTTCGGTTGCCCAAATACTTAAGTCCTTCAAAGTAGCAATTTTAGCCATTCTGATCAGCCAACTCCTCTAATTGCTTAGTTTGGTTATATAAAATCAATGCATCAATGACTTCGTCCAACTCACCATTCATAATTCGATCTAACTTGTTGAGTGTTAGACCAATTCGGTGGTCAGTTACACGGTTTTGCGGATAGTTATAGGTTCTAATTCTTTCAGAACGATCCCCAGTGCCAACCGCATTTTTCCTCTTTTCGTCATATTGATCACGATTTTCACTTTCATAGTAATCATAAACACGTGAGGTTAAAATTTGCATTGCTTTTTCCCGGTTTTGTTGCTGACTACGTTGATCCTGCATTGCCACCACAATTCCAGTAGGCAAGTGGGTCATTCTAACAGCACTTGAAGTCTTGTTAATGTGCTGACCACCAGCACCACTAGCACGGTAAACATCAACTCTGATATCTTTTGGATCAAGCTCAAAATCAACTTGCTCATATTCTGGCATTACAGCAACAGTCGCAGTTGAAGTATGTACTCGTCCTTGAGATTCAGTTACAGGAATACGTTGTACACGGTGTGCCCCATTTTCATACTTTAATTTAGAATAAACTTTGTCACCCGTAATCATAATTGCAACACGCTTATAGCCACCAACTTCAGTAGGTTCACTATCAACAATGGAGACCTGCCAATTTTGCCGTTCAGCATACTTTTCATACATTCTGAGTAAGTCACCAGCAAAAAGTGATGCTTCATCACCACCAGCAGCACCTCTGATTTCCATAATGATATCTTTATCATCGTTAGGATCTTTAGGAAGCATTAAAATTTTGATTTCATCCTCCAAATCAACTATTTCCTGCTCCAGACTACTGTTTTCTTCTTTAGCCATATCAACTAAATCAGAGTCACTTTCACTTGAAATAATTTCGTTATTATCTTTTATTTCTTTTTTATCTGCTTTGTATTTTTGATATTTTTCTACAACATCATGTAAGTCAGATGCTTCTTTGGAAATTTCCATATACCGTTTGGTATCGTTGATAACCTCTGGATCTGCCATCATTTCTTGCAATTCATCATAATGAGCCACAAGTCCTTCAAGCTGTGCCATAATTTTATCCATATTTTATCAGTCCCTCTCTATCTTTGTTCATTTGGGTGAAAATAATGAAAACGACAAACCGGATAGTAACTTTCATCACCACCAATTTGGACCTGCTCACCTTCATAAACTGGTTTCCCTTCGTGAATACGCAAGTTCATTGTAGCCTTACGTCCACAATAGTGGCAAATGGTTTTTATTTCGTTGATTTTATCAGCAACAATCAACAGGTTTTTTGAACCTTCAAATAGGTTATTCTGAAAATCATTTTTTAGTCCAAAAGCCATTACTGGTATGCCTAATTCGTCAACAATTCTAGCACACTCAAAAACATGGTGCCGCTCCAAAAACTGTGCTTCATCAACAAAAACGCAAGCAATTGGACCATCACCAAGCTCTTTTTCCTGATCATTGATTTTTTCGATATAAGCAAAAATATCCATGTCATGCTCAATTGGAATAGCCTTACGATGAAGACCTATCCTCGAAGCAACAGTTCCTACCCCACTCCGATTATCTACACCACTTGTCATCAGCACAATTTTTCGACCCTGAGCCTCATAGTTATGTGCGTCTTTCAGAATTTCAAGCGTTTTACCACTACTCATCGTGCCGTAGTGAAAAAATAATTGTGCCATTTTTGCTCCTTTGTATAATTATATCCACCTGACTTTATCTAGTATAGATGAAAATCAAAATAAGTGCAGTTAAAATAGTAGTTAAAAACTCGTTTTCGTTTGCGTGCTATGCTATAGTTGTTACAGATTTTAAAGCGAGGGATAAACATGAATCTAAAATCTGATGTTGCCAAATTTGCCGGAAAATCAAGTTACTGGTTTCTTCATAATGTACTAAAAGGTGGAACTAGTTTCCCAGGAAAAATTGCAATGAAACTTGATCCAGATATTTTGAACACACTTGCTCAAAATTACGAAACAGTTATTGTAACCGGGACAAATGGTAAGACCATGACCACTGCATTGATAGTTGAAGCCTTACGAGAAAAATACGGCGAGGTTTTGACAAATCCGTCTGGTTCTAACATGCAGCAAGGAATTGTTACTGCTTTTTTAGCAAATAAAAAGAGCAAAGCAAAGCGCCCTATTGCTGTTTTAGAAGTTGATGAAGCCAACGTCAAAATGGTTACTAAACTAGTTAAGCCGAGTGTTTTTGTTTTAACTAATATCTTTCGTGATCAAATGGATCGCTACGGCGAAATTTATACTACCTATAATAAGATTATTGAAGGTATTAAGTTAGCTCCTGATGCAACCATCATCGCGAACGGTGATGCTAGTATTTTTTCATCAGTTGATCTGCCAAACCCTAAAATTTTTTATGGCTTCAAACTTCCGAGTGATCATTCACAAAATGATGTTAAAGCTCCAGTTAATACTGACGGTGTCCTTTGCTCTGAATGCGATCATATATTACACTACCATGACCGAATTTACGCTAACTTAGGCGATTTTTTCTGCCCCAACTGTGGCTATCGCCGTCCGGAGTTAACATATTCAGTCAGTGAGATTATCGATCAGGATCCAAATCATCTTAGCTTTCGAATGGGAACCAAAGATTATCACATCAATATTGGTGGAACATATAACATTTACAATGCCTTAGCAGCCTATTCTGTCGCACGTCATTTTGATCTTGACGATGAAGAAATTGCTAGTGCCTTTGCCAAAAACAAACGCGTTTTTGGTCGCCAAGAGTTAATTCAATACGCTGATAAGGACATTGATCTCATTTTGGTTAAAAATCCAGTTGGTCTAGACGAAGTTTTACATATGCTTAACACCGAAAAGGATGACTATTCTCTAGTTACCCTACTTAATGCTAATCACGCTGATGGAATTGATACTTCATGGATTTGGGATGGTCAGTTTGAAGATTTGAATCACGAGCAAATTAAACAAATTCTAGTTGGTGGACAGCGTTGGCATGACATGGGATTTCGCTTAGAAGTTGCTGGCTTTTCACCAGAACAAATGACTACCTGTCCGGATAACGAAGCAGTAATTGAAGAAATTGCCAAGCTTCCAACTAAAAAGGTTTACATTTTATCTACCTACACTGCCCTTCTTTCACTCCGCAAGACAATGGCAGAGAAAAAGATAATTAAGGCTGGCATGTAATTGACATAATTAACAGCTAAAAACTATTTTTGTAAAGTTTTTAAAGATAGCGCTTGCAAAAAAATAATTTTTTTGTTAACTTTAAAAGAGTTAATGATAGCGCATGTTACTGGTAATGCAGGCAAGACTACATTGATAACTAACATTTTGCTTTTTTAAGTATTAGTTATTTTTGTCGTCCTGTCTGCATTTTTTGATGGGTACAAGAATGAATAAAATTAAAAAGATACTAAATGTTAATGTTGTAATTATTGATCACGATGGAAATGAATATATTGCTTTTGGTAAAGGGATTGGCTACCACGCCAAAGTTGGCAGCGAAGTGCCTGAAGAAAAAATTAGTCGGAAGTACATTCCGGTTGATGACACCAAACAAAACGAGCTCGTTCAGTCACTACAAAAAATTCCAGCAAAAATCATTGAAACAACAACTGAAATAGTTGAATATGCAGAGCGAAGTCTGCACGAAAAACTTGATGCAAGTATTTATTATGCCTTGTCCGACCATTTATATTTTGCAATTCAACGTTTGCAAAACAATTTATCGTTAGGCAACCGTATATATTTGGAAATGAAAACTTATTATCGGCCTGAGTTCAAAGTGGGATTGCATGCACTTGATATTATCGAAGACAATTTAGGCGTAAAATTGCCGCAAGAAGAAGCTGCTAACATTGCTTTTCACATTATTAATGCTTCCAGTAAGCAGGAAAGCAGTAATGTACTTGAAGTTTCTCGCCTAATTGATAATATCTTGCAAACCTTGCGCGTTCTTTGTCACGGTAATCTGGCAACTGAAGGTTTAAACTATGAACGTTTCGTTACTCATATTAAGTTTTTTGCTGAAAGATATATCAGTCATCAGATGCTCTCAGATGATCCAGAATTACTAGAACAAGTGATGAATCTCTATCCTGAGGCTAGCAAAATTGCCATGAAGCTTAAGCAAACAATTGAAATTATTTACAGTAAGCCTATTACTAAAGAAGAACTTGCTTATTTAATTATTCATATCCACCGTGTGACCGTGTATTGAAAGGAAAAGAACAAATGAGAAGTAACAAAGAAGTTACCGATATGATCGTCAAAAATGTTGGCGGTCCCGATAACATTTCTAGCTTTTATCATTGTGCAACGAGAATACGCTTCACATTAAAGGATAAAAGTAAATTTAATGCCGAATTTTTAAAGCAACAACCTGAAATCTTGGGGGCTGTTCAAGCTGGTGAAGAATCACAAGTTATCATTGGCGCAAAAGTTGGTGAGTACTTTAAACAGATTGAAACTGATTATCACATTTCTAGTGATAGTTCTTCGGAACCTTCACCTGATAAGGAAAAAGTTGGCTTTTTCAGAAACTTAATTAATGTTATCGTTACAATTATGGCCCCAATCATCACGCCTTTAATTGCTGGCGGTATGTTTAAAGTGGTTATTTCACTTTTAACTACTTTTAATCTAATTTCAGTCAAGTCCCAGAACTATGCTATTTTGAGCTTTATGGCTGATGCCGTCTTTTACTTCCTGCCGATGATGCTGGCAGTTAGTGCTGCAGAACACTTTAAGACAAATAAGTTTTTGTCAATTGCTATTGCAGGTGTGCTTTTACATCCCAACTGGGCAGCGTTAGTTGCTGCAGGCAAACCAGTAACTCTGTTTGGAGCACCAATAACTTTAGCTACATACAGTAGCACTGTTATTCCAATCATTTTATGTGTTTGGATTCAATCCTACGTTGAAAAATTCGCTGAAAAAGTCTCCCCTAACGTCATTAAAACAATGCTTAAGCCACTTTTGATTTTTATCATCATGGCTCCTCTTGCTTTAATTGTCATTGGACCAATCGGTTCATGGTTAGGTGACTTATTAGCATTATTAATCAATAGTTTGAACAAATATGCTCCTTGGCTGGTTCCAACTTTAATGGGTGCTTTCTCACCTCTTCTAGTTATGGTTGGAATGCATGTTGCCCTGATGCCAATAGCATCTTTAGGTATTGCTAGTCCCGCAAGAAGCGAGAATATTCTTGGGCCTGGTATGCTAGCTTCGAATATCGCTCAAGCTGGCTGTTCATTTGCCATTGCCTTAAAAGATAAACGTTCACAAAATCGCCAATTAGCACTTTCTGCTGGTGTAACTGCCCTATCAGGAATCACTGAACCTGCTCTTTACGGTGTTACCTTAAAATACCAACGAGCAATTTACGCTGTTATGGCAGCTGGTGGATTAGCTGGCTTTTACGCTGGTATCACTCAAGTTGTTAGATATTCATTCGGTTCACCTGGTATTTTCACCATTGTTAACTTTGTTGGTAAACCAGGTAACTTCTTAAATGCAATCATTACTGCAGTTATTGCCTTTATTTTAGGTTTTATCTTCACCTTTATACTCGCAAAAGTTGAAAAAAATGATTCAAGTGCTTCAAAAACATCAGATACATTAAATTCATCTAATACTGAAAATTACGCTGAATTTGAAGCTGTTAACGCTCCAGTTGATGGTAAAGTTATTCCTCTAGATCAAGTTAACGATGAAGTGTTCGCAAGTGGATCGCTTGGTTCAGGTCGTGGGATTGACCCTGAAACTGATCTAATTGTTTCTCCCCTAGCCGGTAAAGTTACTATGACCTATCAAACTGGGCATGCAATTGGAATCACGTCAGATAATGGTAATGAATATCTGATTCATATTGGAATTAACACAGTTAACTTAAAGGGCGAAGGTTTTGACGTCCAAGTTAAAGAACAACAAGAAGTAAAACAGGGAGATCCTTTGGTTCAAGTTGACTTTACTAAAATTAAGCAAGCAGGATATGATCCGACTGTTTTAATAATTGCACTCAATAAACCTGACAACCAGTTAAATTATGACTCAGTAGATCAAGTAACTGTTGATGATCGAATCTTCAGCACTAGAATTAAAGGACAAGATGATAATGAGTAAAACTTATTCGTTTCCTAAAGAATTTTTATGGGGCGGAGCAACAGCCGCTAATCAACTTGAGGGTGCCTATAATGAAGACGGTAAGGGGTTATCCACGATGGATTTACTTACTGGTGGTGATCATCAGACGCCGCGAAGAATCACACGTCAAATCGAAGACAACACCCCCTACCCTAATCATATGGCCGTTGATCACTATCATCATTACAAAGAAGATGTTAAGTTATTTGCCGAAATGGGTTTCAAAACATACCGCTTTTCAATTGCTTGGTCAAGAATTTACCCTAATGGTTTAGAAAGCGAGCCTAATGAAAAAGGTCTGGAATTTTATGATAACTTAATTGCTGAATTGGAAAAATATCATATTGAACCGCTAGTAACCATCTCACATTTTGAAAATCCCATTGGATTAACACAAGAGTTCAATGCTTGGGCCTCTCGTAAAATGATTCCCCAGTATGTTAAATTTGCTAAGACTGTAATCAAACGCTATCACAAAGATGTTAAATATTGGCTTACATTTAATGAAATCAACATGCTTGCCAAACCGCTTGGAGCGTATATGGGTGGCGGAATGTACTTAGGTGATTCAGAGGTCTTCAATAATACTGAGGAAGACTCTACCCAACTACGTTATCAAGCACTACATTATCAGTTCTTAGCGAGCGCCGAAATTGTTGATTGGGCACATCATTATGATTCTTCATTAAAAATGGGCTGCATGATGGCCTACCGCATGATCTATCCTCTAACAAGCCATCCTGACGATGTTCGCTATGCTCAATATATGACTGAAATCAATAATTTTTACTGTGGTGACGTGCAGGTTAAGGGAAAATATCCTTACTTTGCGCAAAAGTTCTGGAATGACCATAATCTTAAGTTAGATATCACTGACGATGATTTAAAATTGTTACAAAAAGGAAAAGTTGATTTTTATACTTTTTCTTATTATCAGTCATCTACTGTCACTGTTACCCAAGACGATGCTGAAAAAGCAGCTGGTAACTTCTTTAACGGTGTTAAAAATCCATATGTTGAACGTAGTGCTTGGGGGTGGGAAATCGATCCTGTTGGCCTTCGAACAGCACTAAATCAAATATACGAACGTTATGAAATTCCACTAATGGTTGTTGAGAATGGACTGGGAGCAGCAGATCAACTAGTTGAAAAAGATGGTCAATATACTGTCGAAGATGATTATCGGATTGATTATCTTCATGATCATATTGTTGAAATGGCTAAAGCAATTGATGACGGCGTTAACTTAGTTGGCTACACCCCTTGGGGCTGTATTGATCTTGTATCAGCAAGTACAGGTGAAATGACTAAACGCTATGGCTTTATCTATGTTGATAAAAATGACGATGGTACTGGAACTTATAACAGATACAAAAAGAAATCATTTAATTGGTATAAAAATGTTATTGCAAACAATGAAATAGACGATTAATAAAACAAAATAAAAGAGCTTCATAATAGTTGGACTTCAATCTGGCTATTTGGAGCTCTTTTTTCATGAGCAAATATGCTAATGGTTTGTGAAATCTGCTAATCCGGATGCAACATAGTAATTACATTTTTGAGCAAACTAAAATACACGATTCGGTTAAATCCAAATCGTGTATCTAAATGTTATCCAATTATACAAATATTTTGCTACTTAACAGACTAGATACGCTTTTTAAATGCTACAACCATTCCTAAGAATGAAACTGCAACGGCAGAAACACCTGCTAATAACGTCGCCAAAGAATTAGTCTTATCAGAACCAGTTTGTGGCAAAACAGCCGATTTAGCTGCTGTATTTACATTGTCACTCTTGTTCTCATCTTTTTTGGCAGTATCAGTTGAAGCTGCTGGGTCCTTCTTATCTTTGCTAGGATCCTTTTGATCAGAACTTGTACCAGGCTTTTCAATTGGGTTTTGAATTTGTCCTGAATTGTCAGTTACATTGGTCTCATTTGAACCATTGTCCTTAGTATAAATGTAGATTACCTCTTTAGGTGTGTCTTCAAAGTAACCTTCAGTTGGTCCTTGCCAATCCTTTAAAGTGTATCCAGGAATTGCCTTACGCATTGTTCCGTAGCTAACTTGTGTATGGCCGGCAATAGTTTGATCGTCAGCAATCTTATTTCCTGCTTCATCTTGATAATGAGCAACAACTGTAGCAGTTCTTCCATCGTTAACTACTGTAGCAGCAGGATTGGTAGCATCAGCTTTAACAACATTAGTTCCATTAACACCAGCAAAAGCAAATGCTGCTGCAGCTGCGGCAGTCAATAAAGCAGAGCTTTTCTTGATTTTTAAGCTTTCAATTTTCTTCATAATTACTCTCCTAATAGCGTTTTCTATTCTTTAATACAATTATAATATCACAACTTGTTCCCCATACCTAGAAATTTTCCAAGTCTAATTTAAACCAGTTATCTCCCACTTCTTTAGTTTCCAAGTATAAAAATTTTTGCTAAAGAACAAATATCATCGTTTTATTCTAAATTCCCGCTTACTGCACACAATATGATTAGAATACCTCGGGTTTAGTGATGCAAAAAATAACACCTACCAAAAGTTTAAATATACATATATAATAGCTACGGTCATGTATTTTTTATTGTCCACAACGCCAGTGACACTAAACCTATGGCATATTTTTGAAGGGAAATCTTAATGATCAAAATAAAAAAAGTACTATCAGTTGTTGGAGTCAGCTTCTTAGCAATCGCATTAGGTGGATGCTCTTCTAATAACAAGTCGAGCAATTCTAACACACTCACTAAGACTGAACTGCAGAAAAAAGCTTTTAAAGAAAAGTATGACGAAATTAAGCTTGGAGATATTTCTAAAAAGGGTGTCGGCGGTGCCTCCATTACTGAAACCACTGAACTCTTAGGGAAACCAAAGTCCACTAAAACCACTTTAGTTAACGGACTAAAAATCAAAACAATAGGTTGGACTAAAACAAGTGCAGCACTTGTTGTTCAGTTTTATAATAAAAAGGCAATAACAAAGACCATTACTAATTTCAAGTGGGAAAAAACAGCTGGTAAATTAACTCTAAAATCATATAATAAAGTTAAAGAAAATAGCTCTTATGCCAGTCTGGTTAAAAAACATGGTCAACCCGATACATTAAACGAGAACATCGTAATGGGAAAAAAGAACAAGATTGCTTTTTATCAAACTAAAACGAAATCAAAATCCGATAACAATAGTAATCGCGTTACTTTTGTTTTTTCAGACAACAAGCTCGTTTCAAAAACAAAAGCTGAGTTGAGTAAATAGTTTTAAATACTCTGCTCAAGCTACTTCTAAATTTATAATTTAACCTCTCTTAATTTATTCAATCAAAAGGGTCACATTCCAACAATTTAATTGTGGACTGTGACCTTTTAATATACTCTGATTACTTTTTATGACAACATTGCTTAGTAAGATTCACTTTTTGGGACTTACAAAGTTGCTTTCTTTAATAAAGCTGTTCACATTTACAATGTAGTATTCCTTATTCTTTATTCTAATAGGTGAGCCATAAGTCATTACCAGTTTGTTTTTCTTTATTTTTGTTTTTGTTCGGTTGCCATATTGATTATAAAGATATGCATTATGTTTCAAATTAGATTGCTTTGCGTCAATGTTTCCCGCTGCAATATACAAACCATTTGACAGTTCATAATAGCTTCTTTCATTATTTATCTTTTTACCGACAACTTTAACTATTGATCCAGCAGTAAGAATTAAACAATTAGCGCGGGTTCCATTTTTACCATATAGATAGGCATTATGCATTAGCAGTTTTCCATCAAAAATCTGCGAAGATTTTGATACAGTTTCAGAAGTAGATGCAGTTTTCTGAGTATTTACTAGTAAGTTGCTCAATTTGACATAGCGGTTTTTAGCAATAATGTAGTATTTAATGCCTCGAATACGAACAGGTGAACCATACGTTTTAATGCTTTGCCCCCTTTTGAGCTTGCCAGTATTGTTAGTTTTTTCTCCATATTGATTATAAAGGTAGGCGTTTTGCTTTAGCTTTCTAACAACAGGCTGAACATTACCAAATCGAACATAGTACTTCATATTATTGTCATTTTTATCGATTACAATATAAAAATCGCGCCCATTGATAGTCTTTTCACCATAAATTGTAATAACTGAACCGACACCCAAAATGACGCCATTAGTACGCTTGCCAGCATCGTCGTATAAATAAGCATTATGCATCAAAGTGTATTTTTGCGTGTTACTTAGATTATCTTCATTCTTGTCGGCTGCTTTATCAGTGTGATCATCAGGTGCAATCTCTGGGACTGGACTTTGACCTTGTCCTGAATTAACGGTGCTTGTATTATTACTGTCATTGCCGTTTGATGATGGTACAAATTTTTTCCAAGTATAGGTGCCAGGCTTAAGTGTGCCAGCTTGAACTTTTTGAAGTAGTTCACTGCTGGTAAGCTGCGGTTCATTGTCGTTTCCCACCATTCGCCATTTATCGATATAGTCGCTCTTGTTGGACAACTTAATAGGATCAGGCTGGCCTAAGGCCACTTCACTTTTTAACTTAGTTTTTGGGCCTAATACTATCGTTGTGATACCAGGAAGGAACTGAGTAACGACATTGCCATTATCCATAACTGCAACTTTTACCACAACATCGTTTGCCAGCATGTTTTTCATGCTAACAACATTCGTAGTATCAAATGAACTTAAATCTAAATAATCTAGACTAAGCATAAAACTTAGCATGTCATCCATATTAGTCACTTTTTCAGTATTGAAATGACTTAAATCTAATTCAGTTAAATTATAAGCACCATGAAACATATTTTTCATCGAAGTTACGGAACTAGTGTTAAGGCTTGATACTCCTTCAATTTTACTCAAACCCACACAGCCGTTGAACATGAAGGTCATATCCTGAACATTCTTTGAATTTTGTCCAAACTTACCTCCAATGTTTATCAGACCATCTTCCCCATCTGCAAACATATCAGTAAACATGTAACTCATATCTGTTACAGAAGAAGTATCCCAGCTAGACAAATCCAGTGCTTTAATTTTGCTTGCGTAGAACATCCCTCGCATATTAGTGACTTGGGAAGTATCTACTTTATCTAATCCACTTATTTCCGTGAGATTCACAAACCGCGTATCTTTTACATATCTAAACCAGTACTGAAAATCGCCGTTCAATTTTATCTGATCTGTAAACTCGATTTTTTTGACGTTTTTTAAAATGTCTTGATCAGCAAAAGCACCACTACTATCATTTTCACCGGTAATTGTACCCCCGTTAATCTTTAAGCAGTCACTGCTGTCATAGCTCCATTTTGGACCATTTTCACCCCACGTACCACTTTTAACAATAGTCGGTTCAGTTTGAGATTTTACCTGTTCACTTTGTTTTCCTAGATTATCAGTATTTTTGCTAACCTGCTCTTGCGTATTAGAAGTGGCAGAATTGCTCTTGTCTGAACTCTCTTCGCTATTTGTCTGGTTAACAGGCAAACTATCGGCTTTAATCACATTATTATTTGTAAAGAGCAATAAGCTAAGTGTAGCCACAGTTAAGCTGCTACCTAACATTGTACTTTTTCTTCTTGTACTCATATATAGCGTCCTCTGCACTAAGCATTCTTAATTATTATCTTTACACTAAACTTAGCACAAACTAGGAAAAGCACCTTAAAATTAGCTTGTGATATTAACTACTAGTAAAATATTTAATCAACGTTTTATAAAGATATCGGACTTAGAACTCAATAATATATGTATATCTAAGAACTTTATAAGACAATATTTGCTAAAAATGTCGCCTACGCACCAAACTTAATTTTTCCTGCTCTACTATTATTTATTAGAATTTGTAAGGCTAAGAAAAAACCTCTGGACATTTTTCAATCCAGAGGTAATAGATAATATTTTAGCCAATTATACTTTTTGCAGTTTTCTTCAACTATTTTATGCAAATGAACCAACAAGTATATTTTTTCCTGTTTAATGCTTTTTAAAGCAAACTTTTTGTTAATAAATCATTTAAAAAGAAACTAATTTTGCTTCTGCAAGATAGTTAATTCCATTTTTATTTTGAATTACGGCATTATTAAATATGATTTCATAGTTATCTTATCCTTATATTTTTAGCTTTTTCCTCAATTTCAAGGTCATGACTAATGATTATAACTAGATTAGTTTGTGCAATTTTTTCCAATAAACATAATAAATCTGATTGCAATTCAGGGTAAATATTAGCTAGTGGCTCGTCTAGTAAAAAGCAGTGCGCTTTCTTTTTCAAAATAGCAGAGTAAAGCTTTACTAATTGTATTTCACCCGTTGAAAGCTCAGTCATTTTCTTATCTAACACTTTTTTTATATTAAATTGAGAAGAGCTAAATACTTTTTGGAAATATTGATCACCAGAAATACAGTTTTCGTTACTCTCATTTACATACATATCTAAATATTCTCTTACAAGACAATTTGGAAGAATCGTATCTTGGAATAAACAGCTCATATTATCTTCTCTCAACTTTTCCTTATTTATTAAGTCAATATTTATATTGTTTATTAAAATTGTCCCTTTTTTTGCAGAAGTATACAGTCCAGTTATCGTCCTTAAAAAAGTAGATTTTCCTATTCCATTTTTGCCTCTAATAACATAAAAACCAGGATTATTAAAAGTACATGTAAGTTCTTTTGAAAATAAAGTATTTTGTGCCTCCAAGCTAATATTGAAATTATGAACTTGTATATTTTCAACATTAGGAATGACTATTGCTCCGTCTACTTCATTCCGGATAGACATCAATTGATCAATTCTCATGTATGCAACTCGAAAAGACTCAAAGTTAAACAAAATAGAAAAGATTTCATCCACTTGTCCTAATAATTGATTAAAGTATTGGAAAAGAACTGAAAAAGATCCAATTGTCATACTTCCTGATATTACGGCCAATCCGCCATTAATAAACAATATTATCTGGAAAATCAATTGTAAGACGATTTCACAAGTAGACATACCCAAATTAAGAAGAAAGTTTTTTCTTGTAATATTTAAAAGAGAAACTTTGGTCTTTTTCCATCTTCTGGATTCTATTTCTTCCCGTTTATTACCTTTAATTTCAACATATCTATTCAGCCATTCAGCAAATCCAGAAAAATATTCATTGTAAATTCGTCTTAATTCTAAGTTTATTTTGAATATTTTTGGTTTTAAAAAAAGGTACAAAATAATATAGGCTGGTAGCAAAATCATTACTAGCAAGAAAAAGCGAGATTTAGCTTTAATAATATAAATAAAAATTATAATTGAGGAAATAGTAATTGAAACGATTTGATTTACCGTTTGAAACAAGAAATTTAAGATTTCATTAGTATCTTCCGTAATTCTATCTGCAGTTTGAATAGGATCAAGTTTTAAGATTTCTAACGTATCTTTTGAATAAAGCTTCTTTATTATAATATCGTTTACTTCTATGTTTATTTTTCTGAACTTTAGAATTTGAATTTTGTTTATAAAAAAAGATAAAAACAATCTTATTAGGTTTAAAACTATTATCACTATTATATTACGTATAAATGATGTCCTATCAGCCTTATATACTAGTGAATTTAATAGCATACCTTCCAAAATAACATTAGATGTCTCAATGCATGTACTAACAGTACTCATTCCTAAAAAGAGAAAATACTCAAACTTGTACTTGCTATTAAGCTCTTTTAGAACAGCACGCATAAAATCACCTACATAATTTAATTAAAGGATAATATCTTCTAAGGATTGAACTTCTTTTTCTACTTTTATTTCAGGGCCACTACTGACTGAGTTACTCTTTTTATAATTTGGCAAAAAAATACCTTCCAAAAAGCACTAAACACTTTAATATTTGGTTAAAATAAAGTTAATTAAAGACTAATTGAGCGACTTTAAATTGTCAATAAATTTTTATTTATATTATGAAATCTGAAAGCACTAAAACTAGCCGGAACCCTTATAGGTTCTGGCTTTTGGTGTCTAAATCAATTAATCAACTGTACCGATTTAGCTAAATATCTAAGATTAGCCCACTTGCACGTCTACTTAAAAATATAAAGTTTTTTAACTTGTCTTGAACTAATTACAGAAAATTCGAAAAAATAAAAAGCCAGATGATTTATTCATCTAGCTTTTTTAACTTAGACACCCTGATGGGCATTTGATAGGCAAACCAGCTTTTCAATTCGTTAAAAACTTGCTGCTAAGCCATTTTTATATTGGGATATCCGGGCTCGAACCGAAACATGCAGGAACCAGAAACCTGTGCCTTACCATTTGGCTATATCCCAGTGTTAATCACCCGTACGAGAATTGAACTCGTAACTCCACCTTGAGAGGGTGGCGTCTTAACCATTTGACCAACGGGCAAAATCAACAGTAACTATTATGCTTTATACAGCCCTTGTTGTCAAGTGCTTTTGACGCATTTACACTAAAGATTTTCAGCTTAAAAATCACATATCCTCAATAGTTTTTGCTTTCTGAGTTTTGATAAACTTCTTCCTAGCATAAAAATGCAATTATTGTCTTTTCGCTACAATTTTATTACTTTAATTGTATATAATAGTAGGTAAAGTATTTTATGAAGGATTTTTTTATGCTTGATTATTCAGCCACACAAAATTTAATTGAATCAATGGTTTCCGAAAGGATTGTTCCAGGCGTTAACTACGCTTTTATTAAAGACAAGCAAATTTTTACTTCAACAATTGGTTTTGCTAGTACATACCCCAAAGTAACTCAACTCAGTCCATTTGCCCAATATGATTTGGCAAGTCTAACTAAAGTGCTAATTACTGAAAATATTTTATTAAGGCTTTATCAAAACGATGAATTAAACTTTACTGAGCCACTTCAAGATTTTATTCCAGAGTTTCAAGACCAACGAGTTCGCCTTTTTCATCTTCTCACCCATACTAGTGGAATTCGCGGTTGGATTGAGAATCGTGACCAGCTAAACCATGATGAGTTAATACATGCAATTATTAACTTACCTGTAACTGATGAATTTGAGCATAAAATGCGGTATGCCGATACCAACTTCATTCTTCTGGGCTTAGTAATTAAAAGAATCTATGGTAAGCCTGTTCAGGAAGTTGGAGTAGATGAAATTATCAGGCCAATGAAACTCACAGAAACCACTTTTTCGCCTGATAAGGATAACTGTGTTCCAACAGCAATGGTAAACGGTTCTGTCCTCCAAGGAGTGCCTCATGACCCTAAAGCAAGACAACTTGGGAGTGATTGTGGCTCTGCTGGTCTCTTTTCCACAATGTCTGATTTAATTAAAATTTCGGAAGGTTACATTGGCTTAGACGATAATATTCTTCCATATGACCAAGAGACTGTAACTAAGCTTTTTGAAAATAAAAATCCTGCCGGTGTTCAGCCACGTTCTTGGGGTTGGGACTTACGCTTTGACCCTGAATTCAATTACCCAATTATCTTACATACAGGTTTCACTGGAACACTAATTCTCCTAGATCGAGTAAAAAAATCCGGAATGATCGTTTTAACTAACCGTGTTCATCCCACGGGACACAACCAAGTTTTTCTTGCCATACGGGAAAAAATCATTCAGAGCTTTTTAAAAGAAAATGACCAGTAAAAAACAGCTTTTTATAGAAAAGCTGTTTTTTAGTATTAACACTTCTTCTTTGGCCAGAAGTGATAAATTAGATCAACTAAGGCTTGAGCAAACATACCGCCTGCCATCCAATACATAGCCATCATCATCTTATCAGTAAATGTAAAGTAAGCAGTAATGCCATAAACAATTACCCAAACAATCTTAAAAAACAAATTATCACACATCATAGGTAAAAACCCCTTTCATTTATTATCCAATTATACCTTTTTTCATAGTAAAAATGGGGCTTTTTTAGGTTATTTAATGGGCTTAACTTTAAAAACCAAAAATTTATTCTAATTAGTGTTATCATTTCAAAATGTTTACATTCGTAGGCAATAAGCAAACTTTTCAAAAATACATTTTGCTATCACAAGACATCATTTATTTCTGGAGTTATGTAATTTAATTAGTATTTAAACAGCAAAAAGGCTTGAACTAGGTTCAAGCCTTTTTAAATCATTAATTAAAAAATCCTGGAATTGTAACAAATGCACATGAATGTGGTGGCATTTCGAGTGTTAGATGTCCATCTTTAACTTCAATGTTTTCTTTCTGTAATTTAGAGCTTTCTCTTAACTGATCAATTTCTGATTGCTTAAGATATTCTGGCTTTCCAATTTCTTCCCACTTTTTCATTGGGTTGGCATGATTGGAATCAATTCGTTCTATCCAGGCATCATACGCATTATCTTTTCCTAAATCAATTTTAACTTCTTCAGTTTCAATTGGCTCACTTGGAACATTATGGTTATATGCTAAGACTTGTAGATCATTACCTTTTTGAACAGCTAAAACTTCAGCAGTACTTTCAGTATCATTTTCCACTTTGATTCGCTTTGTTCCTAGCTCATGGAAAATTTCAAATATACGGTAAACTGGCTTTTCAATACCTTGAACTGTCTGTAAACCATATCCACCATGGAAGACCCCTGGCTTTTGAGATTGTTCTTCAAAAATATCAGTAAAAGTAAAGAATGAGTAACCATCCACTAGGCCGTCATTATCTGCTAAAGTTTTTGCAACCATTGCAGCAGCATATGGTTCATCATGAATCATATCTCCTACCATTGCTGAGACGTTCCACTCAGTATAATACAGTGGATACCCTTTCGCCTGCTCGTGAGATTGAGTCGTCATTTTCTTCAAAACTCCACGGTGATAATCCATTTGTTGTTGTTCAGAATTCTTGAAAAATTCTTCAATACCTAAGCCACTCTTCCACAGCGGATCATCCGTTGGATAGTGATGAGTTGTAATAAAATCAAGTGGAACACCATTTCCTTCACAGAAATTAATCATATCAGGAATCCATGAATTAAATGAAGTTGCAGGTCCACCAACACGTAGATTTTCATCTACCCTTTTAACTGTTTTAGCTGTAATTTCATACAAATGGAAATAGTCCTCTTGCGTTCCAGCAAAGAATAATGGTAAGTTTGGTTCATTCCATACTTCAAAGAACCAAGATTCAACTTCTTTTTTACCATAGCGATCAATAATATGATTTAAAAATCGCTCAACCAAATCTTCCCAAAGTTCATCTGATTTCGGCATAGTATTATTTCCACCATATACAAAGACTCTGCCTTCACCAGAAGCTAAGCATGATGGCATAAAACTAAGTTCAACAAAAGGTTTCATACCAATACCCACAAGAAAGTCAAATACCTTATCGACATTGATAAAGTTGTACGTAATTCCTTGAGAATTGCCTTCAAAATCAAAATTTTCGATGCAAACACTCATTTCGTCATCAAAAATACCATGAAAACGAACATATTTAAATCCCAGCTCATTATGTGCTTTAATCAGCTGCTCGCGATAATCTTCTCGTAAAGCGGTATATGCATGACAGCTCCCGACACATTCTTCCCAGTAGTGTGGAAACTTAGTTTCTACTTTTCCATTAATTTTAAAATTATTCATTTTTGTCTCCTTATTTAGAACACTGCAAGCTCTCAAAAGCAATATAAGGATGCGCTTACAAAGATTAATTAAAGTATACAAGTACTTAACATCCCTTGACCATATTCAAAAAACAGAAGAGTTATAGCTATTTCCCAGTTGCTTGAAAGCGCGTTCAATATTTTTTTGTGATTGTTAAATTTAGAGCCCTAAACTTATTAATTTCTCCAACAAAAAAAGTTTTGAACCTAGTTCAAACCTTTTTATTTGAAGAATCCTGGAATTGTAACAAATGCGCATGAGTGTGGTGGCATTTTGAGCATCAGTTGTCCTTCTTTAATCTCAATGTTTTCTTTCTGCAATTTAGAGCTTTCTCTTAACTGATCAATTTCTGGTTGCTTAAGATATTCTGGCTTTCCAATTTCTTCCCACTTTTTCATTGGATTGGCATGATTGGAATCGATTCGTTCGATCCATGCATCATATGCATTATCCGTTCCTAAATCAATTTTAACTTCTTCAGTTTCAATTGGCTCACTTGGAACATTATGGTTATATACTAAGACTTGTAAGTCGTTACCCTTTTGTGCGGCTAATACCTCGGTAGTACTACTTTGACTACTTTCCACTTTGATTCTCTTTGTTCCTAACTCATGGAAAATTTCAAATATGCGATAGACCGGCTTTTCAACTCCATCAACTGTTTGTAAACCAAACCCTCCATGAAAAACACCTGGCTTTTGAGATTGCTCTTCGAAAATATCACTAAAAGTCCAAAATGAATAACCATCAACTAAACCATCATTATCTGCTAAAGTTTTTGCGACCATTGCAGCAGCATATGGTTCATCATGAATTGTATCGCCAAGCATAGCCGAGACATTCCACTCAGTATAATATAAAGGATAATTTTTCGACTCTTTCTTTGTTCTAGCAGTCATTTCTTTTAAAATGCCACGATGATAGTCTGTTTCTTTTCCACCTGTCTGCTTAAAAAACTCTTCAATATCCAATCCACTCTTCCATAATGGATCATCTGTTGGATAATGATGAGTAGAAACAAAGTCAAGTGGAACATTGTTTTTCTCACAAAAGTCAATCATTTCAGGAATCCAAGAATTGTATGAAGTTGCTGGTCCTCCAAATTTAAGTTTATTATCAATCTTTTTAGCTGTTCTTGCTGTCATCTCATATAGATGGAAATAATCTTCCTGTGAACCAGCAAAGAATAGTGGCAAATTTGGCTCATTCCAAACTTCAAAGAACCAGGTTTCTACTTCTGACTCACCATAACGATCAATGATATGCTTGATAAAACGGCTAATCAACTCTTCCCATGCTTTATCAGACTTAGGCATTGAATTATTTCCACCGTAGGCAAATATTCTACCATTGCCAGACGCAAGACATGAAGGCATAAAACCCAATTCTAAAAATGGTTTCATACCTATTTGAAGTAGAAAATCAATAATCTTGTCAATATTAATAAAATTATACGTGATTCCCTGAGAATTACCTTCAAAATCAAAGTTTTCGATGCACACACTCATTTCGTCATCAAATAAACCACGGAAACGAACATATTTAAAACCTAGTTCATTATGCGCTTTAATTAGCTGCTCGCGATAATCTTCTCGCAAAGCGGTATATGCATGACAACTCCCTACGCACACTTCCCAGTAATGTGGAAAATTAGTTTTTTCATTCTGCTCTGCTTTGAAATTTAACATGTTTTTTCTCCTCTTATTGAGCTAATATGCTCAAATTATCGATGTATCCGTTTTCAATTGTAATTTTATTATAAAGTATGAATTTAAAAGCAGACCATATCCAAAAAACAGGAAATAGCTGTTCTTTTCCCATCTTTCGGAATAATTCGTATAAACTAGAGTAGCCATTTTTTAATTCCAACTTTTAAGCTAAACAAAAAAGGTTTGAACCCAGTTCAAACCTTTTATTAACTTCTAGTATACTTTATTAACTCATTAACTGATATGCTTGATCTAATACTTTGGCTCCATCCATCATACCATATGCTTGCATATCAATTACTGCTAGTCCAATGTTTTTACCATCAACTTTTTGCTTAAATTCGTTTTCCATATAACGAACCTGAGGTCCAAGTAAAATGCAGTCAATTTTGTTTTGCGCAAGGTTGTCATCTGCTTCCGCTGCAGGACAAGCAAAAATTTCCACATCTTTTCCTTGGTCTTCAGCTGCTTTTTGCATTTTAGTAACAAGTAAACTTGTGCTCATTCCTGCAGAACAGCATAGCATAATTGTTTTTTCAGCCATATTAAAACTCCTTATTTATCTATCTCTAATTTAGTAACATTTTTAGCGTTTGTGGCAATTACTTTTTGATAAAAGTAGAAACTATCTTTTGGATAACGCTTCATATCACGTTCAGAATTATTGTCACGATTAACAAAGACTAAGCCATATCGTTTATCCATGCCATCGTTAACACTTAATAAGTCCAAAAATGACCAAGGATTAAATGAAATCACATTTACCCCATCCTTAATTGCTTCACGTAACTCATAAATATGTCCGTTAAGGTACTTAACCCTCTTTGAATCGTGAACTTTTCCATCTTCAAGCTCCTCACGTTCTGGCCAACCACATTCTGTAATAATAATTGGAATGTTTGGATAACGATCATTAACCTTTTGCAAGGCAAAGCGTAACCCAACAGGATCATATGAAAAGTCCCATTCAGAGTTCATTAAGCGGTCATCTCTAACCTTCTCCACATTAGAAATAACACCATCAAGCATTTTAGGGCTTTCTTCATCGCTTAATTTGAATATTGAAGTTGAGTACCAGTTTAAACCTAAGAAATTAGCTCTTCCTTTTTGCAATATCTCAGTATCATCTTCATGTACATCAAGTGTTATATTGCTATCCTTAAGGTAACGTAAATAATAGCTCGGTAATTCACCACGAAGAGCAACGTCCATATCAATGAAGGAAATCATATCTTCCATTGACTTACTCTTTAATGCATTAGCAGAAGTATGATCGTAAGGGAAATTGGTCATATATGATACAGCTGGACCTATTTTGGAATTGGGAAACATTTTATGACACAGTGAGTAAACTTTAGCTTGAGCTAAAAACATATTGTAGTTTGAATTCTCGCCCTTTTCCCTTAAGCGATGCATATCGGTGTCGTTAATTCCATTCATAGCTGGTACATTGGCAATTAGAGACTGTTCATTGATAGTTAACCAGTATTTTACACGGTCGCCAAATTGTTCAAAAACAGTTTTAGCATAGCGGTAGTAATCATCAATGGCTTTTCTATTAGCCCATCCACCATATTGTTTAACCAAATCTTCTGGACAATCAAAATGGAACAATGTAACTATCGGCTCAATTTTATTTTTAACCAATAAGTTGATTAGCTTATTATAAAAATCAATGCCCTTTTGGTTTGGTTCCTCATCATTACCATGAGGATAAATACGTGCCCAAGAAATTGAAAAACGGTAACTTTTTAGGCCAAGCTCAGCCATTAAGGCTACATCTTCTTCAACATGATGATAATGATCAGCTGCAACTGAAGTATCTATATACTTGCTTTTCTGTGAACGTAAATCAGCAACTGTAACGCCTTTACCGTCTTCATTAGCTGCACCTTCAACCTGAAAAGCTGAAGTACTTGCTCCCCACAAAAAGTCAGCTGGAAAATCGTCCTTGAGCTGCTTTTGAATGCTCATTTTTATTTACTTTCCTCCTCTAATGCTTGCTTGTCTGCAACCTTAAAGAATGGAAGATAGATTGCACACATTAATGCAAAGTTGATAATCCAAATAACTGCACCTTGCCAGCCCATAATCATTGCATCAGCAACTAATTTAGGCATTGTCCAAGGCATACCCATTCCTAAACTTGGATTGTAATTAGTAATGAAGCCAATTTTAACAGCTAATAAAGCTACACCACTCGATACAAAACTAGATAAAATAAATGGAATAAACATAATTGGGTTTAATACAATCGGCATACCAAAAATGATTGGCTCGTTGATGTTAAAAATGTTTGGTAAAGCTGAAACTTTGAAAAATTCCTTGTAACGCTTAGACTTACCAAAAACTAGCGCAACTAGAACTAAACTTAGTGTAGCACCAGCAGCATCATTATTTGCAAATGAAAATACAACTAGATTACTTAAATATGGGATAGTTTTCCCAGCTTGATATGCTGGAGTACTACCTACCATCATTGAAATTACAATTGGAATAATAACTGACTGAATAGCAGCTGGATGTATACCAAAGGTAAATAATAGGTTGGATAATACCATAATTAAAATTAATGTAATTGGTGAACCACCTACATGTAATAATGGAGTTGTAATTAGCTTATTAACAAAGTCAAAAACATTTCCAAATGGTGAAAAGTCAAAAATAGCTCTTACAATAAATACGCCAACAAAAATAATAATTCCAATAATTAAAGGTTCAATAGATGAACTAACCATGCTAGGAACTGAATCAGGTAGTTTAATTGTTAACTTCTTGTTTCTACTTAATTTAACATAGAAGACACCAATTAAAATTGATAGCAAAATAGCAACAATTATACCTTCACTACCTAGATAGTTAATCTTAAATGCATTAATTGGTGTTTTGCCTGGAATAACTTGCGGCATCAAAATGAAAAAGCTGGCCAAACTTAATAGACCTGACACAACACCGTTTGCCTTAGACTTTTGAGCATAGTCATAAGCAATTGTAAAGGCAATGAAAACAGCTAAAATGTTCATTGTACCGTTAACGATAGCAGTCATGGATGGTGTAATACCAACTTTAGCAAACCAATCTGCTACTGGTTTAATTGGAAAACTGGCAAAAATAGAGAAAATAGACGCACCAATTGTCACTGGCAGTGTCATAACCATTCCAGATGAAATACTTTGCAGGACCTTATTTTGTCCTAGCTTATTTGAAAATGGAACTAGATACTTTTCTAGCCACTCTTGAAATTTTTTCATTTCTTAAACTCCTTAAATAACATAAATCGCTTTCAGCAAAACAAAGTATATAAGTAAAAAAGAGGCATAACCATATTCAAAAAACAGAAAACATGTGTCCTATTCCCAGTTCTAGTATTTGTAAATATAAAAAGACCAGTTTCAAATTAAAAACTGGTCTTCTGTTTACTTAGATGTATTTTTCTTTGGAGGTGCTGAGCCATTATCAGCACTGGCATATCTAGATTTGGTAATTAAGCTTCTTTTTGTTTGTTCTTTTCTACTCTTGAACCAAAGCGAGTAATGAACAGTGCAGCAGCAGTTACAGCTGAGATTACAATTCCTGCAATATAAGAATCATGTCCTGGTGCAATTTTTACTGCTGCAAGTAACATTGGAACAATCATTCCCGCAATTGAACCAAGTAATGTATTAATTGAAA
This sequence comes from Lactobacillus sp. W8172, assembly GCF_016102055.1. Classification (NCBI taxonomy): domain Bacteria; kingdom Bacillati; phylum Bacillota; class Bacilli; order Lactobacillales; family Lactobacillaceae; genus Lactobacillus; species Lactobacillus sp. W8172. The sequence continues at coordinate 494,248 of NZ_JACFPG010000001.1, forward strand.
TAGCCAATGGGAATTGCTTCTGGTCTGTCAAAAGTGACATTTCAAATGGAGCTGTGGCATTAACTAGAACAATCCCCATTCCTGAGAAGGCATTACCGATAATGTGAAGCACAACATTTGATGAGAATACAATACAGATGAATGATAGCGCGAATGCAACAAATCCCCAAGCAATTGTATCGCTCTTTGTGAACTTTCTAATATAAGTTAAGAAAGTAGCAGTAATAATACCACCAACGTTACCAAGTGCTGTTACCATTGCCACATATGCAGTTCCTTTTCCTTGAGCAGCCAAAACGATAGATTGGTTTGCAAGGAAAGTCATCATTGCTAATGAAAGCATGAAGTTTACAAGGTAAAGTACATAAACAAGACCACTAAAGTTCTTCAATAGCTTCCAGAAACTTGTCTTTTCGCCAGACTTCTTATCTTTGTCTGAACTTGTAAGCTTACTATCTTGTGGAATCAATAAAAGTGCCAAAATGAAGACAATTAAAGCTAATGCGTATACCCAGAAAAGATTACGCCAATTTGCACTTCCGAGAACTCCACCAAGAGCGGTAAAGATCATCATTCCGACGTTAGTAACACCTGTTGCCCAACCCATTGTTGTAGCGCGAGCTTCACCTTCAAAGTTTTCTTGTAACAGCACTGGCACAACGTTAGTAATTGTTCCTGTACCAAAACCTACTAAAACCATGCAGGCTAAAATAATATTTAAGCTACTGCTGTAGATAGCTGGAATAACTCCAGCAATTCCAACAACAGCAACTGCTAAAAGACCTAAATTCTTTCTGGTCATTTTAAATGTCAAGTAGGCAAATAAAGCAGTAGCAATAATTTGACCTAATTGAGGAATTGAACCAATTAATTGAACTTTAGATATTGGTTCAGATGGAAATGATTTTGCAATCGCAGCTATAGCTGAAGTTACAGCAGTCGAGAGCATTAACAATAGGTTCATACATAGAATACCTATCGCTTTGGATATCTGTTTTTTATTCATTAAATTCTTCTCCTTAGCTAGAATTCGCTTCCAGATTTCACTTAAAAAGTATATTAGCCAGAGCAAGAACTTGACCATATCCAAAAAACAGAAGAATTATATTCATTTCCCAGTTTTGATAAAAAATAACACGTACAAAAAAAGCTGACAAGATATTATATCAGCTATGTTTTCAACTATTTTTATTGCGATATTCGGCTGGTGAAATCCCAAAGTATTTTTTGAAAATTTTATAAAAATATGATGGATTTTCATAACCAACTCGATTTGCGATTCGTTCAATTGGAGCTGTGGTATAAGTCAAATATTCAGCAGCAACATTTATTCTTTGCAGATGAACCAGCTGAATAAAAGTTTTACCTGTTTGTTTCTTAAGATAATCAGACAAATAATTAGGATTAAAACCAAAATGCTTAGCCATTTCTTGTAAGCTTATATGACTATAGTGCTTTTCGATGTATAAAAGAAGTGACAACAGATTATTATTCTTTTTGCGATAATCTTTTACTTTTATTTCTGAATTTGCTGTCTGACGAATTAAACGCGAAAAAAGTGTGAGCATTTCCAACCTAATCAACTGGTCAGATTGAATATCAGGATGATAATATTCATCAATTACATCATAGATAAGCTCAATTATTTTTCGATCATGATTTGTTTTGAATAGACTATATCTTCCTTCACCATATTCTTCATCAGACAAAAGTGAGAAAAGGATATTCGAGATATTTGAACTATTCTTTTTGTTCTTTATATAATCTAGTTCATTTAGTGAAAAAGCTGAACTGCGCAAAGAAATATTAACTACTATGCCATTTTTGCTAATCGGCTTCACTTTATGAACCGTTCGATTGCCCATAAAAATCAAATCATCCTGATTTACCTTGACTTCTGAATGCTCTAATACCACAGTGCAATTCTCCACTAAAGGTATCATAATCTCAATGTAATTGTGAAGATGGTACGGTACGAATGATTCAGTTGGCTGTACCGCAATTGAAATTGAATTACTATTCAAAGTTAAATTATCTGAATACGTATCAAAAAAACGATAAATTGGCTCATCGTTTACTTTACCTACCCTTTTGGTCAAATTACCGCTTTTTTTAACAGTAGCAAGCACATCTTCCCAATCTCTCGGCGCATTGTTCTTCCTAAGTAAACTCAATACTTGGTCTTTCATTTTTACCTCCTTGTTATGATAATTTCCACCTCAAAGCATTTAAAAACAAAACTGTGATATCAACACAACTTTTATGACTTTTGGCAATAGCACAAAAACAAACACTAGATTAAAATAAACTCGAAATCAATTTATATTTATAGCACACGGAGGAAAAATATGACAGACTTATCGAAAAAGCCTTATAACTTGTCTGCTTCACAAATCGACTTTGTAAAGCAAAAAGTAGCAAGCATGTCAACAGAAGCAAAAATTGGACAGTTATTTTTCGTTATTGGTGAAGACGAAGAAAATACAGATTTAAAAGAATTCGTTGAAAAGTATCAACCAGGCGGAATTATGTACCGTCCTGACGCTGCCAAAAAATTGCAACATGAAATTGCCACTTCACAAGAAGTAAGTGATATTCCACTATTAATTGCCGCAAACCTTGAAGCTGGTGGTAACGGCTTGGTTAATGAAGGTACTTGGCTTGGTCGCCCTCTTCAAGTAGCAGCAACTGATAATCAGGAAAACGCATATAATCTCGGTGATGTTTCAGGTTATGAGGCAAAACAAGTTGGTGGCAACATGTCTTTTGCACCAATTGTTGACCTTGACTTAAACTTCCGCAATCCAATTATGAACTCACGTACTTTCGGTAGTGATAAGGACCGCGTAATTAAAATGTCCGATGCAGAAATCGAAGGACTTAATGCTAATCACGTTATTCCTGTTGCTAAACACTTCCCTGGTGACGGTGTTGATGAACGCGACCAACACCTTTTAAGTTCGATTAATTCACTTTCTGCTGATGAATGGATGGAATCATACGGTGAAATATACCATCACTTAATCGAAAATGGCTTGCCAAGTATTATGATTGCTCACATTATGCAACCTGCTTGGGAGCAAAAATTACAACCAGGAATTGAAGATAAAGATTTGCGTCCTGCTTCAACTTCCAAATTGTTAATTGATGGCTTGCTTCGCGACATTTTAAACTTCAACGGTTTAACAATTACGGACGCTACGCCAATGATTGGTTACAATGCAATCATGCCTCGTTCTGAAGCTTTACCAGCTACAATTAACGCAGGAATCGACATGATCTTATTCAACAAAGACATTGACGAAGATTATAAGTTCATTACTGATGCAGTAGCTAACGGCACAATTTCAATGGACAGAGTGAATGAAGCTGTTACTAGGATTATCGGAACTAAGGTGGCACAAGGTGTTATGAACACTGATTGTGAGCTTTGTGAACCTGCTTCAAGTGATATTGACTTAAAGCTTGCTGAGCATGAAAAGTTAGCTGCCAAAGTTGCAACTGAATCAGTTACGCTTGTTAAAGATCGTGACAACTTGTTGCCAATTACACCTAAAAAATACCCTCGTGTTCGCCTAGTAGTTTTAGGTGACAACGATGACGGCGGTTTTAAAGAAGGTGGCCAGGTTACTGCCAAATTTAAGGAAAAGCTTGAAGAAAAAGGCTTTGAAGTTACTGTCTTTGATCACCAACACTTAAATTTCCAAGAAGTATTTGCAGGTGGTGTTCAATACGAAAAAGACCAATTTGACTTAGCTTTTTACGTTGCTAACGTTGAAACTGCTTCTAATCAAACCACTACCCGTCTTGACTGGATTCACTTAATGGCTGCTGATGCTCCATGGTTCATGAAAGACATTCCAACTGTTTTTGTTTCAACTTGCAACCCATATCACCTCTTCGATATTCCAATGGTTTCAACTTATGTCAACGCATATACAGGTAATGACGTTACCATTGATGCATTGCTAAGAAAGATGACCGGCGAAGAAAAATTCATCGGTACTAGCCCAGTTGATCCATTCTGTGGTCGTTTTGATACACGCTTGTAAAGGGAGCTAAAAATGATCGAAATTAGTCAAATTTCAATTAACCATATGACTTCTCCCCTTGGTTTTGACTTAGATAACCATTTACATATTGAATTTAGTGTAAATAGCTCTAAACCTATGACGGAAACCAAGAAAAGAGTCATTATAAAAACCGATGAAGTTGTTTACGATTCTGATTGGCAAAACTATGATAATAACTTTTTTGATTTTGCAATCGAGTTAGAACCTCGTACCCACTATACAGTGTCAGTTTCCGTTCAAAATGCCGGTGATGAAATAACTAAGGATAGTTTTTTTGAAACTGGAAAAATAACTGAACCATTTTCAGCTAACTGGATTGGAAACAGTAACAAGGATTTGCAAAATATTTTGTTAAGAAAAGAATTTGCATTAGATAAAGAAATTACTAGTGCACGTCTTTACATGACTGGTTTAGGTGTTTACGAAGTTTACTTCAACAATGAAAAAATTGGTGACGAGTTGCTTGCTCCTGGTGTAACTGCCTACGATCAAGTAACCCAAGTTCAGACATATGATGTCACTAGCTTTTTACAAAAAACACAAAAGCATGAATTATTGATTTCTCTAGGCGACGGTTGGTATAAGGGAAACTTCGGCTTTGACGGCGGTCAAGAAAATATTTATGGTGATCGTCAAATGGCCATTGCAGAATTGCATTTAACCTTTGCTGATGGTACTGAAGAAGTAATTAACACAGATGATTCATGGCAAACAACTTCGGGAAAAGTTACTAAGTCAGCAATTTACTACGGTGAGGACTTAGATGACACGATAGAAATTACTGGTTGGGAACCAGCAGTAATCATTGATCACTCTAAAGAAATTCTGCATGATCGTTTAAGCTTGCCACTTAAAGTTGAAGAGTACTTACCAGTTAAAGAAATCATTCAAACTCCTGCTGGTGAAACTGTCTTAGATTTTGGGCAAAATCATGCAGGTTGGCCTGAGCTTTTCAACCATGAACCTGCAGGACAAACAATTGAACTTCAAGTTGGAGAAATTTTACAAAACGGTAATTTTTATCGTGACAACCTTCGTGAAGCCCGCGCTGCCTTTAAGTATACTTCTGACGGCAAAGAAAAATGGGTTCGTCCCCACTTTACTTACTATGGTTACCGCTATGCAAAAGTTACAGGTAATACCAAGCCACTTAAGAAGGAAGATTTCCGTTCAGCAGTCATCTACTCCGACATGAAAACGACTGGTGGAATTACGACAAATAATGCGAAAGTCAATCGCCTTTTGCAAAACGTAATTTGGGGCCAAAAGAGTAATTTCTTTGATGTCCCTACTGACTGTCCTCAACGTGATGAACGTCTCGGTTGGACTGGTGATGCAGATGTATTTTCAGCAACAGCCGTTTTGAACATGGATACCTATGCATTCTTTAAGAAATATGCACGTGATATGCAAATCGAACAGAATGCTCATGATGGCATGCTCACAATGTATGCTCCAGCAATGGGTAATGGTAGCGGTGGCGCTGCCATTTGGGGTGATGCTGCAACAATTATTCCATGGACTGTTTACCAAGCATATAATGATCCTGCTATTTTGCGTCAAAATTACTCAAGCATGAAAGCTTGGGTTGAATGGATTGGTAAAAATACTTCAACTAAGAACCTTTGGACAGGCTGCTTCCAATTCGGTGACTGGCTTTCACTTGATGGTGAAAATCCAGCAATGCCAACTGGTAAAACTGATGAAGACTTCATTGCTTCTGTTTACTATTACTACTCTACTTCTATTGTCGCTGAAACAGCACAAATACTTGGTTTTAACGATGATGCTGCTAAGTACTCAAAACAAGCTAAAGCAATTAAAAAAGCTATTTCTAACGAATATATTACTGCAACTGGACGTTTATCAATTGATACACAAACAGCTTATGCGTTGGCTCTAGCCTTTGATTTAGTACCTGACAAGCAAAAGCAACGTGTCGTTAAAGACCTAGTTACTCGCCTTGGTAAAGATAATAACCATCTAAAGACTGGTTTTGTTGGTACACCAATTGTTTGTCGTGTTCTTTCTGAAAACGGCGAACACAAGCTTGCAACACAAATCTTCTTAAATGAAGACTTCCCAAGTTGGCTTTATGCAGTTAATTTAGGTGCAACAACAATTTGGGAACGTTGGAATTCAGTTATGCCTGATGGCTCAATGAATCCTGAAGGAATGAACTCACTTAACCACTACTCTATTGGTGCGATTATGCAGTGGGTTTACCAGCAAGTACTTGGAATCAGTTCTCAAACAAATGGCTATCAAGAAGTCACTTTGGCACCACAATTTGATTACCGTCTCAAGCATGTTCAAGGTCATTATGAAAGTTCATACGGTAATCTTCAAATTGAATACCAACTTGAAACTGATGAACAACACACAATCAAGCTCAACCTGAATATTCCATTTGGTCAACAAGTAACAGTAAAATTACCACGTGCTACAGGTGAAGTTCAGCTTAATGGTGAAGCCACTAGTCTGCCACTTAAGCTAACCGGTGGACAATATTCCATCAGTTATGTTCCAAGTTCTAGCTATATCGAATACTACAACATTGATATGCCAGCTAAAGACCTTATGGCAGATTCTGAATTAATAGAAAAATTGTCACCACTAAATGGTGTCTTTGGTTTCTTACAAGACCAAAACAACCTTAACACATTTGGTGGAAGTTCATTAATTGAAATGAATACAATGTTACCATTTGTTAATATCTCCGATGAAGATTTCGCTAACATCAAAGCTGTTTTAGCAGAGACTCCATTGGCTAGTGAAAGGAAGTTTTTAAATGAAGGGCGTACTATTTGATCTTGATGGTGTAATTGCCGATACTTCGGTTTACCACTTTCAAGCCTGGCGAAAACTCATCAAAGACCACTTTAATCGCGAATTACCTGATGAATTAGAAGTCCAAACTAAAGGCGTAAGTCGTGCTGATTCACTTACTGCAATTCTGAACTATTTAGACATTAAAGTAACTGATTCTGAATTTAACAAAATGACTGAAGAAAAGAATGATGTTTTTCGTGAGTTATTAGCCAACTTAACCCCTACTAATATCCTACCTGGAATATCTGAACTTATTTCTGAACTTAAGGCACATAATGTTAAGCTTTCACTAGCTTCTGCAAGCTTGAACGGTCCTTATATACTAGAAAAATTAGAGCTTATTAATACTTTCGATGCAATTGCAGACCCTAGCAAAGTTGCAGCAGGAAAACCAGCGCCTGATATTTTCATCGCCGCAGCTGACGCCATTAACTTATCTCCTAAAGAATGCGTTGGCATCGAAGATTCAATCGCTGGAATTAAAGCAATAAATTCTTCAGGTGCCTTTTCAGTAGGTGTTGGTAATGAAAATGAACTTAGCGAAGCCTACTTGCTCTATCCTGATACCTCCAAATTAAGCTATGAGCAAATAGATGCCGCATGGAAAAAGCATAATTAAAATAACTTATATCTATCCTTTGAATTAAAAAACTAACTAAAAATCAAATCAAACAAAAATAGCCAATTTCCTTACCGAAATTGGCTATTTTCTTTATTTTTTATTCACCTAAATAAGCAAAAACTACTTTTTCGTCATAAATGTGAAGCACTTTTTCAAATAAAAAGCGACAAATTATTGCAACAATTGCTGGAATAACAATCCAGACAAGCAGTGCCATTATGAAATTCAAACTGTACTTACCTGCATCCATTGAAGCCAGTGGTCCAACAATACCTACAAGACCAAATCCTGCTGATGCAGGAGTACCAGATACATGGAATAATGCGACAGGTATTGCAGACACAATTGCTGTGATTAGTGAAGGCAGCAGAATAATTGGATGTCTAAATAGATTTGGCATCATCATTTTCATTGCGCCTAACGCGATTGCAATTGTTACTCCTGATTTATTTGTGCGCCAAGAATGAACAACTAGCACAATTGTCGTTGCTGCAACACCCATTGCTGCAGCACCAGCTGAAAGCCCGTTTAATTGAATTGCCATGCCAATCGCAACCGTCGAAATTGGTGAAACAATCAAAATACTAAACATGCAGGAAATCAATATACACATTAAAATTGGTTGTAAATCAGTAAATGAATTAATGACGTTTCCTAACCAAGTCGTAATTTTACTTACATAAGGTAAAATTAATAACCCAATCCAGCCTGCGCCAACTCCAATAATAATCGGAGCAGCTACAATTTTCACTGATCCAAAACGTTCCCCTACCAGTAATAGTAGGAAAACAGTTAGACCGGCAGTAATCATAGTATTAATCAAATCACCAGTTCCAGCAGAAACAAACACACCTTGTGCTTTAGTTGCTGGATTGACAATTTGCGGAACAAATTTAGTTACGCCTGATCCGACATATGCTGCTGCAGCTACAATAGCTACATCCAACGGAACCATTTTAAATTGGATTGCAATTAGTGCCCCAATCAACAATGGTGTTGCACATTGGAAAATCAGTAATGCTTGACCGATACTGGCGGTAATTGCATTCTGCCCAAATAACTTTAAAATTGCGCTTACTACTGCATTAGGAATCAAACCAACAATGATCCCAGTTGCAGTTCCTGCCAGAATATTGTTAAAAAATGTTTTGATTGTTAATTTGTTTGTTGTGGTTGTGTCAGCCATGAGAAATACTCCTTCGAATTAATTTTTAATGTTGATTGATTTAAAAATAATTCGTTGCAAGTAAAAACGACTTGAATTCAGCTGCATTCTTTTTTCCTCCCATTCAAAGATATTATCAATAGTTTAACATGATAAATTAAAAAATAAAGGAAAAATTAAATAAAAATGAGTTTGATTCATTAAAAAAAGGAAAGCCATCATATTAAGCTTTCCTTTTCATTTCTATAACAACGCACTTCTATTTATTTCTTGCTTCTAACCTAAATAAATTTAGATAACTTAAGAAAATAATGACACTAATGATTGACATAACTAAGAAAGCAACCTGACTTCCCTGGGCAGTTAAAACAGAATAATTGCCTGGCTTTTTTTGCCATGCTGAAATAATTGTGGCCATAACCGTTGTTCCCATTGAGCCAGCATACTGTTGACCAGTCTGAAAGACAGCTGTAGCGTCAGTATGTAATTCATCAGGTTGCAATTTGGATGCTTCAGCCATTGTATTGTTGAACGCCATTTGTCGCCCAATAATCATAATGCCGTAGAAAACGCCCACCATAACTGTTGAGATTTTTAGACCGAAAATTGTAAATAATATACTTGCCGTAAAGCAAAAGATTGTACCAGTTAAAAATGGAAGTTTTGGCCCTTTTTGATCATAGATATGCCCAAACCATGGATTCAAGAAGCCACTTAAAATGCATCCCGGAAGTAAAACTAACCCGCCAATGAGTGAACTTTCATGATTAACAATTTGAACATAGTTTGGTAACACGAAACTAGTTCCAATATTAATAAACTGCAGCAGTAAATAAGAAATCATCGCGAAAACAAATGGTTTATTTTTGAAAATATCTAAGTTGATTAGCTTCTTTTTGCTCTTCTTCGACAGTTTGATAAAAAGGAATACTAGCGCTGCAACAACAGCCATACTTATCAAAAAATATGGATCACCGAAGCCATTGCTAATTCGATTGAAGCCCAAGTTAAAGATAATCATAGCCGCAGCAATCACAAAGTAACTCGACCAATCAAAGCTTGGATGCTTTTTTTCGTGGTATTGCTCAATTGACAGAGCACCGATGATTAGTACGACTACAGCAATTAAAGCAACAATATAAAAAATTAATGGCCAGCCAAAATAATAAACAACTGTCCCACCAAATGTTGGTCCTAAAGATGGGGCAAGAATAACTACTAGCCCAGTTAATCCCATATAAAAGCCCCATTTTTCCTGCGGCATTAGTTCAACAACCAAATTAAACATCAGTGGAATTGACAAACCAGCTCCCACAGATGAAATGAGTCTTCCTGCAAGCAAAACCCAAAAATTAGGTGCAAATCCAGCAACTACTGAGCCGCCAATAAATGAAATAGCTGCAGTTAAAAACAGCTGTTTAGCCGAAAAGCGCTCGTTTAAATATGAACTTGCAACCATAATAACTGCAATTGTTAAAAGATACCCTGTAGTGGTCCATTGAACAAGTCCTAGACCAATGTGAAATTGTTTCATTAACGTAGGAAAGGTAACGTTCAAACTTGTTTCAGTTAGGATTGATACAAATGCCATCAGTGCACAGCTAACAATTGCTAGAATATGTTTTGGCGACTCTTTTTTTCTTTCCATTCTTGTAAACCTCCCGGTAATAAAAAAGAGTAAAAAGCTAGTTAGCTTTTACCCTTTCCAATCCTTAATCGGTTTTCACCGATCAGATAACAATGTACAGGACAAATTATCCTTATTCTTGCTCAAAACGTGATACTAAGTTATCATGTAGAGCTTCGTAACCTGGTTTGTTTAATAGACCAAACATGTTACGTTTGTATTCTTCAACACCTGGTTGGTTAAATGGATTAATGCCATTGAGGTAACCAGAAATTGAAATGGCCAACTCGAAGAAGTAAATGAGGTAACCTAATGTGTGCTCAGTTTGATCTGGAATATTAACAGTCATAACTGGAACACCACCATCAGTATGAGCCAAAACAACACCTTCGTATGCACGATCGTTAACAAAGTTTAAGCTCTTTCCTTCTAAGAAGTTTAGTTGATCTAAATTACGATCATCTGAAGGAATCTCGACATCGTTTGCAGGATTTTCAACTCTAATAACTGTTTCAAACAAGTTACGTAAACCTTCTTGAATGTATTGACCTAATGAGTGAAGATCAGTTGTAAAGTTTGCACTTGCTGGCCAAATACCCTTGTTATCCTTACCTTCTGATTCACCCATTAATTGCTTGCACCATTCGCTAAACATTCTCAAAGTTGGTTCGTAGTTTTCGACAATTTCAGTAGTGTATCCTTTACGGTACAAGATGTTACGTAAAGCAGCGTATTGGTATGGTGTTGCCTTTGATAAGTCAGTATCAGTATATTCGCTACGCGCATCAGCAGCACCTTGCATAAGTTGATCAATGTCAGCACCAGAAACAGCGATTGGTAATAAACCAACAGCAGAAAGGACACTGAAACGTCCACCAATGTCATCTGGAACAACAAATTCTTCATAGCCTTCAGCATCTGCTTCAGTCTTAAGGGCACCTTTAGCACGGTCAGTTGTAGCAAAGATACGTTTTTGAGCTTCTTCTTTACCGTATTTCTTAATTAACTTATCTTTAAAGATTCTGAACGCAACAGCAGGTTCTGTGGTTGTACCAGATTTAGAAATAACGTTAATGCTAAAGTCCTTATCTCCTAACCATTCAATCAAATCGTGAAGATATGAACCAGAAAGTGAGTTACCACAGAAGACAACAGTTGGGTACTTATCTTTGCCTTTACCATAAAAAGCGCTATTTAAGAATTCAATGGCAGCTTGGGCTCCAAGGTATGAGCCACCAATACCAATACAAATCAGAACTTCTGAATCGGCTTGAATTTTTGCAGCTGCTTTTTTAATACGAGCAAATTCTTCTTTATCGTAATCAACTGGTAAGTCAAGCCAACCTAAAAAGTCGCTACCTGCACCGGTACCTTCCTTTAATTCCTTAGATGCAGCATCAACCATTGCTTGCATTTCGCCTAGTTCATTTTCGTGAACAAATGGTGTTAATTTACTGCTATCGAATTTAATTAAACTCATAAAATACGCTCCCTTTATTGAATTAAATATCTATTTCACAAAACCATTTTAGCAATCTTATTTTATAAATACCAGCGCTTTTTAAATTGTTTTCAGCTTTACTCGTAATTGTTGAAAAAGCCAGTATAGTAAATAACCAAAGGCTGCCCCGCAACTATTAAAAAAGACATCATCAATGTCACTCACACCGGTTGCGAGTAAAAACTGCATTGTTTCAATAAAAACTGAAAATAAGACGCCTGCTACTAACACCCTGATAAAAGTTTGCTTTTTTGAAAAAACAAATGGTGCTAAAAAACCGAAAGGTAAAAAGCAAGCAACATTCCCCAGTGAGTTGTAAATAAAATCCAACCGACTCTGGGCATAGTACATCTTCCAAGTTTCTTTCATAAATACGAGATTAATATCACTTAGCGGTCGATGGAAATTGAAAGAAAGTTGCCATGGGAAATATGTTCGGCGAAAAGTGGTTAACATTAAAATCAAAATTAAATAAAAAGCAAACAGCCATACCGTCGCTTCTGATTTAAGTGTTCGCCTTCGTCTTACCACCATTAACCAAAACAAACGCAAAATCATGAAAACCAAAAAATAAAAAATTGTCTTATCAAATGCCAACATAATTAACTTAATTAAGGCAAAATGATTAACTTTAGTTGCATAACTTTGAGCAATTAAGTTATATAGCGGTCCTAGAAATATCATTTTCAGTTCAAGTCCTATAAATTTAGTGTTCATCTAGATTATACCCAATCTTTGCCAAATTTTTCTTAAAAAAGGACAAACAATTCAGAAATGATTGTCTAAAGTGCGCGAAAATTCTAAAATAATTAAATAAGGAGAGTTCAACTTGAAAAAAAAGAAGCTGATTAATTTTATCCAGACCCGTACAGGCTTTTTTTGTCTGTTGGTTATTTTGTTTACATTAAAATATATTTTTGCTGCCTATCATGATTTTAACCTGGGCATTAGTGATCCTTACCAACACATTATCATGTGGATTAGTCCTATCGGATCGGCCGTTTTATTACTAAGCATTGGATTTTACTTTTCTAAACCAGTTGTATCCTATGTCATCATGTTGATAATGGATTTCGCCAATACTGGTTTGCTTTTTGCTAACATCTTAAATTATCGACAATTTGCAGACTTCATTACTGTCAAAACAATGACTAATGCAGCTAAAGTAGCACCAGGTCTTGGAAAAAGTGCTGTCGCCCTATTAAAGCCCTCTGACCTAATTTTATGGCTTGACTTAATTATTGTGATAGGACTTTTGCTTGCTCATAAAATCAAGATTGATCAAAAATCATACGGATTACTAACTCCATTTACGATTACAACGTGTGGGGCCCTAATTTTAAGTCTCAATGTTTTTTTAGCAGAATCGTCACGTCCACGCCTTTTAGGAACAACTTTTGATCGTTCTTACATTGTTAAGTACTTAGGAATTGACACTTTTACCGTGTACGATGGCGTGAAAAATGAACAAACTGAACAAGTAAATCGTAATGCTAACACCGCTGACTTAAACAAAATATTGGCTTATACACGTAAAAACAAATTGCCAGTTAGCCCTCAGTATTATGGTGCTGCCAAAGGCAAAAACGTCATTGTAATCCACCTAGAGAGTTTCCAGCAATTCGTAATCGATCTCAAAATTAACGGCAAGGAAGTCACACCTTTTCTTAACTCAATCTATCATAGTCGTCATTCACTTAGTTTTTCTAATTTCTACCATCAAGTTGGAATTGGTCGTACTAGTGACGCAGAAAACATGCTTGAAACAAGCACATTTGGTATCTCAGACGGTTCACTTTTTACTGCGCTAGGTAGTTCAAATACCTTCCAAGCTGCTCCACAAATTTTACGCGAAAATGGCAATTACACTTCAGCCGTTTTTCACGGTAATGTTGGTTCATTTTGGAATCGTGACGATGTCTACAAAAATATGGGCTATAACTACTTCTTTGACCAAAATTATTACAGTCATGATCAAAGCGATAGTATTGGTTACGGAATCAAAGATAAAGTCATGTTCGCTGAAAGTGTTAAATATCTTGAGCGCATGCAACAACCTTTTTATAGCAAATTTATCACCGTTACCAATCATACCCCGTTTGATATGGACGAAGAAGATCGTGATCCAAACTTTAAAACTGCGGATACATCTGACAAAGCTATCAACAACTACTTTGAAACGGCCCACTATCTTGATCAAGCAATCAGGGAATTTTTCGACTATTTGAATAAATCCGGTTTAATGAAAAACACAGTAGTAATGATTTATGGTGACCACTACGGCTTAAGTAATTCCGAAAATGAAACCTTGGCTCCTATTATTGGCGAAAGCTCGGATACTTGGAATAGTTATAATAATGTCCAAATGCAACGTGTGCCCTTTATGCTTTACTCCCCTAGCTTAAAGGGCAAGATTATGAATGAAGTTGCAGGAGAAATTGATGTTTTGCCTACACTACTTCACTTACTTGGCATTTCCAATAAGAACTATATTCAGTTTGGTAATGACCTGTTATCACCGAAGTACAAACCGTGGATTGTTTTTAGAAATGGCACAATTGTCAGTCAAAAATATGTTATTATCGGCGGAAAAGGTAAAAAAGGCACTGTTTACGATCGAATTAGTGGCAAAGAAATTATCAATTATACTGAAAAAGAAAACAAAGAAATTGCTGAACTAGCCAAAAAAGGAAAGTTGGCTCTTAAGTACTCTGATTTGCTCAATAACCATAACCTTTTACGTTTTTACACCCCAAAGGGATTTAAACCAGTTGATCCGGAGCAATTCGATTACCTAAGTAACTTCCAGCAAATGGAAGCCTTAAGAGCAAAATTAAAAACCAAATCAACAGCACTAATCTCCACACATAAGCGCTCCACTACTCGCTTTTACCGTACTGATGCCCCTGAATTAAATGGTCGCCACAATGAAATAACTGAAATTCCTGAATCAGTGGCAGAAAATCATTTAGATAAAAAAAGGGATAATGATAGCCAAAAGAAAAAAAGAGAATATAATTAAGACATAGTTAATCTTTTTATAATTTGAGGTGTTTTAAACTATGGTCTATTTAATTTTGGTTATTGTCGTTATCCTTTTATTCCTATCATGTTGCCGAGTTGTTCCTCAAAATAATGAAGGACTCATCGAAACTCTAGGTAAATACTCAAGAACAGTAAAAGCAGGCCTTGTTTTTGTCATACCTGTAATTCAAAGGTTGCGCCGTGTTTCATTAGCAATGTTTCCAGCAGAAATTTCTAAGTACTCAATTATTACTAAGGACAATGCTGAAATCACCACTAGTTTGACGTTAAACTATTTAGTAACTGATTCATATAAGTACTTTTACAACAATACCGATTCAGTTAAGTCGATGGTTGAATTAATTAGAGGACACTTACGCGATATCATTGGTCGGATGGACTTAAACGATGCCCTTGGTTCAACTAGTAAAATCAATTCACAACTTGCTGATGCAATTGGCGATTTGACAGATTTATATGGTATTCGTGTTGTTCGTGTCAATATTGATGAATTACTTCCTAGTGTTGAAATTCAAAAGGCAATGGATAAACAACTAACTGCTGATAGAGAAAAAATTGCAGCAATTGAAAAAGCCGAAGGTGAAGCTAAAAACATTGAATTAACCACTAAGGCCAAAAATGAGGCATTAATTGCCACTGCAAAGGCTAAAGCTGAAGCTGTCAAAACTGAAGCCGATGCTGAGGCATACCGAATTAATCAGCTACAGGCAAGCTTGGATAAAGCTTCAGATGGTTACTTTAGAAACCAAAGCCTAGATAGTTTTAACAAGCTTGCTTCTGGTCCTTCTAACCTAATTGTAGTCGATAAAGATGATATGACTAACTTAGGTGCAGTACCTGCTACAGCAAAAATTTGGCAAAAATCTACTGACAAAAAAGAATAATACCTAAGAGTAAACAAAAAGCACTTCAGTTGAAGTGCTTTTTGTTTATTCAGATAGATACTGTTCAAATCCTTCATCAAAGAAAGTGATTGTGAAAATAGCTCCTTCGTTAGGACTCGAATCTACGCTAATTTTGCCACCATGCTGCTTAATTAGCGAAGAGACAATTGAAAGGCCAAGACCAGATTCACCAGTTCCTTGACGAGCCCTTGACGGATCAGCTTTGAAAAAACGATCAAAGATATACTTCATTTGTTCATCGCTCATTCCAATTCCGTTATCCATAACCACAATTTCTGTAGCATGGTCTTTCCTTCGGCCACTAATTACTATTTGACCATTTTTGGTAAATTGAATTGCATTTTGAACCAAATTGAAAATTATTTGGGTAAAGCGATCCTTGTCCGCATAAACTGACAAATCGCCAGGTGCAGCAATTCGAATCTCATCATGTTCCTTTTCAGCGTTTTGTGAAAGCTGCATTTTCACATCTTCTAATATCTTAGTTGCATTAAATGATGTTTTAATCAACAAAATCTGATTATTGCGAATTTTTTCAAAATCAAGATTTTCATTGACTAATCTGATTAGCCTTTTAGTTTCTTTTTTCATTAGTGAAATTGACTTAGGCTTAGCGTCTTCAGGAATCGCATCATATTGCAATCCTTCCAAAATTCCGTTAATGGTTGTTAGAGGCGTTCTCATTTCATGAGCAGCGTCAGCCATGAACTGATCCCGCCGTTTTTCCTGATTCTTGATTTCTTCATCAGACTGTTTCAGCGACCGTACCATTTGGTTAAAGTTATCGGCTAGCTGATCAATTTCATCGTTTCCCTTATAATTGAGCTGCACATCAAAATTACCGGAAGTAACTTTCTTGGTTGCAATCGAGAGGCGCTTAATTTTGCTAGTAGTGTAATATGACAAAGCTAAACTTAAGGCAGCTCCGACAGTTAACGCAACAATAAAAGCATTTACCAAATTTTGCTTCGCCATTGCTATTGGTCTTTCAACGTTTTTTACCCTAGCGCCAAGCCAAATTGCACCAATCATCTTGTGCTCACTCATCCAAGGAACAAGAACACCAGTACATGGATCATTAGTGTGTCCCATATAAGAATGAGAGTCGTTATTATTTTTAATACGAATTTCTTGCCCTTGTTTCAAAATACCATATATATCAGAAGCAAGGTGCAAGTCTTTAGCAGTCTTCGGATAAATTTGGCGACCATCCGAATCAAAAATACGGAGATGAAGATCATCACCACGTAAGACAAATTCCATTTGCTTTAGGAAATTTGCATTTAACATTAATGTGCCATTCTTTTTATCCGTCGCTGCCAAAGAGCCTAAAGAAGACGCATAGTCTTCCATTCGCTGATAGTTTTGCGAATATGATTGGTTTGTTACATAAGCAATTTCGGAATAGCCAATAATTGCAACAGTTGTTAAAATAATCAGCAAAAAGCTAAGCATGTGCTGATAAATCAATTTCATAATTTATTAAACCTGTGAATCGTCAAATTTGTAACCAATTCCCCAGACCGTTTGAATGACGTTTGCTCCAACTTTTTCTAGTTTATGTCGTAATTTCTTGATGTGTGCGTCGACTGTTCGTTCTTCGCCAAAAAAATTATAGCCCCAAACATAGTCAATTAATTGGCTCCGTGAAAAAACCTGCTTGGGTTTTTCCGCCATTATAGCTAACAAATCAAATTCCTTTGGGGTAATATCAGGTACTTTTTTGTTATCAAACAAGATTTCACGTCTGTCTTTAGAAATTTTGATATGTTCTGTTTCCACATCAAATTTTTCTTTTACTTTATCAGCTTCAGCTTTAACTCTACTTTGGCTTTCTTCTATATCAATTCTTCGCTGAAGAGCCTTGATTCTTGCAATTAAAGCTAATGGACTAAATGGCTTTGAAACATAATCATCTGCGCCTACGCCTAGGCCCAAAATCTGCTCTGCTTCACTATTTCTCGCCGTCAGCATAATAATTGGAATAGTTGGTGATTTTTCTCTAATTTCTCTAGCAACCTGGATCCCGTCTTTTTTTGGTAAATTCAAATCCAGTGTAACTAAATTATACTGATCAGGATTAGCAGAAAATTTTTCAACAGCTTGCTCCCCATCAGTAGCAACCTCCATTGTCCAACCCTCTTTTTTGATGAACATTTCCATCATCTCTGCAACGGACTGGTCATCCTCAACCATTAAGATATTTAATTTCATTTTCGGTCCCTAAATCCCTTAGTTCTCTCATGCTTTACGTCATCAGGATTAACGTAATCATGTGGCAATTCATGGCGATTAATCAAAAACTTCTTTAAGCTTTTCTCTGTTGCCATAATTGGAAATACAAGAAAAAGATAAAATGTGAGTAACCAAATTAGGAAATATCGATCCCAATTCAGCAAATGGACACCGATCCCAATTAGTAACTGCATTCCGCCAAAAAGGATAAAGTAAAGACTAGCCTTTTTTTGAGCAAACTTAAAACTAGTCGAATTAGTCTGAGCAAGGTATGAATAATATCCGTAAAGTGGATGCGGTTTTCGGGGAGGATTAATTAGCCAGATAATTCCCACAACCATAATAACTAATCCACAAGCGATATATATCATACTTTTCCCTCTTTTAATTTTGAAAATCTATTCGTCATTTCCTGGAGCAGAAATAACCATTTTCATTTTACCAGTGAAAGTGAATTTTTTCATCTGATTAGGAATGATCAGATTTGTACCCTTTTTTAATTGGTATGAATCAGATTCAGTTTCTAGCTGACCAGATCCATCAATTACAGTTACTAGCAGATACGGGTGTTCATTTAAGCCCGTTCTCCACTCACCATTTAAATCAATTTGCCATAGATAAAAATGTGGTGATACAGGTGGAGCAACCAAGGTCGTAATTTGTGCATCTTGATCTTGTTCAATCTTGCCGTTAAGCTTAGGATCAACGTGAGGAAGGGTAGTAACATCGATAGATTTCTCAGTATGTAAATCTCTCTTTTGTCCAGTCTTGTCATCGATTCGATCATAGTCATATAAGCGATACGTAACATCACTTGATTGCTGGGTTTCAATTACCATGATTCCCTTAGTTAAGGCGTGAATTGTTCCTGCTGGAACATAAAAGAAATCACCTGCTTTAACTGGAACTTTCCGCAGAAGCTTGTCCCATTGACCTTTATTAATCATATCAGCCAATTCTGCACGTGTTTTTGCAGTATGACCATAGATTAAATAAGAACCAGGATCAGCTTGTAGTACATACCAACTTTCAGTTTTTCCACGATCATTTTCTACTTTTTCAGCATAATCATCATCTGGATGAACTTGGACAGACAAATCATCATTAGCATCAAGAAATTTCACTAATAGTGGAAATTCCTTACTTTTTGGATTACCAAAAAGCTCAGGGTTTTCTTGATAAATCGAGCGCAAGCTCTTACCTTTTAATTCGCCGTTTGTTGCCGTTGAGGCATCGTCCTTATAACCTGAAATAACCCATGCTTCTCCGACTTTTCCATCAGGAATATCGTAGTTAAAGATTGTTTCTAGCTTACGGCCACCCCATATTTTTGATCTAAAATACGGAGTTAAAAAGATCGGTTCCATTCCCTATCACCTCATATATAAGTTTAAACTTTTACACATTAAAATTAAAACAGATTTTCAAATATGAAAACAAGTTGTTGTTACAATAATAATATTTTTTTATAAATCGTTAATTCAAAAATACAGCCCAATTTTAAAAAACAAAAAAGAAATCCCATGGCAACAAGCTAGATAATTGATAAGTAATATTTTGCAGTCACTTTATATTGTTTTTCTTTATATGTTTTTATTAAGCAAATTTGTGTGCTATTTGAAATAACCAGTATAAAAACCTATCATACTATAATTTTAAAGCAATCCATAAGTAATTTTTACTAGATGTGGTTAATTACTAATCATGGATTGCATCACTTATATGTTATAAAGTAAGTCTTGTATTTTCAATAACAAATTAACATTTGTTATTGAAAAACTACAGTAATACTTGGTCATCGTTTTTAAAAAGGCTCTTGATGGTGAATTAGTGTGATTTATGCTATACTATTTCTATCCTGATTGGGGATGTTTTGGGATTCGACAGGCGTAGATTCGCATTGACTGCGATCCGTAGGTCACGTCTGCGTTAACAACGTCAACAGTTTTATAACTGCAAATAAAGAAAATTCTTACGCATTAGCTGCTTAATTTAAGCGCATGTGTTGCTTTTTATCGGATTACTCACGTCTGGTTAAAAGTATCAACTTAGTGAGTTACGTTTAACTACCTCATCTGAATAGTTAAAAAGAGTCATTTCAGGTTAGCTAGTCCATTCTAGCCCTGTTATATGGCGTTTTGGATTAGTGAAATTCAAGTAATATAACTATGATTGTAGATGTCAGTGACGGAATGCGTTTGGACAGGGGTTCAATTCCCCTCATCTCCATATAAAAAGCCTATAACCATGGTGGTTATAGGCTTTTTAAATATCCAATTATATTAGAGTTCATTTTCCTTATATTCTATTTTTATAGTTTTGCCTTATTTTACTATGAAAGATAAAATTTACTGGCTTTTTACAAAACAAATCTATTAAATGCCCGTTCAATTCCATTTTCATCATTTGAAGCAGTTACATAATCTGCATGTTCCTTTGCTGCAGCAGAACCGTTTTCCATTACTACTGAAGTTCCAGCCACTTTAAACATTGGAATATCATTGCGTTCATCCCCGATAGCCATTACTTCAGCAGTTTTGAATCCTAGTTCTTTTTTCAAAAATTCTAGTGCTACTCCCTTGTTAACATCTGGATGCATTATTTCTAAAAAGTTAGCTGCTGCACGCACCACGTAATTTTCTTTTCCAAATGTTTTTACAACGTCAGCTTCAACTTGATCAAGCTTATCTTTTTCATCACCAAAAACCGCCTTAATTACTTGATCACCTTCAGGTAATTCATCAGGCTTTCTGATTAAGACTCCAGCACTGTTTTCCCATGCCTGGACAACAGTAATTCGATTAACATTTAAATTACTTGTAATGATTGCACTATTCTCATCAACAATATTGTAATCCACGCCATGTTCTCTCGAATATTGGTCAATCTTTTCATAAGTTACTTGATCAATTCCAGATTTTTGTAAAGTCTTACCTGTCACCGTCTCAATAACAGCACCATTAAAAGTAACAACATATTGATTATCCTGAACTATTCCTAGCTCATTCAAAAAATGCTTCACACCAGCTAATGGTCGTCCAGAGCATAGCACAACCTTAATATCACGCTCTACTGCTTTTTTAACTACTTCAATAGTAGATTGAAGTAACCTTCCCTGACTATTTAATAATGTGTCATCAACATCGATCGCAACTAATTTAATCATTTATTTTTCCTTTACTATTTTATTCAAGTTTTAAGTTATTTACCGTTGAATCCGACCATGCTTTTGTGAATTATATTGATAGTCAAAATCAATCTAATAATGCGAATCATATAGCCAAACTGGTTTGGCTAGTCTTTCCGGTTCCTCAGTTTGAAATCTGGGAAAGACATGTGCGTGCAATAAATTATTCATATTGCTCAAAATGTCATAATTAATTCTCTATGGCTGAGAGACTTGAAAAATTGAATTGCCTAATAGTGCTGTAACAGTCAAAAAAGCTATTCTCTCCTCTAAATCGTTTAATGACGACACATTTCTTTTAGGCAATAACACATATTTTTTTCTATGTTACAGCATTATTTCCAAATACTATAATATCAAAAATAAACAAAAAAAGTCGCTAAGTTTTTTCTTAGCGGCTTCTTTATTTAATTACAGGTTTTATCGTTAACTCAAGTGAACTAGACGAACAACATCACGTTCAATCATCAATTCTTCATCAGTTGGAATAATCATTGCCTTGATTGCTGAATCTGGTTTAGAAATGAACTTCTCGCCATTAGACTTATTAGCTTCATAATCTGGCTTTAGTCCCATAAATTCAAAGGACTTCATGATTTCTTCACGAATACCTGTATCATGCTCACCGATTCCAGCAGTAAAGATAATTGCATCAACACCCTTTAATTCAACAATGTAAGAACCAATATACTGTCTTATGTGGTTAACAAAGATCTTACGTGCTAATACTGCTTTTTCATCTGAATTATTTTCCAAGTCACGCATATCAGAAGAAATGCCGGAAATACCTAATAAACCAGATTGATCATTCAAAATGTCAATCATTTGATTAATATCAAGGTTTTCCTTATTCATAATATATTGCAAAACGGATGGATCAACATCACCAGAGCGAGTCCCCATAGTAACACCAGCAAGTGGTGTGAAGCCCATTGATGTATCATATGATTTGCCATTTTTTACTGCAGTAACAGATGCACCAGAACCTAAGTGACATACGATTAATTTCAAATCTTTGGCATCACGTTCAAGCATTTCTGCTGCTCTACCAGTAATGTAACGCACAGATGTACCATGTGCACCATACTTACGCACACCATATTTTTCATAGTATTTATAAGGGATTGAATACATGTAGTGTTCTGGATCCAATGTTTGATGGAATGAAGTATCAAAAACCCCTACTTCAGGAACATCGGGTAGTAACTTCATAAAAGCTTCAATCCCCTTTCCTTCAGCCGGATTATGTAATGGGGCATATTCTTTTAAATCGTAAACTTTTTGCAGCTTTTCCTGATCAATAATAGCGGAATCAGTAAAATCTTCACCACCGGCAACAATTCGGTGACCTACTCCAGCAATTTCACTCAAGTCTTCAACAACTTTATATTCTTTTAAAGCCTTTAATAACAAATTGACAGCTGTTTCTTGATCAGGAATTGCAACCCTTTCTTCGTGCTTTTCACCATTGGCTAACTTAATTTCAAAAGATGAGCCATCAATACCAACTCGATCAGCAATCCCCTCTGCCAGTACTTTTTCTTCAGGTACAGCAAATAGTTTATACTTAAATGAAGAACTTCCTGAGTTTATTGCTAAAACTTTTTTCATAAATGAGATTCCTCCATACACTTTAATTTGACTTTTTTCACAAGTTAATGAATATTTTTAGTATACCACTCATTTAGTTTAACATTAAGCTTGATTAGGTCCTCTTCTTTTTTAAGTGTATCTAACTTTGTGAGAAAAACCTCACTACTTTTAGCATTTTTACCATGATTTTGGAAAACTAAAACGGACTTTTGATTAAATTTATTTTGGAACGCATTATCTGGCAGCTCAATTATTGCTCTTAAATAAACTTTTTCTGATAACCATGGCATAAAGTCACTTCCAGTTTTTCCAGACAAAATATCCTTAGGAACAACAAGGAAAGCATATCCACCCTGCGCCAAATTCTTAATTATCTGTTCAATAAACAAAAGATGAGCAAATGAATGACCTTTTTCAGCCTTGGTTGCAAAATTTTCTGCATTTTCATCAATTGGATAATAACCAATTGGTAGATCACTCACAACAACGTCTGGCTCAGAACAAAACCATGGTGTTAACGCATCTTGGTTGAATAGCTCTATTTCAAGGCCATTTAAATGCGCGTTAATATCGGCAAAGTTCAACATATCTTCATCGTTATCAATACCAAATAAGTTAAAAGCTGCTTTTGAATGATTCGCATTTTTGAGCTGATTCACTACTGAGAATAATAAATTGCCTGTACCAATTGCGGGATCAATCATAGTCAGCCCCTGATCTGGTAATAATTTCTGCATAAACATCGCAATAATAGTTGATATCACTGGCGGTGTTGGCATCTGATTAGGATCTAAATCGTCCTCATTAATAGCCTTGAGTGTTAGAAAAGTAAATATTTGCACTTTTGCCTTTTGTGAAAGATCTTCATAATGCAGTTGTTGGTATTTTTCACTTAGTTGGGCCACTGTTTCTTTATCAGGTGCACCTAATTCAACTTTTATCTGCTCATTTTCCAAATTATCAAAAGTCTCTGTTAGTGCTTCACTAAATGATACGTTTAGAGCATTCTGTAATACCTCAACGCAGTCTATAAATTTATTAAATAAGTTTTCAATTTTATCCACTTTGATACCCCGTTTCTTCTAAACATTTTAATAGAAATCAGGTAACAAGCGCAAGTAAATCAATACCGACATAAATATTCGATTAATAGCGTATTGTTTTGCATACTGCTACAATAGGTTTCTTGATAAAACTGTAAAAAAAGCAAACATGTAGTCAAAACTAAAACGCTACTTAATAAAGCACTAGCCTTTAATTTCATCATTTTTTCTCTTTTCATTTTTTGTTGTTTTAGGTTTTGCATCCAATTTGAAATATATTTCAGATGATCGCCCATCTTTTTCGACGACATTAATTTTTATTTGTTGGTCTTTACTAATAAATGAGGCTTTTTTAACGTTTAACAGTAGTGGCATATGCCCTCCTTCAGGCGTCCTCATTCTAATCATGTCTTTATATGAAGCTAAAATATAAACTTGCGTTTTACCGCTTTGACTAACTTTTTTGATAGCAACTTGACGACTGTTTGTTCCAGCTGGAAAAAGATAAACGGCTTTAGCATCTTCTTTCAAAAAATGATCAAATTGAACATAAGCAAATACTATGTCATCGGTTCGATGATGTGCTTTATCAGCCGTTGCTATACTCTTTAACATATTCTGTAAAGTTCCAACTGCTAGCAAGGTTACAAAAACAGCAAATACAGCATCAGCCAATAAGAAGCCATTACTTTTTAACCTTGTACACTTGTTTTTTAGTTGCATCATAAATTTTTGAATCACCTATCGTTTGATAAACATGATCATGAACAATAATTTGCTTAATTCCATTTTCCTTCATTGCTCGCATAGCATAAGTACGATCAACTTCTTGTTCATTTTCTCGTTCAAATGATCTACTTTCGCTCACAATCAATGAAATACTGACAATTCCTAAAAATGTAATAAAGAGTGCGACACAACTTTCAGCCATTAAAAAACCACCTATTTTATGCTGCATCGTCAATCACTCGTCCCCACATCATTTGCAGCCTGATTGTCTTTCTTTCTTGATGATTGGCAATCACAATTGTTCTCGGTGACATTGAGCCGCTCGACGAGATCCATAAATCTGATAATTTATAAATCTTTATTTGGGGTGCAATTTTAACAACTTTTCTATGGCCTGCTCTGGTAACCGTCAACATATTCGAATTAGGATAATACCTGATGTAGCTTGCAACATGTTTAATGGTAGAAATTGTAGCAGCCTGTTCGATTGTGCTTTTAACTTCTTTGGTAGTATTATTTAACATCATTTTTTCACTATAACCGTCAAGACAAACTGTACCCAGCATAATTACCCCGATTGAAATTGCTAAAGTAATTACCATTTCAATAACTGTAAAGCCACGTTGGCTTGCTTTAGTTTGCATTCTTTTGAACAACACCGTTAGTTACTGTATAATCTTGTGTCTTATCAAACTGTTTCTTAGTTAAATAGCCGTCGTCAAACATATTTTTAAAGGAAATTTCCTTACCGTCGCGCTCTTTGTCTTCTTGATATAAATCTGCCTGAGTTTGGAGTGTCGTTTTAAATGCATCATTAGCTTTGTCATTTGCACTTTGCTTTTGTTTAGTCAAATTAGGTGCAATGATTAGTAACAACATAACGATAATAGCAACGACTACTACCATCTCAATCAAAGTAAACCCTTGTGCTTTTCTATTTTTTGCTAGTAAACCCAATAGATATTTTTTTATTGCTTTTTTCATTTTTATATCCTCCTAAATACTTTGCATCATTGCATACATTGGTAGTAATAACTTTAAGTACATTCCGATAATGCATAATCCAATTAAGATGAAGCAAAACGGTTGAACATTAACAATTAACTTTTCAATTTTGTTGGACAAATTAGTAAACAGTGTCTTCCCTAAGAGCAAGCAGCGCTTGCTCAAATCACTCTTTTTCGCACCAGTTTGAACTAGCAATAACAGTTCATTTGGTAAAAAAGGCTCTTTCTTGATAATTTCCTCCAGGCTTTTACCATCCCTAAGCTGGTTACCAACTTTTGCACCAATCACTTGTTGTAGTGACCCTGTTTCTTGTTTAGCAGCATACTCACACATCTTTTGTAGTGAAAACCCACTTGCAAGCAATAAACCAGCATCATAAACAAGTAAGTAATTAACATATAATTTAATAGTCGAACCAATGATTGGATAATGTTCCAACTTAACCAGAGAACGATAGTCCTGTTTCTTCAATAAGGTGGTAACTTTAACTAAAAAATAGATAAAAAGTAGCCCCATAACAAGTAAAACAAATAGCATAATGTCACCAGTATGCTCTCCAGTATTCGCAAACTGACTAGAAACGAAGGTTTGCATAAATGCGAGCAACAAAACCATCATTACAGCTAAAACAAATGGGTAGGACATTTCGGCTTTTAATTTCTTTATCTGTTCATTTTTCAATCTACTCAATGAAGCAAGTTGACCAAGGCATTCGACTAAGTTACCTTGATTCATTGCTAAGTCGATTTGGATAACAACAGTTTTTGAAAAGCCTAGTCGTTCCATTTCTTTGCTCAATTTTGCTCCAGCCTGAAGGTGTTTGTTTAACTGCCCAAGGATCTTTTTCTGCTTTGACCAAACAATTGGCATTAATTCCAAACTTGTACCAAGAGAAAAACCATTAAGTAAACTATTTTGTAAGTAATCCAAAAAGAGAAATCGTTCTTTACTATTTAGCTTACCCTTGCTTGAATTGCTCAAATACTGCCGCACTAATTCTCTCCTCCTGCTTTAACTTCGCCATATTATCTTGCCAGTCAACATAATCCCCCCGTTGAGATTTCAAGATGCTTTTTTGCAAAAAGTTCCCACTTGCAATGTCCATTAGACAAGAAAAACCATCTTTTGTTGGCAATAAACGTTGATAACAAACGGCAGTAAGACAATTTACTAATTCACTTTTAGTAATGTTCAAACTTTCTAGTCTTGAAATTGTTTGCAATGTGCTTTTCGCGTGAACCGTTGCAAAAACTAAGTGACCACTCAGGGCCGCATCAATTGCCAAACGTGCAGTTACTGCATTTCTGATTTCGCCAATAATTAGAATATCTGGACGATGTCGTAAAGCTGCTTCAAGTAGTATCGGGTATGTAATAGCCGCTTCTAAATTAACTTGTGTCTGCAAAAAACTTGCTTCATGGATTTCCACCGGATCTTCAATTGTCATCACCATCTTATCTTGACCAACATACTTAGCAAGTTTATACATAGTGGTTGTTTTTCCTGAGCCCGTTGGACCACTAGTAATAATAAGACCGCGTTTTTGCGCTAAGCTTTTCAGTAATTCGAGTTGCTGGTTAAAGAAATACTTTCCTTCACTCACACGGTAAATAATTCTAATAACCAATGACTCGCAGTCAGTATAATCACCAAGACTAGATAAGCGCATATAGTACACTTGCTTATTGTATTCAAAATCAAATGCCCCAACTTGTGGTCGTCGGTGTTCAGCAATATCCATTTGAGCCGCAAACTTTAAATAATTAATCAACTCCTTTCCTTCATTAATCGAAAAATTCGCTTGATTTGCAATTCCATTAATTGTTCGAAAATTAACCACTAACTTTCCTTTTTGGATTAAAAAGAACAAATCGCTGGCATGACAGTCAATTGCTTCTTGAATTAATGAACTAACCGCTTCTTTAATTCGCATAAATACCTCCTTTTTGCCGCCAATAATAATTACGCAAAAACCCAGAATTTTTTTGTTAAAATCAAATATTATTTTGAATAAACAAAAAAGCAGCACTTTAAGTACTGCTTCTTTATTCTTCTATTCAGTTTTTATAGTAGACAGAATGACAGGATTAGCATAATGACTACACCACCAAGCATTGGCACAGAAGTCCGCTTGATAATTTGAGCTGTATCCAAGTGAGTTGACTCGGAAACGATTAGAACAACTGCCGCAACAGGTGAAACTGCTCTTAATAAATTAGCTGCTAATTGAATTGGAACAGAAAGTTGCTGTGGAGCAATTCCCGCAGATTTTGCTAACGGTACAATCAATGGAATTAATGCAAAGATTAGTGCGATACCACTGCCGCTCAAGATAACAATTACAGCAGTAAAAATTACCATAATTATTGGCAAGAGGATTCCGGCACTTTTAATATCTGTCATTGAATTTTGTAGCATTGTCATGATACCAACAGCATTTAATCCTTGGACATAAGTTTGAGCAGCAACTAAAAGTACGACAATACTCATTGCATTGCCCATCCCTTTAATGAACACATTGCTGTCCTGCAAAACTTGTTTAGCATCTTTGGTATTAATTAGTTCAACGATAATGGCAATAATCCAACTGATAAGCGTCACTTCCTGCACACTCATGGTTGTAGTTACGCCTCTAACAAGATTATAGATGAAGTCAACTATCAAGATGATAATTGGTGCTAAAGGCAAGAGGCCGTATACAAAGCGTACGAATTTTCCACCTTTAACCTTAAGTTTCTGGGTACTCTCTTCTTTTAACCCATATTTCTTTAATTCTTCTTCATAGCTAATTTCTTGTCCATCTTTCTTATCTTCATGTTTTTGCCAGAAATATTGAATTACAGCAATTAAAAGTAAGGTCGGAATTGAAATTAAAGCGTGGTAGCCAAAAACATATTGTGTAGTTGACAAATGTAGGGCTGAAGCCAATGCTACATTATCTGAACCTAATGGTGTTGGAATGATTGTAGCTGAAGTAGCAATCAAAGCAGCAGAAGTTAATCTACTCATTCCTGTTGCTCTTAAAACAGGATACAATGTTGCCAATAAAATAATTGCTAAATTTGAAGCACTTGGAACTACAAGAGAAAGGATGTTTGACATTAAGAAAACAATCGGAACTAATAAGTAAACAGATTTAATTCCCTTCATTGAAGAAGTCAAAGCACTCACTGTCACATCGTTTGCGCCAATGTGACTCATGTAGGCACTATACCCAGCTAAAAGTAGAATTACAAATCCTGCTTGTGACAGCGTCGAAGTAAATTGATCTATTATAACCTGTATAGGTTTTAAAAATTGGTTCGACACTGGTGCTAAAACGGTTATCTTATTGCCCATTAGAACTGCACAATACAAAAGTACAAGTCCTAAAGCAAATAGCACAATTTTAATATCCATTTTCTTGGATAACATGTAAACCAAGATGATTACTGACAACAAAGTTAAGACGATTGCGATTAACTGATTCATTAAAAATTCCCTTCTAATCTAACAAGTTTTTTTGATTGCTTCGATGAACCAAGCAATAAATTCATCAACATTAACCGACTTACCAATTAAGGCATTTACTGGTTTATTCAATTTATTATTGAAGTCCATTAAAGAAGCACCGTTTGTAGGGCCCTGATCGGCTATGATATCGACGTACGCCTCTTCAAAATCAAACATAGTTGGATTTAGTAAAATTCCTGCTGCAAGTGCATCGTAAATTTTTAATCCAGTATTGAAACTACCGCCACGGTAGCGTTTAAATAGGCTATAGAACATATCACCAACACTGCCAAGCGACTTGATTTGCTCACTTATTTCAGGCTTAACAAGTGCTTGGAAGCCAAGCTCTAACGGTGCAACGCGAATCTTGAGTCCACTTTCAAAAACAATTTTTGCTGCTTCAGGATCGCCGGCAATATTAAATTCGGAATAAATGCCGTAATTTCCGCGACCAATGCAGCCACCCATCAATACTAATTCTTCAATATTAGCTAAATCTTCAGGATATAGCCGAATGTAGAGTGCAAAATCTGTTAATGGTGCAATCCCCACCAAAGTAACTTTTTCACTTGAATTAGCCACTACCTTGTGAATAGCTTCGGGTGCTGTTGTATCTTTTAATAGTAAATCTAAATCAGGCTCTGGAAAGTCATAACCATCCATGCCACTTTTACCATGAACGCTAGCCGCATCTACTGGTGCCTTAATTAAAGCGCGTTTACAGCCCTCTACAACAGGAACTTTTTTGCCTAAAAACTTTTCAAGCTTTAACACATTGTTTAGTGTCTGTTCAATTCCCACATTACCAGCAGCTGCCGCAATTAGCTTCACATCTACTTGCGGATCAAATAATAGAATTGAGATTGCAACTGCATCATCAATTCCAGGATCCGTACTTAAAATAACGGGTTTTGTCATCTTAACTCTCCTACTCATTAAAATGTCTTGTAATAAAGAATCTAATTAATTCCAGTAAAACAGTATACTACTTGTATACCTAATATTCCCAATAAATTTGTGATTTATTACTCAAATTTATAAATATCTTTTACTAACTTTGTTAAATAATGCCATGTTTACTAGTACCATTATGATAAGACGCTATTTATTTTTTTGTGAAGCAGTCAACTTTATTTAAAGCAAATCTGATGCTTTTAGTTTAGCCTTTGCACGAACAGTTATTACATTGGTTAAGAAACAACTAATTATGGCAAATAAAAAACCTTCCAGAATAAATCTGGAAGGTTTTATCTTCTATTAATTAGTCTTCCTCAGCTGCAGTATAAACGTTTTGAACATCATCATCGTCTTCAAGTGCATCAACTAAGTTATCAAATTGTTCCTTCTTATCTTCAGGAACAGGTGTTGTATTTTCTGGAATCATTGTCAATTCCGCATTTGCCAATTTGTAACCTGCTTTTTCTAAAGCGTCACGAACTTGAGCAAATTGTTTTGGATCAGTGTAGATTTCGAACGCATCGTCACTAGTTTGTAAATCGTCACCACCAGCATCCATTACGTCAAGAAGCATCTGATCCTCATCTGCGTCAGTAGTAGTACGATCAATTACAATGTAACCTTTGCGATTAAACATGTAAGCAACTGAGCCACTAGCACCAAGAGAACCACCATTACGAGTGAATGCAACACGAACTGCAGAAGCTGTCCGATTTTTGTTATCAGTCAAAGCTTCAACAAATATTGCTACACCACCTGGAGCATAACCTTCATATGTAATTTCATCATAGTGCTCATCTGAATTACCTTCAGCCTTCTTAAGCGCACGATCAATGTTGGTTTTAGGCATATTATTGGCACGTGCCTTATCCATCACCATACGTAGGTTAGGATTCCCAGAGGGATCAGGACCACCAGTCTTTGCAGCCATATATATTTCACGAGATAACTTTTGGAAAATTTTACCTCTCTTTGCGTCTTGCGCATTCTTGCGGCCTTGAATATTGTGCCATTTTGAATGTCCTGACATAAGAATCCTTCTTTCTCTGCTTAAAATATTAACGATATAATCTTAACGCACGGTTTAAGAAAATTCAATACTATCAAGTTAAGCCAAGTAATTTTCTTCCAGTCTAATATAATTACTTACCATAATAATGCAGACGAATTTATTAATTATTCCCTAGTCTTTTTCATTTTTAATGCGTAAAATGTAAATAATTGTTTAAAAAAGGAGAGAACTTTTGTGGAGGAACTAGATTCTAATAAGAAATATATCTCGTGGCCTGTTTTAACCCTAATGGCTTTCTGTACGGTTATTGGCCTCGATGATATCATGTACAATTTCCAAAATCAGGGAATGCCAGTTGTCACCTCATGGATCATAATGTGTCTTTTTTATGTTATTCCATATTCATTAATGGTTGGACAATTAGGCTCAGTCTTTAATCAGGAAGGCGGTGGGCTTTCCTCGTGGGTACGTGGAACCAATGGGGAATTCCTTGGTTACTTTACTGCATGGACATATTGGGCTGCATCTATCCCTTATGCCGTCGATTCAGCTAATGAGATTATTGTCGATATTGGTTGGGCATTAACTGGTTCAGAAAAGTTTCAGAGTCAAATATCTAACACCAAATTTGCTCTCATGACTTTTGCCATGTTTATTATCTTCATCATCATTGAACACTATTTCTCTCGTTCAATGGAAATTTTGTCAACTATTGGTGGTGGCTTGATGTTAATCATGACACTAATGTTTGTTTTCTTAGCTTTCTTAGGTTTAGCTAAATCAGGTGGCCATATGGCAACCCATCCCTTTACTTGGAAAACATTAATTCCTAAGTTTGACATGCATTATTGGACCACTATTGCCATGTTAATTTACGCTTTAAATGGCTGTGAGCTAGTAGCGCCTTACGTTACCAAAATGAAGAAACCAAAAGCTGATTTTCCTAAAGCAATGGTTGCTTTAGCAATTATGACCATTTTCTTAACTGTCTTTGGCTCATTCGCACTTGGTATTTACTTTGACGGTTACCATATTCCAAAAGATTTAAAGATGAACGGTGCCTACTACGCATTTGATATGGTCGGTCACCAATATGGTATGGGTAAAACATTACTTTACATTTGGGCTTGGACATCAGTCTTTTACAATGCAGCCCTTCTGGCCGTTTTACTCGATGCAATGACGAGAATGTTAATTTCCGATACTGGTGACAAATACATGCCACACTTTTTGCAGAAAAAAGATAAAAATGGATTACCAATTAATGGTTACGTTCTAACTGTCGGTCTTTCAGCTTTCATCATGCTTTTAGGAATTTTTCTACCTGATATGAATGATATTTTCAACTGGCTCTTAAACCTTAACGGTATTATTTCACCAGGTGTTACCTGCTGGATTTTCTTCTCATTCATGCAAATCAGGAAGAATTCACAGAAATTCAAGTCTGATTATGTCTTTATTAAAAACGACAAGCTTGGCTATCTGGCTGGACTGTTTTTATTGATTGTCACTGCAGTGGCAACAGTACTCGGCATTGCGCCACAAGACATTAAGCAATTCAGTGGCTATTGGTGGTATGAACTAATTATTAACATTGTCGCAATTGTAGTATTGATTGGTTTGGGTGCGATTCTACCAAGTATCAGGAAACGTGAAGAAGAATACGGAATTGCTTTCAATCGTGGTCAATGGACAACTATGGGTGTTCTAGTAATTGGTTCAATTATTTTTGATTTATACTTAGGAGAAAGAAATCACTTGTTTAATGGCGCTACACTTAGTCTTGGACAGGCTAAACTGGGCATGAACATTGTATTAATTCTGATTGAAACAGTGTTTGCAATTCTGATTTGCTGGCTAGTTGGCAGAAAAAAGCCTACTTCAGCTAAAAAATAGTTATCAAAATTTTAAAACAGGTTCATCGTTAAATGAATCTGTTTTTTTGTTAAATAAAGAAAAAACCAATCTATCTAATATATAATAATATAGAGGATTTTAGACGAAGGAGAACACCGATGACACCAATTCCATTTAAAGCAGTTGCCGTAGATATGGACGGCACTTTTGAAGATGATAATAAGCAGTTTGATCATTACCGGTTTGAACAAGTTTTAACCAAATTACGTGAGCAAAAAGTTCATTTCATTGTCTCTAGTGGGCGCCCTCTTTCGCGTTTGCGACAAGATTTTTTTGAGTTTCTGGATCGAATCGACATTATAGCTGATAATGGTTCAATTCTTACCAAAGATAATCAGGTCATCGCTAGACATGTTTTTACTTATAAAACTGGTATTAAGCTAGTTAATTTCATTCAGACTAATTACCCCCAAATAGAAATTGTTGCGAGTGGTTTGGATAGTGCCTACTTAAACAAACGTGCATCCACCAATTTTAAAAAATTAATGCACTTTTTCTATCCCAACATTGATGAAATCGCAAACTTACTTGACCTTCCAACCAGCGACAGCTTAACCAAGCTGACACTAAGCTGCTCTTCTGAACTAGCTAATGAAATTGAAAAGAAATTCAACGCAGATAATACTGAGCGAATTCACTGCACAACTAGCGGTTTTGATAATATCGACATCATGCCAGTCAACGTTAACAAGGGTCAGGGAATCAAATTCTTTTTACGCTACTTTGAAATCGAGCCTGAAGAGCTGATTGCTTTTGGCGATGGAATGAACGATAAAGAAATGATTGAACTTGCTGGTTACAGTTATGCAATGGAAAATGGTGATGAACGCTTAAAGAAAATTGCCAAATTTGAAGCTCCTAGCAACAATGAAATGGGCGTTTTGCAAGTGTTAGAAGACTATTTAGGCTAAAATTAAGTTGAAATGAAAGCAAAAGACAGATCTAAAAGGAAAATTATTTATGAGTTATATTGAAGTCAAACACAATTTTAAACGTTACCAAACCGGTGACACTGAAATTTTAGCTAATAACGACGTCAATTTTTCCATTGAAAAAGGCGAATTGGCAATTATTTTAGGAGCTTCCGGTGCTGGTAAGTCAACTATCCTCAATATCTTAGGCGGAATGGACACCAACACCTCTGGTGACATCATCATCGATGGCAAAAATATTGCAAATTATAATAAACGCCAATTAACTACGTATCGGCGTAATGACATTGGTTTTGTTTTTCAATTCTACAACTTAATTCAAAACTTAACTGCAAAAGAAAATGTCGAACTAGCATCAGAAATTGTTGCCGATTCACTTGATCCAGTTCAAACCTTAATTGACGTTGGCTTGAAAAATCGAATTAACAGCTTCCCTGCTGAACTATCAGGTGGTGAGCAGCAAAGAGTTGCTATTGCGCGTGCAATTGCTAAAAATCCCAAAATACTTCTGTGTGATGAGCCAACTGGAGCACTTGATTACCAAACAGGAAAGAGCGTCTTACAAACCATTGCCAAAATGAGCCGCGAAAATGGTGCAACAGTAGTTATTGTTACGCACAATAGTGCACTGGCACCAATTGCAGATCGCGTGATTCATTTTCATGACGGCCAAGTAACCAAAATTGAGCAAAACGCTCAACCAGAAGATATTAAAAATATTAAGTGGTAGAAAAGGCAGATCATGAAAAAAATAATTTGGAAAGATTTTTGGCAGTCAATTAAGCACACCAAAGGACAATTCTTGTCAATTATGGGCTTAATGATGATCGGAGCATTCGCGCTGGTCGGACTTTTTGTTACGGGACCTGATATGCGTGATACTGGTAATCACTATGCGCAAGAGCTTAACACTGCTGATTTATCTGTAATGTGTAATTATGGTTTTGACAAAAAAGATACCGTAAAAATCAAGCAAACAAAGGGTCTTGAAGAAGTTGAATTCGGCTATATGACTGACACCGTTTTGAGAAATACCGATGAAAGTTTTCGCGTTTTTTCAAAGCCTAAATCTGTCGGCAAGTACGAAGTGCGCGAAGGTCGCTTACCTAAAAGTAAAAACGAAGTTGCACTTGCTGAGCACTATCATAATCGCTACAAGATTGGTCAAGAAGTCAGTTTTACCGAAAAGAAGAATCTGCTTGGTAGTACCCTTCTAAAAAGAAAGACATTTAAAGTCGTTGGATTTGTCCGTTCAAGTCAAATTCTATCTAATGTTAACTTAGGTCAAAGTAATAGTGGCACTGGCGAACTTAAAGGATATGCTGTTGTTTTGCCAAGTGCTTTTAACCATCAAGTTTACACTGTTGCCAACCTTAGATATCACAATTTACGTAACCTTGATTCATATGGCAAAGTTTATACTGCCCGAGTTAGTGATCACAAAAAGGCATTGCAAAAAACGCTCAAGAAAGATGCCGAGCAACGCCAAAAACGAATTGATGCTAGCTTTAATCAAGTAATAAAGCCAAAGGAACAGCAACTTACTAACGCCAAAAATAAAATAGCCGATACTAAAAAGCAACTGTTACTTGCCCAGCAAGAATTAGATGAGCAGAAAAATGCCTTAGCTGCTCAAGCTTCGAGTGCTACTACACCAGAAGCAAAAATGCAGCTTAAACAGGCTCAAGCAGAATTATCTGCCAAGGCAAAAGTTTTACAAGCAAAAAAGCAAAAAGCAATGACTGCTTCAGCAAGTGCTGAAAAAACAATTGCAAAGAATGAACGTAAATTAGCTAAAGCAAAAAAACAGGCCAAAAAGTTATCAGCACCAAGTTATAGTGTTTACAATCGCCGAGAAGTGCCTGGTGGTGAAGGGAATCTTGTCTATACCACGGTCGCAAGAGTTGTCGAAGACTTAGCGAAAGTCTTTCCTATCTTTTTGTATTTTGTAGCTGCTTTAGTCACATTTACCACTATGAATCGTTTTATCGATGAGGAAAGAATCAATTCTGGAACACTGAAAGCATTGGGCTATAGCGACAATGTTGTTATCAGCAAGTTTGTCTTTTACGGTTTTCTTTCAGGAACCATCGGAACAATTATTGGTGTTTATCTTGGCCATACTTTAATGCCACAGATTGTTTACCATGCTTACTATAAGTCTCTGACGATTCCACCAATTGAAGAACACTTTTACTGGCAGATTAGTTTAATTGCTCTTGTTTTATCTTGGATCAGTTCCGTTCTACCCGCTTATTTAACTGCAAAAGCTGAATTCCGTGAAAAACCAGCTGCATTACTTCTACCTAAGCCACCTGCAGCTGGTTCAAAAATACTTCTTGAAAGAATTCCGTTTATTTGGAACCATCTTAGCTTCACCCACAAGGTAACTGCCCGTAACATCTTCCGTTATAAAAAACGAATGTTAATGACAATCTTTGGTGTTTGTGGTGCAGCTACTCTTCTTTTTACAGGTTTTGCAGTAAAGAACTCTATCAGTAATATGAACAATCGTCAGTTTTCAGGATTAATTCATTACAACATGATAGTGGCTCAAAAATCCCCAATTTCAGCTAATGACCAAGCTACACTCGATGATAAACTAGAAGAAAGTAACATTAAATCCGAACTACCTATCTATTATGAGTCGATGTCAAAAACTGCTGGTAAATCTGGTGACACGCAAGACATTACTTTAATTGCGCCAAAATCAGACCACAAACTTGACCAATATCTTTATTTAAACGTTCGTCGCAGTAAAAAGAAGATTACATTAACCAATGATGGTGTTGTCATTTCCGAACGCCTAGCCAGTCTCCTAAACGTTAATAAAGGTGACTATATGACTTTGACTGATAAAGACAATCATCGTCGAAGAATGAAGATTGCTAATATTACTGAAATGTATATGGGCCACTTTGTTCTAATGAACTCAGACCAGTATGAAAAGATTTTTGCTAAAAAGTATTCTACTAACGCTCATCTGGTTAACTTAAAGAACAGTTCTAATAAGAACACCAAAAAAGTAGCTGCAGATTTTATGAAGCTTAACGGTGTTGCTGGTGTCGTTCAAAACACAGCAATTAGTCAAGAACTAGACGTTGTTGTGCAATCCCTTAACATGATAATGGTTGTTTTAATCATTGTTGCTGGTTTGCTGGCAATTGTTATTTTGTACAATTTGACTAATATCAACATCGCTGAACGAATCCGCGAACTTTCTACCATCAAGGTATTAGGCTTTTACAACAATGAGGTCACAATGTACATCTACCGCGAAACAATTTTGTTAACGGGTATTGGGATTCTAGTGGGATATTTGACTGGTGATTTGCTTTATCGCTACATCCTGTATGTTGTTCCACCTGATAATGTCATGTTCAATCCAGCCCTTTCCGCCTCCAGCTTCTTGTGGCCATTGGGTGTAATTGGATTAATTACAATTATTTTAGGATTTATCGTCAACAAAAAATTAAGAGATTTAGATATGCTAGAAGCATTGAAATCCGTTGATTAATATCCTTTGAATAGTAAAAAAGTCGAGCTAGTATGCTCGGCTTTTTTCAATAGTTTTTTGTAGTCAAATTAAAACCACTTTATTTAAGTGAAAACATCGTTACAAATAACTAATGCTCATACAGAATAAAAAAGGATAGTCGACTAAATTTCGACTATCCTTTTTGCGTTAAATTTTTGCTCTTCCGAGTAAAACAGAACTTATTACAACTGATAATGAACTAAAGGCCATTGCAAGACCAGCTATTTCAGGACTAAGAGTAAAACCAATCCCTGCAAATAACCCCGTGGCAATTGGAATTCCTAAAATGTTATAAATAAATGCCCAAAACAGATTCAACTTAATCCGTTTAAAAGTTTTTTTACTCAATTTAAATGCACGAACAACATCTTCTAAGTCATTTTTGATTAGAACAATTCCGCCTGCATCAATCGCTACATCAGTTCCAGACCCCATTGCTATCCCAACATCTGCTTGCGTTAATGCTGGAGCATCATTAATACCATCACCAACAAAGGCAACCTTATAGTTATGTTGCAACTTTTTAATTTCGTCAGCTTTATCAATCGGTAAAACTTCCGCAATTACTTGATCTATTCCTACTTGTTTAGCAACTGAATTTGCAACTTGCTTATTATCACCGGTAAGCATAACTGTTTTTAAGCCTTCCGCCTTTAAGTCGGAAATTGCCTTAGCTGCTGTTTCCTTTGGAGCATCTTGAATTGCAATCAAACCGATAACCTTATCATCCATAGCAGCAATAACAACGGTCTTTGCTTCTTTTTGCAACTTAGTTATCGCATCAGACATTTTGGTTTCAACAGTATATTGGTCAATTTCGGGTTTACCGACAAAAACAGTTTTCCCATCGATTATCCCCTTAATTCCGTGTCCTTCAATCGCCTTGAAATCAGTTACATCTTTCATCTCAACATTTTCAGTTTGAGCAGCAGTTAGAATTGCTGGTGCAAGTGGATGCTCTGATAATTTTTCTAGGCTTGCAGCTACTTGTAATACTACTAATTTATTCCCAATGACGTCTGTTACTTGCGGTTTTCCTTTAGTAATTGTGCCAGTTTTATCAAAAACTATTGCAGTTAAATTATTAGCAGCTTCAAGAATTTCACCATTTTTAATCAAGATTCCTTTTTTAGCGCCCAAACCTGTTCCGACCATTAAAGCGGTTGGCGTTGCTAATCCTAAAGCACAGGGACAAGCAATTACCATTACGGAAACTGCGTAGTTAAGAGCTGTTGGTACGCTCTTATTTAAAAAGACAAACCAAACTAGAAATGTGATAATAGCAATAATTAAAACAGTTGGAACAAAAACGTTAGCAACTTTATCGGTTAGTTTTTGAATCGGTGCATGGCTATTCTGTGCTTTCTTTACAATTTCAATAATTTGGGCAAGCATTGTGTCATTGCCAACTTTTTCGGCTTCAATGACAAAAGATCCATTTTGATTAATTGTTGAACCAATTACTTGATCTCCAGCTTTTTTGGCAACAGGCATGCTTTCTCCAGTAACCATTGATTCATCAATATTTGAAGTTCCAGAAACTATTTTTCCATCGACAGGTACTTTTTGTCCCGGTAAAACTTGTATTAAATCACCTTTTACAACCTGACTTATCGGAACCTTCACAAACTCAGTTCCGCGTTTTACCAAGGCCTCTTTTGCCCCTAGGTTAACCAGTTTACTAATTGCACTCGAGGCATTACTACGCATTTTTGCTTCCAGGACTTGCCCTAAAAGAACAAACGTAATTACAAACGCTGCTGTCTCAAAAAAGACTGGCCTTCCCGTGAACATGGCATAAATGCTGTAAAGGTAAGTGATCATTGTTCCCAGTGCAACAAGGGTATCCATGTTGGAATGGTGCTTTAGGAATGCTGACCAGGCGCTAGAAACGAATGGACCCGCAGAAATCAACATAATAACTGTCGTAAACGCCAGCATTGTCCAATTACCACCCGGTAACATCCAGCCTGTAAACGGATGGATTATCATCTCAATAAGCATTGGCAGGGAAAGTACCAATGAGGTCCAAAAACGTGTCGTTATCTTCATATACTGAAACCTTTTCCTAGTTATTTAACGATTACCTTGCCATGAAACATGTTCATACTGCATCCCCAGTCATATTCACCTGCTTTAGATGTGTCAATCTTGACCTGCTCAACTTGACCTTTCGGCAATTCCTGATTAATTCCCAAGTCTGAGAAAATGACATGATCTAAGCAGCTTGAAGAATCTAATCGTTTGAAATTCAATGTTGCTGGAACGCCCTTTTTTAGGACAACTTTTTCAGGTGAATAGCCACCCTTTACTTGAATGTTAACCGTTTGATTAGTAGAATTCACTTTTGCCTGTTCAACATTTCCATCATGTTTGCCTAAGAACCACCAAGCAATAAAAGCAATAGCCATAATTCCTACAATTAATGTAATAACCTTCATAATTAACTCCCCTTCAACTTATTTGTTTTATCCTTTTCAAATGTCTACATTTGTAAACTATAATCAATTTACCACTTATATTTACATTTGTAAACATAAACGAATTAAAACAGCCACTAACTCTCGTTAATGGCTGTTTGCGATTTTTACTTTGTCTATCTGACTTATCGATCCTCCAAAATCGATAAAATCGACTCGTGCGTAAAAATTATGTCGCATACGGACTATCAAATTGCGCATAAGCAGCAGGTTAAGCATTATTAAGCATTGATACGCTTTTTTTACTCCATTGCTTTCTAGCGTGAAGCTACTCAACTATTCAGTGATCAACTTGTTTAAATAAAACTTTTGTCTTTCATTTCATTTTCTATCCCATCTTTTAGACTTGGTCAAAAAACCGCAGATCATCAGTCTATGAGGATCGGTAATATCTTTCAAGAAATACCTGCTTACTTCGGTGGTTCTTTAGAAAATCTTTTTAAAAAACATGCGTTATCCTTACCTTCCTTATTGCTTGTATATTTTATATTTGCTATTTAACCATAATAAAAACTAGTAGCACTTAGTATATTTTTTAAAGAAATGCATTAATTCTACCTTGACCAGCTCCCCAATCACTAGTAAAGTAAAATCAATTTATAATTTATCTATAGTTAAACAAGGAGCGTGCAGTAAATGTCAAATTGGTCAACAAAATTTGTAAAAGAAGGATTAACTTTTGATGACGTCTTATTAATTCCGGCTGAAAGTCATGTATTACCCAATGAAGTTAATTTACATACAGAATTAGCACCAAATCTTAAACTTAAAATCCCACTAATTAGTGCTGGTATGGATACGGTTACTGAGGGCGCAATGGCAATTGCAATGGCACTTCAAGGTGGATTAGGTGTTATTCATAAGAACATGTCAATCAACGCACAAGCCGGCGAAGTCGCAAACGTTAAAAATGTTATTGTACCAAGTGATGTTTCTAAAGCAGCTGTTGACGAAAACAATCGTTTATTGGTTGCAGCTGCAATTGGCGTAACTAGTGATACCTTTGAACGTGCTGAAGCACTACTCGAAAACGGCGCTGACGCAATCGTTATTGATACTGCACACGGACATTCCGCTGGTGTATTACGTAAAATCAAAGAAATTCGTGATCATTTTCCAAATGTTACTTTAATTGCAGGTAATATTGCCACTGGTGATGCAGCAAGAGCACTTTTTGATGCTGGAGTCGATGTCGTAAAAGTTGGCATTGGAC
Source organism: Lactobacillus sp. W8172 (assembly GCF_016102055.1). Taxonomy (NCBI): domain Bacteria; kingdom Bacillati; phylum Bacillota; class Bacilli; order Lactobacillales; family Lactobacillaceae; genus Lactobacillus; species Lactobacillus sp. W8172. The sequence goes on from NZ_JACFPG010000001.1 coordinate 535,354, forward strand.
CTGGATCAATTTGTACAACGAGAGTTGTCGCTGGAGTTGGTGTTCCGCAAATAACTGCAATTTATGATGCTGCAACAGCTGCTCGTGAATACCACAAGCCAATTATTGCCGATGGTGGAATAAAATACTCTGGTGATATTGTTAAAGCTCTCACTGCTGGTGGCAATGCTGTAATGCTAGGAAGCATGCTTTCTGGTACAACTGAAGCACCTGGAGAAATTTTTGAAAGCGATGGCGAAAAATACAAGACCTACCGTGGAATGGGATCTGTAGGGGCAATGGCACAAGCACATGGTTCATCTGACCGTTACTTCCAAGGCGGCGTAAATGAAGCCAATAAGCTTGTTCCAGAAGGTGTAGAAGCACGCGTTGAATATAAAGGTGATGTTTCGGATATCATTTTTCAAATCATTGGTGGTTTGCGTTCCGGAATGGGATACGTTGGGGCATCAACAATCTCTGAACTAATTGAAAATGCTCAATTTGTAAAAATCACTAATGCTGGTTTGAGAGAATCACATCCACATGATGTTCAGATCACTAAAAAAGCACCTAATTACGAAAGATAAATTTTAAATATCAAGTTCAAAAAAGGCTAGTTACACAAGCGTAACTAGCCTTTTTATTTCTCAGATAATATTTGATTTAATTTAAGCAGATTTTGTATCAGCTCTTTTTTTACTTCAGAACCCAAAATTTTCTCAGTTTCTTTCTCAGAAGAAACAAAATATGAGGTTATTTCAGGTTCCATTTTTCGAGCTTTATCTGTCAACTGGATTACCTTTAAACGCGTATCCTTATGATTAACTTCCTTTGTAATCAAATCTTTTTGCTCCATCAAATGCAAAATATTAGTTGCAGTCGACTTTCTGATATTGAACTCATGCTCAATATCCTTTTGATAAATATAGTGTTCTCCAGAAAAAGATGCTAAATATTCAATAATTAGCATTTGCATTCCTGTCAGACCTAATTGTCTAGCAAAATGATCTACATTACGGTTAAAAGTGTTTTGGGCGCGTTGTAGAGTCAAACCCAGTCTTTCCATTAATTATTCTCCTGCTTTAACAGCCTTTGTAGCTTTATAAAGCAAGTATACACCAATAGCAACTAAAATCAGCAAAAAGATTAAGCCAATTTGAGCGGCATCAACCAGTCGTCCAGCTGCAGTTGTTCTAGTACTCATTTGTTGAACAAATTGCATAATTGCTGAAACAATTGAAGTACCCACTGCGCCAGCAAATTGTTGCGCCATATTGAACAATCCATTACCATCAGTGTGTTCTTTTTCAGTTAAAACATTTAGGGAAGCTGTCATGATATTACCCATGATTAAACCAGTTCCAAGCATTGTCACCGTATAAAATAGGATAATCTCAAGTGAGCTAAAGTTAGAAGCAAAAGCACAGAACAGTGCACCGCCAATAAACTCTAGAACCGCACCAGTCATTACTGGTTTTCTGGCACCGTAGTTATCAAGCAAACGTCCACCAACAGGAGATGCAATCGCACCTACAATCCCACCAGTTAGAAGTAAAAGTCCTGCTGTCATTGCAGTTTGCTTGTTAGCAATCTGGACATAGTTTGGCAGAATAAATGATAACCCTAACGTGTTAATTTGAAACACGAAATATGCACTCAAGCCTTGTGTAAATTTATTTTTCTTAAATACTCGAATATCAATCAATGGATTTTCCACTTTTAAAGAGTGCTTAATAAAAATGATCAGTCCAATAATTCCGATGACTAATGGAATAATGAAAGTAAGAGGCTTTTGCATAATCGCTGCCAAGTTACTAAAAGCAAAAATCAAAGCAATAAAAGTTACTGCAATACTTAAAAAGCCAATAAAATCTAATTTAGTGTGCTCAATCTTTTCTGAATCTTTAGTAATTGAGCAAAGACCCATAATTAATGAAATAATCATTACCGGAAGCATGAAGATGAAGATGTAGCGCCAACCCATCGTATTCACAACTAAACCACCAAAAGTTGGTCCAAGTGCTGGGGCAACTGCAGTAATCATTGTTCCAATTCCCATTAATAAACCAATTTTGTCTAATGGGGATTTTTCTAGAATAATGTTAAACATCAGTGGAATTGCAATTCCGGCTGCTGCTCCCTGAACAATTCTTCCTATTACTAAGAGCATAAAATTCTTAGCAACTACATCAATCAAAAGACCAGCAATAAACAAAACTGAAGCTGTAATAAACAGTGCACGTGAACTAAAATTACGTTTTAAATACGCTGAAAGTGGCATAACAATTGAGGCAACCAATAAGTAACCTGTTGTCATCCATTGAACCATCGACATATTAACGTTAAATTCGCTCATTAGGACTGGAAAGGTAACATTTCCTGCCGTTTCAATCAAAACCCCCGAAAATGACATCAATCCTGCTGCAAAGATTGAGCAAATCAATCTCGCATCTAATTTCCTTTGCATAAAATTCCTCCTTCAATTTTAGTTAGCAAGCTAACGATTTACTATCGTAACCTAAAAAAATTTAAAAAGCAATTAATAACGTTTTCAAAACAAAAACCCATCTAAAAAGATGGGTTTTGTTTAATCATTTTTTAACTTATCAGCAAAATTAAGCATTAATAACGTACTTTTCCCAGTACTTCCATACATTATCACTAGAGAACCGTTTTGCACTTTCATACGCACCCTCATTCAATTTCTCCATTAACTCTGGACTAGCAAAGTACTCTTCAATTTTGGCCGCCAAGTCATTTACATTTCCACTTGGAACGAGAAAACCACTTTGGCCATCTTGAATTAAATCAGCTGGCCCATAGTTAATGTCATAAGCGATCACTGGCACACCGTGCGATTGTGCTTCAACAATTGCAAGAGGAGCTCCTTCGTAGCGTGAAGATAGTACTAAAAGCTCCGCTGTATTGTAGACAGTTTCCATATCCTGAGTATAGCCCTTAAATTGAACCACATTTTCTAAACCAAGCTTTTTAACAAGTTGCCTTAGCATCTTTTCTTCCTTAAGGCCATCGCGTCCGTTACCATAACCATAGATGTCAAAGCTTAACATTGGGTTTTCTCTATATACCTTTGCAAAAGCATTAATCGCATCATCTAGACGCTTCTCATAGAACAAGCGCGCCGCTGCTACAATTTTGCCCGGCATACGTTCACTCATTGGAATATGTCTGGTATTCAACTGTTCATCAGGAACAATGCCGACTGGAATTGACACAATTGGTACTTGTGTACGTAAACGTCTCGTCATATCGTCAGCTTGACGTTGAGACGGGGTTATAACCAAGTCAGTCTTACTTAATAACTCATTATTAGAAATTGATGGATACGTTATAGGAGAGTTTGGATCCCCAAAGTCTCTGAAGTGAATATTATGAAAATGTTCAATTTTCCGAGCTGGAGTTTTCATGTTAATCATCGGAACATTCGAACAATTACTTCTGTCAGAAATAAAGGTCGAAATCTCGTCGCCATCTTGCTCATTTAATTCATCGAGCATAATTGTGAATGCCTGTCCAGTGTTCATCAGCGAGTGCATTTTACCGTGCGTATCAGTCAATTGAATATTTGTTGCAGGATAGGAATTAGGTCTTTTTTCATAAGAAGTCTCGTAATAAACGGTATTATTAGGGCGAGAAAATTGTTCATAAATAAGGTGTCCATCTGCCGTATCATACATTTGGGTCATACTCTTGAAACCGCGAGTATCATAAAAATCTTGTTTTGTATGATTGCCGTCACCATTAAAGTAATCAATTGTATCAACACTGCCATTAGGAAACATAGTAATTCGCATAGTTTTGCGATTACCATCATAAACTTCATAACCTTTATCTACTTCTCTTATTTGATACTCATCTGGAATTGATAAATCGGAAACAGTTACCACTTTCGCTGGAAAAGTTACCGTACCAGCAAAAAAGTCAAACATGTTAACATAATCATCATCAGTCATTTCATACAATGGTAAGTTTCGGTGAGCAAGACGATTATATTCACACATGACTATCTTAGCAGGTACACCCTTTTGCTTGAATAGTTTTAACCGCTTAACTTCTGCATGCTCAATACCAGAGCTATTAGCATCTAATCTATTATTTAGAAAATAGTACATCATTTAATTCCCTACCTTGTTAAGATGTGATTTGTACTTTTAATTCTATCATACCAATATTACAATATTACTTATTTCCATAAAAAGGCTAGTAATATCATACTAATTACCTGTAAATAATTCCGCAGTATTTAACTTCATAGTTATAAAAAATTCAAGCAACAAAAAGCACCGTCAATATAGTCACTTCTATAGACGATGCTATTTTAAACTATTCTCTTTTTTTGGTTATTTTTAGGACCACTGGCCAAATAAATGTGAGCACCAATCCCATGGCGAGGCTAAGCCATAAAACAGACGAAGTAGTTAATGAAATTCCATGATAAAGCTCTGTCTGTAAGTTCTGAGTTAGCTGATTTAAATAATATTGCAGTACGCCAAACGATCCTACAGAAACAATCAATAAAACTATCGAAGCCCAAGAACTGCCAAATAGTACAAGCAGAGCTGCAATAGCAAAAAGCAAAATAGCTGCGAAAAAGAAATAATGGAAAACATTAATGGTATCGTTAACTTGCTTACCGTTGTTTTTTAGTTTTTTATTTAACCGCTCTAAAATGACGTAATTGACGGCCTTTTGAACCTGATTTTTTTTAGGTAAATTCAAATTTTGTGCTGTAACTTCACCATTTTCTTGGTAACTCACACTCAAATTATAAAGGTTAATATAAGACAAATCGCGATGATACTTTTTTGGTAATTGCTCAAAAATCTTATCTTCAACACCAAAGTCTTTTGCTAACTGTAGCGATCCCTTTAAATTAGCATCCCCAGTCTTATTAACATTCTTATCAATTACCGTTTTCGCCATTTTGGGAACATTCTGAACATTAATTGTTGCAACGCCCTCAAAGAGAAATAACCCTGATAGACAAATCAATGCGGCAAAAATCAACCGTAGAAAAATACTAGCAAACTTCTTCATTAAGCTTACCTCCTTAGGTAGATTAACTATTGTTCTAGCATTCGTGTTGACCTGAAACTAAGCAGTTGCATTTAATTACTGCAGGCGCCTTGCTCTCCTTACCAGCAAGTTCATCCTCAATCGTTGAGATATCTGACTTAGATAATGGCATATCTTTCAAAAGTTCAATTAAAACTTGTCCTTTATGCATATCACACATATGATCCATCATTTCTTTTGAAACCTGAATCATCATCTGCACTTGAGTAACAGTTGCGGAGTACGCATACCGATGCCCATCTTTTCTAGTCTTTAGCAAGGCTTTCTTAACTAGTCTCCCAATCAATGTCTTGATTGTTGATTCTGACCAGTTCTTTTTAGCTTGTAATTGCTTAATGATATCACCAGTATGAATTTCACCAAGTGTCCACACTATTCTCATGACTTCCCACTCGGCTTCAGAAATATTATGTTCTCTACTTTTTTCTACCATAATAATCAACCTAACTTTATTCTACTACAAAACATATTTTTTTAATGCTTTGGCAATTCCGTCATGGTCATTATCATCAGTTACATAATCTGCACTGTCTTTAATCAGTTCGATTGCGTTTCCCATCGCAACTTTTTTAAAGTTTGGATTGGAAAACATCGAAATATCATTCCCCTGATCACCAAAGACCATTACTTGACTCTGGTCAATCTTCAAGCGATCAGCAAGTACCATAAGAGCATTACCTTTTGAAGCATCTTTAATATTGATTTCAATGTTGGCCGAAAAGCTACGAACAATATCATACTTGGCAAAGGCCCATTCGGGAATATTGTTCCATAATTTTTCAACCTCGTTAACATCTTCGGTCATGCTAAAGCCAACTTTGTTAAAAGCAAAATCTTGTGGAATTTCCTCTGCCCTACGTACTTTAATCATGTTATTGGTCATTGCGGCATTCACTGCAAGGTTAGCCCCTAAATCGCGATCACAGGTCCAAAAACACTCTGGCGTTTCGAAATGTAAATTAACATGAGCAAGTCTTTGAAGTTTGCGCATATTGGAGAAATCCTGATAGTTCATTTCTTGATTCATTAAAACATCGCCGGCCAAGTTTTGAATAACCGCGCCATTAAACACAATGTTATATTGTTTGTTTCCAGCAAGGCCAAGTTGCTTGTTAAAAGGCATTACCCCAGATAAAGGCCGACCTGTCGCGAGAACCACTTGAATTCCTTCGCTAATCGCATTTTTTAAAGTCTTTTCTGTTTCCGGCAAAATCGAGTTAGTACTACTAAGCAAAGTACCGTCTAAATCAACAGCAATTAATTTTATTGACACAGTATTTTCCTCCCACTGCTTTTTGCATCGTCCCCTTATTATACAAAAAGTCGTAATTACTTACGACTTTTTTCGGTATCTAGCTGTTTTGTTAATTCTGAAAATATTTATTCCACCGTAACACTTTTTGCAAGGTTACGTGGCTTATCAACATCCAAACCCTTAGCTTTAGAGGCATAATAGGCAAATAATTGAGCAGCAACGACACTAACAAGTGGAGTTAGGTAATAATCAATATCTGGCAAAATGATATCGTCTTCAGGTTTTGCAAGCTTCTTACTTGCAATGGTAATCACACTAGCCCCCCTTGAGACAACCTCCTCGATATTCCCGCGCATTAGGTCTGCTGTAACCGGATCATTAATTAGCCCAATTACCGGTGTATTCTTTTCAATTAACGAAATTGTGCCATGCTTTAATTCGGCTGCAGCAAAGCCCTCGGTTTGGATGTAAGATACTTCTTTCAACTTGAGTGCCGCTTCAAGAGCAAGTGGATAATCAATTCCGCGTCCAATATAAAAAGCATTACGTGACGTCACTAGATATTCTTTAGCTAACTGCTCAATTTTTTCTTTACTGGAGATTACTTGTTCCACTCCCTCAGCAGCTAAAGCTAAGTTTTCCTTTAGAGCAAAATTTTTCGCTGCGTCATCACCAGTTCTCTCTCCCATTGCTTTTGCTAGTATTGCCTCAACTACCACTTGAGCAGTATAAGCCTTGGTTGACGCAACAGCAATTTCAGGTCCCGCTTCAAGTGACATTGAATAGCTTGCTTCGCGAGCAAGTGTTGATCCAAGAACATTTGTCAATGTAAGAGTCGGTATATTACGCTTGATTGCTTCTTGTAAAACGACACGTGAATCTGCTGTTTCCCCTGATTGCGATAGAAAGATAAATAATGGCTTTTTCGACATCATTGGGAAATGATAACCAGCTTCCGAGGCAAGTCCAACTTCCGTCGGAATATTGGCAAACTTTTCAAACAAAACTTTACCAACTAAACCCGCATGATAACTAGTCCCTGCCGCAAAGATATACAACCGATCTGCTCGTGTAAGTGCATCAACTATTTCTTGATCAACTTTTGGTTTACCCTCTTCATCTAAATAGTATTGAGCCAAATGCCGCAAAACACTTGGCTGCTCACATATTTCTTTTAACATATAAAATTCATAAGTGCCCTTAGAAGCAGCGTTAGGATCAATATTCACCTCATATGGCTTGGCTTGAATTTTCTCTCCGGCAAGATTTTCTAGTACATAGTTAGCTTTAGTGATGTCTCCAACTTGACCATCAGCCAAATCAATAAAAGTCTTGGTTTGATCTAATACTGACAATGCATCTGAAGCAATTACATTAAAGTCTTTTCCTAGTCCAAGCATTAGTGGCGACTTATTTTTAGCAATAAAAATGTGATCAGGACTTGTATTGTCAACTAAGAGAATTGCGTATGAGCCTTTTACTTCTGCCAGCACCATCTTTAAAGCAGTAAAGGTATCGACCTTTTTGTCATTAACTACCTTACTGATTAATTGAACGATAACTTCGGTGTCTGTATCTGATTGAAAATTAACGTCACTTAAATATTTAGCCTTTAGTTCTTGATAATTTTCAATTACCCCATTGTGAACCATGTAAAAACGATTTGTCTCGTCAAATTGTGGATGTGCATTAGCCACAGTTGGTTTGCCATGTGTTGCCCAGCGCGTGTGCCCAATTCCAACAAGTCCATCCTCATCCTGCGTCATCTTAGCACGTAAGTTCTTAATCCGCCCGGTAGTTTTAGTCAAGTATTCTCGCCCATTTAAGTCATTTAAATAAATACCCGCTGAATCATATCCCCGGTATTCCAAGTTTGCTAAACCATCTAATACGACTTCTTTAGCCGATTTACCGATAATTCCAACAATTCCACACATATTATTCTCCTTTGGTATAGTCCTGGTTGTATTTTTTGGACTAGTTAAAGCTTGTTTGTTACGTATGGAATAATAATACTTATCTAAAAATTGGTCAAGTAACTAATGTAATAATTGGTATATACTAAGTCTGAAAAGTGCTGTTGTATACACAAAAAAGACAGGAAAAATATTTTTCCTGCCTTTTGCTTTTAATTGGACTAATTAAATTTAGACGCCCATTTCTTTTTCAACCACGTCAGTAATACGTTTTACATAGGCATCAGTTTCTTCTTGTGTTGGTCCTTCTGCCATCACCCGTAAAAGCTCTTGCGTACCTGAAGGTCTAACCACGACACGACCATCACCATTCATATCATCTTCAACTTCCTTGATAACATCAAGAATTGGTTGATGCTCTTTCCAGCTCTTCTTATCTTTTACAGGAACATTAACAAGACATTGAGGGTAATCCTTGAAATCTTCAAGTAGTTCACTTAGTGATTTACCAGTCTTCTTCATTACTAGCATTAAATGCAAACCTGTTAGCATCCCATCACCAGTATTATGGTAGTCGCTCATAATTACGTGACCAGACTGTTCCCCGCCTAAGTTATAACCGTTTGCCCTCATTTCTTCGGAAACATAACGGTCACCTACTTGAGTACGAATGTTCTTAATGCCCTTTCTCTCAAGTGCCTTAGTAAAACCTAAGTTACTCATCACGGTAGTTACAATCGTGTCCTTTTTTAGACGGCCACCATCTTCCATGTAGCTGCCCAAAACGTACATAATGTGGTCTCCATCAACTTCATTACCATTTTCATCAACAGCAATACAGCGATCAGCATCCCCATCAAAAGCAAGTCCTAATTGGGCACCTTGTTTAACTACTTCTTCTTGTAACTTCTTTGTGTGGGTTGCACCAACGTGATCATTGATGTTTAAGCCATTTGGATGAGTTGCAATCGTAGTAAAATCAACACCACAATCAGCAAATAGACGAGAAATCAAGTTGCTAGCAGCACCATTAGCACCATCAATAACAACTTTAATTCCATCTAAATCAACTGGAATGGTATTTTCAATGAATTGGAGGTATTTTGCACTACCTTCGTGAAAATCAGTTACTGAGCCTAAACCCTCAGCTGAAGGACGAGGTAAGGTATCTTCTTTAGCATCAATTAGCTTTTCGATTTCTTCTTCCATTTCATCAGATAGTTTCAAGCCATCGCTACCAAAGAATTTTATTCCATTATCTTGAACTGGATTATGAGAAGCGGAAATTTGTACGCCGGCATCTGCACCTTGCGCTCTTACTAAGTATGACAAACCTGGAGTCGTAATTACACCAACTTCTAAAACTTCAATTCCAACTGATAGCAAACCAGAAATCAGCGAATATTCTAACATTTGACCAGAGATTCTGGTATCACGAGAAACTAAAACTTTAGCTTGCTCATCTTTATCCTTGTTCTTGGTTAAAATATAACCTCCGTCACGTCCTAATTTAAATGCCAATTCTGGTGATAAATCTTGATTTGCTACTCCACGAACACCGTCGGTGCCAAAATACTTCAACATCTAAAATACCTTCCTTTTACTTAATTTTTTTCACTTTTTACATTTGAATTTGCTACTTTGATATCTATTCCAAGTTGGACGGGATCAGACTTAACTACACCCGTGGGTAAATCTAGTTTAACCACTTTGCTTGTTGACACTGCAACTTCACTAAGGTCGACTGGAACTTTTAGCTTACTTATTTTAGCTAAATCTTCCTTTGCCCCATATATAGTAATATAGTCCGGTTTAGCAGTTAGCGAATATATTTTTCCACTTTGCTCATTTTTTGGTTCTAGCTTAACCCTAACTCGTTTATGAGCGACTGAAACTGGAACTGTTACCTTAGCAGTAGCTGGCTCAATAACCACATTAAGCTGCCTTTTTTTGCGATCTAAAGCAATAAGGTTAACTTGCCGTTCATAGTCATGCTTCATTTCACTTGGAAGAACCACCTTTGCGACTATTTGGTCAATTTGTTCAACCTCACTCCGTGCCCCAGTAACTTCCACTTGTTGCGGATAAACGCTTGGATGACCAACTGTATAACCATGAGCTACAGCATTCTCATTATACTCTATTTGAACAGGCATTGTTGTTGATTTTCTTTTCTGAATATCAACATGAACAACCTTTGGATTGATTGAATACGAAATCTGCCTGCTAATACCGTTAACGTGAACTTTTACTTCGTGACTACCGATTTTCTTCTTGGTCAAATCAATATAGGCCCGAAAGTTTTGCGTATTAACCGTTGATGTCACTAGTGCATTAGAGCCCTCTAATGTAATGCTTACTTTTTCAGGATAGCCGACAACGTAATACTTATCTGTATCAACGGAAACTTGCAGAGGAACGCTGATCGTTTGTGTTTTGTTAGCAGTTTGTTTCGTCCGACTTGACTGTCCCTGCGTTAAAAAACCACCCTGTGTGTCATTAACATAAATTACCAATAAAATTGCAATCAGTAGTGAAACTAACCGAATGAACCAAGATTTTTTCCAAAAGTTTTTCATCGGTCAGCACCCCACTTCCAAACTTTACGAGCAATTTTTTGATACCATTTTTCTGCTTGGTTTTTCTTTGGAACAAGTTCAGCAGTCAGGTATTTCATGTACTCATCACGAGTCATATCAACTAGAAAACGCCCGTTCCGCGTAATTGTCACGCCACCAGTTTCTTCAGAAACAACAATTGTAATCGCATCGGTAACTTCTGAAATTCCGACAGCAGCCCGGTGACGTGTTCCCAAACGCTTCGGAATCATACTGTTATCCGAAAGCGGCAAATAGGCTGCCGCAACGGCAATCTTATGATCATTATTAATAATGACGGCACCATCATGTAACGGGGTATTAGGAATAAAAATATTAATCAATAACTCACCAGTTACATCAGCATTTAACTTGATACCAGTTTCAACATAGTCGTCTAATCCTGTTTCTTGTTGGAGAGTGATTAATGCACCAATTCTTCTTTTCGACATATATTGAATTGCTTTATCAAGTTCGTTAATAAACTTGATTGATTCAGTACGTTCACTGTCTTCTCGACCGGCAAAAATTGGCAAACGTCCTAAGTGCTCCAGTCCACGCCTAATCTCGGGCTGAAAAATAATGATAATCCCGACCACCGACCAAGAAACAATTTGATCGATCAACCAAGTCGTGGTATGTAATTGCAAAATTCCAGCAACTATTCGCACCACAAAAATCAGGACAATTCCCTTGGCAAGCTGAACTGCTTTAGTACCTCGGATTAAAATGACTAAATGGTAAACTAAAAACCAAATGATCAAAACGTCTAAGATAGTTGAGAAGTTCGCCCAAGTAAAAATATGTATTCCGTTAGACTGCATAGATACTCCTTTCTGTTATTGTAACCAGCAAAACTTAATCATTCGGCTTACCAATAATTCTAACTTCAGTCTCTAAATCAAGACCAAATTCCTCTTTAATCTTCTCTTGAATTAAATGGATTAAGTCAAGATAGTCCGTAGCTGTTGCGCCTCCTTTATTAACAATAAAACCGGCATGTTTAGTGGAATCCTGCGCACCACCAATTTGTTTTCCTTGAAGCCCCGCTTTAATGATCATCGGACCAACAAAATGACCAGCTGGACGCTTAAACACGCTACCACAAGAAGGATATTCTAATGGTTGTTTATATTGTCGCAATGCATTGAGATAGTTCATCTGCGCTAAAATTTCACTTTTCTGGCCTTTCTTTAATTCAAAGGTCGCAGATAAGACAATATCATCAGTTTCTTGAACAAGTGAATGCCGGTATGAAAAAGCCATTTCTTCATTTGTATAAGTTTTAAACTCACCTTTTGCAGACATTACGGTAACCGACGCAACAGCCTCACAAGTTTCACCGCCATATGCTCCTGCATTCATAAAAACAGCACCACCAACACTACCAGGAATACCAGCCGCAAATTCCATTCCACTAAGTCCATGGTTGGCTGCCATAAAAGCAGTATCAATAATTCGTGCACCTGCTTGAGCAGTAACTGTCTGATCTTCAACGGTAATCTTATCCATTTTGGTTAAAATAATGACAAGTCCGTCAATGCCGCCATCACGAATAATTAGATTTGATGCATTACCAATAACAGTTAGCGGTATTTGATCAGCATTAGCTGCTCCAACCAGTTTTTGAAGCTCTGTTTGATTTTGCGGAAAAGCCAAATACTCTGCTGGACCACCAGTTTTTGTAAACGTATATTTGCTAAGCGGGACTTGTTGCTTAATTTCTATCCCTTCTTTTGCTAAATCAAATAACTTCAAAGTTAAAATTCTCCTTATTAAATCTTTTGTTTATTTTACCGCATTCAGTGAATTGCTTCATCCTATGTTATACTAAAATTAAGTTTTAAAGGAGAGAAAATGAATTTTATTGCAATGGACTTTGAAACCGCCAACCGCCATCCAGAAAGTGCGTGTTCTCTAGCGCTAGTAATGGTTCGCGACAATCAAATTGTTGACCGGTTCTATACAGTTATAAACCCCCAAATGCCGTTTGATGCGCGAAACATTCAAATTCATGACATTACTGCAGATGATGTAAAGGATGCGCCAACAATGGCAGAAGTTTGGACTCAAATCAAAGACTTGTATCAGCCTGGCATGCTAGTTTGTGCGCATAATGCACGTTTTGATACGAACGTAATGAAGCAAAGTTTAGCGCGTTACGATATTCAAGAACCGCACTATTTTGTAATCGACACCCTACAAACAAGTAAATTATTTGAACCTAATCTAGCTAATCATAAACTAGATACTGTTTCCGAAGCATTAAATGTTGAATTGTGGCACCATCACAATGCGCTTAGCGATAGTGAAGCCTGTGCAGGTATTCTTATCGCCCAAAACAAAGAATTTGGTGATGAGCCAATTAAAAGCCTTGTTTACCAAATCTAATAAATAAGTCAAAAAAGCAGAACTGATTAATTTCAGCTCTGCCTTTTTTATTGCAATTTATTCATGATATCTTTTACCCACAGTTCATTGCGCTTTCCCTGCGGTCTAAATTCTAATCTCCTCTTAGTGGAATCCCAGCTATCATCAACTCTTCTAATTACTACCTGCAAATATTGATCTGGTAGATAGCCCTGAATAACTTCTGGCCATTCAATAATAATCAATCCTGGCTCGGATAGATAACTATTTAAATCGATTGATGATAAATCGCTGTTTTCTAAACGATAAAAATCCATGTGATAAATTGGTAGTTTTGCCTCAGCATACTCACGGACAATCGTAAAGGTTGGACTTTTCACAGGACGTCTTACCCCAAGCGCATAACCAATTCCCTGTGTCAGCGTAGTTTTACCGGCTCCTAAATCACCATTTAGTAAAAGCAAATCGTGTGGCTTAACCGTGGAGGCAATCGCTGCACCAATTTTCTTCATTTCAGCAGCTGAGCTAATCTCTAATTTAGTCATTATTCTTTGTCCTTAAAAAGTGCTTGAGCTGCTGTTAAAACAGCTAAGTCGTAGACATCCTGGCTACTTGCCCCACGTGATAAATCGTTAATTGGTTTATCAAGTCCTTGCAAAATAGGTCCAATTGCTGCAAAGTTACCCAAGCGTTGTGTAATTTTATAAGCAATATTGCCCGATTGTAATTCAGGGAAAATAAAAATGTTTGCACGTCCTGCAAGTTTAGAATCAGGTGCCTTTTTTGCAGCAACTTCCGGAACAAAAGCAGCATCAAATTGTAATTCACCATCTGAAATAATATCAGGGTGCTCTTTAGCAAAAATTTCAGCAGCCTCGACAGTTCTAGTAACCATTTCGCCTTTTGCGGAGCCCTTGGTTGAAAAGCTAAGGAAGGCTACACGTGGCTCAAGGTCAATCATTTTGGCTGTTTCAACAGTTTGATAAGCAATTTCTGCTAACGTTTGACTATCAGGTGCTGGATTGATTGCACAATCTGCAAAAAGATACTTTTCTGTTCCTCGCTCCATAATAAAGCTACCAGAGACGCGATGCATGCCTTCAGCAGTATGAACAAGTTGTAATGCTGGACGAACAGTTTCTGCCGTCGAATGAACTGCACCGGAAACCATTCCATCAGCAATTCCCATCTTAACCATCATTGTGCCAAAATAATTGGCATCCTTTAATGCTTCACGCACCTCGGATTCAGTAATTTCTTTGCCACGAGCTTGAATGAAGCTGACTACCATTTCATTCAGGTTCTCGTAATTATCAATGTCAATTAATAAAAGATTATCGAGTGAAATTCTTTCTTGCTGTGCAACTTGTTTTACTTGTTCTGGATCACCCAAAATAATTGGGCTAACGACATTATCGTCTTTAAGTTTTCTAACGGCTTTTAATATCCTAGGATCATTTCCTTCAGGGAAAACTATGCGATATTGCTTACTAGAATTTTTTACTTTGCTCTTTAATAATTCAAAAATACTCATTATTTCACCTATGCTAAATCAGATTCTGTGACTTGTTGCGGTAATTGCCAATCAATTGGTGTTTCACCAAATTTTTTTAGGGCCTCATTACAACGCGAAAATGGTCGTGAGCCAAAGAAGCCCCGATCTGCCGAGAATGGACTTGGATGAGCTGATTTAATCACATAATTCTTCTCTTGGTCAATTAATGCGATTTTATTTTGCGCATATCTACCCCATAAGATAAAAACAGCCTGACCACGATCGCTCAGGGCTTTAATTGCAGCATCTGTTACTTGCTCCCAGCCTTTGCCCTGATGTCCATTTGCATGTCCATATGGTACCGTTAAAACTGCATTCAGTAGAAGCACACCCTGATCAGCCCACTTTTTCAAATAACCATGTTGAACCGGAACACAGCCCACATCATCATAAAGTTCCTTATAAATATTCTGTAGGGATGGCGGTAATTTAACCCCAGGCATTACGGCAAAACTCATTCCGGTTGCCTGCCCTGGATTATGGTATGGATCTTGGCCTAGAATAACTACTTTAGTCTTAGCAAATGGGGTTAATTTAAAAGCAGTGAAAATATGGTACATATCTGGAAATATCCGCTTAGTTTGGTATTCTTTTTTCAAAAACTCATGAAGTGCATGGTATTCATTACTTTTAAATACAGGAGCTAATACTTCATCCCAGTCATTGCCAATAAACTTTTTCATTATCAAGACACCCTCTCTTTCACAGCCTATATGGTATCATGAAACTAATTCTGATTGAAAATAACTTAGACAATTTTAACGATTTTTACCATAACAAAACGCATTTATTAAAAAAATAATAAACGGCATGTTCTCTACTTATGTTAAGATGATTATGAAATAATAAAACGCTTCAGTTACGAAGGAGGCTCATTCTTATCTTGATTAAATTAGTAGCTTGTGACCTTGATGGCACATTATTTAACAGTAATATTACCGTCTCAGACGAAAACGTAGCCGCAATTAAAGCGGCCCAAAAAAGTGGAATTGAGTTCTTGGTGGCAACCGGACGTTCACCTGAACAATCGCGTAAAGTAATTAAAGATTTTGGTATTAACACAGGTTTTATTAACATTAATGGTGCACTTGTATTTGATGCAAATGGTAAGCTCCAAGTTAAAAATCCGTTGCCAACAGCCAAAGCGAAACAAGTAGCGGACATTTTGGATCGGCACCACATTTATTATGAACTTGTAACCTCAGACTTGATTTTTTCAAAAGACATTAGCCAACGAGTAGTTAATTTAGCTCGTGCATTAACTGCGCTTAATCCCCGCCTAAGTTTTAAAAAAGCAGTAGCAACAGCAGCAGGAAGTAATGCAATGTTAAGCATGACTTATGTTGACAGTTTTACTGACCTATTAAACGATCCAGAGCTTGAAGTAATGAAGATAATTTCCTTCGACGGACATGGACCTGAAGCTTTTGTTGAGGCAAAAAAGGAAATCATGGCTTTAGGAGACGTGGCAGTGACTTCAAGTTCCCCCGCTAATATCGAGATTAATGATGCTAAGGCACAAAAAGGTCCTGCATTGATGGAATATGCGAAAAAGAAAGGCCTGAAGCGAGAAGAAGTAGCTGCAATTGGCGATAACCTTAATGATGAGAGTATGATTAGGGATGCCGGTACAGGTGTAGCTATGGGCAACGCGGTTCCAGCAATTAAGAAATTAGCCCAAGTACAAACAAAAACTAATGATGAAAATGGAGTAGCTTATATTTTAAAACAGTTTATTAGCGAAAATGCTAAAGAATAGAGGTGCTTAAATGCGCTATTTACTAGAACTAACTCAAAAGCAAGAATACGGTCAGATTCCCGTTGCAAATGAAAAAGGCAAAATCAAATACTTAATTCAAGGTAATCTTGATAATCCTAACCATACACTTTATTTGAAGACGTATAAGCAAACTGAAATTGGTCGGCTTTATACTGATGGTAATGGCATAATTTCATCCTATACTATTGACGTTGTCAATCATTCTTTAGTTAAAGTTAAACGCTTTAACAACTCTGTGTCGAATCTTTTTTATATTACTAGACTTAATTACTTAGTTACAGGTAGTATCAAAAACGGAAAATATCGCTTTTTATCTGGGGTTAAAACAGTGGCTACGGTTGAAACGGATATCAAGAAAAATGGAGTCGTTTTAACTTGTAATATTGCTCGCCCAGAAGATGTACCGTTTATTTTACTGTGTGCCACCCTCTTTACACAATGGCATACAACGCCTCTGCGATTACCAACATTCCCACCTATTGGACGTAAATATAATGTTAAATTCAACTAAGCAAAAGGAGCACTACTAATTGTAGTACTCCTTTTGTTAATCTACCTTTTTCTCATAAGCCAACTTTTCATTTTCAAATGTCAGAAGTTGGTCGGCAAAATGATCAATTTTATAAGTTAAATAGTTAATTGTCTTTTGAATATCATGTGTTTGCTTTATTAGTTCGTCACGTTGCATTTCTAATAATTCGCGACGCTTTTTTCTGGTTTGTGGTTCATGCAAATACAATGCGACAAATTGCTTCAGCTTTTTAACCGGCATCCCAGCTTTACGCAAAACTAAAATATAAAAAATCCAGTTTTGATCGTATTCACTATAAACGCGATAACCATTTTGATCACGCTTTATCGCAGGGATTAATCCTTCTTTTTCCCAATACCTTAATGTATCTTTTGGTAAACTAAACTTTTTGCTCACTTCATTGATATTCAAACTTTTATTTCCTTAATCAACATTTCGTACTAAATCATGGATATTTTGAACAGCTGCTGGATCACGATGATCAAAAAACTGACTTTTATTTTCATCTAGTGTTTTAATTTGCGTCATTTCTTCTTGAGTCAATTCAAAATCAAAGATTTGGCTGTTTTCAACTATTCTATCATGATGAACTGATTTTGGAATCACAACAATTTTTCTTTGAAGTAGCCAACGTAGAATAACTTGCCCTACGGTCTTATGATACTTCTGTCCAATTTCAGCAATCAGTTGATTAGTAAATATTTGCTGCTTTCCTTCAGCAAATGGAGCCCATGCTTCCGGTTGAATATTGCGCTCCTGCAAAAAAGGAACATCATCTTTTTGTTGCATCCATGGATTAACTTCAATTTGATCAACAGCGGGACAAATCTTATTGTATAGCTCTAGATCCAAAACACGGTCTGCTGTAAAATTTGAAACACCAATTGCTCTAATTGTACCTGCTTGATATGCTTCTTCCATTGCTCGCCAAGAGCCGTAAACATCACCATACGGTTGATGAATTAAATATAAATCTAAATAGTCTAACTGAAGTTTCTTTAAAGAAGTTAAAATTGCTCTCTTTGTTGCTTCATAACCGGTGTCCGATAACCATAGTTTTGTTGTAACAAATATATCAGCACGACCAACTTCACTATTTTTTATTGCTTGTCCTATCGCCTCTTCGTTGCCATATGAAGAGGCTGTATCAATTAAGCGATACCCTGATCTAATTGCATCTTCTACTACCTGTTCAGCTAAGGTTAAATCAGTAATTTGAAAAGCACCGAACCCTAAAAGGGGCATCTCTACCCCATTATTTAATGTTATTTTCTCCATTTTTAACTCTCCCAAAAATTCTTTTGTTAGAGTTAGTATAAACGTTAGAGTTAACTCCATAGCAAGGTTAAATCTACTATTTATTGCCAATTTTAGCTATTATTATTAAGTTCTTTAATAATTAAGTCAGCCAATAACTCATACCCTATAGCACCAAAATGTAAACCATCATCTAATTGGCCTTGACAAAGAGTTGTTAAGCTTCCTTGCTTAGCCATTTTTTCAAAAAGGTTAATAAAATGTATTTTATAATTATTTGCTACTTGTTCCAATTCTGCTGTATAAGCAGCAACTTCATCATTAGTTCGCTTTTCCTGTTTATGCTCATCAACTGCAGGCGGAGAAATCATTATAAAATTATTTGGATAATATAAACAAACGATGCTTGAAATAATTAATGCCATGTTTTGCTTAAACTGCTCCAATGGAACCTTTTTATGCAGCGCCAAATCGTTTGTTCCAAGTAATAGAATCAACTTATCACAGTGGTCTATCTTAAGGACAAGGTCAGAAATCGAAGCAAAAAATGCACCTGAGTTAATTCTTGGTACTGTGGTATTAATCGTCTCTATATTAGAATTTTTCTTCTTTAGAGTGTAGTCAAGTCGTGGCCCTTTCAAACCTTCTTTTCTAGCAATGATGCTATCACCTGTTAAAAGCAATTTCATTTGAAGCTTCTCCAATTAAAACCAATAAAAAACTGTAGTTACAGTTAAATTGTAACTACAGTCTATTTTAATTTCTAGGATTTACTTTACTATACTTCATGTTCTTGAATTCATGAGCAGCATATTTTTTAGCTAATCCTTCAGTTCTGAAGTATTGGTTAGTAACTTCACCCACTTGAGGATGTGATTGGAATAAAACAGATTCTTTCTTTCCATCAATCACTTCGGTTTTTACAGTAAAAGCATAACCCATCTTAGTTGACTTCTCATCGACTGGACTCACAATTGTCCACTTGTCGCCGTTCATTGTCTTAGTTGTTACTCTTGCATACTTAGCAAATAAATCAGCGTTCTTTGACTTCCAAGCTCTGGACATTTGCCAAGGGTACTTTTTCGTTCCCTTAACTGTTCCAACTTCAACAGCCTTAACATGGTCATTTGCCCATGGCGTATCGAATGAATTCTTTTGAATATTCATTGGATTAGGTGTCAAATTGTTGGTGCTGTACCACTTACCACGCCAAGTTTTGGGGAAAGTATATAGTTTGTTAAAACCATATTTATTTTTCTTAACTGTGGCAGCTTGAACTTGAGCTGGTTGATTTACCAGTGCTGGTGTAGCAGTAGTTAAAGCAACTGTTGCGGCTGCAAGCATTGTTAAAATCTTCTTACTTTTCATTTTTTCGGCCTCCTGAGAACCTGAGATAATTTAATATTATATCAGTTATTTTCAACAATAAAAGTGTCTTTTGTGATTTAAATATATAATTATATATATTATTCCTGTTAACTAAAACAATTCCAAGTAAAAAGCCTCTGCAAATAGCAGAGGCTTTTTCATTTATACAGTTAAAATTAGTCTTGGTAATTTACCAAAGCTAAATATGAATCAGGTTTAAGTGATGCACCACCAACTAAACCTCCATCAATATTTGGCTTACCCATCAATTCTTTAACATTAGCTGGGTTAACTGAACCACCATATTGGATACGAACATTTTCAGCAGTTTCATCATCGTACAAGTCCTTGACAGTCTCACGGATTGTCTTGCACATTTCTTCTGCTTGTTCTGAACTAGCAGTCTTACCAGTTCCGATTGCCCAAATTGGTTCATAAGCAATAACAAGGTTTGAAACTTGTTCAGCAGTTAAACCATCCAAATCAGCTTTAATTTGGCCAACTACCCATTCTTCTTGCTTGTTAGCTTCACGAGTTTCAAGTGATTCACCACAGCAAACGATTGGAGTTACGTTATTAGCAAATAAAACTTTAGCTTTCTTGTTAATATCTTCATCAGTTTCGTGGAAGTATTCACGACGCTCTGAGTGACCAATAATGCAGTAATCGATTCCCATTTCGTTAAGAACTTTAGGAGAAGTTTCACCAGTAAAAGCACCTTCAGTTTCGAAGTAGGCATTTTCTGCACCTACATGTAATTCTGAACCTTCAGCAGCCTTTTTCAATGCATCAAGGTCAACGGCTGGAGCACAAATTACTGATTCTACTTTACTTGATTCTGGTAACTCATTTTTAATAGAAGCTACGAACTCAGCAGTTTGTTCTGGGTTCATGTTTAGTTTCCAGTTACCAGCAATAATTGGTGTACGCATTTAATTATTGTCCTTTCTGATAGCTTATTTGTCTGAAATGCAGGCAATTCCTGGCAATTCTTTACCTTCAAGGTATTCCAATGAAGCTCCACCACCAGTTGAGATGTGAGTAATCTTAGGAGCAATACCTAATTGCTTAGCAGCTGCTGTTGAGTCACCACCACCGATAATAGTAGTAGCGTCAGTCAAATCAGCTAATGCTTTACCAACTTCTAGAGTACCTTCAGCGAAGTTAGGCATTTCAAATGCACCCATTGGTCCATTCCAAACAACAGTCTTAGCATCTTTCAAGATGTCCTTGAACTTTTCAACAGTCTTAGGACCAATATCAAGACCCATCATGTTTTCAGGAATGTCGTCACCAACAACTTTACGAGCAGCATCATTTGAGAATTCAGTTGCAGCCAAGTTATCTACTGGTAAAACAATCTTACCATCTGCTTTTTCAAGCAATTCTTTAGCCAAGTCAACCTTATCTGGTTCAAATAATGACTTACCAATTTCATGACCTTGTGCTGCTAAGAAAGTATAAGCCATACCACCACCGATCAAGATGTGGTCAGACTTAGGAATCAAGTTAGTGATAACGTCAATCTTATCAGAAACCTTTGCACCACCTAAGATAGTAACAAATGGGTGAACTGGATTTGCAACAGCATCACCTAAGAACTTGATTTCCTTTTCCATTAGGAAACCAGCTGCAGCAGGCTTACCAGCCTTCTTCATTGCTTCGGCAATTCCAACATTTGAAGCATGGCTTCTATGTGCAGTACCAAAGGCATCGTTAACGTAAACGTCACCTAATGATGCCCAGTATTCACCAAGCTTAGGATCGTTTTTGCTTTCACGCTTGCCAAAGTCGTTGTCGATATCTTGGAAACGAGTGTTTTCAAGAACAACAACATCGCCATCTTGCATGTTGTTAATAGCATCTTCAACTTCTTTACCTTCGTTTTCAGGAACAAAGGTAACAGGTTTCTTCAATAATTCACTCAAACGATCAGCGATTGGTTTAAGTGATAAGTCCTTCTTGTCTGCATCTGACTTAATACGACCTAAGTGACTTAGTAAGATTGCCTTACCACCATTGTCAATAATGTAGTTAATAGTTGGAAGTGCAGCAACGATTCTGTTGTCGTCACCAATCACACCATCTTTAATAGGAACATTAAAGTCAACACGAACTAATACCTTTTTATCTTTAACATCAACGTCTGAAACGATTAATTTAGCCATCTATATCCTCCGATAACTTAATTATTTTTCTTGAAAAAAAGGCGGAAGGAAGAATTTCCCTCCGCCTTCTCTTTACTACTTATTCAGTAATCTAATTTACAGATTAAAGAGTAGCAAATTTCAACAAAGTACGAACCATTTGGCAAGTGAATGAGTATTCATTGTCGTACCAAGCAACAGTCTTAACTAATTGGTTGTCACCGGCAGTGGTTACCATAGTTTGAGTTGGGTCAAAGATTGAACCAGCAGTCATACCTACAACATCACTTGAAACGATTTCATCATCGTTGTATGCAAATGATGGGCTTTCGTATTTCTTCAATGCTGAGTTAACTTCGTCAGCAGTTACCTTCTTGTCAAGGATTGAAACTAATTCAGTCAATGAACCATCAGTAACTGGTACACGTTGTGCGTGACCGTTAACTTTACCGTTCAATTCTGGAACAACAAGACCAATAGCCTTAGCAGCACCAGTTGAGTGAGGAATAATGTTAACTGCAGCAGCACGAGCAGCACGCTTGTTACCACCACGAACAGGTCCATCCAAAAGCATTTGAGTTGAAGTGTAAGCGTGAATAGTAGTCATAGTAGCTACCTTAACACCAAATTCTTTTTGCAAAGCGTCAACCATTGGTGCCAATGAGTTAGTAGTACATGAACCAGCAGATACGATTGTGTCGCTTGCATCTAAGGTATCATCGTTTACTGAGTAAACAATAGTCTTCAAGTCGTTACCAGCAGGAGCTGAAATTAAGACTCTCTTTGCACCGGCGTCAAGGTGAGCTTGTGACTTAGCCTTGCTAGTGTAGAAACCAGTACATTCAAGAACAAAGTCAACACCATCGTTCTTAACCCATGGAATGTTTTGAGCTTGTGGTTCTGCGTATACACGGTATTTCTTACCATCTACAACGATTGAATCATCAGTAGCTGAAACTTCATGGTTGAAAGTACCATGAGTTGAGTCATACTTCAATAAGTGTGCTAAAAGTGCTGGAGTAGTCAAGTCGTTAATAGCAACAACTTCGATATCCTTTGACTTTTCGCCCAAATCCATGATTCGACGGAATGCTAAACGACCAATACGGCCAAAGCCGTTAATACCAATTTTAACTGTCATATTCTAAAGTCCTCCTTAAGAACTATAAACATCTTTTTATTTTAAATGAGAATTATTTCTCCTTTAAAATCTTCTTTGAGGCTCCCTCATCAGTAATTAACCAGGTTTGATGAGGAGCATTGGGCATATAAGCTTTGATTGCTTTGGCTTTTCTGCCACCACAAGCAAAGGCAAATATGTGAGGTATTTTGTTCAGATTTTCGAACTGCAAGCCAACCTGATGCACGCGGTCGACAATCTTACCATCGCTATCGAAAAAACACCCAAAACATTCGGTAACGACCTTTTTTTCACGCAACTCAGACAAACGAACCGAATCGTATCCTCTGCGCCGCGCCATATCTTGAGCTAGCCCTATTCCATGAATGACAACATCAGTTTTTGAAATATCTTCAAGCACATCAGCAACAGTTGATTCACGAATCAGTGACTTATAGGCTTCTGTAGAAACCTGCTCAGGTAAATATAAAGTTCTATATTTACCACCTGTTTTCAGTGCCATCTCCTGAACAATTGTATTGCTTTGAATCGCAACATTTTCACCCAGGGCACCTCTACCAGGTACAAACTCTAATTGCCGATTCTTACCTAAATTTCTAGACAAATTTTTTGCTGACTTCGCAAGTGCAGCTCCACCTAAAACAGTGATAATTGCGTGTCCTAGAGGCAAAAGCAAGTCAAGAGCTGAATTGAGTTCTTCACCCATTCGCTCATAAACAAGTTCTTGCAAGTCACTATCACCAGGAACAATAATCGTCCGTTCAATTCCAAGCTTACGAGCTAAATCAACCTCAGTCTCACGTGCATTGAATAGTCGATCAATCACCGGCGCTGCATCCTGCAACATCTTCTGACCTTTTTCTGTCATAAACATTCCAAAGCTTTTAATCTCGATTAAGCCGAGATCACGAAGATACTCCGTTTCAGTTCGAACGTTCCTTTCAGAAAGTCCTAAAGACTGAGCAACACTTCTACGCCCAATTGGGGCTTTAAGTGATATCTGCTCTAGAACAAGATATCTTTGTCGAAAAACTTTTAAAATGTCAGGAACGAGAGCTTCTAGCACAGGAATTTCCGAGTACATCGACTTCTCTCCTTCTCCTGGGACGTTTTTGACCTAGCTATTGTCATTTTTTGTCCCAGATTGTCTAAAAATATAAGAGAAACGTGAACTTATATCAATTAAATTCTTCATTCCTCAATCGACATCTATAGTATATCAACCACCCAAAAATAATTCAAGCAAAAATGAACCGATTAGAAAGTCTTAATAATTTAACTGCTTTTTCCTTAGTTTTAAGTAATAACTAAGTCTTGCTTAGCTTTTAGAACAAAAAGAATTCAATTTTTTGCTTTTTTCTGCTATACTTGTTCAAGTGTTAATTGGGTCCTTAGTGTAATGGATCGCACGTAAGATTCCGGTTCTTAAAATCTGAGTTCGACTCTCAGGGGACCCATAATTAAACAATAAAAGAGCTAAATGATTTGTTGTCATTTAGCTCTTTTTGCTTTTACGGTCTTTGTTCTAGTATTTCTTGCAATTCACTTTGATACTGACTAGCAATCTTGATTGAATCAGCGTCTGTAGCAAAATTGGCATTAAGTAAATAAACAAACACTGCGCGCATAGCAGCTTTTTTATTGGCTGCTTGCTCCCACGCAATTGATTTTTCACCTTCAAGAACAGAAGCACTGACCTCTTCGCCCCTATTAGCAGGCAAGCAGTGCATAAATTTAACATTAGGATTTTCGGTTTTTGCAATTAACTCGTCATTAACTTGATATTTAGGGTAAAAGATCTTCATGTATTCATCTTTATTCAGTTCTTGGTCATATAAGCCGTACCAAACATCCGTATAAATGAAGTCTGCGTTTTTTAAAACTGCTTCATCTTCAGATAAAGTGATTGTACCACCTGTTTTGTCAGCAATTTTTTGTGCTTTTTCTACTATTTTCTTTGGCATTTGCTTAGCTTTAGGGCCATATTGCACAAATTGCATACCCATTTGCGCACACAGATAAATTGCTGAAACAGCTATTTGCGTAGCATCCCCGACAAAAACAAGCTTTACTTCAGATAGTTTCTTACCTTCAGGCAAATACTCCTTAATGGTAATCAAATCACCTAATGCTTGAGTAGGATGATCATCATCGGTCATAAAGTTAACAACAGGTACCCGAGAATTTTGAGCTATCTCTTCAACATCTTCTTGGCTAGCCGTTCTAACTCCAATAATATCGAGCAAGTCTCCTAGAGCACGACTGGTATCCGCTAATCCTTCATGACCACCCTCGCCTAATTGAATTTGACCAGGTGCTAAATATAATGCATGGCCACCTAATTCAGTCATTGCAGCTTCAGCAGAGCAGCGCGTTCTTGTTGAGGATTGATCGAAAATCATCCCCAAACTCTTGCCCTTTAGTAATGGTGGATAATATCCATGTTCAATTGCCGCTTTTAGCTTCAAGCCCAGTTCGGCCATATATTGCATTTCAACTTGTGAAAAATTACAGCTATCAATAAAATCTCTTTTAGTCAAAAGGTTCTCCTTAATCAAAATACTTGGTTTTATCAAATTAAGATGATAACTGATATCTTTCCTTTGAAAAATGATTTTATTGAAATTATAAAAAGTCTTAAACATTGCCATACATAGCAATATTATTTTTTCACTATCTGAAAAGTTTTTTGGAATTTAAACTTGCAACAATTTCTAATCATGTTTATTGACCGCAAGGTAAATTTCCTTATCCAATTTTAAAAAAATAGTTCATCGGATCTATGCCCACCTTCTTTTAGAGCAGACTCTAAAACTTGATCTGAAAAGACCAAAACTCAAATCTTAGCGAACAGTGTCACTAAACGCTTAAGGTACATGTCATCTAAGATAACCCACTTTTATCAGTAAAACAAAAACAGTCTTCCTTTCGGAAAACTGTTTTATTCATTTTATTTTGTCTTACCAACCGTTAATTCTCCACGTTGAGCAAATTCAGCGTAAATCTTATCGCCGGAAATTGATAGACCCTCAAGCTCACGTTTTACGCGGAAACGATGTGTCTTCTTATAAGTTCCGTCTTTGGCCACTTTGAAAATGTAATCGTTAAAGCCGACGTAGAATTGGTCATGCGATGGATCATAAGTAAATCCTTGAACAGGTGAGTGATTGCTTACGAAGTTACCCTTTGTCGCACCGACTTCTTCTGGTGTCCAAGAATCACCGGTCCGCGTTACTTTCCAGTATTCATAACGGTTGTTGCCACCATTATGGAATAAGCAATACATCGTGTTATCGTCAGGGAATGTTGCATTGTGAATGTATCTTGGTGATGAACCACTCCAAATTCTGAAGCTCCAAATTTGTTTAACCATCATGTCTGACTTACGAATTTGATAAATCTCTTCAGAAGCAGTGGAATTCTTCATCTTGTTATCATTAGCAATTACATAAATATAATTTGCTGATGAGCCGATTGCTTGTCCGTGTCCAAGCTTAATGTATGGGCTGACTTTAATATGAGAGGCATATTTTTTGAAAGTTGACCATTTTAGACCTGGTAAATTCTGCGCACCATACTTGCTAACATGGTTTAAATCATATGAAACCAAGTGGCCGTACTGATCACTACTTGAATTGAAAACAGCGACTGTAAAGTTGGAGCCGCGTACCGTTATTCCTTGAGGTATCACCCCAACTTGCCCCATTTTATCAGCTGCCTTGTTGTAATCTAAACTGACAAAACGAGGTTGGAAAAACTTAGTTTTAAGAGTTAAGCCATTTGATTTAAAAGTATTTGGTCTGGTTTCAAAAGTATAATTGTGCGCTGCGTTCCAATTTCTTGAACTAGATTTTGAACTACCCTTCCAAGTAGAAACCTCTTTAGGACCATTTTTAGGCGTAATAGAAGCTTTAGTTATACCTTCATTTTTGTCAGCACGAACAGTTACTACTGTACTTGCCTTTGCATTGCCGTAACTGTAACTAACTGTTGTCGTGCCAGGGGTAGCAGAACTAACACTAGACGTTGAAACTTTAACTTTATTTGCGTTAACAGCTGTTCCCTCACTGTTTGTAGCATAGTTAATTGCATCTCTTGTATCAAATGAAAAACTAGGATTTTGTACTAGGCTTACTTTAGAAACAACTGCAATTTTGTTTCTTGCAAAAAAGTCTTGGCTGACCCAGCCAACTGTACGTCCATCAACAATAATTTTCCAAAACTTACCCTTTTTAGTATCAAGTGATTGCTTTGATTGAATTTGAGCATGCTTAAAATACTTAGTTGAAGTAAATTTACCTGATGGACCTTTTTTGCTTGCCTTATGGTAAATAGCATAGTTACCATTGCCAGCAATTTTAGTCACAGCTTTGTGGTAGCTCTTGGCATTTACTTCAGTTGTGTTACTCCCGACAAATAAGCCAGTTACCATAATTGAGCAGGCAACTAGCAACTTACTTATAAACTTTTTCTTCATTAAATTCTTTACCCTTCTAATAAAACATATATAGATAGTTTCACACTTTTAAAAAGTTAAATCAATAGAGTATTTTTAGGATTCTAACAAAAATTAGATTTTTATAATCCTCTGCGTTACAATATCAAAGTTATTACTTTTTCTGTAAGGAGAACTAGGTTATGAAAACATCGCAAGAAAATTCCAAAAAAATGATGTGGCCTACCCTAGCAACTATGGCCTTCTCAATTGTTTGGGGCTTTGGTAATGTTGTTAATGGGTTCATTTATTTTGATGGAACAAAAGTTATTCTCAGTTGGATTATTATTTTCCTTCTGTTTTTCATCCCTTATGCATTAATGGTTGG
The DNA here is from genome assembly GCF_016102055.1 of Lactobacillus sp. W8172. Taxonomy (NCBI): domain Bacteria; kingdom Bacillati; phylum Bacillota; class Bacilli; order Lactobacillales; family Lactobacillaceae; genus Lactobacillus; species Lactobacillus sp. W8172. Next base: position 563,174 of record NZ_JACFPG010000001.1, read on the forward strand.
TGAGCTCGGCTCTGTCTTTCAAAATTCCGAAGGTGGAGTCTCATCATGGATTAATGCTACAATCGGTCCAAAATGGGCATACTACGCTGGCTGGACTTTCTGGGCTGTTCATGTCGTTTATATTTCTAGTAAAGGTACTGGTGGCTTAAGAGGTATGTCATGGGGTATTTTTGGCAATACCACTTGGTATGACAGTTTACCTACTACTTGTACTCAATTAGCAACGCTTGCTGTCTTTTTATTCTTCTGCTGGGTTGCTAGTCGTGGTGTGCCAGTTATTAAAACTTTGTCAACGATTGCTGGTTCCTCAATGTTCATCATGTCAATTTTATTCATTATCATGATGTATGCAGCACCAATGATTAATCCTCACGCAGGTTTTAATAGTATTAGCTGGAACTGGAAGAATTTTGTACCTGACTTTAACCTCAAGTACTTTACTTCACTATCAATTTTAGTATTCGCTGTTGGTGGTGCTGAAAAGATTTCACCATATGTAAATAAGTTGAAAGATCCCTCTCGTAACTTCCCTAAATCAATGCTAGGTTTAGCCGCAATGGTTATGATTTCCGCAATTTTAGGAACAATTGCTTTGGCAATGATGTTTGATCCTAAGGTTGTTAACGCTAATTTAAACGAATATATCTCTAACGGACCTTACATGGCCTTTGACAAGTTGGGCCAATACTACGGTGTTGGTGGATTGTTCATGTACATTTATGCTTGGTGCAACGTTATTGGACAATTCTCAGCTTTAGTAATTAGTATCGATGCTCCATTACGTATTCTATTAGGTAGTAAGGAAGCTAAAGATTACATCCCTAAAAAGCTATTGAAAGTTAACAAACACGGTGCCTACATCAACGGTATTTGGATGATTGTTTGCTTATCCGGTGGTCTAATTGTTTTACAAGCTATCATGCCAAATGCTCAAGCAGTCATGGCTCAATTAGTTAAGTTAAACTCCATCGTGATGCCAATGCGTTACCTATGGGTATTCATTGCTTACATTGCATTACGTAAGCAAGCCGCTAAGTTCCACAATGGCCAAAACTACGAAATGACTAAGCATCAATGGCTTGCATATACGCTTGGTGTTTGGGGATTAATTGTTACAGTTGCATGTTGCTTAATGGGAATGTACTCTGATGATCCATTTACATTATGCTTGAACATTGCTACCCCAATTGTTTTATTCTTACTTGGTATGATTTTACCAACGATTAAGCACCATCAAGATGCTAAAGAACAGTAAATACTAATTAAAGATTAATTAAGTCGCCTAATAAAAGGCGACTTTTTTTGTGCATTTAATGCTAAACTATACTTAATAAACTAAGGAGATGAAACCTGTGCCAAACTACTTAAAAGAAACAGAAGATTTACTACGTGAGCATAATTTGAAAGTCACCAAGCCACGGCTTAAAATCTTGAAATATCTGCGGACACATCATAATCATCCTACTGCAGCTACTATTTTTAAAGCAATTAGCGGCGACGAGCCAGCCTATCGAGCAACAGTCTACAACACACTAAACAAATTAGTTGACGCAGGCATTGTTATCGAAATTAAAAATAGTGATGATTCCATTCACTATGACTACTTTGTAGAGCCTCATTTCCACATTATTTGTAAACAATGCGATAACATAGCTGACGTCTATTATCCTGACTTTGAAGCAGTTGAAAATCGTATGCGTGCAGAAGCAGAAAAACAAACGGGCTATGTTACTTCGGCAAGTCACCTAGAAATTTTTGGTATTTGTCCTGAATGTCAAAAAAAGAAGAGCTAGATAGCTCTTCTTTTTATTTACTTTAAACGTTGCTTATTTAATTGATGTCCATGCTTACTAACAGCTCTGCGCGCTGCGCTAAGTTAACGTATAGTTTACCATCGCTAACTGAAATACCTTCAATTTCGCGACCAGTATCAAATGAATAGTGATCCTTTAAAGTTCCGTTGCGACCAATTTTGAAGATTAAATCATTAAATGCTAAGTAAAAGTTCTTATGATCCGGATCATAAGCAAAACCTTGAACAGGTGAGTTGTTATTAACAAAATTGCCATCTGTTTTACCAACTAGTTTTGGATACCAGTTGTCACCGGTACGAGTTAATTGCCAGTACTCATAGCAGTTATTCTTCGTATCATGATATACGGTGTACATTTCATAATCGTTCATGATTACTCCGTTGTGGAAGTAACGCGGACTATTTTGGTCACCTACCCAAGTTTTCATTGTCCAAATTTTGTTAATTTGTAAATCACTCTTACGGATTTGAACAATTTCTTCTGAATCGGTTGTTTCGTTTAATTTATTATTATTATTAATTACGTAGATATACTTGTCACTTGCACCCATTGCTTGACCGTGACCAATTGGGATATATGGACTAACTTTAATATGCTTAACGTAATGGTTAAAGTCTTTTTGTGACATGTCTAAAAGATGTTGAGCATTATATGGATTAGTTAACTTATTCAAGTTATAACCAACAACATGTCCAGAACTTAAATAAGTGTGGCTCAATAAACTAGTGTAAGCCCAGCCGTTTGAAACAGTTACACCTTCTGGAATATGGCCAACACGATTAATATTGTCATCGGTTGGATCCTTTACGCTAAGAAGAACCGGTTGATAAAATCTTGTCTTCAGAGTCAGATTACCACTTGTTAGAGTATGTGATTCTGTTTCAGGTGTGTATTCTGTAGGACTAATGTAATTAACTGAAGAACCATAATGTGTCTTCCATGCTTGGTGCTCATTTGTACCAGGCTGAGCAGGGAATGAATTAGTTACATCAGGATCAGCGATTCCTTCAGTAGTACTTTTTCTAACAGTTATTTTGACGCTTGCTGTCGCATCGCCATATGTATATTTAACCGTATAGGTTTTTGGAGTTGCACAAAAGATAGTCTCACGAGAAACTTTCACTTTGTTATTACTAATAACAGTACCCATGTAATTAGTTGCATACGAAATTGCATCCCGGGTAAAAAATTCATAAAACTCGTTATTAACTAAGCTAATAGTCTTAGGAACAGCAATTTGGTTTCTAGCAAAGAATTTTTCATTTACATAACCAACTTTTCGACCATTAACATAAATTCGCCAATAGCGCGCACTTTTAGTTTCAATTAGTTGGTCTGATTGAATATGGCTATATTGAAAATTAATCCCGTCAGCGACTTTTTTGCTAACTTTACCGTCTGTTACATTTGCCCAAACCTTATAGTTTTTGTTACCAGCAACTTTAGTCATCATTGCATAGCCTGTTATTACTTGTTTAGGTGTTTTCTTTTTTACTAGCGGCTGCTTATTATTCTGAGTGCCAGAGTTGGTACTACTAGAATCAGGTTGACTATTGGGGTCACCACTGTCATTTTCCTCATTGGTATTTTCACTCTGATTACCATTCTTGCTAGGAGCGGTTTGAGTTTCTCCTTGCGCTGGTTGTTGCGCTTGATTAGAGTCAGCTACAACCGGTGTAATTGCAAAGCCAGTCGACAATGCCAGTCCAGCAAGCATTGTCGTCGCAAGAATTGCAATTTTCTTAAAAAGCTTCAAAATTATTCCTCCAATATTTTAGTTTACTCTTCGTATTATATAATAAGAATGTTGTAACTTAGAATACAAAATTAATACACTTTCATTGACAGCTTTTAATGTAAGTGATTTAATTAGCACTGTACTTATTAGAGTGCTAACAAAAATGACTTTAATTTTAGGAGGTAAAAAGATGCTTGTACCTACAGTTATTGAACAAACTGCTCGTGGCGAACGCGCTTATGACATATATTCTCGTTTGCTAAAAGATCGAATTATCATGCTCAGTGGAGAAATTAATGATGACATGGCAAATACAATTATTGCCCAATTATTATTCCTTGATGCTCAAGACAACACTAAGGACATCTCCCTTTATATCAACTCACCCGGTGGTGTAATTACTTCTGGCTTAGCAATTATGGATACAATGAACTTCATTAAGTCAGATGTATCAACTATTGCAATCGGAATGGCTGCTTCAATGGCTTCCATTCTATTAACCAGTGGTGCAAAGGGTAAACGCTTTGCTTTACCTAACTCTACTGTTTTGATTCACCAACCTTTAGGTGGTGCTCAAGGTCAACAAACTGATATTCAAATTGCGGCTAATGAAATTTTAAAGAGTCGTGAAAAGATCAACAAGATTCTTCACGAAACTACTGGTCAACCACTTGAAAAGATTCAAAAAGATACTGAACGTGATAACTACTTAACTGCTGAAGAAGCAAAGGATTATGGCTTAATTGATGAAATTATGGTCAACCAAAAGAAGTAGTTAAATAATAATTAGACTAAAAAAATCTCCAAGCTAAAATAGCTCGGAGATTTTTTAGTCTTCTAATTTCTGTGCCATTTCATGGAGTTTAGCAAAACGATGATTTGCACCTGACTTTGAAATAGGTCCATCTGGAACTTGCAGAGCAATTTCTTTTAATGACAGCTCTGGATTGGCCAGCCGTAATCTTGCGATTCCCTGCAGCTTTTCTGGAATATTTTCAAGCCCGATTTTACGTTCTATTAGTTCAATATCCTCAACTTGTTTAGCAGCTGCATTGGCAGTCTTTTTCAAATTTGCCGTATCACAATTAACTAAACGATTAACCGAATTGCGCATATCACGCATAATCCTTAAGTCTTCAAAGGATAACATTGCGTTGACCGCACCAACAACATGAAGAAAATCACCAATTTTTTCTGCTTCTTTGAGATAGACTATGTAACCTCTCCTTCTACTGATTGTTTTGGCGTTAAGGTTAAAATAATGATTCATTAGTTCCAATAAATCATTGTTGTGATCTTCATAAGCAGAATATATTTCCAAATGATATCTGCTCGTTTCCGGATTATTGACACTCCCACTTGCTAAAAAAGCACCACGCAGATACGACATTGCACCTTCGCGCGAATCAATTATTCTTTTTGGTATACGCGTGATTAAACCTGAATCAGGCGCTAAAATCTCCAAATTGGTCAAAATTTCTTTAACATGATTTTGCAGGCGTACCAGATACTGGTTATTCTTCTTCAGCTTCATTTTACGCGAAACGATTAGTAACGGTTCTACACGATACGCAGTTTTTATTAAAGAAAAAATTCGTCGTGCAATTGCTGGGTTTTCAGTTGTGATATCAAGACTAAACATACGATCATGATAGTTTAAAACACCGTTCATCCGCAAAAAAGCAGCTAATTCAGCCTTTGCGTGCTCAGGATGAATTGATAAGGAGGTTAGTTCCTTCTTTACCTCACTTGCATAACTTGCCATTAGTTACTCCGTAGTCTTTCTGGTCGACATTGCCGTAAACGCACGATTAATAATCTCGTTTGCCACTTTTTCACCATCATGGAAAACAAGACCGCTTCGCTGGTCAATAAAGTCATCTGTGATTACCCGGCACCCTTGCTTTCGCAAGCCAACATAGTCATTTTTAACGGGCTCAATGTAGGCATCATAATCCTTAGGATTAAATTTTGACATGTCAATTTTGGCACCATTAACCAAAGTTGTGTTCACATAATGACCACCAAGATGCTTATTGATAACATCAACATGATCACAGTCGGAAAAGTGATCGGTCTCGCCAAGTTGGGTCATGATATTACAAATATAAATAACTTCGGCTTTTGTTTTTCTAACAGCTTCACCGAGGTTAGGTATCATCAAATTAGGAAGAATTGAAGTGAATAAGCTTCCTGGACCCAAAACAACTGCATCAGCTTGCATGATTGCGTCCAGAACAGGTGAAACAGCCTCCGGTTCTTTATTAGAATTCGTATCTGTTACCCAAACACGCTTGATTCGCTTGTCCTTGTTAGTTATTTCCTTTTCTCCCGCTTGGATTGTCCCGTCAATAAATTCCGCATTCAATGTTAACGGCTCGTTGGAAGCTGGGAAAACATGTCCATCAACACGCATCATTTTTGATAATGATTGAACGGCGTCAAAAATATTACCATGCATTTCATTTAAAGCAGCAATAATCAAATTACCTATCGCATGTCCCGAGAAAAATGAGTCTGATGAATCGAAACGGTATTGAAAAACATCTTTTTGTTCTTGTGGTATGTCGCTTAGAGAAACTAATACGTTACGAATATCACCAGGTGGAACAACATTAATGAAGTTACGAATTGTTCCAGAAGAGCCGCCATCATCTGAAACTGTTACAATTGCTGTGATTTGCGCATCTTGCTCTTTTAACGCACTCAAAACAACTGGTAGACCCGTTCCGCCACCAATTACAACAATTTTGGGTCTTCTACTTCTCGTTACCCTAATCACTTTTGAATCGCTATATGTCATATTTTCACCTTTTTCTGGTATACCTGCTAATTTCGCGATGAGTTATATCAACTGGATAGTCTTGTGACAAATCATGTGCAAGCTGCCTAGCAATTGCTACACTACGGTGTTGACCACCTGTACAGCCAATCGCAATAGTTAACTTACTCTTTCCCTCTTTAATATACCCAGGCATGGCCGTTCTCAATAAATCTAACAGTTTTTCATAAAATACTTGTGTAATATCTTTATCCATCACATAATCGAAAACTCGTTGATCAAGTCCCGTGAAAGGTCGTAATTCAGAAATATAAAATGGATTTGGTAAAAAGCGTACATCTATCACAAGATCAGCATCAATCGGCAGACCATATTTAAAGCCAAAAGAAAGAACTTCAATTGAAAATGGCTGCTTTTCTTGATCACTAAATTCTTCAAACATTTTTTCTTTTAATTCTTGAGGAGTAAGATTTGACGTGTCAATAATGTCATTAGCACGATTTTTTATTCCCGCAAGAACGTGTCGCTCTTCGATGATGCCATCAAGTAACCGCCCACCATGAACTAGTGGAGGAACACGCCTTGTTTCTTTATAGCGAGCAACCAATACATCATCGGAAGCATCCAAAAAGATAATCCGTGTTTGAACACAGCTATTATCTTCAAGTGAACTTATTTCATTTATTAAGTCTTTATAGAAACTGCGCACTCTTAAATCGATTACCACTGCTACTTTAGAATAATCATCCGAGTTGACAATTAAATCCCAAAAACTTGAAAGTAAGGTTGGAGGCAAATTATCAACAACAAAATATCCCATATCTTCTAAGGAATGCGAAACGACAGTCTTTCCAGCGCCACTCATTCCAGTAACAATCAACAATTGTTTTTTATTATCAGTCATGTTGCTTACCTCCTCTACTCAAATTATAGCATACCGGGTGTTTCATATTTTAGGGCAAAAAAAAAGTTCATTACGAACTTTTTTAATCTTTTATCTATGAGCAAACGCTGCAATTACTTCGCTTATTCCAAAAATAAATAACCAGAAGGCAACAAGCCAAATTAATGTCAATGCCGAAAGCATTGGGTTGAACATTAATCCTACTGCAATCAAGAGCCCAAAAATACTCAGTATCATGTTTATCCAGAAATAAAAACCAGATAAACTGCGTAAATGCCACGTAAAAATAATTCCAGAAATTGAATCAAACAGGAACCATAAGGCAAATAAGTATGCAATGGTTAAACCTGCTGCGTCGTATGAATATAGGAATAAAATACCAATAATGATATCCAAAACCCCGGTGACGATTGATATCCAACTAAAGGAAACAAAATAACGAAAGCGACTATAAAATGCAAGCCAGACAAAACCCTGGACTATTGAAATAATCGCAAACAGCAAGACAAATGCGTGTAAAGCCTTATTAGGATGACTAATTAAAAATACGCCTGCAATAATCATTAATATGCCAGAGATAAGTGCGGCCCAATTAAAGCCGCGTCTTTCTCTGTAATTTGAAAAATTATCCATTTCTATTCCTCCCTGTCCGATATTTTACACTTTTTGTATTTAAATAAATACTATTTCTTTGCTTTTTTCGCTGCTTCTTTAGTCAGCGCAGTGTCTCTTTTAAGAACAGGGGCAAGGTATTGTCCAGTATAGCTTTCTTTTACTTTAGCGACATCTTCAGGGGTACCAGTTGCAACAATTGTGCCTCCACCTTCACCACCATCAGGACCAAGGTCAATTAGCCAATCAGCGTTTTTAATCACATCAAGGTTATGCTCAATAATTAATACTGTGTTACCTTGATCAACCAGCCTCTGCATGACTTCAAGCAGACGCTTAATATCATCAGTATGAAGACCAGTTGTTGGCTCATCTAGAATATAAAAGTTCTTACCAGTCGAAATTTTTTGCAACTCCGCTGCCAACTTCATTCTTTGCGCCTCTCCACCAGATAAAGTAGTAGCAGACTGCCCTAATTTAACGTAACCCAAACCTACATCGACGATTGTTTGCAACTTACGGGCAATTTTCGGAATATTTTTGAAAAAGTCACAAGCTTCGCTAATGGTCATATCAAGAACCTGGGCAATATTCTTCTTACGATATGTAACTTCAAGGGTTTCTGAATTGTAACGATTGCCGTGGCATACCTCACAAGGTACATAAACATCTGGCAAAAAGTTCATTTCAATTTTAATTATACCGTCACCGCGACAAGCCTCACACCGGCCGCCTTTGACGTTGAATGAAAAGCGAGCTTTGGTATAGCCACGTAATTTTGACTCATTAGTTTGAGCAAATAATGCTCTAATATCATCAAAAACACTAGTATAAGTAGCTGGGTTACTTCGAGGTGTTCTACCAATTGGACTCTGATCAATATCAACTATTTTTTCGATATTTTTATAGCCAGAAATACTCTTATATTTACCTGGTTTAGTCTGATTACGATTCAATTTTTGCGCTAATACGCGTTTTAAAATCATATTAACTAAAGTTGATTTACCAGAACCTGACACACCAGTGACAACAATTAGCTTACCAAGTGGAAACTCAACCTTAAGATTTTTCAAATTGTTCTCTTCGGCACCGGTAATGGTGATCTTTTTCCCATTACCCTTCCGTCTTTCTAATGGAACTGGCACAAATTTTTTACCAGACAAATATTGTCCTGTAAGTGATTTTGGATTAGCTTCAACTTCTTCTGGAGTTCCGGCAGCCGTTACTTCACCACCATAACTACCAGCACCAGGACCCATATCAACGAGGTAGTCGGCTTGGCGCATTGTCTCATCATCGTGTTCAACTACAATCAACGAGTTACCTAGGTCACGCATTCGCTTTAGTGCAGAAATCAAGCGATCATTATCACGTTGATGCAACCCAATCGATGGTTCATCTAGAACATACATTACACCAGATAAGTTTGAGCCAATTTGTGTAGCTAATCTAATTCTTTGAGCTTCCCCACCAGACAGAGTGTTGGCGGAACGAGATAACGTTAAATAATCCAAGCCAACACTATTCAAGAAGGATAGTCGATCGCGTACTTCCTTAAGGATTGGCTTAGCAATAATTGTTTCTTGTTCATTTAATTTAATGTTATTGAAGAATTCTAAAGCCTTAGTAATCGACATTTCAGATGCTTCCGAAATATCTTTTCCCATAACTTTAACTGCTAAAGCTTTTTGGTTAAGGCGCTTGCCGTGACAAGTTGAACACGTTAATTCTGTCATGTATTTACCCATGACATCGCGCATAAATTTGGACATTGGATTCATGTAGCGTCTTTCAACGTTTTCCATTACGCCTTCAAATGGTGCGGTGGTGTTCTTCACGCCAAATTCACCAGATAAATGAAAAGAAATTTCTTTCTTAGAGCCATGCATCAAGATTTCTCTTTGATTTTTGGTCAATTTACTATATGGCTTATCCATTGGAATCTTTAATGCGTCACATGCTTGTTGAAGCATCCCACCATAGTAATTTGAAGTCTTCCAAGGAACAATTGCCCCTTCAGCTAGTGTCTTACTTTTATCAGGAACAACTAAGTCTTCATCAACTGAACGCTTCACTCCCAATCCATCACAATCTGGACAAGCGCCAAACGGTGCATTGAAGGAGAACAAACGTGGTTCCATTTCGCCTACTGTAAAACCACATTTAGGACAAGCATAGAACTCAGAAAAGTTTAGTGTCTCACCATCAATAATATCAACATCCATGTATCCTTCTGACAGCCTTAGCACAGCTTCCACTGAATCAAAAAGACGTGATTTGATACCTTCTTTGACTACCAACCGGTCAACGACAATATCAATGGTGTGGCGTTTATTTTTGTCTAAATCAAAATCCTCACTGATATCATGCATCTCGCCATCAACAATCACACGCACATAACCAGCACGTTGAACCCTTTTAAATACTTCCTTGTGAGCGCCACGCTTAGATCTGATTACAGGTGCGAGTAGCTGAATTTTAGTCCTTTCAGGCAATGCTAAAATTCGATCAACCATCTGCTCAACGGATTGTCTTTCAATTAACGTTCCATCATTCGGACAGATTGGATGACCAACTCTAGCCCATAGTAAACGCAAGTAGTCATTGATTTCAGTAACTGTACCAACCGTTGAACGAGGATTGTGCGAGGTAGTTCTCTGATCAATTGAAATTGCCGGATTTAAGCCATCAATTGAATCAACATCCGGTTTGTCCATTTGACCTAAAAATTGACGAGCATAGCTAGACAATGATTGAACATAACGTCTACGACCTTCAGCGTACAGTGTATCAAAGGCAAGCGAGCTCTTACCAGAACCCGATAAACCAGTGATTACCACCATTTTATCTTTTGGAATTGTTAAATTAATATCTTTTAAATTGTGTTCACGTGCCCCGCGAATTACAATCTTATCATTTGCCATTTAGTGTTTTTCCCTTTTTCTCAATTGGTTTTCTTGTTGAACTTTCAAGCTCCATGATTGCGTCACGCAATGTTGCGGCACCTTCGAAATCAAGTTTCTTAGCGGCTTCTTGCATTTGCTGACGAAGATCTTTAATCATCGTCTTCTTCTGTTTAACAGTTAGTTCATCAAAGTTAAGATCAGCAAAGCTATCAGTCTCAGCAACTTCATCAACAGCCTTGGTAGCAGAAATCACGTCTCTAATCGGCTTAACGATTGTCTTTGGTGTGATACCGTGTTCTTCGTTAAACTTGATTTGCAATTTACGTCTTCTCTGCGTTGCCTCAATTGCTTCCCGCATAGAATCCGTGATTGTGTCGGCATACATAATTACTTCACCATTAGAATTACGCGATGCACGTCCCATTGTTTGAACAAGTGGGCGGTAAGCTCGTAAAAAGCCTTCTTTATCGGCATCAAGAATCGCGACTAATGAAACTTCAGGAACATCGATACCTTCACGAAGAAGGTTAATTCCAATTAGCACATCATACTTGCCCATTCGTAAGTCACGCAGTATTTGCATTCTTTCAAGTGTCTTTACATCAGAGTGCAGATATTGAACCTTAATCCCTAAGTCCTTTAGATAATCGGTCAAGTCTTCTGCCATTTTCTTAGTTAATGTAGTGATAAAGACACGTTCATTACGCTCAATTCGCTTATTAATTTCACCGACCAAATCATCAATTTGACCTTCAACCGGTCGGACTTCAATCTTCGGATCCAACAATCCTGTTGGTCGGATAATCTGCTCAACCTTGTGATCAGTACGCTCGAGTTCATAATCACCAGGTGTAGCAGAAACGTACATAATTTGATTTACGTGCTTTTCAAACTCATCAATTTTTAAAGGCCGGTTATCCAATGCAGATGGTAATCTAAAGCCGTAATCAATTAACGTTTTCTTTCGATTGCGGTCACCATTATACATTGCCCGAATTTCAGGCATCGTGGCGTGGGACTCATCAATTAGAATTAAAAAGTCATCTGGGAAGAAATCAAGTAAAGTATAAGGTGGCTCGCCCTCTTTTCGATTTTCCATATGTCTAGAATAGTTTTCAATTCCACTGGTATAACCAACTTCGCCCATCATTTCCATGTCAAAAGTGGTACGCTGCTTAATTCTTTCTGCTTCAAGGAGCTTACCCTCTCCCTCAAACTTCTTAACTTGAAGTTTCATTTCTTGTGAAATAGCTTTAAGCGCTCTTCGCATTTGTTCTTCATTAGTCATGAAGTGCGTAGCTGGAAAGAGTGAAATACTCTCACGCTCACCAATTACCTCACCTGTTAACGAATCAATTTCAACGATTCGGTCAATTTCATCTCCAAAGAATTCAATTCGGTAAGCATGACTTGAGTTACCAGCTGGAAAGACTTCAACAACATCTCCGCGTACTCTAAAGCGTCCGCGCTGGAAGTCAATATCATTTCGATCATACTGAATATTTACAAGATTGCGCAGCAAAGTATTACGTCCATAGTCGTCTCCTTCATGAACAGTAATCACACTTGCAGAATACTCTTTTGGATCACCCAAACCGTAAATACAAGAAACAGATGCTACGACAATCACATCGTTTCGCTCCATCAAATCACTGGTAGCTTGGTGACGCAACTGATCAATTTCGTCATTGATTGATGAGTCTTTTTCAATATAGGTATCTGACTGGGGTACATAAGCTTCAGGTTGGTAGTAGTCATAGTACGAAACAAAGTAGTCAACTGCATTGTTAGGGAAAAACTCCTTAAACTCGCCATACAACTGACCAACCAAAGTTTTATTATGTGAAATTACTAATGTCGGCTTGTTCAAATTGGCAATAACGTTAGCCATCGTGAAGGTTTTACCTGTACCAGTAGCTCCTTCAAGAATTTGTTCCTTATAACCTTTTTTAAAGCCGTCAGTTAATTTATTAATTGCCTGCTCTTGATCTCCTGCAGGTTTAAACTTTGAGACAAGCTCAAATTTTCGTTTATCTTGTCGTTTAATCATAGATAGGCTCCTCATAAAAAAATTGGACCAAAAAGTCCAACTTTTATTTCGTTTATTCTATTCTACTACCTCGAACGTATTTTCGCACGTCTTTTGTTCTTATTTTAAAAGTTGTGCTAAAGCTTCTTGATAGCCTTGCGCTGCCGCTTCAGCTTGTTTAATGTCAGGCTTGTTAACCCCAACGTATGCTTTAATAACTGGCTCAGTGCCTGATGGTCTTAGAGCAAGCCAAGTTTCATCGGCAAGATAGTACTTCAATACATTGGACTTAGGCAAGTCAGTAAATGGTTGTTTTTGCTCTCCATTAAATTGTTTCTGCAATAAGTAGTCTTCAATTTTAGAAACCCTTACCCCATTTATCTCGGTTAACTGACTTTCACGCAATTTAGCCATTAATTGCGTCATTTTCTTTTGTCCACCGATGCCAGGCATTTCAATTGCACGTGTGATTTCATATGATGTGCCATACTTTTGCCAGATCTCGTTTAAGCCATCCAAAACAGTCATTTGACGAGAAGCATAGTACGAGGCAACCTCTGCAAACATAATTGCGCCCTGCATTGCATCCTTATCGCGTGCAAATGGTTTAAATAAGTAACCATAGCTTTCTTCAAAGCCCATTAGGAAACGGCCATCGTGCTCCTTGTTCATTCGGTCAATTTCTTCGCCGATAAATTTAAAGCCGGTTAACACTGTTTTGGTTCTAATTCCAAAGTCTTGTGCAATTTTCAGTGGCATACTACTTGAAACAATTGAAGTGATTAATTCATAGTCACTTGCTAGTTGATGATTGTCTTTTAAGTTAACTAAAAGATAATAGATCATCAAAGTGGCAATTTGATTACCAGTCAGAACCTGGAATTCGCCATCTTTTGTCCTTACACAAGCTCCCATTCGGTCTGCATCCGGATCCGTCGCAATAATCAAGTCAGCATTTACTTGGTTGGCAAGTTCAATTCCTGGATCAAAAACATCACGATACTCAGGATTAGGCTTCTTAGTTGTTGGAAATTCAGGATCAATAATCGATTGACTTGCTACAGGGTAAACATTGACGAACCCGTTTTGGTTAAAGGCACGCTCATAAAGCATCTTACCTGTACCGTGAAGTGGTGTATAGACAATTTTTAATTGATCTGCATTCTGCTTAATTTGCTTTTTATCGACATTAACTGTTTTTAATTCAGCTAAATAGGCTTCATCAAGATCTTCACCAATTAACTTCAAAGTTCCATTTGCACGTAATTCCTGAACTTCAGCAGTCTTAATTTGAAAAATGTCTGTTATCTTTTGTGCATAGTCAAAAACACGGTCAGCATCGTCTGGTCCCATTTGGGCACCATCTTCACCGTATACTTTATAGCCGTTATATTGCTTGGCATTATGCGAAGCGGTGATGTTAATACCGGCAAATGTATGGAGATAACGGACTGCATAAGACAATTCCGGCGTTGGCCGCAAATCATCGAAAAGGTAGACCTGAATACCATGGGCTCCAAGCACCCGAGCCGCATGTTCAGCAAAGTCACGTGAATGATATCTTGAATCAAAAGAAATGACTACGCCACGTTTTTGCGCCTCAGAACCTTTTTCATCAATTAATCTTGCTAGCCCTTCTGTTACCCAGCCAATTGTAAACAGGTTTATCCGATTAATTCCAGGTTCAAGTCGGCCTCTCATACCGGCAGTTCCAAAATTAATTTCTTGACCAAAAGCATCTTCAATCCATTTAGGATCTTGTCCCAACTGTTCTAGTTGTCTCTTTAAGTAATCGGGCATATTAGGCGCTTTTTGCCAAACTTGAAATATTTCTTTAGCGTTCATTACAGCACTAAACCTCTTTTTCTTGTTTTTAAATGGCTAATTCGTTTTCATAATTTCTATTCTAGCATTTATCAACTTAGCTATCCGCAATAATAAAAAAAGAATCCATTTTTTATGAATCCTTTCATATTTTTATTTATCATTTAAATCTTGTAGATAATTGTAAGCAGCTTGACCAGCTATACTACCGTCACCAACAGCATTAGCAATCTGGCGCAAATCCTTTGCTCGAACATCACCTAAGGCAAAAATACCATCAGCCTTAGTTCTCATGTGATCATCTGTTGGAATCCAGCCCTGCTCATCGGTTATTCCAAGCTCTTTAAAAGGAGCGGTTTGAGGAATCACACCAACGTAAATGAAGACACCACGAGTAGCCAATTGCTTTTCTTCACCAGTTTCTTTGTCCTTGTATGTAACACCTGTTACGCGTTGGCCATCGCCATCGATTGATTCAGTTATCCCATTCCAAATGAAATTGATTTTATCATTGGCAAAAGCACGTTTTTGTAAAGTTGGCTGAGCCCGTAACTGATCCCGACGGTGAATAACAGTCACTGATTTAGCACTCTGAGCCAAATAAATTCCTTCTTCAATCGCTGAATCGCCACCACCGATTACTGCAATGTCTTCATCCTTGAAAAATGCAGCATCACAAACAGCACAATAAGACACTCCCTTACCGGAATATTCTTCTTCTCCTGGTACGTTCAAGTGCCGATGATCAGCACCTGTTGCAATAATCAATGCAGGAGCACTATATTCGCCAGTGTCAGTCTTAACAACCTTATTGTCACCGTCTATAGTTACTGATTGAACATCACCATATTCAAATTCGGAACCAAATTTCATTACTGAATTATACATTTTCTCGCCCAACTCTGGTCCCTTAATTTCAGTAAAACCCGGATAGTTGTCAATTGCATCGGTATTATTCATTTGACCACCATATAAACCGCGGTCCAAGATTAAAACCGAAAGGTTAGCTCGCGAAGCATACAGTGCTGCAGTTAGTCCGCCTGGACCAGCACCAATTACAATTACATCATATTTTTTTGTCATAATTATACCTTAACTATACTCTTATTTTTCGTAAGTAAATCTTACATCTAAAGCCGATTAAAGTCTAATTTCTTGCTTTGGACTTCTTCCCATCATTTTGGTAATTTCAGCGTCAACATTAGAGTTTTCATATAGTACACGATAAATTGCTTCACTGATTGGCATATCAATTTGTTTTTCTTGGCATAATTCATGCACTGCCTTCACGGTTGTGGCACCTTCAACAACTTGTCCCATATTTTGCAAAACATAATCAAGGCTCTTGCCTTCACCAAGTTGTTTACCACAACGCCAATTACGTGAATTAACTGAAGTACAAGTAACGATTAAATCACCGATACCAGATAAACCACTAAAAGTCATTGGATCAGCACCAAAGTAGTTAACGCCAAGTCTAGTGATTTCAGCAAGACCCCTGGTCATTAGAGCTGCTTTAGCATCATCACCATAATGCTTACCAACCAAAATTCCTGCAGCAATTGCAATTACATTTTTAACTGCACCCGCGACTTCAACACCAACTAAATCGCTATTAGTGTATAAACGAAAATAGTCATTTGAAAACATTTCCTGTACGCTTTCGGCGTTTGCTTTACTTGTTGATGCACAAGAAATAGCAGTGAGATCTTTTTGAGCAACACTTTCGGCGTGGCTTGGACCTGAAATTGCCACAATTTTATCAGTGTCATTAGGATAGATTTCTTCGGTAAGAATCTCTGAAATTAATTTCTTAGTCCCTGGTTCAATTCCCTTAGTTGCAGTTACAATTAATGGCTTGCGACCAGTTTCAGTCAAAATTTGACCAACTTGCTTGGCAACAATCCTAATTGCTTGCGTTGGCAACACAAAAAGAATGACTTCAGCGCCATCAAGTGCTTTGTTTAAGTCACCTGTGGCTGTAGCTGTTTCATTAACACTCCAGTTTTTCATGTAAAGCTCGTTGGTATGATGCTCGTTAATTTCTTGGTTAACTTCTTCATTATTACCGTAAAGTACGATTTCATTACCTTTGTCAGCAAGCATCGAACCTAGAACTGTTCCCCATGAACCTGCTCCTAAAACTGCGATTTTTGTCATTGTTTTTCCAATCTTTCTATTTATATTTTTACTAATCTCTTGAATACGGGAATTTTAACCCACTACCGTCAAGATACCATTTAGGTTTGACGACTTTTCTTCGATATATGAATAAAGCAATTACAGCAATAAACAAAATCAAACTTAATAACTGGGAAATTCTTATTCCACTTGTTAAATATAAACTATCTGTACGCAATCCTTCGACAAAAAAGCGCACGATAGAATACCAACCAAGGTACAGCATAAAGACCTCACCTTGTTTAAACAAGTGCTTTCTGTGTCTTAATACCAGAATCAGAATTAACCCGATGAGGTTAAAAAATGATTCATACAAAAATGTCGGCTGATAATAAGTACCGCCAATCTTCATTTGATTAATGATAAAATCTGGCAAATGCAAGCTCTGCAAAAAATGTAAAGTTGTTGGTCCACCGTGAGCTTCTTGATTGAAGAAGTTACCCCAACGCCCAAGAATTTGCGCTGCCATAACCCCTGGTGTAATTACATCTAGCATTAAAAATGGCGGTAACATTCTTCGATAAGAAAATATTAGTAAAACAACCAAGCCAGCAATTAAACCACCATAGATTGCAATGCCACCATTCCAAATTGCAATAATCTGATCAGGATGCTTCGAATAATAACTCCATTCAAAAATCACATAATAGATTCGAGCTCCAACATAACCAAGTGGAACTACCCATAACAATAGGTCAAGAAAGTCCTCACTTTCGATTTGGCGCTTTCTACCTTCAACAATTGCCATTGAAACCGCCAAAATGATTGCAACGGCCATGATAACGCCGTACCATTTTACACTAAAGTTACCAATTACAAAGGCGTCAGGACTAATCACTAACTTCATTTACTTTCACCCTTTGTTGAGTCATCTTTAGAGTTTTCAGCAATCAGACTAGTCAAATTATTGTCAAAAGTAGTCGTGGCATTATAACCCATTCTTTTTGCTCTAAAATTCATTGCGGCAATTTCAATGATATCTTCCATACTGCGACCAACTTTGACCGGAATAGTAATCTGGGGAATTTCAACATTACAAATTTCACGTTTACTTTCTTCGAACCCTAACCGATCATAATTAGCCTTTTCATTCCAATTCACCAGTTTGATTACAAGCTGAATTACCTCGCGATTTTTCACTGCACCGACACCAAACAAATCCATTACATCAATAATGCCGATGCCACGAATTTCCATCAAGTGCTTTAAGATTTGCGGTGCTTCACCCATTACTGTTTCAACATCACGTTGGTAAACATCGACACGATCATCAGCAATTAGCCTGTGGCCCCGATGAATCAAACCAAGAGCAGTTTCTGACTTTCCGACCCCAGAATCTCCTGTTAGCAAAATGCCCATTCCTTTTACTTCAACTAAAACACCATGAACGGTATCTCTAACGGCCAAGCGTTCACGCAAATATTCCGTTAGTCGACTTGAAACATAGGTTGTTGACTCAGTTGAAGACAAAATTGGAATCTTAGCGTCCTCTGCTGCTTCCTTAAGTTCTTTTGGCACAGGCAAAGAACGCGAAACAAAGAAACACGGCGTTTGCGGCGTACATAGCCGTTTAAAAACATTGACCAAGCTCTCGTGATCTAGCCTAGCCGCATAAGATATCTCAGTTCTACCTAAAAGCTGAATTCGCTCTTTGGGATAAAAATCGAAATAACCAGTTAATTCAAGTCCTGGACGGTAAATATCAGAGACCATTATTTCCTTATCATCAATGTATTGCTGTCCTTGGACAACATATGCAATTTTGTTATCTCGAACTAAATTTTTTAATTTAACAGCGTTTACCATTTAAAATTGCCTTTCAGTTATTTGTCAACATCCTTAGTGTGAACATTACGCACTTTTTTCCGTTTGGGCCGCTCATTCGAATTAGAATACCAATTGTTTTTCTCAGAAAAATCTGGTCGTTCACCAAAACTACTTGGTCGCTGATCATCGTCTTTCTTGGTGAAGTGGTTAATCAGCCAGAGAATAGCTGCAATTACCAAAACAGCTGGTAACAGCATAAATAAAATGTGAAAGAAAGCAAATATCGCACTTAGAATGATAACTGCTAATAAAACAATTCCAATAATTCCCCAAAAACTCATTTTTCCACCTACTCCGGATTATCTTGACTAAGTAACCATTGCAAATATGCATAGACAAATGGCTGTAACTTTCCATCCATTACACCACTTGTATCAGAAGTTTCATAGCCTGTACGCAAATCTTTAACTAAATTATAAGGATGAAAAACATAAGACCTAATTTGTGAGCCCCAGCCGTTTTCCATTTGATCACCCTTGAGTTCTTGTTTATGCTGGCGTTTCTTTTCCTCTTCTAAATGAAAAAGCTTGGCCCGTAATTCATTCATTGCCGTTTCACGGTTCTGAAGCTGTGACCGTTGTGCCTGTGATGTGGTCACAAAACCAGTTGGTAAGTGGGTAATTCGCACTGCACTGGAAGTTTTGTTAATGTGTTGTCCACCAGCACCACTAGAACGATAAACATCAATTCTTAAATCTTTCGGGTTAATATCAATTTTGATACTATCATCAATTTCCGGAATGACTTCAACCGAAGCAAACGAGGTGTGACGCCTTTTTGCTGAATCAAACGGTGAAATTCGTACTAAACGATGAACCCCATTTTCTGATTTCAATAAGCCGTAAGCATTTTTTCCACTTATTCGAACGCTAACACTTTTCAGTCCTGCTTCTTCACCTGGCTCATAGTTGTTAATTTCAAACTTAAAGTTTCTGCTATCTGCATATCGTTGGTACATTCTCAGCAGCATTTGTCCCCAATCCATTGCCTCTGTACCACCAGCGCCTGGATGAATTTCTAGCAAAGCATTGTGATTATCATATTTGCCAGACAGTAACAGATCCATTTCATAGTTATGAAATTCTTCTTGTAACTTGGCTAAATCTGCTTCAACCTCTTTTTGCAGTTCTTGATCCGGCTCCTCACGTAAAAGTTCTAAAGCTGTCATTGCATTTTGATAGTTTTCCTGCAGACTTAAAAAAGAGTCACGCTTTTCCTTTAATAGATTATTTTCACTAATTAAAATTTGTGCTTTTTCTTGATCATCCCAAAACGAGGGTTCCTGCATCTTACTTTCATTAACAATAATGCTTTCGTCAATTGTCTCTAAGTCAAAGAGACCCCCTAAAGTGGTCTAACCGCTTTTTTAACTCGTCTAATTGATTTTGGATGTCACTAATTTCCATTAATTTCTCTCCTAAATTAGGTTTAATACAAAAAAGAGAAAGCATAGCCGCTTTCTCTTTAATCTTAATTTTTAACGACTAAGATTTTGTCTGATTTCAGCCTTCATGAATAAACGAGTTACATCAAATTCAATATTTGAAACCATTTCTTCAAACATGTTGTAACCGGAATCCTGGTATTCAACTAGCGGATTAAGTTGTCCATAGCCACGAAGACTAATTGATTGGCGTAATTGATCCATTGCGTCAATATGATCTGTCCAACGATCATCTACCACACGTAGAATAACCACTTTTTCAAATTCCAACATTTGTGAAGGATCAGCCAAAACATCAGCTTTTTCGTTATAGTTCTTTTCAACTTCATCATACAATTTCTCTTTTAATTCAGGAACTGTAATTGTCTTAAAGTCGATTGCATCTGTTTCATCTTCAGATAGAAGACTAGAACTAATGAAGTCACGAAGAGAATCTATCCGCCATTTGCTTCGATCACCTTGTGTGAACATGTCAACTTGACTGTTAATAGTGCGACGAATCATTGGAACTAAAACATCCTTAAGTGAATCTTCTTCACCGATGACTTGCATCCGTTCACCATAAATGATTTCACGCTGAATACGCATCACGTCGTCATATTGCAAGGTCTGCTTACGCGTATCATAGTTATTACCCTCTACTCGTTTTTGAGCAGATTCAATTTGACGAGTAATAAATCTATTTTCGATGACTTTATCATCATCATTATCTGACAAACGATCCAAAAAGTCCTTAACTCGTTCACCACCGAAACGTTTCATCAAATCGTCTTCAAGTGATAGGTAAAAACGAGTTTCACCAGGGTCACCCTGACGACCTGAACGCCCACGAAGCTGGTTATCAATTCTACGTGATTCATGACGCTCTGTACCAATAACTGCCAAACCGCCAATTTCTTTAACGCCAGGTCCTAATTTAATATCAGTACCACGACCAGCCATGTTAGTGGCAATCGTTACAGCACCGCGTTGACCCGCATTCATGATAATTTGTGCTTCTTTAGCGTGGTTTTTAGCGTTCAAAACTGCGTGAGGGATATTCTCTCTATCAAGCAACTCACTTAATCTTTCAGAACTTTCAACCGCAACCGTACCAACTAAAACTGGTTGTCCATTTGCGTGACGCTCTTTAATCTCGTCTACTACCGCAGCATATTTCGAATCCAAGTTAGGATACAAAACATCTGGACGGTCTTTTCTAATTACCGGACGGTTAGTTGGAATTGCAATAACTTGCATATTGTAAATTTCACGGAACTCTTCTTCTTCAGTTTTGGCAGTACCAGTCATTCCGGCAAGCTTTTTGTACATTCTGAAGAAGTTTTGGTAAGTAATCGTTGCTTGTGTCTTAGATTCTTCTTGAATCTTAACATTTTCCTTCGCTTCAATTGCTTGGTGCAAACCGTCTGAATAGCGACGTCCCTTCATCACACGACCAGTGAATGAGTCAACAATCAGAACTTCACCTTCTTGAACAACGTAATCGATGTCCTTAAGCATGATGTAATTTGCACGTAAAGCTTGATCAATGTGGTGAACAAGCTTTTGATTTTCAACATCGTATAAGTTTCTCAAGCCAAAGTGGTCACAAGCCTTTTGAATACCAGTTCTAGTTAAAGAAATGGTCTTAGTTGGCCAGTCAATCTTGTAATCGCCATGGTCCTCTTCATCATCAACGTCATCATCACTCTTATCTTCTTTAAGAGTTTTGACAAAACGATCTGCACGAATATAGTCGCCATTAGCTTGTTCAGCTTCACCAGAGATAATCAAAGGAGTTCTTGCTTCATCGATTAAGATTGAGTCAACCTCATCAAGAATGGCATAGTTAAGTTCACGCTGAACCATTTGTTCTTTATAAACAACCATGTTGTCACGCAAGTAATCAAAACCTAATTCTGAGTTAGTTGAATAAGTAATATCGCACTCATATGCTTCCCGTTTTTCATCAGGAGACATTGCGTTAAGGTTCAAACCAACAGTTAGGCCTAACCATCTATATAATTGGCCCATTTCTTCTTCGTCACGACTCGACAAATATTCGTTAACCGTGACAACGTGAACACCTTTACCTGTCAGTGCATTCAAATAAACTGGCATTGTAGCAGTTAAAGTCTTACCTTCACCTGTCATCATCTCAGAGATGTTACCGTAGTGTAGTGAAATACCACCCAAAATTTGAACGTGAAATGGGTATAATCCCAGAACACGCTTAGCACCTTCACGAGAAACTGCGAAAGCTTCAGGCAAAAGTGAATCCAATGTTTCACCATTTTTCAAGCGTTCACGAAATTCTGGTGTCTTAGCCTGTAGTTGCTCATCAGAAAGTTTACTATATTCATCAGCATAACTTTCTACGCGCTTAGCTAATTTCTCGAATTTCTTTAGTTCTCTTTTATCACCATTGTATATTTTCTTTAAAATATTACCCATTTAATCGATCCTTATATGTACTTAAGTATAAAAACACATCATAATTTTACCATGATTAGCCCTAAATGAAAAATAAACAAAACAAAGACCTCACACTAAATGTGAGGTCCAGTCTTAGAACAGCACTTATTTATTTAGTTTCAATTAAGCCGTAACGACCATCATTCCTACGGTAAACAACACTAGTACCATTTGTTTCAGCATCTTGGAAAACGAAGAAATCGTGTTCCAACATGTTCATTTGCAAAATTGCTTCTTCTGGACTCATTGGCTTTAAACCAATTTGCTTGTTTCGAACAATAGTAAATTCTTTTGTTTCTTTTTCTTGTGCCTCTTCTTCAGCACCCTCAACAAAGAAATCACCAATTCCCTTTTCACGGGTCTTACGATTTACGCGTGTCTTATATTTTCTAATTTGTCTTTCAAGTTTTTCAGAAACAAAGTCGATGCTACGATACATATCATCAGTTGTTTCTTCTGCTCTCAATACTAAGTATGGAAGTGGAATAGTAACCTCAACTTTGGCAGTACGATCACGATACACCTTTAGATTGACGTGCGCAATAATATCTTGGTTCAAGTCAAAATATTTTTCTAGTTTCTTCAAACGTTTTTCAACGTAGCTTCTTAGAGCATCGGTTACTTCGATATTTTCACCACGAACATTATACTTTAACATATGAGATTCTCCTTTCAACTGCATTCGCAGTCTTATCTTATCTATATTATAACAAAACTTGAAAGCGCTGAACAACATATCTCATCGACAAATTGTAAAGCTAGAAATCTGTGCTTGTGGAAAGGCTATTTGAAGTGCATCCCGAGCATAATATAAAGTTCTTCCAGTCGTATAAATATCATCCAAAAGCAGGACTGAGCGTTTATTCACATCAGCCTTAATTCCCTCTTTAACAAAAAAACTTTGTTTGCTTTTCAGCCGCTCACTTCGCGTACGCTCACCTTGGGCACCTTGACCTTCTTTTTTGGCAAGAAGAAACGAAAGTGGCACTAGTTGACTGTAAATCTCAGCAACTGTATCAAACTGCCTTTTTGTGATGTGTTCAGGGGATGTGGGGATAGGAACATAAAAATCGGCTTTAATTTTCTTTAAATGCTCAAAGGACAGTTCTTGCAATACTTCTCGTAAAACATAGTCACCATATCGTTTATAACTTACCATTATTTCGTGAAAAGCATCATTGTAGCGATAAATTGCATGATTATGAAGCAGATTATTCCCATACACTTTTTGCCATTCTAAACAATCAAGACAGAGTTCATTTACAGCAGCTTTACCATAACAAATTTTACAGTGCTCTCCACTTATTGGTGCAAATTTGGTCAAACAATGCTGGCAAAAACATTGTTCATGAAATTTCTTAAAGGAAAAAATCCGCAAAAATGAGGTAGCAGGAATGAAATCTTGCCCACATAACAAGCACTTTTTCATTTATTCATCTCCCTAATTTGCTTAAGTGCATTACGAATATTTTGCGTGTACTTACGGTAACAAAATAAAACAAGTCCATCTGTATCATCTTTTGCCCGGCCGACACGCCCTGCAATTTGAACAAGGCTAGCTGATGTATAAATCTCGTCATCAGCTTGCACAACAATTACCCATACATGCTTAAAAGTTACTCCTCGTTCCAAAATTGTTGTTGTCACAAGAAGTTGCGACTTCCCCCGCCTAAAATTTTCCACTTTTGCCAATCTATTTTTATCCATGGCATGAACGCCCTCAACTATCACACTGCTAAACTGAGCATCATCTTTTAATGCATTCACATAGATGGGTATTTGTTCAATTCTAGGCACAAAAAGCAGTAATTGATGACCACTCTTAATAACTGCGTTAATTTCTTTTAACAATCTAGGATTAATTTTTTGTTTGAGTAAAAATGGGCGGTTAAAAAATAATTCTCGCGGAACTGGTAATAATCCACCATGAAACCGTCGGTTAAGACGTAAAATCTTTAACTGTTTTTTCTTAACCTTTTCAAGCAGATCATTTGTTGGCGTTGCCGTTAAGTAGGTTCTTACACCATCCTCTTTCACAGCATTCTTGGCGGCAAAATGCAGTTGCGTATTTTCAACATATGGAAAAGAGTCCACTTCATCGATTACCAGCAAATCAAAGGCACGATAAAACTTCATTAGTTGGTGTGTAGTACAAATGGTCAGTTGATCCAGTCTGGGTTCGTGATACTCTTTGCCATGATATTTCCCAATTTTTATTGTGTTAAAAGCTGCCTTAAATCTCGGGTACAGCTCATTAACAACATCTATTCTTGGTGTTGCAATACAGCTTCTTTTCCCCTGCGAAATGCATTCCGCAATTGCCGCAAAGAGCATTTCTGTTTTTCCAGCACCAGTAACTGCATGAACTAGCGTATCTGCTCTTTGATTGAAATTTTCAACAAGTTCGCACGAAACAGCTGCCTGACGTTTTGTCAGACTGCCATGCCAGGTTAAACCGCCATTGTTCATTCTTGGAAATTCAGCTAACTCTAGGTTACGAACAAGTAAATCACCTTCTACTATGCGTCCTAATTCAATACAATCGCGGCAATAAAATTTGCCATTTGGCAGCTTCGCATAAACTCTTGCACCGCAACGCATGCAGTGGCCTTGCTGAATTGCGTTAATTTTAGTTAAAGTTTCATTTGTGCTAAAATCCTCTTGACTGCTAATCCACTGGCGGCCAGTGAGGCAAGATGAATTTTCCATTTCTCTGTCCTCCTAATAATAAATACGTCAAAAGGAGGCAAACTTTTTTGGCCAAAGAAGAAAATTATTTAACAATTAAAGAAAATGGTTCAAACGAAATAGTAATTAAAAAGAGTCGCTTTATTGCAAGTCTTTTTCGCACCGAATCAGTAGCTGAAGCTGAAGCAGTAATCGCTGCAACCACAAAAAAATACCGTGATGCAACTCACAACACTTATGCTTATACGATAGGATTAAACGATGAGCAGGTAAAAGCCAGCGATAATGGTGAACCTTCTGGAACCGCTGGTGTTCCTGAGCTAAAAGCCCTACAACTGATGAATTTAAAAAATGTTACTGCTGTAGTTACGCGCTATTTTGGGGGGACTAAACTTGGTGCTGGTGGATTAATTCGGGCATATTCTAACAGCGTTACCGAAGGAGCTGAGGCAATCGGCGTTGTTAAGCGTGTCTTGCAACAAGAGCTTTCTTTTCACGTCGCATATAATCGGTTTGATGAAGTGAACCATTTTCTAAAAGAAGAAAACATTTGGATTGAAAAAGTTACCTATGGGGTCGATGTTGTCATTAGCATTTTTATCGATGAAAATGAGCAGCAAGAGCTTGAAAAAAAGCTCACCAACCTTATGAGCGGTCAAATCGAGTTTACGCCAGGTGATAAACGCTATAATGAAATTCCAATTACCGATCATAATTATCATGATAAATAAAAAGGACTAGTGCCTAGTCCTTTTTATGTTTGCTTTTTAATTGTTCTGGTTTTTCTTGACCCAAATGCCATACTTCAACCGTTGGGTCTTTCTTACTACGTGAATTGATTATTTTTTGTATCAAACTTAAAAGCGGTTTGTATTTTTCACCCAATAAGCCAATTGATTCAACAAATAACTCTAGTGCTACTGCTAACCCTGTAATGAGTAGCCATAGGCCCCACACCGGTGAAAGTAAGAAAAGCAATGAAATGAATGAAAAAATCAGTGAAATTCCATATATTGCTAAAACTGCTTGCCGGTGAGTTAGCCCCATTTTCATTAACTGATGATGCAGATGATGCTTATCCGCCTGTGAAACAGGTTGATTATTAAGCTTACGTCTAATCATCGCATAAATCGTATCAGTGATTGGCACACCCAAAATTGTGACTGGTACTAGCATTGAAATGAAAGTTACATTTTTCAAGCCCTTAAGCGAAAATACCGCAATCATGAAACCAATATAGAGGGCTCCTGTATCGCCTAAAAACATTTTGGCAGGATGAAAATTATACGGTAAAAATCCTAAAAGACATGCGGCTAGCATAAAACAACTAATTGGAATGTATAGCTGACCTGTATGTAAGAAGAAATAGCCAACTATTCCCATTGTTGTCAATGATATCATTGATACACCATCGGCTAAGCCGTCAAGGCCGTCAATTAAATCGACAGCATTAGTCAACGCTAAAATCCAAAAAATTGTTATAGGTAAGCTCCACCAGCCAAGATTTATTTGTTTATTTAAAAATGGCAGGTTTAGTACGCTCATTTTGATTCCGGCCAAAAAGTAAATTACCAATGAACCAATAAAAATACCAAACATTTTTTGCCTTGGCTTAAGTTCCATAATGTCATCAATAATTCCGGTTAGAACAATTACACTCGACCCAAGAAGAACACTAAAAGCTTCATGGGTAGGAAATTGCTCACGCAAGAGAATAAAAACCCCAATATTAAAAGTAACAAAAATACCCAAGCCACCTAGAGTCGGCATTGGTTTTTTGTTTACTCTTCTTTTGTTGGGGATGTCTACTGCCCCTAGAACAAAGGCTAATCTTCTAATAAAAGGTGTGATTGCAGCTTGAATAATCACTAAGAAAAACAGTTCAACGATAATTTTAAACATAATCGGCTACTTTCATAAATTAATTCTCTTAATTATACCGACTTGGCGGAAAATGTACAAATTAGGCTTTTCTTAGCACAAAAAAAGGTCGAATTTTCATTCAACCTCTTTATTTTGCAACTGCAACTACCCTTTTTTCACGAATGACCGTGATCTTAATATTACCTGGGTAATCAAGCTCTTTTTCAACTTGGTTTCGAATATCACGTGCTAAAACAGTGATGCGATCATCAGAGATCTTATCTGGCTCTACCATTACGCGAACTTCACGTCCTGCTTGAATGGCATAAGCCTGTTTAACTCCGTCATACCGATTCGCAATTTGTTCTAGTTCAGTTAACCGTCTAATATAGTTTTCTAAACTTTCACTTCTTGCTCCTGGTCTTGCAGAAGAAATCGTGTCTGCTGCCACTACTAGTTCAGCAATAAACGAAGTCTTCGGTACATCCCCGTGATGAGCAGCAATTGCATTAACTACTACATCTGGTTCATGATATTTTCTTGTTAATTCCACACCTATTTCTACGTGCGAGCCTTCAATATCATGATCGATGGCTTTTCCTATATCGTGTAATAATCCCGCGCGAACCGCTAATTTTTCATTTAAACCTAGCTCAGCCGCCATTGTGCCGGCTAATTTTGCCACTTCAATCGAGTGCCCTAAAACATTTTGTCCATATGATGTCCGATACTTGAGTCGACCTAATGTTTTAACCAATTCAGGATTCATTTTATGAATTCCTAATTCCATTAGGGCGCTTTCACCTGCTTCATAAATATCGTCATTGACCTCTTTACGAGCCTTATCAACCATTTCTTCGATTCTAGCAGGATGAATCCGTCCATCCTTAATTAAGCGTTCCATTGCTCGTTTTGCAATTTCACGTCTAATTGCGTCAAAACCACTTAGTGTAACTACTTTTGGAGTATCATCAATAATTAAATCAACACCAGTAAGGGCTTCAAAAGAACGAATATTTCTACCTTCACGGCCAATAATTCGTCCTTTCATTTCTTCATTAGGTAAATCAACAACTGAGACAGTAGTCTCGGCCACAGTATCAGCTGAGCTATTCTGAATGGCATCAATAATGATCTTATGAGCATAATGGTCAGCCTTTGCCTTAACTTCCTCATTACTATTTTGAATCATTTCCGCACGTTCTTTAACTAGTTCATCAGATAGTTGACTAAGAACCATCTTTTTACCCTGCTCTTTATCCAAATGAGCTACTTCGTAGAGCTTATCTTGGCTTTGCTGTACCAGCTCATCAGCTTTTTTAATTTTTCCATCTAAATCAGCTTTTTGTTTTACTAATTGGTTTTCCTTCTCGGTCAGTCCATCCTCTTTTTCGATCAACAAAGAATTCTTGTGATTGAGTGTATCTTCTCGTTGTTTTAAGCGATTATCATCACGTGCAATTGCGTCACGCTTTGTGTTTAGCTCATCTTCAACTTTTTGTCGATATTCTTGAATCTGTTCTTGAGCTTCAAGAATTTTCTCTTTTTTGGTATTTTGTGCACTTTGCTTAATAGCATCTGCTGCCTGCTTTTGTGCGTTGACTTCAGCTTTTGCAGCATCTACTTGTGCTTTTGCTTCGGTTAAAATATGGTCAGCATCACTTTGCGCATTTTGGACTTTTTTCTCCCAAACGTTCTTTCGAACAGCGTAGCCAATGACTGTACCAACTAAAATTGAAATAATAGCAACCGCGACGGGAATCAATATTGTATTTGTCATGATTACTATCGCCTTTTTTGTTTTTTAGATTATTTACACATAATTAATAATAATGAACCGCGAGAACGATGTCAAACAAGTAGAAAAAAACCTTGATCTAAATTATAGATCAAGGTTAATCTCCTCAACTTTAGTTACTTTTGTTGTCGGTTTCCTTTTTTTCGGAAACCTCCTTTTCAGCATTTTCAGCTTCTTTAGCCTTTTTACTTTTAACTTTTTCAGGGTCTTCACGCTCAGCAATTGACTCTTCATCAATGCCATAGGCTTGTCTTACCTTCTGTTGAATTTCATCATAGATATCAGGATGCTCTTCAAGATACGCTTTGGCATTCTCACGCCCTTGGCCAATTCTTTCATCGTTATATGAATACCAAGAACCCGCTTTAGCAACAATATCTTTATCGGCAGCCATATCAAGTAATTCACCACTTTGTGAAATACCCTTGCCGTACATCATGTCAACTTCAGCGACTTTGAATGGCGGCGCAACCTTGTTTTTAACCACTTTAATTTTTACTCGGTTACCAGTAATTTCGCCACCAGTTTGCTTGATTTTTTCTGCTCTTCTAATCTCTAGTCTAATCGTAGAATAGAACTTAAGGGCACGGCCACCAGGAGTAGTTTCTGGATTACCAAACATAATACCGACTTTTTCACGAATCTGATTAATAAAAATTGCAATCGTTTTTGTCTTATTAATGTTTCCTGACAGCTTACGTAAGGCCTGACTCATCAAACGAGCCTGCAAACCAACGTGACTGTCACCCATTTCACCATCAATTTCTGCTTGAGGTACTAAGGCAGCTACAGAGTCAACAATTAAAATGTCAATCGCGCCACTCGTAATCAGTGTGTCCGCAATTTGCAAACCTTCTTCACCAGTATTTGGCTGGGATAGGATAAGTGAATCAACATCAACACCTAAAGCTTCCGCATATGCTGGATCCATTGCGTTTTCCGCATCAATATACGCAGCCGTTCCGCCACGCTTTTGCACTTCAGCTACGGCATGCAAAGCAACCGTAGTTTTACCTGAAGATTCAGGTCCATAAATTTCAACAATTCTGCCTCGCGGATAGCCGCCAACCCCAAGAGCTGCATCTAATGCAAGCGAGCCGGATGGAACGGTTGAAATTTTGGTATCCGCCTTGTCGCCCATGCGCATAACGGCACCTTTACCAAAATTCTTTTCGATTTTTTTCAGCGCATTTTCCAATGCAGCCTGCTTTTCATCTTTGGCCAAGAATTTTTTCCTCCTCTAGTATCTAGTCCTCAATTTAGTACTTACTAATTATACTTTGATTTAGTGTATATTTGCAAGAAAAAGCGAACAAATGTTTTAAAATTACTTTCTTACTAATAAGTACGCTAGAACTAACAATAATTTTTTGCAATTTAATTTCTTAGCCCTTTTGGTTGCAACCATTTTTGTAAAAAGTTCAGAAGTAAATCTGCCAAAATTGCCATTAACGCGGTTGGCAATGCACCTGCTAAAATAATTGCACTACCGTTAGTTGCATTGGTGCCACGGATAATTATATCGCCTAGTCCTCCTGCACCAACAAAAGAACCAATTGATGTGATTCCAATTGCAATCACGAGAGCATTTTTTAATCCGGCAATAATTACTGACATTGATAACGGAAGTCGCACTAGATAGAGCAACTGCCATTTAGTCATACCCATCCCTTTACCTGAGTCAATGACATTTTTATCAACACTCTTCATTCCAGTATATGTATTTTTAATAATTGGTAATAAAGAATAGAGCGTCACCGTCACTATTACCGTCATTACACCTAGTCCCATCCCAATCATAATTATCGAAAGCAATGCAAGTGACGGAATAGTTTGAATAAAGTTGGCAATTTCTACAACGAAGTTACCTAAGCGTGCATTCCTGGAAATAAAGATTCCAATGGGAATTCCAACTACAGCTGCAAACAGTACGCCGTATATCGAGATTAAAAACGTGCGGTTAAATTGTTGCAAAACATAACTGCCATTGTGCTGGTAATAATAAATAAATTGTTGCCACAAACCTAATTTTGACATTATTTTTGCCCCCTAAAGTAATTGTGCTTGACCAAGAATTGATGAGCGACAGTAGCAGGCTCAAGTAATTTATCATCCACTTGATAATTCATTGCCCTAATTTCATGGACATTAATATTACCTACTAATCTACTTAAAAGTGGCTTTAAATCAGGATGCTCACGTAAAAGATAGTTATTAATCAACATCCCGCAGTTATATGGTGGGAAAAAGTGCTTATCGTCTTTTAGTAAGTGTAATTTATAACTATCAATCCGGCCATCAGTCGAATAGCCTAAAATGACATCCATCTTTCCACTTTTCAAAGCTGAATATACTAGCCCGATATTCATTGGATGTGCCTTTGAAAAGGTAATGCCATACGCTGTCTGAAAGGCAGGATAACCAACACCAGGAGCATTGACCCACTCCGATGCAACTCCGAAAGAAAACTTATCCTTTACTTTTTTTAAATCAGAAATATTATATAAATGATATTTTTCCTGATCCTTCGCTCTTACCATAAAAGCATAGTTGTTCGCGAAACCATAAGTGGGCAGATAAGTTTGATCCCATCTTTTCTTTACTTCTCGCCTAACTGTTTCATTCGCCTTTTTTGAATCCTTAATTGCTGGTAATAGTAAATTAGCTGTTAACTCACCACCATCGTAAGCAGCAGCTTGAATGTCAGCATCGTGCCGATATAAAGCTTGGTGTTGCATTGGCGCTGAACCTAAATTATTGATAATTGAAGTTTTATAATTCGTTTCATGTTCAATCAATTGAGCAACAATGTTAGCCACAATTTGTGATTCAGTAGTCGTTAGAGCTGTAATCCTAATATCATCATTTTGTCCCTGAGTATCCGCTAAACCAGGTAAGCCACAAGCACTGCTGGTCAATACAAGTAAGACTGCAATGAATAACAACAATAAATTTTTAAATTGCTTTTTCATTAGACATACCTCCTTATATTCCCTTCGGCGAAAGCTTCTTCTCTAACAGGCCCAATAAGTAATCTGCCAAAAGTGCCAAGATAATAACTGGAATCGTACCACCAAAAATTAAATCTGGTTGATATAAACTTAAGCCATTGAAGATGAAGTCACCTAATCCACCGGCACCAATATATGATGCTAAAGTAGCCCAAGCAATGACATAGATAGCTGATAAACGAATGCCCGACATAATTACCGGCATTGCTAAGGGGATATCAACCTTAAGAATTAATTGCATTTTCGTCATTCCTAGTCCGCGAGCTGAGTCTATCGTGTCTGGATTTACATCAGTCAAGCCAACGTATGTATTTCGCATTATTGGCATCAGGCTATAAAGAAATAATGCGATAATTGCTGGTACACGTCCCACACCAAAGAAAGGAATCATCATTGCGAGTAGTGCTAAGGCTGGAATGGTCTGCAACATACTCGCAAGTGCGATTACGACTTTAGCAGTCTTAGGAAATTTAAGCAAAATCACACTAATCGGTACCGCAACTATGATTCCCAAAAACAATGAAATTGCGGAAATATAAATTTGTTGCCAAGTTTTCTCAAGCAACTCTGAACCATGTTGTGCAATGAAAGCAGACATACTAATTCGCCTTCTTTTCTAACTCTTCTGTTGCAGGTTTCTTTTCTCCCCAAATTTTTTCATAGACAACATTAACTAAACTAGATCGAGTAACTACTCCAATTAGCTTTCTCTCTGCGTCAACGACAGGAATATATTGACCGTTGCGACTTAAAATTCTGCTGAAGTTATCACGTAAATATTCTTCAGGCCCTACGGTAGCATTAATTGGCAACATAATATCACTAACTGAACTAACATGAGGATACTTTCTTTGTAAGTCAGCAATCGAAATGTAGCCTTTCAAATGATTATCATCATCAATCACAAGCAAAGTATCAACGTGACGTTCCTTCATCATTGCTAACGCATCATTCAAAGAAGCACCCAAATTAATTTTTACGGGTGCTGTCATCACGTTTTTAACCTTAACAGTTTCATACTTTGCTTCAGAAAGTCGCTCTTCACCAATCAGGCTCTCAACAAATTTATTTGCAGGATGATGCAAAATTTCTTCCGGACTTCCTACCTGAATTAACTTGCCGTCATGCAAAACGACAATCTTAGTGGCAAGTTTTAGTGCTTCGTCCATGTCATGTGTCACAAAAACAATCGTTTTACCTAACTGCATTTGTAAATTTTGCACTAAGTTTTGTAAGCTCTCCCGCGTAATTGGATCTAGCGCACCAAAAGGTTCATCCATTAAAATTAAATTTTGATTTGCAGCCAAGGCCCGCACTACACCAATCCGTTGCTGTTGTCCTCCAGAGAGTTCAGCTGGATAGCGATCTAAATAAGGTTCGGGTAATTCAGCCAGTTTAATTAAACGCTCTGCTTCTTCATTGAGCTTTTCTTTCGACCATTTTAAAAGTTTGGGTACTAGAACGATATTTTCACGAATTGTCATATGCGGCATTAAACCATTATTTTGAATTACGTAACCAATCTTTCGACGTAAGTTAACTGAGTTAAGCTTCTTTACGTCCTTGCCGTTAACCAAGACTTGTCCTTTAGTTACGCTATTCATCCGGTTAATCATTCTCATTAACGTCGTTTTACCTGAACCGGAGGTACCGATTAAACAGCAAAATTCACCCTTATTTATTTTAAAGCTAATGTGCTCCACTGCTGGTTGCTTCGACTTAGAGTAAATCTTCGTCACATCTTTGAATTCAACCATTGGAATTTCTTTTACCATAAAATCTCTCCTTTTCATTTTAATCATAATTTAATCTTAACAGTATTATTACTTGTTATCAATCTTGTTGCTCTATACTAGGTTTCATTAACCAATTTTGAGCAAACAAAAAACACTAACTAAGTTAGTGTTTTATATTTATTCAAGTTATTTTTACATAGATCCTTTGAACACACCCCATGAACTGCGGAAGTAATCCCAGCCAGAGTATATTGTAAAAATTAAAGCTAGATATAGCAAAATTGTTCCAATATGGTAAAAATCACCAACTAATAAGAAGATAATTGATAACATTTGGCATGTAGTCTTAATTTTGCCTGGCATAGCAGCTGCCATTACTTGCCCCTTGTTTTCAACAAGTAGCAAACGTAAGCCAGTTACTGCTAACTCCCGGCAAACAATAACTGCAACTATCCATGCTGGAGCTAAATTTAAAGAAATCAACATAATAAAAGCTGTCATTGTCAACATTTTGTCAGCTAAAGGATCAGCAAACTTACCAAAGTTAGTAACTAAGTTACGTGAACGCGCAATATGTCCGTCAAACCAATCTGTTGCCGATGCAACTGCAAAAACAATCGCAGCAACTACTAATCTCCAATAAACAGTTGATCCAGCAACTTTAACACTGGCGTTCCCACCAAAAATAATAATTAATACAAATACCGGTATTAAGAAAATTCTAAAAACCGTTAATTTATTAGGTAAATTCATTCTAAATTACTTCCTTCTAATATTTGGCAGTCTTTTACCGACCGCCATTGCTGTTACTTGTGGACTGGTTAGAATGGTTAGCTTCAGTTCCCTGTCCATTGTTAGTTTGCTGGTTTGTTTCATGACCTGATTGACCATTATTAGTTTGACCGTTCTGCTGGTTATTAGTGGTACCATTTGACTGATTTTGGCCTTGATTATGCTGATTTGTATTAGTATTGGTATTTGAATGCGTAGTCGCTTGGTTATTATTAGTTGGCGTTGAATTGTTCTCAGTTGTCTGAGATTGTTCTTGCTTATACTTACCAATATAGAAAGTCAAAGTACTGCCAGTAATCCGTGGATCAAAGTGCATTCTCTTACCACCAATCCTAATTGTTGCACCATAAGGATTAGTGAATGTCACTATCATAGTTTTAGCAGATTCAGGAATAGCTAAAGTACGTTTCTGATTTGGAGTTAGCAGTTGGCTTGCTTGACTAACGCCGTCAATTACAACGGAAACATTGGTTTGTTGATTACCAGCTCGTACAACTAAGCTGCGGTTTTCCTTTAAGCCAGTTACTTGATATTGATTATTACTCAATTGCTTAATTTTCACATTAGCTTTCTTAACTTGCTTCCGTTTCTTAGGCTTTGTTGTATTGTTATCTGATGAAACAGAAACATCGTTAGCAGAATTGTCAGGTTGATTGTCTCTAGCAGAAAAATGAGCATAAACCATATAACAAACAAGCACAGCCAAAATAATTCCTACACCAACAATAATTCTTGGAAGATACTCTTTCCAAATCTTCTTTTTATTGCTAGTTGTTTTGCTGACTTCTTCACTTTTGTTATCGATTGAATCCTCAACATATTCTTCAGGCTCAGCTTGGGGAATGTCATTGTGGTATTCACTAAGAAGCTGTTTGCCGTCTAATCCGACTACTTGTGCATATTGTCTAATAAAAGCACGTACATAAAAGTCTCCAGGAAGCTTATCAAAGTCATCTTGCTCAATTGCCGTCAGATACCTGCCTTGAATTTTGGTTACTTTTTCAATATCTTCAATTGAAAGTCCCTTTGCCTCTCTGGCACTGCGTAATTTGTCTCCAATATCTGCCATAGTTACCCCTTTTAATTTATAACTTTACACACTGAGTATAACATATATACTACTAATTTCTTTTACCATTATATAAACTAAGTTAACCAGCCACCACTAACATAAAGCGTTTGTCCAGTTAAATAAGTTGAATTGGGATCAAGTAAGGCTTTGACCCAGAATGAAATGTCAGCGCCACTGGCTAATCGTCCAGCCGGAATTTCTCCTACTACTTCTGCCATTTCTTCAACAGAAATCATTTTATTCATTGCTGTGTCAACCGCACCGGGTGCTATAACATTTACCGTTAAGTTAGCCGATGCAACTTCTCTAGCGTATGCCTGGCTAAAGCGACTTAGTCCAGCCTTGGTTGCACTATAAACTGCTTCCATTGCACTGCCCTGAGCTCCATAAACCGAACCGATAAAAATAATTCGACTAAAATCATTTTTTAGCAAGAGCGGCTCAAGCAAGCTAGTCAACTTAATTGGTGTAACTAAATTGACCTGCATTACCTCATCGACTTTATCCAAATTTTGGTCACTGAGAAGATGATAATCTGTAATGCCCTGAGCAAAAATAACTGCATTAATTGGCAGCAAGCTCTGCACCATTTTTTCAAGCTCATTATTTTCTGCAAAAAAACTGAACTTGAGCGGTAGAAATTCCTGCGATGGGTATTGCTTCATGAAGCTTTGACTCATTTCACAAGCAGCTGTCCAATTACTGCTACAATGAATATATAAAGACCAACCGGCTTCAGCTAAATCGGTACAAATCGACCGCCCAATACCACCAGTTGCACCAAAAACTATCGCTCGCTGCATCAAAACATTTCCTTTTTTGTTTTAGTGAACAAAACAACAAAAACAGCATTGCAATTATATAATAATTACTTTTCAGATGCTACAATTTCGGCTAAAGTTCACATTCGAATTAATTTTAACATTATTTTTTCTCAAAACTTGGCAAAAAAACCACATGCTAAACTTTCTTAAAAATTAGCTCTTATCTTCAGTTTTTTGGGGTTGTATTAATACTTGGCGCGGCTTTGATCCTTCAGATGGACCGACTATACCTTTAGCTTCCATCTCATCAACAATGCGGGCAGCACGATTGTAACCAATTCTGAACCGACGTTGCAACATTGACACACTAGCTGATTGTTGTCTTCTAACTAGATCAACAGCTTGATCATATAATTCATCCTCTGGCTCAGCGTCAGCATTATCAGTTGTTTCTTCAGTTTTTTGCGGAATCATGCCCTCATCATATTTTGGCTTTTGCTGTTGACTTACCCATGAAATGACTTTTTCAACTTCATGAGAAGAAATATAGGCACCTTGAATTCGCTCAGGCTTTGAAGCACCCACTGGCATATACAACATGTCTCCACGCCCCAGCAATTTTTCTGCACCGTTTTGGTCAAGAATAGTTCGAGAGTCAATTCCACTTGAAACCGCAAATGAAATTCTGGAAGGCACGTTAGCCTTTATTAGTCCCGTAATAACGTCAACACTTGGTCGTTGCGTTGCTAAAATCATGTGGATACCGGCAGCACGAGCCATTTGTCCTAAACGAACAATTGCACCTTCTACGTCGCGGCCACCAACCATCATTAGGTCACTTAATTCATCAACTACAACTAAGATGTATGGTAAAGGCTGCATCACAGGCTTACTTTTATCCTGATTATTTATTTCCACCTTTTCATTAAATTCAGCCATATTACGTGCACCGCTTGCAGCAAATAGCTTATAGCGACGCTCCATTTCTTTAACTGCTTTACTTAGGGCATTTGCAGCTAATTTTGGATCTGTGACTACCGGAATTAACAGATGGGGTACACCATTATAGACTGAAAGCTCAACCATCTTCGGATCAATTAAAATCAATTTTACTTGATCTGGGGTAGCTTTCATTAAAATACTCGTTAATATCGTATTCACTGCAACAGATTTACCAGAGCCGGTTGAACCAGCAATCAGGAGGTGCGGCATCTTCGTCAAATTGGCAGAAATAATTTGACCACTGACGTCCTTACCAAGTGGAACTTGCATTGGATCAACTTTAGCCTTGCTATCCTGATTCTGCATCACATCTTTAAAAGCCACAACCGAAGTTGCACGATTGGGGACTTCAATTCCAATGTACGGTTTTCCCGGAATCGGTGCTTCAATTCTGATATCTTTTGCTGCAAGAGCCAGCGCAAGATCATCAGCTAAGTTAACTATCCGGCTTACCTTCACACCGACGGCTGGTTGAACTTCATACCGTGTGACCGTGGGCCCCAGAATTGCTTTCTTGATATTGACATTGACGCCAAAGCTCTTAAAAGTAGATTGCAGGGTCTGGGTATTTTTTCTAATCAAAGCTTTGTCAGCACTTTGGTCAATATTTTTAACTGAATCGAGTAATGTCAATGGTGGCTTTTGATATTCGGGGTTAACTACTTCTTTACCATCAAATTCACCATGATCAACTGATCCAAGCTCCTGCATCAATTTCTGGTCTTCGTCTGCAAAAGAATGAGACTTAGGTAATTCAGTTTCTGACTGCTCTTGCTGGTCATCATGACTGGAATATTGAACTTGGCTATCATCTTCAAGCGGCTCCTGATAAGCTGGCTGTTCTTCAATTGGAAGTTCTTCTGCAAAATCATTTTCCTGATTGGACGAAGCATTATTTTCATCTTCGATATCATCTTTTACAGTAAAATCATCAACATTTGGAAAAACTGGTGATTCAGAAGAAAGTGGGTCTTGAAAATCGTCCTTTTTTTCTTCTCTTTTTTGAATCTGCTCCTCACGAATTTCACTGTACTTCTCTTTGATTTTTGAACCAGCCTTTTTATTTTTGGCAATAAACAACTGGCTGACTGCCTGAAACTTCCTGATGACATCAGCAAATTTAACATCAAAGAACATCAAAATGCCAATTGGAATAAACAGAATTGCAAACACCCGCAAACCAATATGTCCAAGTAGTGGATAAAATAGTTGGTAGCAAATAGCACCAATTAATCCTCCACCAATTGACTCAGTAATAGCAGCGCGCCCAAATTCTGCCGACATTTCATGCCAAAAAGCGTTCATGAACGCATTATTGACTAATTCACGTTCAAAATAAACGCTGCTTTGGATAATCAAAAAACCTAAAATTGCTAAGAGCAACCCACATGTTCTTTTCAGTTTAAAGTGCATCGGCTTGTTGTATATCAACATCACTAAGCCGAAAATTGCGAATAGTCCAGCAATTAATAGATAAGAGTCACCAAAAAATAGGCGGAAAGCATTAGCAATTTGTTTACCTAAAATACCAAATTTAGCAAAAGCTAAAATTACAATAATTATTTGGACAAGGCCGATAATAGCCCAAGTTATCCCTGTATTTTGCGCCTTCTTACTTACTTTTGTTGTCTTCTTCTTTTTCTTAGGCATAAAATCACCTAATTAAGCTTTAAAAGTTGGCTTGGAAGTTCAAATTAACTGGTTCATCCAGCGCAATTTGCGTAACTTCATAAGTCAATGTTTCAATATATTCAACCAATGGGCGACTTAAAATTTTGTAATCTGTCTTTGAAAGGTCACTACCATCACCGAAATAATCTTTAATTTTAACAACTTGGCTAATCATGCCACTAACAGTGAATTCACCGGGAGCAGGTGCCACCTCAAAAACAACAGTAATGTCGAAGTAATTACCGTCTTCACCCGGATCAGTGGTTCCATCTTCATTTTGTTTTTCAACTTTTTTCAAACCAAAGTTTACATTATCCTTAGTTTCAAGTTCTTCATTAATGTCGTAGTGAAAATTCTTTACTATGACTGGCGTTTCTTTATTAAATTCCATTATTGCTCTCCTTTTAAATTACGTTCATATCTTTCTGGTCGATTATAGCTGTCCTTAAGCTTATCATTTTCGTAGTGATGCTCTTTTTCCAATCCTGGAAAACCTTGCTGACGAATTGCTTCCAACAGGACAATCGCAACCGAATTAGCTAGGTTATAGCATCTGATATTATCAGACATTGGAATCCGTAAATTGCGTTCATAATATTCTCGCATAAACGTTTCTGGTAAACCAGTTGTTTCCTTACCAAAAACAAAATAATAATTCTTTTTTGGATCTGTGTAACTTACTTCCGCATAGTTTTTTGATGAAAATTTGGAAATCAAGTACATTTCATCGGCTGGGCCAAGACTGTTTAAAAAAGCTGTAAGGTCATCGTGCAGACGCACATCAACCTTATCCCAATAATCAAGTCCGGCACGTTTCATCGTCTTATTATCAATGCGAAAACCAAGTGGTTCAATTAAGTCCAATACAGTGTTGGTACCCGCACAGGTCCGTGCGATATTACCTGTGTTAGCAGGCATTAATGGTTCATATAAAACAACGTGATTAGTCACTTTTTTCTCCTTAACATAAAAAGTGTGGCCCAGTGACCACACTTTACTCTAATTCTTTGTCACTTCTTCGTTATCAACTGTCTTCTTTGGAACTAAAGAAGTTTTTTCGTCTTCATCAAAAACTTTTGAAACCTTACGATAGTAATTATACACACGCATGATGATGATTTTTAAAATTGCGTAAATTGGAATACCAAAAATCACACCCCATAGGCCCCAAACAGCACTTGAACCAATCAAGAGAAGAATAGTTGTAACTGGATGCATTTCCATTTTGTTTCCCATAACCAATGGACTAATCAGACGTGATTCAATTGTTTGCTCAACAGCAAAAACAATTAAAACTTTAATGAACATCGGTAGAGAAATCATGATACCAATTACGATTGCTGGAATGAATGCAATAAAAGTACCAAAATATGGAATTAGGTTTAAAAAGGCACTTAAAACAGCAAGCGCAATCCCATATGGCAGGCCAATGATGCTATAGCCGATTGCAAACATAATTCCTACCCAAAAGGCCACTGTTAATTGACCTCTGATATATGAAGAAAGGGCTGTATTAATATCATATAGCAATTCGCCAAAACTATTTTGCCAGCGTTTAGGGGCGAATTGTGTCAGATAAGGACGTAGATTATGTCCATCTTTTAACATGAAGAATAAGATAAATGGCGCCGTTAATAGCGTCATAAATATCATCGTAACAATACTAATTGCTGACGAAATATTATCTAGTGCAGCATCAATCGCATGCTGACCAGATTTAAATATCATATCCTGCGCACGTGCAATTGCATCATTAATATCATTTTTCACACTATGAAATTGCGGATCACTTAACATATTTTGAACAGCAATTGTTGCATCATTCCAAATATGAGGCCAGTGTCTTATTAAAGAATCGACTTGTGTTTGCACAATTGGCAATAAAGTATTAACAATCCAAACCAGTAATACCGCTACCAGTAAAAACAAGCCAATAATCGTTACAACCCGTGGCACTTTGAACTTACGCTCAAGAATGTCGACCAAGGGATTCATAATGTAATATTGAATTAAGGCTAGTAACAAAGGCGGCAAGATTGCACTTACAAATAGCTTTGCCGGATTCATCACAAAAGATATTTTATTAAAAACCCAAATAATCAGGAAAAATAATAAGACATTGAGTAAGACAACGCTAAAGCGATTATTCAAAAACCACTTTTGAAAAATGCTCTGTTTTCTAGGCTTTTCTTGTGAGTTCATTAAATCCCCCTATTTAAACATGCTCGTAGATAATTTCATCACCTACATTAAACTCTGGGAATGTTTGCTTATCAGCAAACGTCAAGTAGACAGCATTTGCCATGGGATTTTTAGGCTTTTTTTGATCAAAAAAGATTGTAATATGACCTAAAGCTTTCATATTACTTTCAACCATTGCTCCGACATAATCAGCCAGGTAGGTTTGACCATCAATCGTAATTGTGTCGCCCTTTTTGAACACAAACTGACTAACTGGTGTTGTGTCATCAAATTTTTGAATGACTGAAACATCATCTAAATCGGCTGTCACATTATCACTAAATAAAATCACCATTTTGCCGTCTGCTTCAATAGCTTGTTGACCAATTTTGGTAATCGTTGAGTTCCATTTCATTTTATTAAGCTCCTTAGACAATAATTTTAGCATAACAAAAACCGCTTAACTAATATATAAGCGGTTTTTATTTGTCTGATGACTATTTTTCACGATATAACAGCCATTTTTTAATTTCGTCTATGATTACCAATGGAATTGGTAAACAGAATAAGAAGAGCCAGTCAATCGGCATTAATCTTGTAGTGTTAAATAATTGTTGTAAACCTGGAGTTACAGTTAAAACAAGGAACAATAAAATTTCAAAAATAATTCCGTACCAGATATTACGGTTACTGAATAAACCTTTTTTGAAAATTGAAACCTTATTTGTACGACAGTTTAGCACATTAGCAATTTGAGAGAAGATGATTGCTCCAAGTACCATTGTCGTAGCACGCATATAAACTGAACCACTTGAAGCAAGTGCAACTTTTGGCCAACCATATTGCATATTAACAAAGAAGTAAGCACAAATTGAAATAATACTTGAAATCAAGCCGTACCACAAAAATGCTTTGATAATTACACTTCGGTTGAGTAGATGTTCGCTTCGTTTACGTGGTGGTTGCTTCATCACATCTGGATCAACCGGTTCACCACCGAGTCCCAATGCAGGAAGCATATCAGTTCCCAAATCGACCGTTAAAATTTGCATAACTGTCATTGGAAGTGGAATCAAACCACCAGAAAGTAAGAATAAAATTGATGGGAAAGCTTCCGGAACATTCGAGGTCAAGATATAAGTCAAGAATTTACGAATATTACTATAAACCGCACGGCCTTCTTCAATTGCAGCAACAATTGAAGCAAAGTTATCATCAGTCAAGATAATATTGGCAGCATCCTTAGCAACATCTGTACCAGTCATCCCCATTGCAATCCCGATATCAGCCTGTTTCAAAGCAGGAGCATCGTTAACACCATCACCAGTTGAGGCAACAATTTCGCCATTTTCTTGTAAAGTCTTAACAACTTTATATTTT
Source organism: Lactobacillus sp. W8172 (assembly GCF_016102055.1). NCBI lineage: Bacteria > Bacillati > Bacillota > Bacilli > Lactobacillales > Lactobacillaceae > Lactobacillus > Lactobacillus sp. W8172. Next base: position 605,647 of record NZ_JACFPG010000001.1, read on the forward strand.
TGCTCAGGTGCAACTCGAGCAAAAATCACTTCGCCCTTAAGTGCCTCACGGAGTTCATCATCGCTCATCTTGTTTAATTCATCACCGGAAATAACTCTCGCTTTATCGGAAGTCAAACCAATTTGAACAGCCACAGTTTTGGCAGTCAACTTGGAGTCACCGGTTACCATGATAATTTTGATTCCTGCTTCATGACAACGTTTAACGGCATTGTAAATTTCAGGACGTGGCGGATCACTCATCGTGGTTAACCCAACAAATACCAAATGTTCTTCGGCAGTTTCAATGGTTAACTTATTAATATCAGTGTCCTTAGAATCAATGATTCTGTAGGCCATTGCCATACTACGTAAGCCTTTAGCAGCATATTCTGCATTACGCTTATCTGCAACATTGCGGTCATCTTCAGTCAGCGACCGAACTTCACCATCAACTTGGATCTGATCACACTGCTTAATTACATCACTAAATGAACCTTTAGTGAAGATAATGGCTTGTGTGTCATTCCAACGATGGATAGTTGACATTCTCTTTCTGTCGGAATCAAACGGTAGTTCACGTAAGCGTGGGTATTTAACCAAGACCTTTTGGCGATCAAAGCCCGCCTTTTCCGCCATTATTATTAATGACGCTTCAGTTGGTGTTCCTAAAATCTTTGGTTTGCCACCCTTGGTTTTACTTGGCTGAACAGCTGTATCGTTATCAAGCGAAGCAATTTGAACCAGCTTATGTAAATCAGGATTTTCTTCGTACCAAAGTTGTTTTTTATTTAATTCTACCTGACCATTATTTTCATAACCATTACCGGTAACTTGGAATTCATTTTTTAGTGTCCAAATGTAATGAATGGTCATTTGATTTTGAGTTAACGTTCCCGTCTTGTCTGAACAAATGACGGTTGTTTCACCCAAAGTTTCTACAGAATTGAGTTCCTTAACCAAAGCATGTTTCTTGGCCATCCTTTTGACCCCTTGGGCCAGACTAAGAGTAACAGTTGGTAAAAGACCTTCTGGGATGAATGCAACAATCATCCCCAAAGCAAAAATGAATGCTTTTGCAAACGGGTATTTAACAAAAGCGATTGCTGCAATCATGAACACAATTCCGATTGAAACCGCAATAATTGATAACTGCTTAGTAAGTCGATTTAATTCTTGTGTAAGTGGACTATCAACCTTGTTCTGCTTTTGGGTAAGCTTGGCAATTTTACCAAACTCGGTATTCATACCAGTTGCAAATGCAATCGCGCGAGCAGTTCCTGCTCCAACTGTAGTACCAGAATATACTAAGTTAGTTTCCGCGTAACTACCTTCACCAGGTGAATAGTCAGTTGTCTTTGATTCTGGAACGGACTCACCATTTAAAGCACTTTGGTCAACCTGCATCGAACTTGCAGAAATCAAGCGTGCATCAGCTGGAATCGAGTTTCCAGCCTGCAAAACAAAAACATCCCCAGGAACTAATTCCTTAGCATCAATTTGGACCTTTTTGCCATCACGAATGGCTTCGACATATGTTGGCAGCATGTTGTTCAAAGCATCGGTTGCTTTTTTAGCTGCTCGCTCTTGCCAAAAACTAAATAACCCGTTGATGATATTAACCATCCAAATAGCAATTCCCAATTCCAGTGTGCCACTAAACATGGCAACCGCGCCTGAAATCCAAAGCAAAATGGCCATCATACTAATAAAGTTTTTAAAAAAAGCCTTCCATTCAGATTCTTCTTTAGCTTTCTGAATTTGATTCGGACCATACTTCTCTAATCTACTAGCAGCTTCTTCGGAACTCAAACCGTCCGTAGAAGACTGTAAATTAGTAAAAACTTCAGAAATACCATTCTGGGCATATAGCTCCCGAATTTTATTTTCGTCCATTCATTTGTACCTCTTAATAAAAATGTGATTTAATCGGAATGTTCCGATACCATACTTTACCACTTTTAAACTAATGTAATCATGCAAATTTTTTACAAATAAATGGCATGTTATACTTATCTCATTAGTTCATATCACTGAAATTAAATGGAGGCTGAAAAATGAAATTATTAATTGGTGGTTACACCAAAAAAAAGGCTACAGGAATTTACGAATTACCGCTTTATAATTCTGATAACGGCTTAAAAGTTGAACTGGGAACAGCAAAAGAAATAATCAAAATTGGTGGTCCTACTTACTTTGTTCAAGACCAAGATTTGATTTTCACAATTAACAATGCTGGTGATGAAGGCGGAATTAGTTCTTTCCAGTTAGTTGATGGTGCATACCAAGAAAAAGATTCTTATTTAACTGCTGGTTCTTCACCAGCTTACATTGGAATTGATTCAGTAAAGCACCTGCTATACACAGCAAACTATCACACTGGCGTTTTAGCTGTCTTTTCCTATACAGCTGAAGGTCAACTAACCCTAATCGATTCCGCCACACATACTGCAGATACACTTGGACCTCGTCCAGAACAAGTTGACGGACCTCACCCACACTTTTTTGATGAAACACCCGCACAAAACTTGGTAAGTTGTGACTTGGGTAACGACTGCGTTGATTTTTATCGCCTTCAAAACAACAAGCTTGAACACTTGGCTAAATATCAAAATGAAGCCGGTTTTGGAACACGTCATATTGTCTTTAGTCCTGATGGAAATTACTTCTATGTCGTTGGTGAGCTTTCAAGCAAGGTCAATGTAGTTCAATTTAATGAAAAAGATTGGACTTTTAACAATATTGCCTCATATTCAACCATTCCTGACGGTTATACTGATCACAACGGTGCTGCTGCTATTAAAATCAGTCATGATGGTAAGTTCATCTACGTATCTAACCGCGGTCACGACTCAATTACTGTTTTTGCAGTTAAAGAAGATCACACGTTAGAGCTTAAACAACGCGTCTCTACTTTTGGTGAATTCCCTCGTGATTTCAATTGGGATCCAAGTGAGCAATTTGTTGTAGCAACCAACCAAAACACTGACAATGCTACCTTGTACAAGCGTAGTGCTAAAGATGGTTGTCTCACTCCAATTCAAAAAGACATATACGTACCTGAAGGTACTCGTGTTCTCTTTAGTGAATAAAATTTTAACCACACAAAAAGAACTGTTTTACAGTTCTTTTTGTGTGCTATTTTGCCATAAAGTTTGCATATCTTCCGGATCCGTAATTTCAATTTCTACCAGCTGATTGTATGCAAATGGATCGGGAAAGGCTAAGTAAAAGCAGTTCAATGCTTGGCGGTTAAATTCGTCATTTATGCCATACAACGGATCACCAAATAAAGGATGATTAATTGATTGCATATGAAGTCTGATTTGATGAGTCCGTCCAGTATAAAGCCTTAATTCCACTAGACTAATTCCTGGTTCTTGCTTAAGAACTTGATAAGCTGTAATTGCCCGTTTGCCGTCCGGAATAATACTACGCTTGACCGCGTCTCCCCTTTTTCCAATTGCTTTATCAATTACACCCTTTAATTCATTTTCCGCAAAATTACCATGAACAATCGCATGATACTTTTTAACAAACTGATCTTTATCTAGCTTGCTAAAACGCGAATGAGCTATTGCATTTTTGCCAACCAATACTAAGCCTGAGGTTTCACGATCAAGCCTGGTTACAACGTGTGGCTTAACGCCTTGCAACTTTTGTTGCTCAAAATAACCCAAAACACGATTTACAACCGCATTATCATCGTATCTTGAAGGAATTGACAAGAGATTTGCTGGTTTATTTATGACTAAATAGTTTTCCGTTTCTTTAGTAATCACTAAAGGCTTAAACGACGGTTTTAGCCATGGATTCTCCTTTTCGTTTCCTGGAACAAAAATCACTTCGTCACCAAAATGCAACTGATAATTGGTAAAGCGCCGTTTATGATTGACTAAAATCATTCCGTCATTGTTTTTTGCATCATTAACAGCCTTTTTTGAAAAACCGTTTTTCATTAAAAAAGCCCCTAATTCTATGGGAACTTTATTTTCTACTTTAACTTTAAATAGTGTCATGTTTATCCCCAATGAAGGCACTCTGAACTCGAGACCAAAAATGAGTATGTCCAAACCGGTCAAATCGAATTTCTTTGTTTGAAATTCGAAAATCTATCTTTTTGGCATTATGAAGGTTAATCCTATTACCATCAACCGTCATCACAAAATGATCTGAATTAGGGACAATCGTAATCCACTGGTCAGGTGCAATGACAATTGGAGATGAAAGGGTTCTAAAGACGCGATTATTAATCGACGCAATTTCCGTCATCTGCAGCGCCTTTAGTTTCGGATGAATTACTGCCCCACCAATTGACTTATTATAAGCAGTTGAGCCCGTTGGCGTTGAAACGCAGAGACCATCACCACGAAAATTTTCAAATAGCTTTCCATCAATATAAACATTGGCCTCAAGTGTATGGGAAACTCGTTTAACAGCAGACTCATTCAAAGCTAAATAATGTTTGCGTTCATTAGACTCTGTTGTCAGTTCTACTTCTAGTAAAGGATACTTGGCCGATTCAGGTTCACGCAAAAAGAGTGCATCAACCATTTTATCAACATCTTGCCCCTGCCAATCAGTATAAAACCCTAAGTGTCCTGTGTGAATTCCAATAAAGCGAATCGAACTGATTTGTTTTTCATATCGGTGAAAAGCGTTTATTAATGTGCCATCCCCACCCACAGTAATCACTACATCAGGATATTTTGCGTCAAAAACCACGCCCTCTTTTGTGGCAAGAATCTTTTTTAAATGAGCTACTACTTTTAAAGTTTCTTCATTGGTGTTATGAGCAATCGCTATTCTCATTATTTTTCCTTACCTTTGTTTTTGGTAAAAACTTTCTGTGCTTCTTGTACTTCATCCTTGATTAGCGACATTTCTTCATCAAGCTTATAGGCTGTTTCAGCCGTAGACTTTAATCTTCGCGAAATATCTTCAGGATATGAACCTTGATACTTATAGTTTAACGTATGTTCTACGGTAGCCCAAAAGTTCATTGCTAAGGTTCTGATTTGAATTTCAGCCAGCAATTTTTTCGAGCCTTCAGGAAGATAAACTGTATATGAAATTACCATGTGATAAGAACGATAACCTGACGGTTTGGCATTTTGGACATAGTCGCGCTCTTCTAAGACTTCCATGTCATCACGCTCGTGAATCAAATCTACCACTTTGTAAATATCGTCAACAAATTGACAAACAATTCTAATGCCCGCAATATCCTGCATATCGGTTTCAATTACATCGGGACTAATAACGCGCCTTTTCATTTTTTCTTTAATCGAATCTACCGTTTTCACGCGTCCAACAACAAATTCGATTGGTGAGTGCTCACCTTTAGTCAAAAAGCTCTGGCGCAGCGAACGGAATTTTACTTTTAATTCTCGAACGGCTTCAGTATAAGGCCATAAAAAAGTATCCCAGTCAAAATTCATTGAAATATTTCCTTTCTTAGTTGCTTCTTCATTCTAACATAAAACAAATGATAGCAATTTCATATTGGTAACAGAAGCTATTATCTTGCTTGCTTTTTTTAATAACAAAAGTGGAAAAAGTGCGATTAATTAGCTTTTTCAGTAAATTGATTTTTTTAAAAGTTATTCTTTAACAATCCTCTGAAATTATGATAAATTTATTAAATAAAGTCAAAAAAGTTGCTCACTTTGCTTTTTTAGCTGTAACTTCACATTTGCTTTATAACAATAGTTTGGATAACTCCACTCTAAAAAAACAACTTTCGTTAAGCTTATTCTTTGACTCTTATGGCAAAAGTAGTTCACAATGAAAAACGTTGCCGCATTATAATAAATGTGATTAAATTAGAAAAAAGTTGACTATAATATAGATAGGTAAGATTGCTAGTTGTAATTTTCCTATGATAGCTTTTAAAGTGAGATTAGCTACTATAGCTAAATTGTTGATATACATTGGGGTAGATTAATGTCAGAGAATAATGAAATTGAAGCCAAGATAATTTTGCCCAAAGCAACGTATTCCCAGTTATGTGAAAGTTTCCCTGTTAAAAGCGATTTTAAGCAAGAAAACTACTACTTCGACACTGATAACGGTTTATTAAAGCAATCACATATCAGCTGCCGGATACGTTTGTTTGAAGATCATGCCGAGCAAACATTGAAAGTACCAGATAAAAATCCCGTACAGCATCGCTATCATGAAGCAATCGAAATCAATGATGACTTGAAACTGGAGAAAGCACATGATCTTCTAAAAAATGCTGAAGAAAAAGGCAAAATCATCTTTACTGGTTCAGTTGGTGATTATCTTAAAGAACACTTCGGTTCCGAAGCAAATTTACGCTTGCAGACATTCAGTAAAACACATCGAATTCTTGCTCAAGGACCACAAAATTGTGAACTTACATTTGACGACACAAGATATCCTGATGGATTTGAAGACTTTGAACTAGAAGTAGAAAATGATGATCCTGCTTTAATTGAAGCAACACTGAAATTGCTTAAGCAACAGTATGGGTTAGTGCAAAACTCTGCTAACACAAATCGAGCAAAAATTGCACGCGCTTTCAATCATCGTGGTAAAATTTAATAGTATGGATTTTTTCATTTTTAAAGGATAGATATTTGGTAAAGTTATATTGATTAATCAAGTTATGGAGGAGCCTGATCATGTTTGAGATATTTCTTTTTGTCAATCCAATTGGCGTATATTGCTATGATACAGAAGTATCTGTTAAGAAAACGGTCGGTGAACTTGATATCAGTTCTTCCTTCCATTTTATTCCTATTACCAACTCAAAAGTAATTAGAGACGACATTATTCGAAGGAAAACTTGCGGTCAAACGATAAACGATATTCCTGAATACACAATGGCTGCTTATCAAGCATTGCGTAATTATCATGCAATAAAACTCAAATATGGCAATAAAAAAGCACGTTCTTATTTAGTTAACTTGCAACAGGCTGTAAGTAAGAATTTTAGTGTTTATTCGCAGAATCTGCCTAAAAGCGTTGCAGTTGATTTAGGTCTAAACTACAAAAGGATCTGCGATCCTAAAATTAATAAATATATCGACGATTCGATTGAGCAAGACAAAGAGCTCGCACGAAAATTTAATATTCAAACCATTCCTACAACAATCTTTTTTAATGAAAGTGGCGACGACAATGGACTTTTAGTTGAAGGAACAATTGCTCACGATAAGTTGCTGGCTTTGCTAAAAAATATTTATTGCAATGAACCTCAAAAAGAAGAACAAGAGAAAGAGCAGGTGGGAAATAGTTACCGCCCTAGAAGGCATCTTCGCTTGATGTAAAGTATGTTGTAGCATTATCAGCTGAATTGATAGAACGAACTTGGCTAAACACCCATTGTGGTAGTTCATCAACTGTCATCTGTTTTTGGTACAACTTTGCACCTATCTGCAGTCCCTTGATACTTTTATGTGCTAATTGCATTTTAAGATAGTTCTTCTGAATGCTAGAATCAATCTGGTATTTCTTCAAACGTGGCTTAAAATACCATAACTTTTCTAATCCAACCGCATCCAAACTAAAACTAGCAGTTTGAAAATGTAACCTATCCGTTAGTGGTTCAAGCTTGACATTATATTTCAAGCGCAAACTCCTTTGATACGGATTAACTTCTAAATAATAATTATTCCACAACTTGTTTTCACGAAAGAAAATGAGTTGTGTTTCTTTGAGATAATGTCGGAGAAAGTGCATTTTTCCTACAATCCAAATGTCCTTAATGCCAATTTGCTGATACAAAAGATGTCGGTGCATAAATTCTGATTTATTGAGCGGTGCACATTGCACCTCAAAAGCCAGCTTAGGACTCGCTAGCACATCTGCCCGTAATCTACCACTTGCAAGTGCAACTTCAGTCTGTGCGGCAAATTTAGCCCCTCGTAAGGCATCTTTGAGTAGTTCCTTACTTTGTGCATGCTCATCTTTTTCTCCTGCCATATTAATAGTCTGTGGCAAGTGCTTAAAGTAAGCCGTCTTCTTTTTTACAATTAACTGAACCTCTCTTTTGCAATGCGGACAAAAATAATGTCGCTCTGTAAACTTTTTTGGGTCAATACCCTCTTTTACCGCTTCTTCTTTGGCAGTAATTAATTCACTATTTAAAAGTGCTGCGTACAAAATAATCACCTATTATGAAGTACGCAAAAAACGACAGGTTTCCTCCTGTCGTTTTTTATTAGTTTTATTTTTTCGCAAAAGTCTGGCGTAATTGCTCTAATGCATCCTGTTTAATAAGACACTTTGCAGTGGTCCGGACACGTCCCATTTCCTCAGGCTTTACCTTGGTACCATATTCATTAGCAATTGCCCACGCATCAGCAGGTTTAAGTTCAGAATAGTTTTCATTATCAAACGCTAAGTCAAGGTAAAAACGATTTCGTTCATAGTAAAGACTTGAAGAAAGATCCGGTGCCAATAAGTTATCGGCAAGTTCAACTACAAATTCAAGGTCAGAAAAGCTGTAGCCCTGCTTTGTCTGCAACTTCCAAAACGACTTTTTAACTTTTGGAACCGTAGTTTCATCAGTGTCCCGACTATCATCGTCTTCGTCATCCAAGTCTTCTTCATCATCGTCTTCTAAATCAAGGAAAGAGCGACGTGCATCATCAGTCTTTTCGTTTTTAATATCGTCAAAATCTTTCTCAAACAGTTTTGATAAGCTCTCTGGATCCTGATTCGTTGCCTTAGTGATCAATAGGTCAAGTCCACCATTATTTGGCATTACTTGAAAAGTGACTGGAGCATCTTGGCTAAAAGAATGGTCGGTGTCAATTTCGTCTAAAATTGAATAGAAAAATTGTTGGATCTTACCTTTATCGCCCAGCAAATCTAGAACTTTCAGACCACGCTTAGCTAATTCAGACTTATTAATTCTCACGCGGATAGTATTTTCATTAATATGTTCTACTTGCATGAGTCATTCACCTCCATCAGATCCTTTGTTCTATTGTAGCGTATTTTACGCATAAAATAAAAGCGTTAGTTCTAAAACTAGCGCTTTTTTTAAAAGATTCCAAATTATAAATCTGCGATTTTTTGCATTTCCTCAAGTTCAAGTCGACGAACTTTTCTAGGCAAAAATCGTCTAATTTCGTCCTCGTTGTAACCTACTTGAAGACGACGATCATCCATAATAATTGGTCTTCTTAAAAGACTGGGGTCCTTTTCAACCATATCTAGTAATTGATCAATTGACAGATCATCCAAATTGACTTTAAGTTGTTGAAATGCCCTAGATCGAGTAGAGATAATCTCTTCAGTACCGTTCTCAGTCATCCGCAAAATTTGGATAAGTTCCCCTTTTGTAAGTGGCTCAGAAAAAATATTTCTTTCCTTAAAGTCAATATCATGTTGCTTCAACCATGCCTTCGCTTTTCGACACGAGGTACAACTTGGAGATATATATAAATTTACCATATATTTCGCGCTCCTTCTGATCAAAAAATGACTCATTACCTCTAGTATTATATCACATTACTTTCTTTTTATAAGTAACGTATCTATGCTATCTATTTTTTATGATAGTAAGTAAAAGTGAATAAACTGTGAAGAATCTCTCAAGAAAAAGTAAAGAAATAAAAAGAGTACATCAATAAATAATGTACTCTTGGTTAATTTAATAAACTTAATTATTAAATTTCTTCATTAAATCATCAACCAATTTTTCGTTTTCTTCAGCAGTTTCTGAAATAAAACAAGCAGTATTAGCTAATTCCTTAATATCTTCAGTGTTTAGCTTCTTCATCAAGCTTCTAATTCTTAAAATTGAGGTTGCACTCATTGAGTATTCATCAAGACCCATTGAAAGCAAAATTGGGAACATGGTGCTGTCGCCAGCGGCTTCACCACACATACCACACCAAATGCCATTTTCATGAGCAGCATCAATTGTGTGCTTAATCAAGCGCAATACTGAAGGACTAGCTGGCTGGTATAGATATGAAACGTTATCATTACCACGGTCAGCTGCCATTGTGTATTGGATTAAGTCATTGGTACCGATTGAGAAGAAGTCAACTTCTTTAGCGAATTGGTCAGCAATAACTGCAGCAGCAGGAACTTCAATCATCATTCCAACTTGTAAGTCTTCGCCAACCTTGACACCGCTTTTAACTAACTTATCTTTTTCTTCAGCCAAAATTGCCTTAGCCTTACGCAATTCACCCAAAGTACCGATCATTGGGAACATGATGCCCAACTTACCGAATGCTGATGCACGTAAAAGCGCACGTAATTGTGTACGGAAGATTTCTTCATTTTGCAATGACAATCTGATAGCACGAACACCTAAGAATGGGTTCATCTCTTCTGGAAGATCCCAGTAGTCTAAGTGCTTGTCACCACCGATATCCATTGTTCTAATGACAACTTGCTTGCCATTCATTCCTTCGATAACTTCTTTATAAGCTTCGAATTGGTCTTCTTCACTTGGGAAGTCCTTGGAATCCATGTACAAGAATTCAGTTCTATACAAACCAATAGCTTCAGCGCCGTTCTCATTAACGCCTTCCATATCATTTGGTGTACCAATGTTAGCTGCAATAATGAATTGCTTACCATCAGCAGTTACAGAAGGTTCGTTCTTGAGTTTCTTCCATTCAGCCTTTTGCTTTAGGAATGCTTCACTCTTAACTTTGTAATCAGCAACTTGTTCATCAGTTGGTTCAATTACTGCATCACCGTTCAAACCGTCAACAACTAATATTTGACCGTTTTCAACATCTTTAGTAATTGAATCTGTACCAACAACAGCAGGCAATTCAAGCGAACGAGCCATGATTGCTGAGTGAGCAGTACGACCACCGATATCAGTAACAAAGCCTTTAACAAACTTCTTGTTTAATTGAGCAGTATCACTTGGAGTAAGGTCATGAGCAACAACAACAACTTCATGATCAATTGAAGCAGGATTAGGTAATTCCTTACCTAATAAATGAGCCATGATTCGTTTTGAAACATCACGAACGTCAGCAGCACGTTGTTGCATATATTCGTTATCTGTCATGCCTTCAAAAATTGTAATGAACTTTTGAGCGGTTTCATCAAGTGCAGCTTCACTGTTGATTTTTTGCTCCTTGATTTCATTTTCAATTGCACCTGTAAATTCAGGGTCATTCAAAATCATCAAGTGAGCTTCAAAAACTTGTGCTTCTTCTTCACCTAAACTCCCTTTGGCACTGTCACGAATTTTTTCAACTTCTTCAGTTGATACTGAAATAGCTTCATGGTAACGAGTTAATTCACTGTCAACATCTGAAACAGTTGTCTTCGTGAAAGAAAGATCTGGTTCGACCAAGAGATAGGCTGGTGCTACAGCAATACCATCACTAGCAGCAATTCCTTTTAATGTCTTGGTCATTATTCAGCTAATCCTTCTTTTTTCATTGTTTCTGAAATAGCGTTGATTGCATCTTTTTCATCATCACCATCAGCACTAATTGTAACGTCAGCGTTCTTGCCAACACCGAGTGACATAACACCCATGATTGACTTCAAGTTAACTGATTTGCCATTGTATTCCAAGTTGATGTCTGAACCAAACTTTGAAGCAGCTTGTACTAACAAAGTTGCTGGACGAGCATGAATACCTGTTTCTGCAATAACATGAAAATCGCGTTTTTCCATTATAAATATCTCCTTTGAATTGAAAAATCAAACCGGTAGTAACTACCTATTCGCTTACTTAGACTATCATTTTTTTGTGAATTAGACAACATAAATGTAACAGTTTACATCATCAAAGTTCCGTCGTTGATTGCTTGTAAACTATTTTTCCGCCACGTAGGGCTTTACCAGTTATGTTCTGCCTTTTGCCAAAAGATCTTAAAGCAGCCTGAAACGCAAATGCATCTTTAGGTTCAACTTCATAATGATCTAGTTCACCACTTGCTAACTGCTCTAAAATTTTTTGATAATCCAAATATACCACCGCTTTTCTAAAACATACACTAAAAATCAAGCATTTTTGCTTTTACAAGTGATTATTTTAGCATATTTGGTTCTAATAGATAAAAATGTATCTTATTCCAAGTTTTAGCACTTGATTATTGAGAGTGCTAATTATATAATTTAATCATTGAAAAGAAAGGCGGTAATGTAATGCTTTGTCAAAACTGTCAAAAACGACCTGCCTCTATTCATCTTTTTGCAAAGGTAAATGGAGAAAGCCGCGAAATCAATTTATGTGGACAATGTTATCAAGAACTTAAACAACAAGGAAATATTAACATGAGTAATGACAACAACGGTTTCTTTGGCGACTTTAACGATCTCTTTAATTTTAATAATGAAAATGCAATGAACAACAATCCTAATAACCCAGGTAACCCTGGAATGAACAATGGTAATCCTAATAATGGTGGTGGAGGCCGTTCACTACTTGATCAATACGGTACAGATTTAACTGCTCTTGCTAAAAAAGGCAAAATCGACCCCGTAATCGGTCGTGACAAAGAGATTGCACGTGTCATCGAGATTTTAAATAGAAGAACAAAAAACAATCCTGTCTTAATTGGTGAAGCCGGAGTTGGTAAAACTGCGGTTGTCGAAGGATTGGCGCAACAAATAGTCGATGGTTCAGTACCTGCAAAATTACAAGATAAACGAATTATTTCATTAAACGTTGTTTCTCTTGTTCAAGGAACTGGAATTCGCGGTCAATTCGAGCAACGGATGCAGCAATTGATCAAGGAACTACAAGATCATGACAACATCATCTTGTTTATTGATGAAATTCATGAAATAGTTGGCGCCGGAAATGCTGAAGGCGGCATGGATGCTGGTAACATCATTAAGCCTGCCCTTGCCCGTGGTGACTTGCAACTAGTCGGTGCAACTACCTTGAACGAATATCGTGAAATTGAAAAAGACTCTGCTTTGTCACGTCGTTTCCAACCAGTTGATGTTAAAGAACCATCAGTTGCAGAAACTATTCAAATTCTAAAAGGTATTCAGAAACGTTACGAAGACTATCATCACGTTCACTACACTGATGATGCAATCAAATCTGCAGCTGAATTATCTGAGCGTTATATTCAAGATCGTTTCTTACCTGATAAGGCCATTGACTTACTCGATGAAGCTGGTTCAAGAATGAACTTAACCATCCCTTACGTTGATAAAGAAAAACTGCAGGAAAGAATTGCAGCAGCTGAAAAATTAAAGCAGGAATCATTGCAAAATGAAGACTACGAAAAAGCTGCTTACTATCGTGATCAAATTGAAAAATATAATAAGGTAAAAGACCAAAAGGTTGATCCTGATAAATCACCAGTTATTACCAGCAAGATTATGAATAAGATTGTTGAAGAAAAAACTGGTATCCCAGTAGGTGACTTACAAAAACAAGAAGAAAATCAACTGCAAAACTTGGCTTCTAACTTAAAAGAACATGTAATTGGTCAGGATAAGGCTGTCGACAAGGTAGCACGTGCTATTCGTCGTAACCGGATTGGTTTCAACGAATCCGGACGACCAATTGGCTCCTTCCTCTTTGTTGGTCCAACTGGTGTTGGTAAGACTGAGCTTGCTAAACAATTAGCCAAGCAAATGTTTGGTTCAGAAGATGCCATGATTCGTTTTGATATGTCAGAATATATGGAATCCTATTCAGTTTCTAAACTAATTGGTTCTGCACCTGGCTACGTTGGCTATGAAGAAGCAGGTCAATTAACTGAACAGGTTCGTCGTAATCCATACAGTCTAATCTTGTTAGATGAAATTGAAAAAGCTGATCCTTCTGTAATGAACTTGTTCTTACAAATTCTAGATGATGGTCGCCTAACTGATTCTCAAGGTCGTACTGTTTCATTCAAAGACACAATCATCATCATGACATCTAATGCGGGACAAGGCATTAAGGAAACTAGCGTGGGCTTTACAGCTGAAAATGCTAGTGATGAGCCAGATGCTGCTCGCTCTTCAATGAGTCAGTTCTTTAAACCTGAATTCTTAAACCGCTTAGACGACGTAATCGAGTTCAACGAACTATCTAAGGAAGATTTGGTTAAGATTGTTGACCTAATGCTTAACAGTGTAAACAACATGGTTAAGAGCCGTGGAATGCAAATTACTGTTACTGACGAAGCAAAGAAAAAGTTAGTTGAGGAAGGCTACAATCCTGCTATGGGTGCACGTCCACTTCGCAGAACTATTCAAGAAGAAATTGAAGATAAAGTGGCTGATTACAAGCTTGATCATCCTACTGCTAAAAACTTAATCGCAAGTGTTAAAGATCAAAAGATTGTTATTAGCAATGAAGAAAATAATTCTTCTGATGAGGAAATTGATCATTAATCTCTCGGCTTTATGCAATAAAATTTTAATTAATTACAATATAATTGCCTTTTTGCAAAGAAAAATGTTGTAATTAGCGTTATACTAAAGTAAAAGACAACTACTAGAAGAAACGGGTGAAATCCATGCACTTAATAGATGTAACCAATAGTTATAAGGATCTAGTTCACAGTCAACTGAATTCGACTAACGTTAATTATGTAAAAGTTTATTCATTAGGAAATACCTCTGTCATCTATACCGAAAGTAATGAAGCAATCGAAATTGCTTTGGAAAACCATGATCGTCGTATTCGTAAAGAAGAAGCTGAATTTGTCATTAAGCGACTAATTAAGGAAGATAATCCTTCCTACGTTATAACCTTTGACAAAAACCAACAGTTAATTGAAATCAATATTGATAAATAGAAAAAAGGTTGATAAATTTTATCAACCTTTTTTGTTTGCTTATAATTTTTCAGTCAATTTAACATCTGGATACTTATCTTGGAAAAAGCGCTCAGCAAACTGATTTTCAAAGAGAAACAGTGGCTGATCATAACGATCTTTAACCAATAAGTTACGACTATTCGACATAGCCGGATCAAGTTGTTCCGGATCAATCCAACGGGCCACGCGATGACCGATACTATTTAGTTCTACATCTGAATTATATTCGTTCTTCATTCTGAACTTAAAAACTTCAAATTGCAGTTGACCAACGGCACCTAAAATATATTCATCAGTTTGATAGTTGCGGTATAACTGAATCGCACCCTCTTGAACTAGTTGCGTCATTCCTTTATGGAACGATTTTTGCTTCATCACATTTTTTGCAGTTACACGCACAAACAATTCCGGTGTAAATTCTGGTAATGATGGGTAAACGATTTTCTTTTTACCAGCATAGATACTATCACCTATTTGGAAATTACCAGTATCATAGAGACCAACGATATCTCCGGCAACGGCATCAGCAACTTGAACACGTTCACTAGACATGAACTCAGTCGCATTATTTAGCCTAATTGGCTTATCAGTCCGTGCAAGAGTGACATCTAAGCCCTTTTTAAATTCCCCACTACCAATTCTAATGAAAGCAATTCGATCCCGGTGATTTGGATTCATATTAGCTTGAATCTTAAAGACAAAGCCTGAAAATTCTGGGTCATCTGGACTTAACTCTTCGTCATCATTAACTGTGTGTGCTTGTGGAGCTGGAGCCAATTTTACAAAACTCTTTAAAAAGGTTTCAACGCCAAAGTTAGTTAAGGCAGAACCAAAGAATACAGGGGTCTGATCACCTCTGCGAATCTTCTCAGAATCAAAAGTATTACCAGCTTCTTTGATCAATTCAATTTCATCTAAAGTATCCTTAAATTGTGGGTTCTGGCTTAATGGTTCGCTTTCAGGCAAGTTGCCATCTTGATCAAGTGGCAAGAAACGGTCTTCACCGTCCTTGTGATAAAGCTCAACTTGATTATTGGCAATATCATAAAGACCCTGCAAAGTTTGGCCGGAACCAATTGGCCAGTTCATCGCAACACCTTCGATGCCAAGAAGATCTTCCAATTCCGCAATTAAATCTAATGGCGGACGACCATCACGATCCAACTTGTTCATAAACGTGAAGATTGGAATACCACGTTGTTTGACAACTTTGAACAGTTTTTTCGTTTGTGGCTCAATACCCTTAGCCGAGTCAATTACCATGACTGCTGCATCGACCGCCATCAATGTTCGATAAGTGTCTTCTGAAAAATCCTCGTGTCCTGGTGTATCAAGAATATTGATTCTTTTACCATCGTATTCAAACTGCATTACGGAACTAGTAACGGAAATACCACGTTGCTTTTCGATTTCCATCCAGTCACTAGTTGCATAATGGCCTGTCTTACGTGCTTTAACGGTACCAGCACTACGAATAACGCCACCAAAAAGAAGCATTTGCTCCGTAATCGTTGTTTTACCCGCATCAGGGTGCGATATGATAGCAAATGTTCTTCTTTGTTCTACCTTATTTTTAAGTTCATCACTCATTAATTACTTTGCTCTTCTTCCTTTTGTCCTTTGTCTGGTATCGTCAACAAGACCGTGAGTAATCTTGACCGGTTCATTCTTCTTGTGGTCAAAACCATCCCATTGTCTAATTTGACTGATAGTTTTTCTCCTTTGGCAGGAATAATTCCCAATTTAGTGATTACGTATCCGGCTACTGTATCAACGTCTTCCATTTCAAGATTAGTACCAAACTGTTCGTTAAATTCGTCAAGCGGCATTTTCCCGTAAATCACATATTTATTCGGAGCGATTTGTTCGGATAAAACTTCAGTATGATCGACTTCATCGTCAATGTTACCAACAATTTCTTCGATCAAATCTTCAATGGTTGCAATACCAACAACTCCACCATATTCATCGGTTAAAATTGCTAATTGTTGTTGTGTTCGCTGCATCTCAACTAGTAATTCAGCCAAATCAGTCGTTTCTGGAACAAATAGCGGTGGATTCATAACATCTTCATAGTCAATCTTATCAAAGCCCTTTTCCCAAGCCTTTCTAAGCACAGTTCTGATATGAATGACACCAACAATCTTGTCCTTGTCCTGCTTGTAAACAGGAATTCTTGAATATGGCTCGTGCAAAATTTCTTTAAGGTTATCCTGCAAGCTATCGCCATAATCGACCATAAATGCATCGATTCTAGAAACCATGACCTCGCGGACCATCCGTCCTTGAAAATCCAAAACATTATTCAACATCGAAAATTCAGTGTCACTCACTTTTTTCTGATCGTGCAGTTCCTTTATTTCCTCAGTTAAATGTTCTTTCGTCTCTCCATCGCTTGAAGAGGATAATTTATTTTTGAAAATTTGAAATAAATTCCCCTTATCAGGGTCGCTAGCCATAGTTTTTTCTCTCTTTCTAAAAATACGAAGTTTAATAGTGCCATTATATCATGTACGCACAGGATATGTTAAAATAGCACGTAAGAAATGAGGTTTATTAATGAAAAAAAGTCATGTTTTACTTGTTTTTACGTTTTTATTGCTAATACCATACATCTGCAGTCTTACTATTATTGGTATCGGTTACGATGCATTAGTACTGCATTCAGCTGACTTGTTCAGAACCTCAATTGGTGCATTTGTCGGCGCCCTAATCATGTTTGCAATTAAGGCAACCATTCAACGTCCGGTCGACCTCTTGGCTGTGGAAGTTGATGATGGTTTACTAAAACAACTTTTACGTTTCTTTAGTATTAGACGGCGTCCACTTTTGCAATTAGCCAATATGATTTTGGACTTTATTCTTTGTTTTTGCGCAACATTTGTTGTCCGCCAATTCCTAACTTTGGATCAGATTGTTGGCAAGTCGGCAGGAATCGTAATGTTAGTTATGTTACTTTCAACCTGCTTAGGTGCCTACGTTGAATACGACAATTTATCAATCGATCCTAACCAGCATTAAGAATTTTACTCACTGGCATCCAGATATAACATCTGTGCCAGTTTTTTTGTCGCTAAATTTAACGTTTGAACAAAATATGGTGTTAGGCTATCACCTGGATTTTCATACATTTGAATGCCTTCATCGCCCACTTTTTGTAAAAATGTTGGCAAAACTGAATTAAGTGGTTGGCTGAAAAAAGCAAGATTTTGTTGGCCAAGTTCTTCAAGTGCGACGTCATTTTGAGGTAAAACAAATCTCATTAGACCACTAGGAACTTCCACTTCATCTGGAACTAGCACACCGTACCAGTACATGAAATTTTCTGGCCCGAAAACGATCATGCTAGCCCGTTGATCAGTTAATTCATGCTCGTCTAAAAACGCTTGAAAAACCTGATTTTGCTCCATTTCCACATTACAACTAGAAAATGTTCTTTGGTCATCCATTAATTGATCGGAAAAAGGACGACCAACAAATGTACTTTTTTCTTGTAACTTTTTCATAAAAACTCCTTAATAGTCTGCTAATTCGTCAAGCGGGATAATTTCTCCTGCTAAAAAAGAATCAATTTCATTGCTGGCAAAACCATGTGTATAAAGATAATTACGGATCTTACTGTTGCGCTCTTGTTCGGGTAACCTTCTGAAACGCTTATAAGCCTTAACGCCTTGCTTTTTCAAAGCATCAAGTTGCTCACTTTCATCTTGCGCAAGATCCAGTTCGGCAATTATTTCATCAGCAATTGCACTAGAAAAGCCATGGCTCATCAACTTGGTCCTCATTTTACGTTCAAGTTCACGTTGTGAAATTCTGGCAATTTTACTTTTCATTGACTTCAAAACCCGTTGTCCCGCATCTTGCCATTCACTATCATCAATCTGCTCTAAGCCAATTTGGACTAATTTCGGATCAATTCCCTTTTGCGTAAGTTTGCGTGAAATCGTCATTGGCCCATCAGTACCAATTCGCAAGTTTTGCCTAATTGCCAAATCCACGTACTTTTGATCGTCCAAAAAGCCCATTTCAGTTAACTGACTAACCGCAGCTTGCGCAGGTTCATTATCAATCCCATGGTCCTTTAAGTATTGTAAAACTTCATAAACCGTTCGAGGTTCATAATTTAAATATCTTGATGCTAAATTAGTTGCTTTTGCATCCTCATCATATTGCTTTACTTCATTTACTTTTTCATCAGTCAGCTCTTGTCCTTTTAAAAGAACAAATTCCGCGACAGTTTGCTCACTGGCAGAAAAAGCGTACTTGCCATCTAAAAAAATGTTATACCGGCCCGGACGTTTTTGACTGCTTACTTTAGTAATTATTGGCATTTTACTCACCTTTCTACTAGGTTATAGTTACATGCTAGCAAATTTCTTTCATTCTTGCGAAAAACTTTTGTTAGGTAGTACAATAAATTGTTAACATTGTAACGTTTTATTGTAGAAAGAAAATTATGTACAAAAATTTTAAGCAAAAAGAAACAAAAGAAAAAGACGTTATCATCACGATTAAACGCTTAGGAATTAATGGTGAAGGTATTGGCTATTATCGCAAGAAAATCATTTTTATTCCAGGCGCACTGCCAAACGAAGTTGTTGTGGCAAAAATTATCAAGGAATATCCGCACTACATTGACGCTGAACTAGTTCGCATTAAGGAAAAAAGTCCAGACCGTGTTCCTTATCCTAAAGGCGTTGATCCAGCAATCGGCGGACTTGAGCTGGCACATTTAAGTTACGAAAAACAGCTTGAATTCAAGCGTGACAATGTTTTGGAAGCATTAAGAAAATATCATCCACGCGGTTACAATAAGTATAAAGTCAAAAAGACAATCCCTGCTCCAAGTGAATGGCACTACCGTAATAAGGCTCAATATCAAATTGAGCAAGATCATTGCCAAACTAAACTCGGTTTGTTTGCTCCAAATTCACATGAACTATACGATTTACCTGTCATGCCAACGCAAAACAAAGCAACGCAAGAGACTGAACGTAAAATAAAAGAGCTGGTTGACAAGTTACACGTAGCAGTTGCCGATCCTTTCAGACATTATGATGGTTTAAAGACAATCGTTGTTCGCCAAGCGGAAGCAACCAAAGAAATTCAGGTAACACTGATAACGGTTGGACACAAAATTAAGAACTTACCTGCTTTAAGTAAGGAAATCATTAACTTGCCTAACGTTGTTAGCGTTTTTCAGAACGAAACTGATTGGCGCAACCCTCAAGTTTGGGGGAATAAGACAGAAAAATTGGCCGGCAAAAATCAAATTATTGATGAAATTTTAGGCAAGAAGTTTGCTCTTTCACCACGCGCATTTTTCCAATTAAACCCAGTTCAAACTGCAACCTTGTATTCTGAAGCACTTAAATTCCTCGACTTAAAGCCTGAAGACACTTTAATTGATGCATATAGCGGTGTCGGTACCCTAGGAATTTTGGCAGCGGATCAAGTCAAACAAGTAGTTGGAATTGAAACTATTCCTGAAGCTGTTGAGGATGCTAAGCACAATGTTGAGCTTAATCATTTGCGTAATGCAGATTACTTTCAAGGCAGTGTAGAAAAAGTGCTGCCTGAGTTGCAGAAAAATGGTGTTCCAATTGATGCCTTAATCGTCGATCCACCCAGAACCGGACTTGCAAAAAGCTTAATTAAGACCTTATTGAAAATTAAACCTAAAACTTTTGTTTACATTTCATGTAATCCCTCTACTCTTGCACAAGACTTAGTGCTATTGAGTGAAGCATATGATGTCCGCTTAATTGAAAATGTTGATATGCTACCTCAAACACCACGCTGTGAATGTGTCGTCAAATTAACCTTACACTAATATAAAAAAGTTGTCGCAAATTGCGGCAACTTTTTTGTTTGTGGATGGAGGTATTTCAATGCTTTAGGTGAATAAATAAAGACCAACCTTTATTATTTGATAAACCGATCTCCTTAAGTAAAGATCATTATCCCTTAACTATTAGAAAGCCAACTCATATATGACATATACTTTACTTTAATAATATACAGAATATGGAAATAAATTAGGTTATTTGTTTCCCCTTTCCACAATTTGATCATAGCATTTTACTGCTAGTACTCGCTACCAAAATGCACTTATTATTTAACATAATCTTTCAAAAAGCTTGCGATACGCTTACGGTACTCCTTCGGGTGATCCGCAAATGAATCTGCATGTTTGGAATTTGGTGTAACCCATAATTGTTTAGGACCTTTAGTCGCTAAATAATTATGGTATACCATTTTAGTTGGAACAAATGTATCATGACTACCATGAATAAAGAACATTGGTCGATGATTTTTATGTAGTTGCTTAATACTCGAAGCATCTTTCATAAAGTAACCAACTTTTATGCGATTGATGCCGCTCAAGATTTCTACTAATGGAAAACGTGGAAAAGAAGGCATATTATATAATGCTTCGGCTTCGTGTTCAATTTCATCTTTAACGCTGGTATAGCCACAATCCTCAATAAAGGCCTTAACCTGCCCTGGAAGTTTTAAGCCACTGGTCATCATCGCGGTAGCTGCGCCCATACTCAGACCATAGACGACAATTTGTTGCTGACTACCTTTGCGCTTGAGTACTAAATTAATCCACTTCTTGACATCATCTTTTTCTGGCCAACCATAGCCGATATATTTCCCTTCACTTTTACCTTGAGCACGTGGATCAGGTGTTAGAGTATTGTAGCCCATTTCGTGGAATAGCGCATCATATTCGGCCATGTCTTCCTTGGTATTCATATATCCAGGTAAAATGATTACCGTTTTATTGGAATCAGCAGCAGGGATATAGTTTGCAACTAATTTATATTGGTTATCAGCCGACTGCATGTACCATTTTTGCTTGGCAGTTTTTTTAAACCACATTTTTTCTTTGTACAGAGGATCAGACTTTTTTAGCGTTTCACTGGACGACCCTAAAAAACTTTTTGGTCCTGGTACACAGGCCATTTTAAAGAAATAATAGCCTGCACCTGTAAGAATTACGCAAACTAGCAAAACAATAATTATTAATGAAAGCCATAGCTTTTTATGCTTTAATTGTTTCAAAGAAATGTCACCTTTTCTAAAAATAATATCAATAGTATAACACTTTAAAAACGTATAGGAATCATTATTATGAAATTGACTAATTTATTGCAATTAACGAATGATATAGACAGCAAAACCAAGCTGTTTTTAACAATCAATCAACAAGTTTACCCCTTGGCAAAATTAAAAATTTCTAGCAAAGAGTGTCTGTTGTATCCAGGAAAACAGGCGATGACCAAGGGTAAAATGATTCATTTAGTAAAAAACATCCATGGCTTTGATATCCCCACATACATGGTCAACCAGCAAGAACTCCTTCCGGTATTTGGAATTCAAATATTGCCCGAACAAAATTCAGTTAGATTAACTTAGTTTTGATTAAAGACCAAGCTAGGTCCATCACGTCCACTAGTTTATTTATTTCAGATAAATATGAGTAGTTAAAGACAGCAAAAAAACAGTTAGTCCCATTCGACTAACTGTTTTTTATATTCTTACTTCATCTAAACCAAGAAAATTTGAAAAGCACATTTAAAATGGCTAGTTTGTTCAAAATAGTTATACAATAAACAATTCTAAATTAATCCTACTAAAATCTGATACACTTTGGTAAATTCAAAAGTGCTTAGTATCTCTTATCATTTCCTAAGTAGTTAATGACCGACTGTTCTTAGAAAAAGAAAGTTATTTTGAAGGTACCCACCAGTCGTGGATTATATCAATCAGGGCTAATAAACCTAAAATGTTCATGATGATTCCCTTAGTTTGCGCATGTCTGATCTTAGCGTCAATATCTACTTCTTTTTCTTTACCAGATTTTTTACTTGAAAGTTAGCATCATAAGATGTGTCACGTTCTACAGTTAGTGGCATACGTAACGCATTTTGTTTTTAGACATATTCAAGTCGCTCACTTGTTGTTAGCTTATAGAATCTTCATCAGTTAGGATACCTTCTCGTTTAAAGGCTTCTCTTTGATTCTTTTTTAATTCTTCCTGCTGGCCCATGTTGCTTTCCGCTTATCATTTTTAGTGCCTCTATTTTCAACCCTCTTTTAATATTATATATTAGTCTCACTATTTTGATTTAACAACCATCTAAAACCAATTTTTTATCATCAGTTTTTAATATTGTCTCATCAAAAACATTTCCGGCAACTATCAAAATATTCTTCGTCAACCAAACAATCTCGTAATTGCGAAAAACACGCTTTTGAATTAAAAATTAGCTACATTTTTAGTTCAAAAACTTTTAGACTAAAATTAAATCACCTAAATTATAGCACAAGGGTTAATTAGCTTAATGCTTTGATTTCACATTTTATAAAAATAGGTACAAAAAAAGACCCAACTTTAGGGTCTAAGTTTATTTTTGCTTGTATTGACGAACATGGTCTTTAGTACCAGCAAAGTACCAATAACCTGTTTCTTCATCGCTCTCTAATTCAAAGTTATCTTGAGGAAGTTCAAGTGCTTGAGTAAAAATTTGCTCGTATTCTGAAACACTAACTTTTTGACGACGGGCAATCATTTCCTGGTCGCCGGCAAAATCAAGCGCATTTTGATAGCCTTCCATTACTTGACCAGCATAAAACTCACCCATTGCGCCCGAGCCATAAGAAAATAGTCCGACTAACGCTTCAGGTGCCAAATTACCATTTTCTAATAAGCTTAAAAGACTTAAGTATAGGGACGCAGTATAAATATTACCAATTTCACGGCTGTATTGCGCAGAAGCCGTAAAGTTGTTAGCTAATCTTTCTGCAGTTTCTTGTTCCTGTTTTTCAATTGCCAATTGATTTGCTTTAAATCCCATCTTAACAAAAGGTAGATGATAAATTAGTGCCGCAAAATCGGCAGTATGACAGTCATTTTGTGCTTGATAATTGGTAAATGTCCGTTTGAAAAAGTCAAGATAGACTTCGGTAGAATATTTACCATTAACTAGAGCAACAGCAGAATCGTTTGGACGCCAAAAATCATTAATATCAGCACTGTAGGCGCTGTGACCATTTTTTAAGGCTAAAATTCGTGGCTCTGCCTTAATTAACATGCTGACGCTTCCGGCGCCTTGCGTCACTTCACCACCAGTGTTTAAACCGTAACGCGCGATATCACTACCAATAACGATTGCACTGTGATGTGGGTGAAGTCGAACATAATCTCGCGCAATCATAATTCCTGCGCTCATTCCAAAACAAGCTTCTTTTATTTCAAAAGTTCGCACTTCAGGTGCAAGCTCTAGCGCACTCTTAACAAAAAGTGATGCAGACTTGGATTGATCCACTCCACTTTCCGTTCCAATGACTAACAGACCAACTTGTTCACGATCAATTTCATCAATATAGCGCATAGTTGCGTTAATTCCCATTGAAACAGCATCCTGCGTTTGATCAGCCACGCTCATTTTGCTTTGACCAATTCCAATCAAAAATTTATTAGGATCTTGATTACGCGCATGTGCTAAATCCACCATATCAACGTATTTATTAGGGGTGTAAAAACCAATTCGATCTATTCCAACTTGCATTATTGTCCCTCTCTTATTTGTTTTAAAAACTGCTCCGCAGCTGCTAATGAATACTCTTTTTTGTCAATCATCATTTGCCGTACCTGCTCCTTTTCTCGCAAAGTGGCAGTTAAATTGGCAACAGTATTTTTAGCTTGCAATTTCATGTGTCCCGCTTGAATTCCCGTGGTCGATATTGCTAGCAAAGCAGCTAAATTGTTAGCTAAGCCGACGGCTGCAATTACGTTAGCCAGTTCACTACTTGTAATGCCTTGGCCTAAAAGACGGTAACTTTGCTTCACATCAGTTCGGGAGTTAATTGAACCCCCGACAGTCCCAATTGCTAGAGGAATTGTCAAAGAACCGATCAGCTTGTCATCTTTGACATTCCATTGACTCAGACTACTGTACTTGCCCTTTTCATTGGCCCAAACACCGCAAGCCGCTTCAACGGCTCTGGCATCATTACCAGTTGCTAACAGAACCGCATCAACACCATTCATGATGCCTTTGTTATTTGTAACGGCGCGAAATGAATCGTTTTGCCCAATTTTGCTCAGTAAGGCAATTCGTTCAGCCACTTTTACTCCGCCAACTGTGGCAACACCTAATTCAACTTGTGCGGTAGTGAATTGACTCGGATAATTCGATAAAATGGCGAATAACTTATCAACAACTCCTGGAAAAGTGGCTAATTTGTTAGCGATAAACTCCAAAATTGAATTTACACGGTTAGCACCCATTGATTCAGCTGGATCGACCAATACCCTGAGCATTACTAAGTCATCTTTTTGCTGTAGATTAATTTGACGAACACCACCACCGTGTTTAACCAAGCTGGCAAATTGAGAGTTTGCTTGCTCGATTATCATCGGAAAAAGTTGAGAAAGCTTACTTGCATCAAATTTAGCGTCAACTTCTAGAGTGATTTGACCGTAAATTCCGGTACGCTTACTTTTTGCCTTAACACCACCGTTTTTTGCAAAAATACTTGCTCCATGATTGGCGGCAGCAACGACCGATGGCTCTTCTGTTGCCAGTGGAACAAAATGCGACTTGCCATTTACCAGCAAATTTTGCACAATCCCTACCGGAAAACGCAATTGTCCAATGACATTTTCACTCAGGTTATCCAATTCGTGCAAGGTAATTTCGTCGATATCGTCTAATTCTATCCCTTGATTAATCAAATATTCTCGTCTTTTTTCAGGCGTTAATTCATAAAACTTCATTCGTTAAAAGTCCCGAATTAATTCACAGGCAATAGCCTGACCTCCACCAATACAGAGTGTGACTAAAGCTTTGTGCCCATTAATGTGCTTTAATTCATTGATTGCCGTTCCGACCAGTCTAGTTCCCGTTGCGGCTAAAGGGTGCCCTAAAGCGATGGCCCCACCATACATGTTCAACTTTTCACGTGGGATTGCTAAAGCTTGTTCTACCGCCACGCATTGAACCGCAAAGGCCTCGTTTAGTTCAATTACATCATAGTCCGTAATCGTGTTACCCGTGTTTTTCAATAGTTTTTGCACTGCATGATACGGTGCAAATCCCATTTCAGCAGGATCATTCCCTGATTCCGCAAAAGAACCTAGTTTAGCAAGTGGCTGCAAACCTAATTCTTCCACCTTGTTTGCAGTTGCCAGAATTACGATGCTGGCTCCATCACTTAAAGGCGACGCATTACCAGCTGTTACAGTACCGTCTTCCTTGAAAACTGGCTTTAAGGTGCTAAGCTTGGCAACATTTGTATCTTCGCGGATATTTTCGTCGTGCACTAAGTCATTATTTTCATCAAAAACTTCAATTAACTCATCTTTAAAACAATCATTTTGCACTGCTGCCGTAGCCTTTTCATGTGACCCGCTACTGAACTCGTCCATTTCTTGCCGAGAAATTTGATACTTGTCGGCAAGTCGTTCAGCGGTCAATCCCATCGGCATCCCTGAAAAAGCGTCCGTTAGTCCGTTAGCAAACATTTCATTTTTCAAATTGCTGCCAGCTTTATCTTCAGCGATAAAAGCTGCGTTAGTCATGCTCTCTGCACCACCGACTGCAACTAATTCAAAGTCGCCGAGCTCCATTTGTCCTTGAGCCAAGCGCATTGCCTTTAAACTCGAGCCACAAACCTCATTTACTGTCACACTGCTGCTGGTTTCTTTCATTCCAACATTCAGCGCAACTTGTCGAGCCATATTTTGTCCAAGTCCTGCACTTAGCACGTTACCCATAAATAGTGCATCTAGTTCCTGTGGCTGCATATCAATGCTTTCAAGTGCCCCAGTCAGTGCTAATTCGCCAAGTTCAGTTGCATTTTTTTCATTCCACAAACTGCGGTAGCGGCCAAAAGGTGTTCTTTTAGCTGCAACAACATAAATATCTTTCATAAGTTAATCTCCTCACAAAATATTCAAGTTGAATCTTACCTAAAAATCACGCAGAAAAATAGTAATTTGGCCCACGTTAAGAAAAATTTTACACAAAAAAAGAAACCATTAAGATTTGGTTTCTTTAAATTGTTATTTATTTTTTCTTATCTTCAGCCTGCAACTTTTTAGCTAAATCAATAATATATTGACGTAACTGATCCTTAGTCTCAGGATGTTGCAACCCGTATTCAATTGATGTTTCGAGGTAATTCTCTTTATTACCAACATCATGACGAACACCTTCAAACACATGCGCAAAAACGCGCTGTGTTTTATTCATTGTGTCAATTGCATCAGTTAATTGAATTTCGCCACCCTTATCCGGTTTTTGTTCTTCTAAAATTGCAAAAATTTCAGGAGTAAGCAGATAGCGACCAATAATCGCATAATCACTTGGCGCCTTGTCAATTTCTGGTTTTTCCACAAATGACTTAACATTAATCAAACCAGGCATAATTTCATTTTCGGGTTCAATAATACCGTATTTTGAAACCTCTTTATGTGGTACTGGCATTACTGCAATAGTCGAAGCATGAGTTTCATTGTAGCGATCAATCAATTGCTTGGTTAATGGCTCTTTGTCCATCATTAAATCGTCACCAAGCATTACCACAAAGGGTTCATCGCCGACAAAACTGCGTCCGCGCGCAATTGCGTCACCCAAACCAGCTGGATAAGGCTGTCTAGTGTAGTAAATATTAATTCCTAAGTGGGTAATTTCTTGCGATAGTTTAAGTAAGCCAGTCTTACCTTTTTCTTGTAAGTTTTGTTCAAGTTCTGGGTTAGAGTCAAAATGGTCTTCAATTGTTCGTTTGTTTTTACCTGTAACAATTAAGATATCTTCAATTCCAGAATGTTTTGCTTCTTCAACAATAAATTGAATTGTTGGTTTATCAACAATTGGTAGCATTTCCTTTGGCATCGCTTTAGTGACAGGTAAAAATCTTGTACCCAATCCAGCCGCAGGAATAATTGCTTTCCTTACTTTCATCCCTTGTACGCTTTCTTTAATAATCTCAAAAATAATATAACAGATTAGTGCATCTGATGCTAGTTTTTCCGGTGGCGCTTTCCTTGCACATATTCAGCCAAGTGACCTACCGAATAACTCACTTCACCGTAGTTCATTGCCACAATTGCTGCATTCACACAGGTTCCAACCAAAAATAAAATGGAAGCAATATTGAGCCACAACATAAAAATGATGAAAGTGCCAACAATGCCATAGTTTTCCCAGCTAATATGGAAATTATGTAAATAGTAACTAAAGAGCCACGACAGTGCCACCCAACCAATTAAAGTTGTAAAAACCCCAGGCCAAATGACACGTTTTTTTAATTTTATATTGGGCAAAAAATAATTTAAGTAATACAATGCACCAATTAAAGTAATAATGACCACAGGATAGCGGTAACTAAAGATTTTTTCAATTTCACCGACTGATAATGAAAAAATTGGACGTAAAAATTCCAATACCTGCTGACCAAAAATAAAAGTCAAAATAAGTAAAGCAAAAATCAATATCATCAAGTTGGTTAAAACGATGGTAATCGATCTTGTCCAGACAGTAATCTGCCACTTCTGCTTCAGCTCAACTTCACGTACACCGTAAATCCGATTCATGCCAATTCTGATAGCATTTACAAAAGACGAGACCGACCAAAATGCCAGCAAAATACCAAACGAAATATAACCAGTTGAGTTACTTTTTAACAGTGAATCAATGATTGGCATAATAAATTTGGCAATCCGATCAGGAAAAATCAATTTTAGATAGCTAGCAATCGGTGCCGTATTAATGTGAAATAATGGCAAAATGTTTCCGATAATAATGATCAACGGAAAAATTGAGAATAAAACATAGTACGCAATTGAAATTGCACTAGTTAAAACTTCGCCCTGAGTGAACTTGTTAGAAACGGTTTTATAAAATAAAGCAACACGTTGACTGGCTGCGCTCGCTTTTCTACCCATTCAACTTAATCATCCATTTCGTCAAAGTGTGGCAAATACTTCTCATAACCATCATATGGCTTTTGTAAAGTTAAAATCTTAGGACCATCTTTAGTAATGGCAAAAGTGTGCTCAAATTGTGCAGATTTAGAACCATCTGGAGTAGCGTAAAAGACCCAATCATCGTTTGGATCAGAAACAGTTTTTTGTTCAATCCGCCAGTCACCCCCGGCTTCAACCATTGGTTCAACCGTAATTGTCATTCCTTCGCGAAGGCGTAAACCGTGTCCTGCCTTACCCCAATGAGGAACTTCAGGATCTTCGTGAATACTTGGTTGGATACCATGACCAACTAGTTCTTTCACGTCACCATAATGGTGTTCATCTTCAACGAAATGTTGGATGGCGGCACCAATATCACCGATTCGGTTGCCTAAAACAGCCTGATCGATTCCAAGGTACATTGCCTTCTTAGTTGTTTCCATTAAGTCCCGATCTTCAGGAGAAATTTCACCAACTGCATAAGTGGTACATGAATCAGTTTCAAAACCGTTAAGGTTGCAAGTTACATCAACCTTAACCAGATCGCCTTCTTTTAAAATGGTGTCCTTACGTGGGGTTGCGTGAGCAATTTGGTCATTGACTGAAATACAAGTACCATATTTGTAGCCCTCAAAACCTTGTTCTGATAAGCGACCACCACGACTTTTAACAAAGTCTTGGCAGAATTCTTCAATTTTCCAGGTCGTAATTCCTGGCTCAATGACATCGCGCAATCCTTCAAACATTGAAGCCAATAAACGGCCAGAAGCTTGCATACCTTTAAGTTCACGAACAGATTTAATTGTTATCAAAATTAAACTTCTCCTCTTAGTAAAATGATGTTTATTATCATTATAGCGTTTTTTAAAACTTTACTAAAGAATTTCATCAATACAGTGAAATTATGTATAATGTTATGATGAATAAAAAGAGGAAAGGTAAGGAGAAGTATGAAAGCTAGAATTGTCTATGCTAGTATGACTGGTAATGATGCCGATATGGCAGATATCTTGGAAGAAGATTTACAAGACTATGGCTTTGATGTGGAAACAAGCGAAGCAGAATTTACCGATGCTAGTGACTATTTGACAAGCGACCTCTGCATCTTCGTCACTTATACTTACGGTGAAGGTAAAATGACTGATGACGTTGCGGACTTTTATGAGCAACTAAAAGAATTGGATTTAAGTGGTAAATACTTCGCCGTGATGGGCAGCGGCGACATGGTCTATGCTGACCATTTTTGCGAAAATGTCTTTGACTTTGAAAAAATGTTTAATCAAGTTGGTGCAAAAGAAGTAACTAAACCAGTTACAATTGAAAATGCACCGGATGATGACGATATCGCTGCTATTGACAATGCCGCAAAGGAAATGGCTGATCAATTAAATGGCTAAAAACACTAACACTAATTCATCCAAGTTTAATTCAACGTCTGATCCAACCATTCATCGCTTGGGACAAAACATGGTTAAACGGCACCGTAATTTATTTGTTTACATGATTTTCGGTTTTATTGCTGCTCTCATTAACACCGTGGTATTTATGGTTATCCACAAATACATGCATAGCCCCGTATTAATTTCAAATACAATTGCGTTTGTGATTTCAAATTTGGCCTCTTTTGTTTTTAATCAAAAAGCCGTTTTTACAAATAACGTTGATGAAGAGCATTCTACTTGGCAAAAGTTAATCGTCTTTTTCACTTACCGCATTATCAGTTTAATTCCTGACAGTCTCATCATGTTAGTTGGGCTGTCATGGTTAAAAATGAATGCACTATTCGTGAAAATTCTTGATCAGGTTCTAGTTGGTATTTTCAACTACTTGACAACCAGATCTGTTTTCCAAGCAAAAGAAACTACGATGATTGAACGAGCTAAAAAGAAGCTCAAAGAACATCAAGAAAAACATCAAAAATAAAAAGTCATGAATTCTGCTAGTGAATTCATGACTTTTCTTTTTATTCAAAATCTTTTGGTCGTTGCCCCTTTTTATCAGAAAAGTAATAAGCAATTGCATCCATGATACGGTCTGAAGCATGACCATCACCATAAGGATTCTTTGCATTAGCCATTTGGTCATAGGCACTTTTATCTTCTAATAATTGCAGCATTGCTGCTCGAACATCGTCAACTTGTGTTCCAACCAGTTTCAATGTTCCAGCCTTAACACCCTCTGGTCGTTCAGTAGTATCACGTAAAACTAGCACAGGCTTGTTTAAAGCGGGTGCTTCTTCTTGAACACCACCCGAATCTGTCATAATAAAGTAACTGCGCTTAGCTAAGTTATGGAAATCAACCACGTCAAGTGGTGCGATCAAATGAATGCGAGGATCATTGCCTAAAATCTCATGTGCTACTTCTTGCACCTTAGGCGACATGTGAACGGGATAGATGATTTCAACATCGTCGTGACTATCCACAACTTCTTTCATCACCTTAAAGACGCGTCTCATCGGTTCGCCCTGGTTTTCCCGTCTGTGCATTGTTACTAAGATCACTCTATGATTTGGCTCAATTAAATCGAGCACCTTATGATGATAATCATCTTTGACCGTTTCTTGCAAAGCATCGATAGCAGTATTACCAGTAATAAAAATATTCTCTGCTTGATGATGCTCACTAAGCAGATTTTCTTTACTCAACTTAGTTGGTGCAAAATAAATATCTGCCAAGTCATCTGTCATTTGGCGATTCATTTCTTCAGGGAAAGGCGAATACTTATTCCATGTTCTCAAACCTGCTTCAACGTGACCGATAGGTCGTTGTTGGTAAAAACTGGCTAAACTCGCTGCAAAACTAGTCGTTGTATCACCGTGCACCAAAACGATATCAGGTTGTTCCTTGGTAATCACATCTGCCAATTTAAGCATTACCTTTGAAGTAATTCCTTCGAGCGACTGGTTCTTTTTCATGATATTAAAATCATAATCTGGTTTTATATTAAAAATTTCTAGAACTTGATCTAGCATTTCGCGATGCTGCGCAGTAACGACTGTTACCTCGTCAAAACGCTCATCTGCCTTTAGTTTCAGCACCAAAGGAGCCATTTTTATTGCTTCTGGTCTCGTTCCAAAAACCATCATTACTTTTATTTTAGTCATAAGTGCCTCCACACTAATAATATTAATTTCACAAGAAAAACTCAAGTCATTATGCTTTAATAATTAAGAGGAAATAGAAAGCTGGTAAACTAATGAAAAACCATTTTGGACTACTTTTAATCACTGCCTTTTTAATCATCATTGCCTGCTTCTTTCTAGTATTTAGTTTCGATAACCGGCGTACAAAGCAAAAACGGTTATTACTTTTGACTGGCGCAATTATCTTATTTATTATAATCGGCATTTTAACCAAGCTAATCTTAAACAATCCTCTACTTTAATCATTTTTAGAGTAGGGGTTTCGCAAAAGAGTGCTACTCATTTTTTTCGAGTTTTTAAATGTGCATCTTTCAACTATTAATTGGTAGCTCGTTGTATAATCATAATATAGAGTAAGAAAAGAGATGAGCAAAATGAGCAAGGAAGAAACCACCAAAAATGTTTGGGTTACAACTCACGGTGACCAATGGGCAGTAAAGATTGCTGGTGAAGCCAAGCCACTTAAAGTCTTTGACCGCAAAACTGATACAATGGAATTTGCTAAAGAACGTGCTAAAGAAGAAAAGACTGAGTTAATTAGCCAAAAACGAGATGGTAAAATTAATTTGAAAGATTCTTATGGTCATGATAGTCGTAAAACAAAAGGCTGACTTTAATAGCTGAACTTAAATCAACTTTATAGATGACAGTGACTTCTATATTCTCATTCATTATGGTTACAGCATTAAATAATAGTTGATACTCTCAAAACCTATTTAAGTTAATATTTTAATTAACCAAATAGAACACTTTTTCTTTATTTATATATAACAAAAAAACTGATTTCCAAATCGGAAATCAGTTTTTTTAATACTTAAAATTAGTGGCTCCGTTAATTTAATGAGTAAACATATACCGCACCATCTGACCAGCTTGATACATAAAGTTGATCATTATGAGCACGCACACCTACACAACCACCAATTTTATCAGCAATAACTTTAGTTGAGCCGTCTTTAGCAATTCTTCTGACACAATCACCACCATTGTCAGCCGCAATTATCTCACCCTTAGCTGTAATGTCGATGCCAACACCTGGTCTTGCAAAACCTTTTGAAAATACTGAGACTTGTTTATTGGTGTCAATTTTTAGTACACTTCCACCATAGTTCGTGACAAAAAGATTGCCTTGAGAATCTTCCACCACTCCAACTGGAGTCTGCATTTTATTCGAAACAATGGTCTTTTTACCTTGAGGGTCAATACTTACTATTTCATCACTACCACGGTTAGTAACAAGTAAATTCCCTGCTTTATCAAATGAAATACCTGTTGGCGTACTCAAATTATTAGCAAAAGTAGTCTTTTTACCATTTTTATCTACCTTAAGAATGACATCGGCACTATAGTCAGATACATACAAATTGCCACTCTTGTCGAAAGCTAATCCTGCTGGCGAACTCAGGCCAGTTACAAATTTTGACTTTTCACCATTGCTCGATATTTTAGTTACTGAATCTCCACCCCAATTTGAGACATAAAGGTTATTCTCTTTATCAATTGCCATTGCTGTTGGAGATGAGAAACCTGTGTATTTTTTAATCAGTTTCAATTTTTGGTCCCCTTTCTGATTGCCCTTTTTTGCCTTTTTCACTTTTTTGACTTTTTTGACCTTTTTGGTCTTCTTTTTCTTACTGTAAACTTTGGTGCTTAATTCCACGTCACCTAGTCCCATGTCGTTTGTGCAAGCAGCTAAACTGCCTAGTAGACCTAATAAGACCGTTATTTTAGCCAAGCGCTTCATCATTTTTAAAATCTCCTATTATGTTCTTGTAAAGCATCATTTGCATAATGAAACTTATTGTCATAAGGATAAATTTAACTATCCTTATTTACACTGCTAACTATTTTGTCATAATCGTATTTAGCATCACCATCATTCACTTTCTCAAACACTGTTTGAGTTGTAACTCGTATTGGTGATCTATTTCATTTGTTCGAAAACTGGTGCTCCAGTATCTAAAGCCTCCTATTCTTGTAGTTTCTTATAATAGTAGTCTATCTGCTGGAGTTAACTCCATGTCAATTAAATTTTGCATTACAAAAAATCCATGCTTTTTACAACATGAATTTTTCCATTTATTTACCTTCAACTCGTTTCCAAACAGTGCTTAAGTTTAAGTATTTTACTAAATCACTTATATAGCGCCATTTTGAAATCATCCCGTTTGTCATAGTCAATTGTTACTTTTTTGCAACGATGTACGGTGCTTGAGTATTCTCTCCACCTACACAATCTATTTGTTCTAGCTTTAATACCAGAACTTGAAATGGAGCTAACTCCAGCATATTTTTATTATGATTGGTGTAAACATGATAATAATGACCCCATTTTTTCTATTCTCTATAATCAAAATAAATTGGAAAAACAATTGATAATCGCTACCACAATTAACTAGTCAGAACAAAAAAACTGCTTCCCTACTTGGAAATCAGTTTTTCATTTTCAGCGGTTCTCACTTTTCATGACTCTGGTGAGATTCGAACTCACCTCTACGGTTTAGGAGACCATTGTTCTATCCAGATGAACTACAGAGCCGCAACAAATTAACTTTACCAAATTTAGTTGATAAAAGCCAATTTTTTTAGATTAATATTGCCGTGTGAAATATGGACTTGGATTGTTTGAATCCGCAATTTTATCTGCCGCAAAAACAAAGGGCGTCCAGATTGCCAGCGCAATTAACATGTTAATAATACACAAAACAATTGCACGCCAATCATAATTGCAGGCTAAGAATGGTCCAATAATTGGCGGCACAACTGCAGGAACCGCAGCTTGTACCGGATTTACCAAGCCCAGCATTGCCACCCAATATGAAAATGCAACATTGACGATTGGAGCTAAAACAAAGGGGATGAAATAAACTGGATTAAGCACGACTGGCAATCCAAGTACAATTGGCTCGTTGATGTTAAAAACAGCTGGAGCCAATGCAACTTTAGCGATCGTGCGGTAATCACTTCGTTTAGAAAATAGTAAAATCGCTACAACTAACATCAAAGTACCACCTGCGCCACCAAACCAAGCAAAGGCATCAAATGAGCCCCTAACCCAGAGATAAGAAGCAGGTTCACCGTTACGTACCGCAGTTACGTTAACATTCTGGGCTGTTAACCAAATTGAATCGAGGATTGGGGCCCAGACTCCCAGCCCATTAAGTCCAAAGAAACTAAAGATTTGGACAAACAGCGTTACTAGCAAGACCATACCAAAGCCCTGGCCAAGTTTTACAAGCGGTGTTTGGATGGAATTTAATAGCCAATTACCAAAATAAGTACCAGTAATTGTTTGAAAAGCAAAATTGATCATGCCGACACAAAAGATGGCAATAATTGCTGGGATCAGTGAATCAAGTGCCATTTGTTCTGCATATGGTAAAGTAACCGACATATTCAACTTAAGTCGTGCTTTTACACAAAAGGCAAAAATTGAAACACCGATTGAACCAAACAAGATTGCGGTAAAAATTCCGGTAGTTGAAAACTGCGAAATATCAAAAGTATGCTTAACTGAAATAGTCCGACCATTTACCCGCATTTTAGTTAAGTTAGCAATGCTCATTGCTAAGGAAGACAGGGAAACAATTGCCCCTGCAATTGGATCAACTTCCATACTTTTAGCTAAATGATAGCCAAGTGACATAGATAAAAAGAGTGCAAAAAGTGCAAAGGTTCCTCGCCAAACCACATTGCTAATCAAAGCGAGGGGACTCATCAACCAGGCGAAAGTTTCCCAGCCCAAGTTAACTCGCGCAGCTTCAATCAAACTCTTAATTAAAACTGCAAGTGAACCAGCAATCGTAATTGGCATTACAGAAACGAATGCATCACGTAAGGCCACTAACCAATGGGTCTGCGCCAGTTTATTTGCTAGTGGCAATATGTAGTCTTCTAACCAGGCTACTAATCGACTCATTTTTGCTCCTTTTTCTTTAAATAATGTGGATGATATCCCTTATTCTTACGATTCTTGTTTTTATGCTTTTTCTTTTTAGTAGGCTGCTCAGGCTGAACTGTCTTTGTAACAGCTTTGGACGCTACTTCTTGTTCCTTTGGCTGTTCGGTCGACAACTTGTGTTTAGCAAAATAAACCCGCTCAATTTGTGTTGTATCTGTTAATAACTTTTTGAGATCACGCAAATCATGGTCATCCCCAAGCGTTACAACATAGCCCTTGGCTCCCATTCGTCCAGTTCTTCCGGCGCGATGCAAGTAGGTATTTGTTTCACTAGGAATATCGTAGTTGATTACATAGGTTACTCCAGGTATATCTAAACCGCGAGCAGCTAGGTCTGTTGCAATTAAGAGTCGTGTTCTACCAGCCTTAAAATCGCTGAGTGCCTGCTCTCTTTTTTGCTTACCAAACTCATTTGCTAGTAAACCAAATTTGGTTTTGGTATGACCAAGGATACCGGCAAAACGTATCATTGTCTGATTGGAATCGAAAAACAAAATCCCCTTAAAGTGATCCAATCTCATTAAACGCTGAATAAAGTCAATTTTATGAGCATTATCAACCTGCAGAAAATAATTTTTTACTGTTGTGCTTTGTTTTGCCCGCACATCGACCAATTTAAAAGGACGATCAAATAATTCAGCTGCATTTTGCGTAATCTCCGATTCAGTTGCTCCAAATAATAAAATTTGAGCATTCGGTAATAAGTTTTGTCCTAATGAACTTAACAATTCCATTTTGCTGAATTCAAGAATATCGTCAGCCTCATCAATGACTAAGGTTTTGATTTGTTCAACTTTAATACGGTTACTAGAGAAAAAGTCAAAGAAACGTCCTGGAGTTGCGACAACAACTTCAGGATGTTTTTTCTTTAAATTGTCTTCCTGTCGTTGCCGATTACCTGAACCGACCAGCGTAATACCAGTAAGATCTAAAGCGTGAATAAAAGGATTAATTGCATGTCTGATTTGCACTGCAAGCTCTGTAGTAGGTGCAAAAATAATCAAACTATTTGGCTCACCTTTGGTGACTTTTTCAAGCGTCGGTAAAGCATATGCCAACGTTTTTCCCGTTCCCGTTTTGGCCAACGCAATACAGCTTTCACCCTCACCAATTAACTGGTTAGTTTCTTGTTGGATTAAAGTTGGTTTTGCAAAACCTAATTTAGTTAAAACTGTTTCGATTTCTTTTTTCATTATTGTGTTAACTGTCCATATCGTTGTTTATACTGCGTTACTGTCCCATTATATGCGAGCATTGCAACGCCATTTTCTAAGCCGCTAACTGATTTTACGCGACCGTTGTTAGTGTAGCGCCAAAAAGAATATTTCATCTTACTTGGTGCTTTTTTGCCATTAGTAATAAATAAAGTTCCATCAGGAAAAAGCGGTTTATACCTGATATTAACATCAACCATGACTAATTTGCCGTGGTTTTCCATCATCCTGACAAATTGAGCCATCTGTTGTAGATAACGGTTACTATGATCGTCAACTGCAGGTTCAATCAAGATAGGTAAGCTGCCTGTGTTCAAACCGACTTTCTTCATGAAATATTGATAGTGCTGTTCCGGTGTAGACTCATTACTGTATGCGATACTGGTGCCAAAAGCCATTTTGGTGCCTAACACCTGATCGCGATAAGATAAGTAATCATCATCAAAATATGAACGTCCTTGCGTGCTTCTGAGATACACAAACGAAATACCGTGATCTTGTAATTCATGCAGGTCAACATATCCAAAAGTTTGATTTAGTTCCACACCAATTGCACTTGAATTTGAGTCGGAAGGCAATGTTGTTTGATTGCGAAAATTAAGTACACCTGCTACAAGTCCCCCAATTGCAACTATTAACAGTAAAATAATTGCTGGCAACGTATATTTGTGATGAAATCTACCCATCCTGATCTCCGACCTTTATCTATTAGTTATTATACCAATATTTTTATTATAATTGACAATAACAAAATATGATACCAGGACAAAAAAAGACTAACAAAAGTTAGTCTTTCTTGATTTCATCTATTCATCAACTGGATATACTGGCTTTCCACCACTTAAAACTCGTTTAGCATCGGTCATACTCTGGTTAACCATATTTTTAACCGAGGTCTTAGTGTAGTATGCAGAGTGCGGCGTGAATACAACATTTGGCATTTTGACCAATTCTTGATAATCTTTTGGCAATTCCGAAATGTCATTGAATTTCTTCATCACAATTGCTTCTTCGCCAGTCATAACGTCAAGCGATGCGCCAGCAATTTCATTATTTTTCAGAGCAGCAATTAAATCTTTGTTGTCAACTAAAGGACCACGCGCAGCGTTAATTAATACCGCTGTGTTTTTCATTTTCTTAAATTCCTTAGCGCTTATCATACCCTCTAAATCAGGTGTAAATGGCGTGTGCAAAGATAAAATATCGGATTCTTTAATAACCGTTTCAAAGTCCGTGTACTCGAGAAAAGCTTCATTGGCAGGATTTTCAACAATGTCGTAACCAATAACTCGTGCACCTAATGCATGAAAAATTTCAGCTGTGGCGCTCCCAATACGTCCCACACCAATGATACCAACGGTTTGATTATAGATTTCGTCGCTCATCAAATTGGCTTCACGCACAAAATTTAAATCTTCTCGTTCATTTTTCAAGATTGGACCCCACTTGCGTAGCAAGTACATTGCGGAAGTTAAAGTGTTTTCAGCAACTGCTCGTGGCGAATATGCAGGAGTGTTAGTAATAAGTAAATGATATTTATGTGCATAATCAAAGTTAACAATATTATAGCCAACTGAGCGTAATGCAATATGTTTTATGCCATACGAAGCTAATTTGCGATAAACTTCTTCCTCATCAAGATCAAAAACTTGCAAGACACTAACAACGTCAAAACCTTCAGCTTGTTCAACTGTCTTTGCATCTAGATCATCATCAGTAGTTTGCAGATCATCGTCAGGATGTTCTTTATTCCACTGGTCAACGTAAACCTTTTGTTCAGGGGTCATACTGTATAGTAAGGCCTTCATTAAATAATCCTCCCTTTTGGATAAATTGTGATATCTACTATTCTATCTAAGATTAGCAAAAAATTAAAGATTTATTTGAACGAATCTAGATTTAGTTTTATGACTAAATAATCTAAAAGTTTTGTACTCTTTTTTCTGCTAAAAAAGCAAAAAGAGATTACTAATCATCGTAATCTCTTTCGGTGTTTGCATTTATTTGGATAACGGCAAATTAATACTCTCGACGACCTTTTTTGTAAACAGCCTTATCTTTTTGAACAACTGCTTCAATCTTTTCTAAAGGATTTTCATCCAAAACAAGGAAGTCAGCGTATTTGCCTTCAGCTAGTGAACCATATTCATCATCAATTTTCATTAATTTAGCAGAATTATAGCTCGTTTGTAATGCTTCATGGTTAGTAAAGCCTTGCTCAACCAAAAGTGGCAATTCCTCAGGCGTCATTGTAAAGTCGTTAAATGGCGTTCCTGCATCTGTACCCAAAGTAATTGGAACTCCTGCATTTTTAGCATTAGTAATGTTGCCACGCAAGTCTTTCCATGCAGCTGCAATTTTGTTCATTTCCCAATCAGGAATTTTACCTGGCGCATATTCAATAAAAGCCCAAGCACCAACAATTGTTGGTGTCAAATACGTACCCTTTTCAAGCATTAACTTGATTTCTTCATCGTTAACATAAAAACCATGCTCAATACTATCAACCCCAGCCTTGATGGCATTCATGATCCCTGGATTACCTTCAGCGTGTGCAGCAACCGTCAAGCCTTTGTGGTGAGCTTCTTCTACAGCAACATGAATTTCTTCCTCACTCAACTGTGTATCATCCATGAAGTCATTTTCAGTCATGACACCGCCAGTTGCCATTACCTTGATTGTTTTGGCGCCTCTTTTGATTCCTTGTCTGACTGCTTTACGCATTTCATCAGGTGAATCTACCAAATGGCCAAAATTAGGCATGTCGCCATGACCACCAGTCATTGAATATGGTCGACCAGAAGGTAAAATCTCTGGTGTTTTAGTAACTTTGCCCTGCTCAATTAGCTTACTTAAATAAATATCAACATCATAACTGCTTCCACATTCTCGAATGTATGTTACACCTGATTTTAATAAGTCATGCAAGTTACTTAAAGCTTGAACTACTGCAGCTACCTCATTGTTATCTGTCCCGCCATCAGCCGTTTGTGGATCCATCACGACATGCGTATGGCAGTTGATTAAACCAGGAATAATAAATTTTCCTGCTAAATCAACAGTTTTATCCACTTGAGGTATTTCACCTGAACCAATTTTGGTAATTTTTCCACTTTCATCATCAACTACTAAGTAGTTGTTTGCATGAATTTGATCATCTTCGCCAGTATAAATATTGGCATTAACATAAGCTGTTTGTGACATTTGAAATCCTCCAAACCAAATAAAAAAGCACTCATCCCTAATATAAGGACGAGTGCTTCGCGTTACCACCTTTAATTTTTTTATTACTCACGTAATAAAACTCACTAGCTATCAATCAATAGCTTGCATTTATAACGGCTGCAACGCCGCTAACGGCTAACTATCACCGTTAGTCATCAATTAAAGCCCATGTTCATTAACTGCTATCGGCTAGCTTTCACCACCTGCTAGCTCTCTTTCACGATACCAAGAAAATTACTCTGCTTCTCAAGATGAAATATTTAATTATATTTTAATTTAGCATCTAAATTGGCATGTGTCAATAG
Source organism: Lactobacillus sp. W8172 (assembly GCF_016102055.1). NCBI lineage: Bacteria > Bacillati > Bacillota > Bacilli > Lactobacillales > Lactobacillaceae > Lactobacillus > Lactobacillus sp. W8172. The sequence goes on from NZ_JACFPG010000001.1 coordinate 646,197, forward strand.
CTCATTAATTAAAATTAGTTGGTTTATATAGCCCAAACAATGTTTACTATAAATTTGTTACATTTCTACAACTTTAATTGGATTGCCTTGCTTTTTAATCACTGCAAGCAAGTCCTGGGGATTTAACCAAATCGTTGCAGTATTGTCATTAGGATGAACGGCAATTCTAGGCTGGTCTGCAAAGTACTCATCCAAATAAAATGATACTTCATGCTTTTGATCATTTAACAAACCTAAAGGTGTAACTGAGCCTGGAGTCAAATCAAGTTTTTCTTTTAAGTCAGCTAGTGAAGCAAAGCTAAGTCTTCTGGTATCATTTTGCTCGCGAAACTCAGCTAAATTTACCCGCTTATCACCCTTTACAGTCAGCAGGTAATAATTGCGCTTTTTATCATCTCGCACAAACAAGTTCTTAGCGTCTGCCTCAGGATGAGGAAGAGAAATTTCTTCCATTTCTGCCATATTAAAAACGGCTTGGTGCTCAACTATCTCATATTCGATTCCCAATTGATCAAGATATTGTAAAGTCTCTTTTTTGTTCATTTTTAGCTTTTCATCCTATACGCTCTTAATGCTTATATTAGTATATGGATTATTAATTTCATCTGTGAATTGCAAATCTATAAAATAATTATCTTCCCTATTGTAACAGGTTAAATAAAAAATTTATTTTGATCAGTTATTTTCTTTTTTTGGTTTGATTATATAAATTCCATCTACAATTTTATATCTTTCAATTTCGTCTCTTCGTGTCTTATCTGTTTCAATTTCGTCAAAAGTTAATTTAGAGATAATATGATGAGCTTTGGGCATTCCAGAAACTGCATATACTTTATATCCAAATATTCCTAAAACGGGGTTTAAATACATAGCACTACTGCCTACATACATAAAACCAATTAATAAAAATAATAGGACATTCATCATTATTGACTTGAAATTGTGAATATCAAACGAAAGTAATGGTGTAAAATAAGTCACAACATAGTTCATCAAACTATCGCTTTCTGGGTTAATTTTCATGTCTTTAGGTAAAATATAAACTTCTGAACCACTTCCAATAAACAACTGTACTGTTTGATATATTGAGACACTAATTAAAACTACGGAAATTACAAAGAATACTACCCAAAAGCTGTTCAAGTTATCAGACATATCTACATTTTTTTTAATATAATCTACGATATTACGTTCTATAATAGCTTTAATAAGTTCTATAGTAGCTTTTGACACTTCTTTATAGTTTATGTTACTTAAAAATAGCCAAAAATATAGTGGTAAATAAGAGCTAATAAAAAGCCCCCACTTTGAAAAATAATCATTTTTCATATTATATTCTTGTTTTATCTATACTTCGAACGTTTGAAACATCAGCTGTGTATGAGGAGTCAGATAGCGCGTCAATCAATTGGCTTTCCTTTCCACTATCAGCCGTTAACTGTCCGTTTTCATAATGTACGTTTTCAACTTTACTACTAAATTCTTTATTTTTCCTGATTTCTTCAAATCTATCAATATTTTTCAAAGTTAAATCAAAACGCTTTTTATCATTTGTGATCTTTATAAATTTTCGAGCCAAAGTTTTTCTAGTCTTTAATTTACTTATCAATTTTTTTTTCGTATTATCACTAAATATCTTTTTCAAATTATAATTGCTTTTGAATCTTTCGACGGCAATCTTAGAAAAAAAACTATCCATTTTGAATAAATTTTCAAATTTTGCTTGTGCCTGATTAATCAGCAAAAATTGATTATTAATAATCAATAAATCTATTTTTTTATTGAATCCCGTTACATCATCGTATTTTTTAAAGCTAATTTTTGAATCATCCATATTTCCTATAGATATGGCACCAAATAAGTACTTTTTTTTCAATTTTAAAATTCCAGAAAAACTTCCAAAAAGTTTATAGGTATTCCCCTGGGTATGAATAGATACCATATACAAACTAAAGTCCTCTCCAGTCTTTCCCTTGGTGCTGGCTAATTGGTTTTCTTCATCGTCAATTTTCTTTAACTTATCAGCAATATTTTTATAATCACGTATTCTAACAAGTTCATGTGTATTTTTTTTATTATTTATAACATCGTAATCTATTACTTCTCGATTTTTAAAATATGACTTGTTCAATTCGCTTTTTAAAGAGTCAAATAATACCTTTTTACTAGCACTATCACATTCTACTTTATAGATTTCATTACTCGTCTTTTTTAATGCTATCAAAAAAATCTCTATTCTTTTATCATAATCGCTTTCTTTTTCAATAGATACTATATCATCTATTATCTTTTCTAAATCAAAGCAGTTCTTTTCCATATAATATTACCCATCTCATCAATTAACTAGCATAAAAATAACATAATATTAGTATCACAATTATATAACAATGTAAAGTTCACTATTTTTTATTTTGATTTTTATTTGTCCGCATAATTAATAAATATGCAGTTACAATCATCATAACCGTTATCAACGAGACGGCAATGAGCATATTTATTGTGCCGTATTTTTGAATTACTGAACCAATAACTGGATTGATAATCATTGTAGCTAAACTAGTAGAGAATGACAGTCCAGAAATAAAAGTAGCCCTGGATTTATCTGACACCCATAAATTTAACATTTGCATTACTACTGGATCGAGGATGTCTAAAACGATATATAATAAACCAGCACCTAGTAAAAACAAATACTTCGAGCCTTGAATTTCTAGTCCTGTTGCGGCTAGTAAAACAGCAATTATTAAAAACGTTAAAGATGAAAACTTCATTTTTACCAATCGGTAAGATTGAGCTGCTACTAACCCACCAGCAAAACTATAGATCATAAAGACGCTTCCGTTAGCAGAAGCATCAAAACCTAATTTAGAAATATAATTGGGCAATAGCATAAATATCGCATTTTCGACCGCAGTTACTATAATCATAATTACAAAGAGAAACAGAATGTCTGAAGAATGAATCATATCCCTAAAAACTGATAAAATACTTTTTAGCATATCAGTGTAAGTCTCGTGCTCATGATCTACGTTTTCAAATTTTTTGGACTCTTTAGTTAAAGCAATAACGGCCACTGCACCTAGGAGAAAAAGTGATTGAAACAAGTATGGAAATTTATCATTTTGAGTAAAAAGATAGCCTCCTACTGCAGTTGCAACGCCTAAAACAATTGAGCCGATTAACTGCCTATTTCCTCGTATTTTGCCATAGAGCTGTTCATCCCCATCTTCGCGAATACCTTCGTAAAAAAAGGCCTCATCTGCACCACTCAATAATGCATTTCCCACACCTTCCAGTGCAAAGGAAACAGCAAGTAAAGGGAAAATAATATTTTTCGGGCAAAACATTGCCATAACCGTTAATAGTGGTGTTGTAATTAAAACGGCTAAACCAGTCAAAACAACAGTTTTGTTTTTAAACAGATCACCTAAAACTCCGCTTGGTATCTCAGAAAAAAATTGTGCAAACATAAAAATTGATTCTAGTAGCGCAAACTGAACCAAACTTAGTTTTAATACTTGTACTACAAACAAAATGCTAATGATTCTGGAAAACCTTAGATTAGTAAATGTAGTATAGAGATAGTATTTAATTGTATTATTAATTTTCATTTTTGTTTATTAGTAGCTAAAATAGCCTCACTATCTTCTTTCTATGATATTGAATTTACTCTTAAAAATGCTGTTTATTTATAAGGATTTAATTAAATTCAGATTAGCATAATTACCAAAATAAGTAAAATTGACTAGGCTCTTGAAAAGAAAAGCACCAGACTAACTATAGCCTGATGCTTTATTTTATCTTTGGATTAATCTTTGGATTAATCTTTATCTGTATAAAAATCTTTTAATCTATATGTTGTGACAGGTTCAACATAATAATTATACTTAGCTACTAAATCACAAATTTCTTCACCGTCAATAAGCGTAATAATTCTTGTTCCCTGGCGAGCAGTTTTAATCGCTCCACGTGTAAAGCCAGAATTGGTAATGAAAATGCCGAATTCAGCATTATACTTGTCCATTGCACCTCTAAATTTGTCAATTTCGGGAGCTGGTACATTAGCCTGCCATCTTTTTGCCTGGAGTGCAACTCTAGTAGTACGGTAATCGTTTGACCTAACATAGCCAAAGCCATCGAGACCACCGTCAGAAGCATAATTGACACCAATTGTATCGTCAACATCAATTCCCATCTTGGTTAATAGGCCCCGGCAAAAAAACTCAAACTTTTTGGGATTCATTTTCATTAAAACGTCAAGTAGATCTTGTCTCCATTGGTCTTCATCTGTATCTTCATCATTCATATCTTTAGCTGAATCAACTTCGGCTAGACTCTTTTCTTTCAACTCTTGAGAATTATTATCTTCCAAAAAAGGACGAACATCTTTTTCAGCATCAAAAGAAGACAAGTCGACATTGCGTCCTTTTTCAGTCAACTCCAACACTCGGTTGTCCTCAGTATTTATAAAGCCAGTTAAAATCAAATACTTAACTGCAAAATTCATTGAATAGTAAAATGGATGATACTGTTTACCAGTTTTGCGCGAAACACGAGTTTTATCAACTTCGTCTTCAGAGAAGACATCGGAACTATCACGAATTTCATTACGTATATCTTGCCTCGTTACTTGACCGCCTATCTTATGCATCGCAATCAAAACTTCTTTCATTGCCGCATTCTCATTATTAATTTGTTGATTGGCCATTCGTTTTGTTCCTCTCACTTAGATAACAATTCTTATTATAATTTGAAATCTATATATACTCAAATAGACTTTGTATGAAAGATTATACTAATTAGGTATATTCATGCTTTCCAATCAAGTAAAAAGCACCAGGAAATCGATAGCTTGATGCTTAAAATACATTCATTTTTTATAGAAAACACTTTTTTAAAACCATACTAGTTTATTAATTGATCAGTCTTCAGATTCTAACGGCTTGATCTTGGTATTATAGATTACCTTAACTTTTTCGCGTACCTCAGTTTTCCAGCTGAGCCAATTTTTCCACTTACTATCAGGATGATTCTCTTTATACCTATCAAAGTATCTCTTACTTACTAAATCTCCCATTCCTTTTGGATTAGCTTCGTCTGGTTTAAAATTGTTAACAACATAGTTCAAATTGTCATAGTCGAGTCCGAAATCGTCCGCTAGCTCGCCTAAGATTTTTTCATTTTTTTGCTTTATAGAGTTTGCCAACACATCTTCAACTTTTTGATCCATATACTTTTGAGGGTTATCTTGAACATCTTGCCAAATAGAACGAATTTGGTTTGCCCGTGACTCATTAGTTTTGGCATATTGGTCGATATAGTCGACAACTTGTGTGGTTTCGTTTTGATCTTCAGATTTTTGTGATTCACTTACCTGCTGATTAGCTGTTGAAATATAATCTTGAATAAGCGACATAATATAGCATTCATCTACTTCTTTAATGTGAATAGATTCAAGCTCATAATCTTCGTCAATATCAAGGTCTACAGGATCCTCTTCACTTTTATTATCTGCTTTTAACGCATCAATAACATTTTGGTACACGCCTTCTAAAGTACTTTCTATTTCAGGAGAAATATCATTAATATTAATTTGTTCTGAAACAGGAAGTTTATCTTGTTTATCCAACTCATCATAGGTCTTAATAGCAGCAAGAGCCTGATCATATTTTTGAAAGGCTTTAATAAATTCCTTCTGGTCTTTTTTAGGCGCATCAATGATGGTGTCCAATATCTGGGGGATATTAACATATTTGTCCAGTTTCTTACGTGCCTGTACATAATGTTGCCGTGATGTATTCCAGTCTGGAGCAAGAACACCATCACTACCACCATTAGCATAAAGTGTTAATGCGTTATCTATCGCTTCACTATATTGATCCGGATATTGAAAAGTTACAATTTGGCCCCATTTTTTACCATCATCATAAATACGGTTTGTTCTTGAGAAAGCTTGTATTAGATTTTGAGCATTCATTGGTGGACGATCAAGATATAACGTGGACAATTTCGGAGCATCAAATCCTGTCAATAAACGATCAACTACGATCACAATATCAAGCTGTTGATCTCGTGTTTGATATATTTTGTTTTTACATGCAAGTCGATCATTTACATTGCGGTTATAACTGCCAAGCTCTGACATAGAAAAATGTGTATTAAACATTTTATTGTAGTCATCTAGAGCTTGTTTCATTTCTGCCTGATTGGCAATTGATTCTTCCTCGTTTTGAGAAATTGAATATGTGATAGCTATTCGAGGAAAATCTGGTGCCACCTTTTGAATACGATTAGGAACTTCACCATTGACAATTGCCTCTTTAAACAAGTGATAGTACTTCTGCGCTTGTTTAATAGAAGAGGTTGAAAACAGTGCAGAATATCTGTGACCATTGCTAAGTCCTTGCTTACGATAAGCTAAAGCTAAAACTTGCTTGACCACTGCCTTCATGTGAGCATCTGTGAGATAAATATCATCGTTATCCGTTTGATTTGAATTTCCTTCATTATCAATTTTAAAGCCTAATACTTTTTTATCATGAATTGCGTCTTCGATCGTATATTTGTGTAAAATCGGACCATAAAGTTGCTCAGTGGTGCGAGCATCTTGTCCGTTTTCAGACCGTGCATTTTCTGCAAAAATAGGCGTCCCAGTAAAGCCATACCACAATGGTTGACGATTAAAAAATCTATCAAGTTCCCTTTTCTGAGCTGGCGTAACTGCTCGATGACATTCATCAACAATAAAAGCTAAACGTAAGTCTTTTAGTTTTTCATATTTTTTAGCAATTTCAGGTGAATTTTCCATTCGCTTAAAAATAGTTTGCAGTTTCTGCCTAGTGGTTACAATCACATTACGATTACCATCGCCTAATTGCTTAGTCAATTCAAAACTATTCGCGGTTTCATCAACATCAATAGTGTCATTATTTGCATAAGTCTGAAATGCAGTAACAGTCTGCATGTCCAAGTCTTTGCGGTCAATTAGAAAAATCGTCTTATCAATAGATGGTATTTGTAATAAATTACGTGCAACTTTATACGAGGTTAAAGTTTTACCTGAACCTGTAGCGTGCCAAATAAAGCCAGACTTTCCCTTACGCGATTCTTTGAAAATTGCTTGTATTGCTTGAATTTGGTACGGGCGCAAAAGGATAATTCTTTGAGCATTATCATCTAAAGCTGTATAGTCAGCAATCATGTGATGCGCCATCGGAATAGACAGGACTTCACGCGCAAATTCCAAGTAATTATTAACTTGCTGTCTGTCATGATCAATCCAAGAAATCAAAAAATTAGGGCGTAAATTTTGCCCAGCAGCAATATACTGAGTATTGGTACCATTAGTAACAACAAACATTTCTACAAAGTTATAAATATCACCAAATTTATCTTCGTCTATATACTTTTGTATTTGACGAAACGCATCCATAAAGGGAAAATTCTGTGTCTTCAATTCAATATGAATTAAAGGTAACCCATTAATCAGGAGAGTAACATCAAAGCGCCTATCTTGATCAAGCGGTGACAAGCTCGACTTATTGACTTCTACTTGATGAACAACTTCATAAACGGAAGTTCCACCGGCAATATTGGTATTATCTAAAATTAATAAATCAGCATCTGGCAAAGAAGAATCATCACGCTTTAAGTGATGCCTAACCTGCCTGTTAGCACCAGCCAAAAACTTAGCAGCTTGGTAAAAATTAGGCTTAGTTATTTGCGTACGAATGCTTTCTTTTTCATTTTGTGTTAGTGGAACGTCATGAAGTTGATCGCGATTATTATCTTCAAGAATCTGGAAAAAGTTAGCCCATAATTGCGGAATGGTTTTTAAATCTTCACGTAAACGCCATTGATTAGCCTCTTTAGTTAAATGATCAATTAAATTTTTTTCCATTTGGGCTTCTTTAACTTTGGTTACTGCCATCCTTATCTCCTTTCCCTGTTATTCAACAAACATATTTTGTAAAAGACACTTTTTAATTTGTTGAAAATTTTGTAATTTCTTATTTTCTAGTTCAATTAATTGATCAACTTTAGATAGGAGGTTGCCGATTTTTTGTTGTTCAGATAATTGAGGCACAAGTTCAACCTGTTTTTTATAATCAGAGAAATAAATATGAGGAATACCTGAACCTACTTTATACTTTTTAAAATTCAATTTCTTAAAGACATAATAATCAAAAGCTATATCTGAATTATGCGCACCTAAATATCCCATGGTACTCAAAACTGATGTTCTTGCTGGTAATAATTTTACTGCACCTACATTAGAACCATCTTTTATAATTGCTATATATTTTTTATCCATGTCAAAGCTATTGCTATAATATTGTCTCCCTGTTGCATCATATACCGAATAGAATTTTTTTTCTTTTTTTTGTTTTAAATCTTTTACCGAATAGGTCGAATTAGAATACTGTACAATTTTTCCGATTCTAGTTTTTTTCCAATCTTCTTCAAACCCCTTGAATCGAAATTCAGGTATTTGAGCATCATGCCTAGGAAATAGCGTTTGTAACAAAGCCTTTTTTAGCAGCTCCAACTTGTCAATCTTTTGCTGCTGCAAATCAAGTAACTTATCCAACTTAGTGAAAAAATCACCTATTTTTTGTTGTTCAGGGTAATAGGTTATATATTCTGATAAATTAGATAAATCAGTTGCATGAATATGTCTTATTGTAGTTCCAGAAACCATTCGTAAAATATCTTTATAATTCCTATTTATTTGATAGGACATAAATACATTGGATAAACTCGTTTTTAAAGTACCTATTATTATATCTCCACCAGCTTTAACTCCGTTTTTTACGAGTGCAGATGTCCTAGCCAAGCCATTTGGAGTCACATCAGATGATGGAAATAAAATTGAGTTATTACTTATCAATTTGCCTTGATTTATTGTAGACCAGTGTCTTACATTTTTAATAACTTCAGAAAATTTGTATAAATCAGAGTAGTGAATAACTGGAGCACCAATATTTTTTACATTAAGGTATTTTTTAGACAATCCGCTTCCTTTATACCAAGTTACATAATTTTTTAACTGAATTTTTTCCCAATTACTTTTAAACCCATTAAATCTTATATTAGGTACAGCTTTATGTTCATTCATTTTTCATCAAACCTTACTAAAGAATATCCTTTAATTGATCTAACATCTTTTGAGCATCTGAATCAGTACCAACCAAATCATCCAAAGAATGCTTAATTTCATCAATTGTTTCTTTTTCTTCTTTTGTAATGCCAACCATATCTGCAACTAGTTTTTGCACATCAACCGGTGGCTCTTCTTCAAAAGTATCAACGTAGCGTGGAATATTTAGATTAAAATCATTTTCTTTAATCTCATCAAATTTTGCCAAATGAGCATATTTTTCAACATCTTGGCGTGCAGAATATGTAGTTAAAATACGGTTTATATCCTCTTCACGCAATTTGTTTTGCGTTTTAACCTTTTCAAAACCTTTAGAAGCATCAATAAACATGACATCACGGTCTTGCTTATCTTTTTTAAGTACGACAATCACTGTTGGAATGCCAGTACTATAAAACAGATTTGCTGGCAAGCCAATAATTGCATCAATCGCTCCATTTTCAAGCAGCTTTTGTCTGATTTTACCTTCAGCACCGCCACGGAAAAGAACGCCATGAGGCAAAACTATAGACATCACACCGCTATGCTTTAAATGGTAATAACCGTGAAGTAAAAAGGCATAGTCAGCTTTTGATTTAGGTGGTAAAACTCCATAAGGAGAGAAACGAGGATCATCTAAAAAACCCTTGTTTGCTGACCATTTTAATGAATACGGTGGATTCATAACAACTGCATCAAAGTTATTGGCTTCCTCTGCTGGCCAATCTTCGTCCAAGGTATCGCCATTACGCAAATGCCTGTTTGCTTGGTCAATGTTGTGCAAGATTAAGTTCATTTTGGCTAAATTATACGTAGAAGTATTGATCTCTTGTCCATAATAAGTAACTCGGTCGTGAGCTGAACCATATTTTTGAAAGTTTAAGAGCAAAGATCCTGATCCCATAGCAGGATCATAAACTGTCATTCCTGCTGAATAATCCTTACCAACTAGGGTCAAGCGAGTTAACAACTCAGAAACTTGTTGAGGTGTATAAAATTCACCAGCTTTTTTGCCAGATTCTGAAGCAAACTGGCTAATTAGATACTCGTAGGCATCTCCTAGACTATCACCCGGAGCTTTAACTAATTCTATTTTACCAATTGCTTGAATAACTCCAGCTATACTATCTGTTCTTTTTTGTGCAGTACCTCCTAAGCTTTTGGAATATAAATCATAATCGTCAAATAACCCTTCAAAATCTTGATCTGAGCTTTCTAGTTTATTAAAAGCATCACCTAACTGATTAACTTGGAACGTATGATTGTTAACCGCTTTTAGAATACTATTATATGTGTACTCCGGTTCAATTACGTAGCCCAATGATACACGTAACTCATTAACTAGCTCCGTATGATCGGCATTATCTTCATAAATTTTTTGAGCTTCATCTAATGTTCCATCTGGTTCGTCAGACAGTAATTCTAAAACGTTGTATAGCATACGATCAGATAAATATTTATAAAAGACAGTGCCTAATAAATAGTTTTTATATTGACTCGCATCCATCTTCGATCGTAATGAATCTGCTGCACTGAACAATCCTTGTTGTAAACTTGTCGTTGTATTTGACACTGTTTATCCCCCAATTTATCTATTTCGAATTTTTAGTCCTTAGTCTTTTATTAACAACCTTGGTTTTGAATTTATTTAGTTAACTTATTAGTTACTACCTAATTGTACCATTTTGAATTTTTCAATCAGAAAGTTTAAATAGGCTTATTTCTTGAGAATTTTTCTATTTTCTCGTACTAAAGCAATGGAAAAGATAATTTCAATTCCCATCATTGTCAAAGCCAAAATTGCTGGCTCAAAGTTTAATCCAATGATTAATGCTATAAAAGGTATCAAAATTGACAAAGCAAAATAAACCTGAGATCTATAAAGCCAACTATATGGTAATAAATGTGCACCAAAAATAATTGCTAATATCATAAGCATTTTTTCTGGTATAGTTGGATAAATCCACATGGCAATTAGCAAATACAGTACTTGGTTAACAGAAAATAATATTCCTAACTCAGTCAATGGATTACTTTTGTTTTGAAAATCAACATTAATTAACTTAGAAACAAAGTAAGATAACGGCAGCAATATTGCAGCACAAACAAAAGTAAAGAGGTTTTTCGTTAAAATTGAAATAGGCAATAAGTGAATAACCGCAATAGCTAACCAAATAATAATGGAGGCTAATATTATATGTAGACCTCTTTTTTGTTTTAGAGCACAATCCAATCTCAGCTCATCAATTGTTTTCATCATCTTCATTCCTTATTTACTACAATGACTTAATAGCATTAACTATTTGTTTTTAAAAGAACATCTATCAAGATGGTCATTCACCATCCCAACAGATTGCATAAATGCGTAAACTGTTGTTGATCCAACAAACTTAAAACCTTGTTTCTTTAAATCTTTACTCAATTTATCTGATAATGGTGTACTTGCTGGTACTTCTTCGGTGCTCTTCCAAGAATTAATAATAGGTTTATTATTAACAAATGACCAAAGGTATTTGTCCAAAGAACCGTATTGTTCACAAACATCGTAATATGCATGGGCGTTGCTAATAGCTGCATTAATTTTCAACTTATTCTTGATAATTCCATCATTTTGTAAAAGCTCTGCCTTCTTCTTATCGTCATAAGTAACTAAAGCTGCAGGATCAAAATCATCAAATGCTTCGCAGAGAGTTTCTTTTTTAGCTAAAATTGTTGTCCAGCTCAGTCCTGCTTGCTTTCCTTCCAAAACTAGCATTTTAAACAACTGTCTATCGTCATGTACAGGAATTCCCCATTCTGTGTCATGATATTCCTGCTCTATTTTATTCTTTGTTGCCCAATCACAACGTTTAATTTCCTGTGTCATCTATAAGTAATCCCCATCTTCTTTTCTTAACATAAATAGTTAAAACTAATCTCATTTTAAATTATACTTTAGTATATTCATGTGCTCAAACTATCTTTTAATTCTAAAGTCAAAATCCAATATTCCCACTTTTCCAACCACTATTGACACTTTTCCAACCATTTGAGGTATTACCAAATAAAAGCAAAATTTATCAATTATACTGGGTAGCAGAAAGGAGCTTAAACATGAAAATTAATTGTCACGTTGATCCCAACTTAAAAGAAGAGCACGGTGAGTTGTGGCTCAGAAAAATCACACCCGAGATCAATGATTTTTTACAAAAATTAGCACAAAGTGATGATGCAATCTGGTGTCATTACCAGTCACAGATTATTCCAGTTAAGTATCAAGACATTTATGCTTTGGAAGTAGCCAACCGTGATATTTCAGTTTTCACTGAAAAGCAACAGTTATCTTATAATGACCGCTTATCAAATCTAAAAACTGATTTGCCCAGTTACTTCATTGAAGCATCCCGTAGCGCTGTCTTTAATTATCAGCATATCGATCACCTTGAAATACTTGATAACGGATTAATTGATGTTGTTTTAACCAACAATCATCGCGTACAAATTTCTCGCAGGAATATTAAAAACTTGAAAGAGAGGTTAGGAATATGAAAAACGTTAAAAGATTTATCTATTATTTATACATGTCTGCTACTGAGGGCATCTTCATTGGTTTGGTAATTTCGATTATTTGTAATTACCTATCACGAAGCTCTAGTTACGTTCCATCAGATCCTTCTTTTACGTCAAAATTTAGCAATTCGCTTGATGCTTTTACCGTCTCAGTCATTCTATGGGCGGTAACTGGAGCGCTATTCGGATTTGGTAGTTTTATTTTTAGTATTAGCCAATGGTCATTACTAAAAAAGACGATAGTTAACTTCTTTACCTACTACCTTGGCTTTGTTCCTTTAGCCCTCTTAGCTGGCTGGGTTCCATTAAACTTGATTAACTTATCAAAATTTACTGTAGTTTTTATCCTGATCTATATTATTATCTGGTATTGCAGTTACCATAAAGCTGTAAAAGACGTTAAAAGCATTAACAAAAAAATCAAAGAAAAGTAATTTAATTACAAAATAAAAAAGGTTGAGCATTTATATTACAACGCTCAACCTTTTTTACTTGTGTTTTTCAAAGTAATTTAGCCAAAAGTCATCATGATTCCTTTAATGTCTTAAGTGATTCTTTCCTGTCTTTAATTAAGTCAAAGTTAATACAAATCGATGCCTTTTTGGTGCAAATTATCCAAACAGATTTGTAAATAAGTATCATCATGCTCTGGATAAATTGGATCAGTCCATGGAATAGCTGGTAATGTTTCATACCTAGGGCAATATTGCCCGCGATAGTATGGATCAAACCAATTAAGATCAGGATGGTAATGGCGTCGTTGCATTTCAGCTAATACTAGTAGATGAAACTGGTACAGCTTATACGGCGAATATTGGAAAACATAATTAACAGTGGCATGATTTTTGCCCCATCCTCGGCCTCGTAAAGCTGTAATTTCACGATGTTGTCCTAATAACTGCTGCCTAGGCAACCGCCAAAGTAAATCTTGATGCCATAATCTCATGATTTTTCTTTGCACTCCTGAATTAAACGTGAGTTCAATAAATAAGAAACTTGATACTTTTCAGTTAAATGTTTTAAAAATGGGCCCAAATCATTATTTTGGGGCGATAATTCTTGTAATAACTGTAAATAGGTTTGCTTTTCTATGGTTGTCGCAATCTTCTTAAAGTAGCCCCAAACATGTTGGTAAGCATTGGTTAAAGTTTTAACTGTTGGTGTTTGACCTTCAGCCTTTTCTAATAAGCGTTCGAATTCAGCATTCTTTTGAGCTGACCACTCGTTATCTTTAGCTAGTAGTCTAATCTGCTCATAACATTGCTGCGATCGTGCCATCACCCAATATTTGTTGTAGGCCCATTTTTCCTGCCATTTATCCATTTTGATAGCCTCAGTCTTTCATGAATTGTCTCCGTCTTTATAATTGAATTTCATCTGACTGAATTTTATAGCTAAACACCGTTTAGATACAAATGATAGGAACTAAAGTACAACAGCTTAACCTATAATTACGTATAAACTAGGTGGGAACAATTTCATCATTTAAAGCAGTAACCATGATTCGTGCAGAAACAGTCTGATCTGCATTTCGGACAACATTATAAGTGCTATCTACAAATGAAACCAATGTTACTGAAAAACTATGAAATAAAAAAAGACCGCCTAAGCCGTCTTTATAAACTCTAAAATATATGTGAATAAAAATCTATTATTGGAACATCATTTTCAATGAGAAAATTCCCCATTCCTGTTTCAATATCTTATCTTTAAGCCAACTATCTTCAATACCTTGAAGCGGAAATATTAACAGAAATGATTCATCCCATTCCAAATTCAATTTATGAAGGATAATTCCAGAAGTAGTATATTTCCATCCGTTACTATTACTTTTTGGTTTACCATCAGTTGTTTCATCGTAAACCTCTGAACTTGGTGGTATATCAAAATTATAGTCATTGCTTGCAGCTACAACACCTAACTGCCCATTTTTCGCAAATTTCATCCAAATTACATGTTTGGGTTTATTCAAAAGATTCTCTACTAATCCAAACTGGTCTTTAAATTTCTTCTTATTTATTTTTACTGTCTTATCATCTCATCGTTATCAACAGAAAAATTGGTAAACTTAGGGTTGTCAACAGGTTTTAAACCATTACTTTGTAAAAATATGAATTGGTTAGATTAATAAATTTATCTACCGTCTTAGGCACCTTATTTAATTGCTCTTCTGCCTTAATAATTCTGCCAGTTTCTCGAAAATGTACTGAAAGCTTCCCTCTTTTCTAGAAGTTTTTTCGGAATTTACTTATGTTCAGCACCTTTAACCCATTATAACCGATAACTCAAACTAAAGACGCAAATAATAATTCAACCCCACTTGTATCAAATTATCAATAAATAGCTTTGACTTTCTGTTTGCTAATGGATATGAATTGATTAACCAAAAATTCAAATGGATAAAACTAAAAATCATCTAAATTATCGTGTGCTTTTCAAAATTTGCTTTATTTCTATTAATTCCAAGTTCACAGATATCTTGGACACATACAACATCACGTTCCCAAAATATTAGCATTCTTTAAACTAAAATTCATCACAGTCTTCCTCTCCAAAATTCTGAAAATCCTTCCAGAGTATAAACTTCACAATTATCGAATTCTTTTCAACCTGCTTGAGTTCATCTAACACATTTTTCAGCCCCTCTTGCTTAAAGCCAAATAAGCTTGTCACATACATAATGTAAACCAATAAATCTATCATGTAATAACTGGTCAATCTATTATTCGCAATATAATATCCCAAGATTTCAGCTTGGTCAGTATATTCACAACCATATTTAGTGCTTTAATCCCTTTATGCTGTAATTCGTCAAGTAAGACTAAAGCAAAATTCGGTTTAGTCTTCCATCTTTTGAATAGTGATAAACATAGAAAAGTAGCTTCTAACCATCAGCTTACTGTTTTACATTTATTGTTCTTAAACAATAAATGTTACAAGCAATTGTTTGAAATACAAAATTTATGTCTCAGTGAAATCTTTTAATACGTCTTGCGTTCTTAAATGAGTAAGTAAAATTTTTACTTCTTTAATTTTTTCTGGTAAATACTCTGTTGCAAGATCGAGATATACCTCAGTAAATGTTTGTCCTTCATTTGGCATTATTAGAGCGTCATACGTTTTTTGAGCTCTATTAGATAGAATCATATGGTAAACAAATTGTTTATGATTCAATCCATAAATGTTGTTATAGTATTTAGAATCAAAAATATACTGTGCTTTTTTACTTTCGTCATAATAATAATGATCTGGTTGTAAGGTATCATTTTTATGACCAGAAACATTATTGTAGTTCTTCAATACCAGCTTCTTAAAACTAAACCTATTCACTTTCTCTGGTATCCCAAAAATCAGCTTATTATCCTCTATTTTAACAAAATGATTATTCAGATAATTTTCTACTGCTTTTTCCCAAACATTATTGAAATGGTAATGCTTAATATCTCTAACGTTGTTTGGGTTATCATTAATACCTCTAAAAAAATTTATCAAATCATCCAAAAGTTTTTTATCTATATCTTTAAAGATTTCTCTCCTCATTATTCCTAATTTGAAGATAACGGCTTCTTTATTTTCCCTTAATAATCTTTCAACACCACGTACAGCGATAGCTGAATTATCTGGTAAATCTAGCAAATCACCAAATATTTCTTCAGTATAATTAATTGCAAAAACCATACAATTAGTAATAAAATCTTCATCACTTATATGTTGTCGAACGAAAAATGGAAAGAAAACCAAATTTCCATTACTAATTACCTTTTGAGATTTATGAATTGTGTCTTTCCAAGAAATCTTACCACTATATCCCTTCTTTATATTTCCTCTTTTTTTCATATATAGACCATATTTTTGAAAATAATTATAAATATTAAAAAAAGAGCTAAAAGAAAAAGAAGTGTTTAGATCATCTTTTTTTCTAAATGACGAATAAGCGGGATTCAATTCATAGCTTACAATTGTCTTTAAAATCAAACGGATATGTTTTAGTTTATCCGAATTAGGTAATTGATTAAATTCATCCAAATTTATATAGTGTTTTGGAAATGAAACCAATATAGATGTTCCTCTTCGTACAACACCACAAAAAGAGCTAATTCGTTCGAAGTTAGCATTTTTATCTACATCCGCAAATGTAAGGTGGTATTTATTAACAATGTTATCTGGGATCACTGCCCCTTCTTGAATGGCAACAATATTAATATTACTCATTATTTTCACTAGTATTTTTCTCTTTGAGCTGCAATAAATTCAAAAACGAATCAGAAAATATAGTTTTTTTATTTTCATATCTAGAATACAACGATGAAAAACTTCGAATTTTTCCCGAAAATAAATTTTGATCAGATGTTATATTTGACACTACTGCAACGTCTTCCCATAGATATTGCAACAGTTTATTTTTAATCAGGTTGTTATTGTTTTCAAGGTTCTTCTCGTAAGATAAGGATTTATCTGTTGAGAATTTAATAAAGTATGGACCTATCTGCTTGTCTTCACTCAATTTAAGGTTATTAACGATATAATCATTTAAAGTTTCAAAAAAATCTTCCCATAATATCCATCGTTCATTTTGATCTTTATCAATAAACGATAATTCTGGATTATTATCAAAATCCTTTTCAGGAATAGTTGATACATATCTCCACTCAAATCTTCGCTTAAATGCCGTATCCATTGCATATACATTCTGGTCACTAGTATTGACTGTGCCGACAATCATCAAATTATACGGTAGGTATATCTTAGTTTTATATTCGTCAGCAAAAATATACTTAGCTATAAGTGGATTATCAATAGCGTATTCACTATTTCCATCTTTATCACGATCCAGAAGTTGGAATAAATCACCAAACACTGCCGCAATATTTGTCCTACTCATTTCCTCCATAACTAAAAAGACAGGGTGATCCTTGTTTTCGAAGGCAATTTTTAGTATTCTAGTAAAATCACCTGGCTGAAAATCATAACTAATATCTTTTTCGCCTGACTCGTTTGAGGATGATTTAACAACTGGCATTATTTGTCCAACAAAATCTGAATAAGTATACTCTGGATGTAGAGTAATCCTTTCTACAAATTCATTTCCAGCTTTTGGATCATAGTCATTTATCCCACTTTCTTTAATCAATTCGGTTAAACCATAAGACTTACCAGTACCTGGAGCCCCATAATAGATAATATTTTTCCCAAAACCATCTAAAGAAGATATATCATCCATACCCTTTACTGTTTTTTGTTTGGCCAACTCAGAGTTCAAATCCACATTTGAAATACGTAGATTTGTTTTAACTCTTTCAGCATAGTTTTTAATGCTATCTGTAGAAGAATCTTTTAATTTCACATGACCTTTCTTTTTTTTACTAACCTTTAAAAATGGTTCAGTATCATCTTTTATTGCTGCTGTTATTATACGTAAAGGACCCTTTACTTCTTCATCACCCGAAATATTAATTAAACTGCCTTCACCATTTTCACCTATTGCTTCATAGATGCCATTTTTCTGAAAAATAATATCATTATCATTTTTAACAATCTTAAAAGCTGTTTGATCTGATAAAAGAGAAAGAATTTTTAATAGTTTTTTTTCACCTTGGTTTATTTGATCATCACTCAATTTCTTATCAAATGAAGTGTCACCCTTTGGCAAAATCCATCTGATCAACACAGATTTCAACAATTCTTCCTGTCCAAGAAAAGAGTCTATAATCAAATCCAGATTGCTTGTGTATGTAATTATTTTGGGATATCTCTTATTCCCAGTTCTCTCTTTTGAATTAGGCAATTCATTGTCTTCAAAACTAATAGCTGCTAATCTCCACACTAATTGAAACGCTACTTGAATTTGTTCCAGCTGTGCAGTTAGTAATTCGAATTTACTAATAAATGAAGAAAAATCATTACGAGATTGGACGTTGTTTAAATTGGGTTTAATATAGTCATACAATCTTTTTAGATAGTTTCCTTTTAAGACAATACTATCGCCTCGGGATTCAAAAAAACTATATCTATATAATTTATCATTGGCCATCCACAAAAGAACAAGTAATCCTAAATTTCGTTTAGCATTTTTAAACGAGGATTTTATTCCCAATCTCGCATTGACAGGATTTGACCTTGATATTTCTTTAGGATAAATGTCATCACTCATAAACTTTATATATCTCCTTTATAACATAAAATTTGTTCTGCTATCTTTTTTGCTAGTATAGGTGGTACAGCATTACCAACTTGTTTCATTTGGGAACTTTTTGTTCCATAAAATACGACTGTATCAGGAAATGATTGAATCCTTGCTGCTTCTCTAACTGTAAGTGCTCTATTCAAAAAGGGATGTGTGAATCTTCCAGAACTTGGTGTATCAAATCTAGTAGTTATTGTTACGGATTGTTGATCTTTAATTATTCGGCCCCATGTACCACTGTAAATTGACTTAGTTAGCTCTTCCTTCGGCAAATTAGTTCTATCACCATTTTCTGGAATTAATTTCATACGATTTATGGCTCTTTCACTATGCTTAGTTGCCTTGTGATTATATAAGTAATGAGAGTTCTTTCTTAGCTTTTTCTCATATTCTGTTTTTGCTGGAAATCGGTATTCTTGCTTAAATTTACCTTCCCCACTATTTAAAAAAGATAAATCGCTAATTGCATCCCATGTATTTACTTTGATTTCCTTTTTAGGTGGAAATTTTATCTTTATATCACCCAAAGCTCCAATTATAATCGCCCTCCTTCGATTTTGTGGTACTCCGTAGTCAGTTGCATTTAATACTGACATATTGACCAAATAACCCATATCTGAAAAAATATCATCTATTTCTTTCCTAAAGTAACCATCTGAAGTTGTTAATAGATTTGGAACATTTTCCATTACAAAAAATTGTGGGCGAACGTAATCTACAACTTTAGCAAAATACCTAAAAAGATAATTCCTGGGATCTTTTAAGCTTAGCCTTTTCCCTTTTTGACTAAACCCTTGGCAGGGTGGTCCACCCAAAACGACATCACAATTTCTGTATTTTTTAAATACAAAAGGTATATCCATTTTTGTGATATCTGCATTAATCATTACCGTGTTAGGATTATTTTTCTTATACGATTTTGCAATCTCTTCATCAATTTCATTAGCTATAACCACATCATATCCAGCTTCTCTAAATCCCTCAGATAGACCACCTATCCCCGAAAACAAGTCAATTACTTTCATCTCATTCACCTACATATCAAGTCTTTTCTAAACATCATTCATGTTATCTATTCTTTTTGCGGCAATATCAAAATATCGTGTAGACAGCTCAATGCCCACAAATTTTCTATTCATACCAACCGCTGCCACTCCCGTCGAACCACTGCCCATAAAAGGGTCTAAAACCACATCGCCTTCATTCGACAATAATTCCACAAAATGTCTCATCAGTGCTACTGGCTTTTGTGTTGGGTGCTTTCCATATTTTTTTTCACTATTAGGTGTCACACTAGTTTGAACAAAATCAAGTTCTAATTTACCATCATTGTTAAATGTTCCGGTTTTACCGTCATTAATGAAATATATCCATGACTCATTGGAATTAACAAAATGTAGGTTCATGTTTCTAGGCATTGGATTAGTTTTATGCCATATACCCGTAGTTTTGTAGTAGAAACCAGCTGCATTGGCCACATCAACTATGCTTTCAACCTTCAGTGCTGACATAAATGTTAGTAACGTGCCTTTGTTTTTTAATACCCTATGCGCTTCCTGAAAAAATAAAGACATGTTTTTAATCCATTCTGTATAGTCATCATTGTCCCAGCCAGCTCCAACAAAGAAATTTTGTCTCATACGGTTCAAATTTGCCTGTCTGTTTTGCATAAATTTTCCAATATTGTATGGTGGATCGGTTAATATCAAGTCAACACTATTATCTGGCATCGACTTCATTGATAACAAACAGTCGCCTTTTATTAATTTGAATTTTTTTTCCACATTCTGCTCCATTTTCACATTTTTTTTATTTCCATAATGTCGTTAATATTGCAATTTAAGGCTTTGCATATCTTTAATAAGACCTCAGTCGTAACGTTTCCACCTTTTGCTAACTTAGCAATTGATGCTGAGCTAATTCCACTCTTATCTCGTAGATCCTTCTTTTTCCAGCCACGGTCAATCAATAACTTCCATAGTTTATTATAACTGAAATACATATTTTCACTCTCCATAAAAGTACACAGTTTAATAATACAATATTTATTACTCTATGAGAAACTTTTTTATGCGTTCGCAAATTCCTGCTTAAATTTAAAACTGACATCAGATAATTTTCAGTACTAGTTCCTTAAATTAAACTACACTTACATTTTCTCGATCCAAAGGCCTTGAGATATTGATTTCAGGTTGTTAGATTTTTTGCATTTTTTAGATTTAAACTTACTACCATCGTGTATATCTGCCAATCCTGCTTTATAGATAAATAATATGATCTTATGAAATCGATAGTTCCATTCTCTTCTATACTAACCACAATCACCTTTTTACAATACTCTCGAATATATATCTATCAACTTTATCAAGAACTTGGCTGTTTAGCAAAAGCTTATTGTTCTTTATTCACCACTCTCAAAACTACTTGAAGGAATCATCAAGAAAACTTGAAAGATGAGTATAGAAAAAAAGACAGTAGCGCAAACTACTGTCTTTCATAGAAGTATTTAAAAGATAGAATACAGAATACTATATATTTTATATAGCAGTTATCTTTATATTACTTAAAGTTCATTATTTAGGAAATCCTAAATAAATCGCAAAAAGAACTAATAACACTCCTACTGCAATCAAAATTTTATACCAAAAGTTTCTCTTTCTACGAATAATTCCTAAAGCTATTAAAAAAATACCTATTAACATTGAAAAAATCATTACATAAAAGCCCATTTTATTCTCTCCTTTTGCCAATTGTAATTTCTACTGATTTCTTATCATATCTCGGAAACTACTTTATTTTTTTATATTTAAGCAACAATCATAGATATAATCATTTAGTTCAGTACTATGTATATTATTATTAAAAATTCCAATTTACTACTTCTCGCAGCAGAATTAACAATAAATTAACAATACTAGTAGTGTTATCATAGTAAGCAGCTCTTGAAAGCTCATCTATATATTATTCCTGTTGATTTTATTAACTTAATTTTGTTACAAAAAAACGCTTTTTAAAAAAGCGTTTTTATAAAGTATTGATATGCCAATAGCTACTTTTACTTTAATATTTGATTTTTGTTTGTTGTTTTGCCACTTACTAGGTCTATAAACAACAACACATTAAATCTCTTTATTTCGGATTTAATCGTCTTTGCTTATAAAAGTGTTTAAAATCAAAGGTTTATAATTCTAACGTCGCTCCAGCACCGTCACAGCTTCAACATGAGGTGTCTGTGGAAACATATCAACTGGATCAATGCGCTCAAAACTATAGCCATGCTCCTGCAATTCTTGCAGATCACGAATCATTGTTGCGGGGTTACATGAGATATAAACAATCTTCTTTGGATTTGTTTTAACAGCGGCATCAATAAATTCTGAAGTCAAACCCTTTCGAGGTGGGTCAACAAAAATCACATCTGTTTTCATCCCTTTGGCTGCCCACTTAGGCATTACCTCTTCTGCCTTACCAGCAACATATCTAGCATTGTCGATATTGTTCAGTTCAGCGTTGTTATTGGCATCCTTAACAGCATCACGGACACTTTCAATTCCTCTAACTTCTTTAACATGCTTGGCAACAGTCAAACCGATGGTACCAATTCCTGAATATGCATCGACGACTACATCATCGGAAGCCAGTTCAGCCTTTCTGATGGCTAAATCATATAAACGTGGTGTTTGAAGTGAGTTAATTTGGAAGAAACTCTCAGGTGAGATTCTAAACTTCACATCATCAATTTGATCAGTAATCTGTGGTTTACCAAAAATTAAGTAATCTACCTTACCCAAGATAACGTTGGTCTTCTTTGGGTTATAATTCAATACTAAGCTAGTGACACCATCAATTTGTTTAATAGCCTCTGCTACTTTTGGTAACTGTGGAAAATCTTTATGCAAGCAAACTAAAATCACCATGATTTCACCGGTAGCCTTGCTCCGACGAACATCTAAATACCGTACTTCACCTTTGTTGTGCACTTCATCATATGCAGGGACGCGGTACTGACGCAATATATCTCTAACGGCAACCAAAACACGGTCAATTTCTGGATCAGTGGTAAAGAAATTAGTTAGTGGCACTAAATCGTGCGAATGACGTCTGAAAAAGCCGATTTCAAGTTGTCCATTAACTTCTCTTACCGGAACCTGTGCCTTGTTACGGTAGCCCGTTTCTTCAGGACTAGGCAAAGTTTCACCTACTTCTACATCATCTAAGTGTGCCTTTTTCAATAAGTTCACTACTTGGTTACGTTTGAACTCTAATTGCTTATCATATTTGATATGTGCTAAAGATGCTAACCCTGTTTGAACCCACTGGTTAAGTTCAATGTTTACTCGATCAGGACTTTCCTTTACAATTTCTTCAATTTTAGCAAAAGCAAAGTTCTTTTTGACCTTTAAAATTTTGGCTTTAACTGTCTCACCTGGCAGGGCATTAGTGACAAAGACAGTCATGCCTTCATAATGGGCTACACCCATTGCTTCATATGATAAGTCAGTTATTTCTAAGTCGATAATTTGATTTTTTTCCATTTTTTGTCCTTTTTTACAAACAATAATTAACATAACTATTTTACTAAAAAAACTGGTTAAAGTAACGGCATTGGTCATTCTTAACATTGATTTAATTTACAGCAAGATTGCTTCACTCTTTACTCAAACTGTGTTAGGTTTATTATTAATCTTATTTATAGAGAGGACGTTAATTATGAACGATTTTGATACTAATTCAAATAAGCGACAAATTCACAGTATTTCTGAAACCAACGGCTTTTTAACCAAAATGTATTCACTAATGGCTGTAGCCGTATTGATTTCGGCCTCAGCAGCTTACTTAACAATGACCGTTTTCAGATCTGCAGTAATGAATATGCCTGTAGCTATGATGTGGCTCATTTTGCTAGTTCCACTTGGTTTATCAATGGGAATTAGTTTTAATGCTAGCCGTAGTCCGATTGCTAGCATGATTATGTTGGCCATTTTATCTATTATCTATGGTTTTGAGTTTGCATTAATCGCTGGTTTTTACACCGGCTCTCAAATTACTACTGCTTTTGTTTCATCAGCAGCTGTCTTTATTGCAATGGCACTCTTCGGTACATTTACCAAGAAAGATCTATCTAATTGGAATGCCTATCTGGGTGCAGCTTTAACTGGCTTTTTAGTAGCTTGGCTTATTAATATGTTTTTAAACAGCCCAGCAGTTACATACGTATTTTCATTTATTGGTGTAATTATTTTTACTGGTTTAGTTGCTAGTGATGCTAACAAAATGAAAATCATTTATAGCCAATACGGCAATCAAGTTTCAACTAATGGCTTAGCTGTTCTTGGCGCATTGCAGCTCTACCTTGATTTCGTGAACATCTTCATGTTCTTATTAGAAATTTTTGGTGGTAGCGGCAATAGCAGCAATAACTAATTTGAAGCTAACCTAACTATTTAAAGACTTTGTCACTTAAACAGGTGGCAAAGTTTTTTTATGTTCCAAAAACTCCATATACAATTATGATGAGTAAATCGCTATTTTTCTTTAATATTTTTCTTAATATAGCTTGAATTAAGTCTCTAACACTCCTATACTTTTAACATATATGTTAAATTATATAAATATTTTTTATAAGACTAATTAAGCAGGAGGTTACAATATGATTGGTTGTAGTAGTTTTACACTGGAAACAAAGGATCATAAACACCTATTGTCACGAACAATGGACTTTATGATGGAAATGGCAGAACAAGTTGTCTTTGTTCCAAAAAACAAAACTTTTGCCGTCTCTTATGATGACAAAGAAGAGATCACTAGTAAGCATGCTTTTATCGGTATGGGCAGCATTCAGGAAGTTGATAATGCACCAGTAACTTGTGATGGCGTTAACGACGCTGGTGTTACTGCTGGTGTCCTATACTTCCCTGGCTATGCAAGCTATAAGGAAAAGGCTACAGACAACACTTGGGCTGTTTCACCAGACAAAGTAATTTCAGCTGTTTTGTCTCAAGCTGCTTCACTTGCGGAAGTTAAAGAGTTATTTGATGAGAAGATTTCAATTGTTAATGAAGCTAGCGTAACTTTGAAAGTAGTTCCACCATTACACTTCATCTTCTCCGATACCTCAGGCAAGAGCTTAATTGTTGAACCAGAAAAAGATGGCGTTCATGTTATTGAAGACTCAATCGGTGTTATGACTAACAGTCCTGATTACCACTGGCATGAAACTAATTTACGTAACTACCTATCTGTTCAGCCAAAGCAACATGAAGACATTGAATTTTTGGGTAAAACATTGAAACCTTTCAGTCAAGGTTCAGGAACATTTGGCTTACCTGGTGACTTTACGCCAGTTTCACGTTTTGTCAGAACAGCTTTCATGAAGAACAATGTTGAGCAACCAGAAAATGAACTTTCAGCAGTTACTCTTTCTCACCATATTTTGGAATCTGTTAGCATCCCTCGTGGAATTGTTGTTACTACTGACGATACCTTTGACTATACTTGCTACACTGCTTATATGTGTGCTGAATCAAGAAGTTACTACTACGCAACTTACGGTAACCAACGAATCAGATGTGTAAGATTAACTCCTGAATTGGAAAAAGAAACTGATTATCGTGAATTCAAGGTTCAACCAAAAGAAGACATTGATTACGCTAATTAATTAAAAATAAGCAATAAAAAAGATCGCTCGTTTATGAGCGATCTTTTTTTGTATTTGCGTTTTATTCTCCAACAAAGAATTCAATTCGTTGCTGTAAATTTTTAAAAGTAACTGGACAGTAATCACCAATTTCACCATCAAGATTGACTGGTAACTTTTGTCCTAAGCTTTTACCTACCAGCTCAATCTTTAAGCTACGGGTTTTAGTGTAAATAATATCTGGATCATCAACGTGCTTACCATTCATGGCTAAAGCCATCAGTTTCAACAATTTAACTGGCTCAGATGGCTTAACAATAATCAATTGAAACAGTCCGTCACTAAGCTCTGCATCAGGCATAATTTGTTCAAAGCCACCAATTGAATTGGTCATACCCAATAATAGCATTGATAATTTACCTTCATACACACCAGCATCATAGGTAAGACGTAGTTCATTTTCAGTCAAATGAGGTAACATCTCTGCTCCCTTGATTAGGTATGCAGTATAGCCCAAAGCTGATTTAACTTCGGAAGGAACATCGTAAGTTAGTTCTGTTAACGAGCCACAAGCGGCGATATTAACAAAATACTGTCTATCCTCACCAAATGTTGCTTCCCCGATATCCATCTTACGGGTTTTGTTGTTGAGAATGACCTTAGTTGCACCTGATATACTATCACGCGGTATGCGCAATGCACGAGCATAGTCGTTAGTTGTTCCTGCAGGAATAATCGCCATTTTTGGACGTTGTTCCAAAAAGGCAATCCCATTAACAACTTCATTGATTGTGCCGTCACCACCAGCTGCAACAATTAAATCAAAGCCAGCTTTGGCTGCACGCGTTGCTTCTTTTTGAGCACTTTGCTTTTCAGGTGTTGTTCGATAAGCACTTGCTTCATAGCCTGCTTGCTCTAACACGTCTAAGATGTCAGCGACATTCTTGGGCATCTGTTCGTGACCAGATACAGGATTATAGATTAATCTTGCTTTTTTAGTCATAGTTACTACCTTATTACTTAAAAATTGACATTAACGTTTTTGCAATTCATCGTTTAGCAATTGGTTAATCACTTTAGGATTGGCTTTACCACGAGTTTGCTTCATGATTTGACCAACTAAGAAGCCAATTGCACGATCCTTACCGTTCTTGAAGTCTTCAACGGATTGTGGGTTGTTATCAACGACTTCCTTAACCATTGGTTCCAAGACACTGGTATCAGATAACTGAACCATTCCTTGATCTTCAACATATTTCTTCGGATTAGTTCCATTAGCAATTGTTTCAGCAAAGACCTTCTTAGCAATCTTGGAAGAGATGGTACCATCTTTAATCAACTTGATCATTGCTGCCAAGTTTTCTGGAGTCAACTTAATGTCAGCAAGTTCAACACGGTTATCATTTAGGTAACCATTAACTTGGGTGTTCATCCAGTTGGCTGCTAATTGAGGATCAGCACCGGCAGCAACAGTTTTATCAAAGAAGTCAGAGCTTTCCTTTGTTTGAAGAAGAACATTTGCGTCATATTCCTTCAAACCGAATTCATTGACGTATTGGTTGTAACGTTCTTCAGCCGAACGAGGTAAGCTGGACTTAATTTCTTCAATCCACTCGTCACTGATGTGATCAGGTGCAATATCTGGTTCAGGGAAGTAACGGTAATCTGCGTCACCTTCCTTAACACGTTCCAAAACAGTTTTACCAGTTGCTTCATCAAAACGACGAGTAGAAATTTGAACACGACCACCCGAAAGCAAAACTTGAGCTTGACGTTTTTCTTCGTATGCGAGTGATTTACGTACGTGTTCAAAAGAGTTAAGGTTCTTCATTTCGACCTTGGTACCAAGTTCCTTTTGACCGGCAGGTCTAATTGAGATGTTGGTATCAACACGCATTGAACCCTCTTCCATCTTAACGTCGGAAGCACCAGTGAATTGAACAATTTTACGCAATTTTTCCAAATATGCATAACCTTCATCAGGATCAGAAATTTCAGGTTCAGAAACAACTTCTAGTAGTGGAACACCTTGACGGTTTAGGTCAACATATGAAAAACCATTAGTTCCGTGAGTGTTCTTACCGGCATCCTCTTCGATATGCATTTCGTGAATACCGATACGCTTCTTCTTACCGTGTACTTCTATTTCAACATAGCCGTCACGCGCAAGTGGTTGGAAGAACTGTGTAATCTGATATGCCTTTGGACTATCTGGGTAGTAGTAGTTCTTTCGGTCAAAGTGTGTTGTTGGCAAAATATGTGAGTGCGTTGCTAAAGCAACCATAATTCCCAAACGGTAAACATCTTTATTAACGTATGGTAAAACACCAGGCATACCCCAGTCGATTACATTGGTTTCTGTGTTAGGCTTTGCACCATAACTAACTGGTGAAGGTGAGAAAATTTTACTCTTAGTTTTTAATTCGAAGTGGACTTCGAATCCAATTGTTGATTTAAAGTTCATTAATTAATCCTCCATTCCAGCTGGTGTTTTTTCATAAAACTTATTGTTACGTTCAATGAAGTCTGCAACTTGGAAAATGCTACCTTCATCAAAGCGCTTAGCCATCACTTGCAAACCAACTGGCATGCCATCAACAAGACCAGCAGGCACACTAGCAGCTGGAATTCCAGCCAAGTTAGCAGAAATGGTTAGAATGTCGTTATTGTACATTTTAATTGGATCAGAAATTTCACTACCAATGTTAAATGCAGGTGTAGTTGTGGTTGGCCCAACAATTACATCGTTATCAGCAAAAATCTTATCAAAGTTGTTACAAATCAATGTTCTAACCTTAGAAGCTTGTCTAAAGAAGCGGTCATATGAACCAGCTGATAAAGCAAATGAACCCAGCAAAATACGACGTTGAACTTCTTCGCCAAAACCTTCTGAACGAGATTTTACATATACGTCTAACAAGTTCTTGGCATCTTCAGCACGGTAACCATAGCGAATACCATCAAATCTCTGAAGATTTGATGAAGCCTCACTTGAAGCGATAATGTAGTAGTCAGGAACAACATATTTTGTTAATGGTAATGAAACTTCATTAATAATTGCACCAGCATCCTTTAAAACATCAATTTGGTTTTGGATTACTTCATGCATCTCACCATCAACGGCATCCATGTATTCTTTAACAACAGCAACACGCAGACCCTTAACGTCCTTGCCAATGTACTCTGTAAAGTCTGGTACTGCTCTTGTGGAAAGAGTTGAATCATGATCATCTGAACCAGCAATAACGTTAAGAACTTGTGCAGAAGTCTTTGCACGTTTACTCATAACACCAATTTCATCAAGTGATGAAGCAAAGGCAATAAGACCCCAACGTGAAACACGGCCATAAGTTGGTTTAATACCAAAAATACCATTAAAAGCTGAAGGCTGGCGAATTGAACCACCAGTATCAGAACCTAGTGCAGCAACGACTTGACCAGCAGCAACGGCTGCAGCTGAACCACCAGAAGAACCACCTGGAACCTTATCAAAGTCCCATGGGTTATGGGTAGCACCAAAATATGAATGCTCTGTTGAAGAACCCATGGCAAATTCATCCATGTTAGTCTTACCAACAAAGGTGACATGAGCCTTCTTCAAGCGATCAATAACAGTTGCATCATAAACAGGAATATAGTTATCCAAGATATGACTAGCTGCAGTTGTTTTGACATCTTTAGTGATGATGTTGTCCTTAATAGCAATTGGAATACCAGCTAATTTATTATTAGCAAAATCCAAGTCTTCATCAGGCTTTGCATCTTCTTGAACTGTAATCCAAGCATTTAGCTTTTCATCAGTCTTCTTAATATTTTCAACGGTGTCTTGCGCCAATTTGTCTGCAGACAAAGTTCCTTGGGCAAGTTTTTCATTTAATGAATCAATATCTTCGTTTAAATAGTTCATTACTCGTCCTCATCCTTATTAATAATTACAGGAACCTTGATAAAGCCATTGGCCTGTTCAGGAACATTTTTCATTAATTCTTCACGAGTTTCCCAGTGCTCAGGTTTATCTTCTCTAAACACAGTATCACGATCAACTACTTGCACCGTTTCCTCAACACCTTCAGTATCAACTTCTGATAATTGATCAGCCATGTTGATAATTGAGCTCATTTGCTCGGTAACTTTACCTATCTCTTTTTCATCAATTTCAAGTCGCGATAATCCCGCAACGTGCTTAATTGTTTCTTCTGTAATTTCCACGCATATACCTCCTTATTCGCCGCCATAAATATGGACTTGATAACTACTATCTCCTGATTCTTTCGCAACCAAGGCTTGAACATCATTAACAGAACCGATCTTTATTTCAAGAGGAACATTGTTAGGCAGATATTTTTTCGCCGTAGCCAAAACAAGACGAGTAAAACTCTGAATTTGTTCATAACCATAAAATTGAGTAGTAATTGAAATATTTTCTTGAACCAATTTTCCGTTTTCATAACGCAACGATGCTGTCACACCACTGATATTTGGAAAATAATTTTGAATTGATTCTTTAAAACTGTTAAAGCTGGATGCATCGTTACTGTTGATTGCCTTTTTACCACCAATCGTCGGTAACACTTCTGTTTGGGTATTAATAGTTTTCCATTTAGATATTTTACTACTATTAGCAGCCGCTGTCCCGCTCAAAAAGTAAGTTCCACTAACGAGTGAGTCCTTACTTTCTTTTGAAAAAAGGCCAATTGTGATTGGAATATTCTTCAAAGCTTTTTTCTTGCGCAAGCGTGTCACAACTTCTTGGGCTATTTTTTGCCCATATTGCTTTTGGTTTGAACGTGAAATGGCCATTTGATATTCAGGACCATCTTTTTTCTTCTGGTAATAATCAACCGAATTAATTGCTAAGCCAATGCTCATCCCCGCAATGTGATAACTTGAACCTGAACCATTCAAAAAGTCTTGTTCAATTATTTCTTCAAGATAGTATGGATTATATTTTTTCTTTGAACCAAGTTCAGGGTTAAGCCCTAAAGGATTGCCCTTTGATTTACGTCCCAGCCAATCATTGGCTACAGTCGTATTAATATATTGTCCCTCTTGGAAAACATAAGAATTAGGTGAATATACACCCTTCGAAATTTGAACCAATCCACGTTCAAGTTCACGCGTATCAACTGAATTATCATTACTAGTTGCAGTTAAACCAGTAATTGGACTAGTTACATAGTGACCATTTTTTAACAATACTGTATAGCCATTGTTACCAGTTTCAGTTGTTTGATATGTTTTAGTATTCGTATTTGTTGAAGTTTTGGCATTATTAGCCAAATTGGAATTTTTCAGATTCCCACAAGCACTTAAACTAAGTGCCGCCCCTAAAACCGCTATTATCTGTAAGTACTTTTTCACTTTAATTGTTCCTTTATTTAACTTGAGCAACTGCTTCTTCCTCAGTTAATAACGCTACACCAAGCTTCTGGGCCTTAGCATACTTAGAACCTGCATCCTTACCATAAATTACATAATCGGTTTTCTTTGAAACTGAACCAGTCACTTTTGCACCTAAAGCTTGTAATTTCTTCGTAAATTCACTTCGCGTGAAATGGGATAGTGTTCCAGTTAAGACAACTGTTTTACCTTTAAAGTAATTGTCAGGAATATCTTCAATTTGCTCTTCCGTTTCGCCCAAGTAATCCATATTAACGCCACTAGCTTGCAATTCTTTAACTAGTTCAACCACTTCATCCTGAGCAAAATAGGTTGTTAGCGATTCAGCAATTGTCATACCTATTGTATCGATAGCAGCAACCTCTTGCACGTCAGCTTCCATAATCTTTGCCATATTTTTAAACTTTTGTGAAATTAAACGGGCTGCCTTTGCACCGACATGATCAATTCCTAGACCAGTAAGCAAAAGTTCAACAGAATTACGCTTTGAATTATTAATTGCTGTTAACAGATTATTGATAGACTTATCTTTAAAATGATCAAGCTTAGCCAAATCACTTGCTTGCAAGTGATATAAATCTGCCACGTTATGGACAAGATCGTTGGAAATTAGTTGACGCACAATTTTGGGACCAAGACCATCAATATTCATTGCTGGCCTAGAAGCAAAGTGCGTAATTTCCTCTTCCATCTGTGCTGGACAAGATGGGTTCACACAACGTAAAGCCACTTCATCTTTTAAGTGAATCAATTTCTCGCCACAAGATGGACATTCAGTAGGAATTGGATATGGTTCAGAATCCTTAGGCCGTTTGGCTAACACAACCTCGGAAATTTCAGGAATGATATCGCCTGCCTTGTGCAGCATAACGGTATCACCAATTCGTACATCCTTTTGTTGTAATAAATCTGCATTGTGCAAAACGGCATGCGAGACCGTCGTTCCAGCAAGTTGTACTGGATCCATTATAGCAGTAGGCGTTACAACACCGGTGCGACCAACCGTCCATTTAATTTCATGAACCACAGTTTCCTGTTCTTCTGGCGGGAATTTATAGGCAATTTCCCAACGCGGAATTTTAACCGTATTGCCCAGTTCACTCTGTAAACCAAGGTCATCAACTTTTAAAACAATTCCGTCAATCCCATAAGCAAGTGAATCTCTTTTGGCTGTATATTCGTCGATAAAGTCAAAGATTTCATCCATCTTTGAAAGACGACGACCTGTTAAATCAGTGTGAAAGCCAAGATCAGTCATTTTTTCAATTGCTTGGTGCTGGCTCGTAATTTCTTCAGGAGGATTAACCCAAGTGTAAATATAGGTGCTCAGATTGCGATGCTTCGTAATATTGGCATCAAGCTGGCGCAATGAACCCGCAGCAGCGTTACGTGGGTTAGCAAAAGTTGTTTCACCTTTTTCGTCACGCTCTTGGTTTAACTTCGCAAAAGCTTCTTTTCCCATGTAACACTCGCCGCGGACCTCTGTAGTGAGTTTTTCGGGCAAGGTTTTCGGAATATCGGAAATAAAACGTGCATTAGCCGTTACATCTTCTCCAACTTGGCCATTACCACGGGTTGAAGCCCGCATTAATTTACCATCTTGATATTCAAGGTTAATTGATAAACCGTCAATTTTTAGCTCAACGTTATATGCAACCTCATGACCAACTTGCTTTTGCACCCGTTCATCAAATTCACGTAATTCCTGTTTCGAAAAAACATCCCCCATTGAAAGCATAGGAATCTTGTGCGTAACTTTGGTAAATTCACTACCGATTTGTCCACCCACTCGCTGAGTAATTGAATCCTGCGTTACGAGTTGGGGAAACTGTTGCTCAAGTTCGACCAAACGCTGATAGTTTTGATCATAAACATTATCTTCAACTTCTGGTGCATCATTGGAATAATATGCGTTAGCCCATTCGTCAAGTTTATCTCTGAGGGAAGCAACTTCTTTTCTAGCCTCATCAAGAGTTAAGTCTGCCATTTTGTTCCTCCTGATTAATTTTTATTTATGTTTTTCGCTTTAATTATACCTTTTTAATAGGAGCAAATGCTGCTAGAAGGCGTTTAATTCCTTTATTTGGAAACGCAATATCGAGCTCCATGTCTTCGCCTTCGCCGTTAACTTTCGTTACAACGCCGTGGCCCCAAGCTTTATGTTCAACTTGATCGCCAACATTCCAGCCCTTCTTTTCAGCACCAATTGCACCACCAGCAGGTTTTGCCTTTGGTGTGTAAACTTGAGCACGCGCACGTTCATCAACGTTAGCAAAAGGAGCTGTTTGAACTTGGAAATCACTATTTCCTACACCCTCTGGAACTGAGTTTTGCATGTCAAGATCATCGACATCAATTTCTTCCAAAAATCTTGAAGGTGGATTGTTTTGCATCCGACCAAACATCATTCTGGAATAAGCATTGGTCAAAAAGAGCTTTTCTTTGGCTCTAGTAATTCCAACATAGGCAAGTCTGCGTTCTTCTTCTAATTGATCATCTTCTAAAAGGGCACGAGAAAGTGGGAATAATCCGTCTTCCATGCCTACCAAAAAGACCACTGGGAATTCCAAACCTTTAGCTGCATGCAAGGTCATTAATGCGACCTGATCATCATTATTTTCTAAATCATCCTGATCACTTAACAATGAAACTTCTGCTAAAAAGTCACTTAAAGCGTTAGCATCATCTTCTTCAGGTTCATATTGATCGTCAAAACGTTTAGTAACTGAAAGAAATTCATCCAAGTTTTCCAGTCTTGTTTCGGCTTCAATTGTATGTTCTGCCTTAAGTGCATCTGTATAGCCAAAATCCTGCAAAATCTTTTCGGTTAGGCCTGTAACACTATGATCTTTGGCATATTCAATTGCATCACGTAATTTAGCACCAAAGTCACTCATTTTAGCTGCAGCACGTGTTGAAATGCCTGATATATTAATATGCTTAAAAGCGTCAATCAATGACAAGTTGTTTCCTTGTGCGACATCCATAAACTTGTCAACACTAACACGGCCAATTCCCCTTTTTGGCGTATTGATGATACGATTAAAACTCATTGAATCGTTTGGATTAGCAACCAGCTTGAGATAAGCCATGATGTCCATAATTTCTTTTCGATCGTAGAACTTGTGGCCACCTACAATTTGATAAGGAACATTTGACTTCACAAAAGCTTCTTCGACTGTTCTTGACTGGGCATTGGTCCGATACAAAACAGCAAAATCTTTGTAGGAGCGGTTATTATCATCAACTTCTTCTTGAATCTTGGAAATGATAAAGTGGGCTTCATCGTCACCACTTTGGGCACGGTAATAAGTAATCTTTTCGCCATCGCCCTGATCAGTCCACAAATTCTTTTTCTTGCGATTACGATTATTGTCGATTACTGCGTTGGCTGCGGACAAAATATGACCAGTTGAGCGATAGTTCTGCTCTAATTTGACAGTTTGAACCCCAGTATCGCGGTAATCATTTTCGAAGTTCATAATGTTTTCCATATTGGCGCCACGCCAGCCATAAATAGACTGATCTGCATCACCAACAACACAAATATTCTTATATTGTGCCGCTAATTCATGACATAATTCATATTGTGCTTGGTTAGTATCCTGATACTCGTCAACGAGCATATAACGGAATTTATTTTGATAATAATGTAAAACTTCAGGATCTTTTTTAAAGAGAACCAATGTCTGCATAATTAAATCATCAAAATCCATAATTTGGTCATGTTTCAACCGTTTTTGGTATTCGTGATAGACTTTAGCAGCCATTTTTTCAAAAGGTGATGCAGCACTATCCTCAAATGCTTGTGGCGTTAAGAGGTCATTTTTAGCATTTGAAATGGCAGACAAGATACCTCTGGGTTCATACATTTTAGGATTAATGTTCAGTTCTTTTTCAATGTGCTTAACCAAAGTCAATTGTTCGGCTGAATCCGCAATTGAAAAATTACGACCGTAGCCTATTTTATCTGAATCACGCCGTAAAATACGGACACATAAAGCATGGAAAGTTGACATCCAAATATCATTTGCGGCAGGACCAAGGAGTTTTTGTTCACGCTCGCGCATTTCGCTGGCTGCCTTATTGGTAAAAGTAATTGCCAGAATGTTCCAAGGCAAGACTTGTTTTTCTTCTACTAAGTAGGCAATTCGTCTTGTTAATACGGAGGTTTTGCCTGAGCCTGCACCAGCCACAACCAAGAGTGGACCCTCTGTCGTTTTTACGGCCTCTTTTTGTTGCGGATTTAATCCTGCCAAAATCGATTCTTCGCTCATTATAATTCCCTTCACAAATAAAATTATGTAACTAATTCATTGTACCAAAAAAGCAGGCAGCTTTTAGCAAGAATACCTGTTATTTATCAAAACGATCAAGGTTGTACTCCTCGATTAATTTAATTAATTTGGCCGCGTAATCAGGATCTGTGGCATAGCCGTCCTGAACTAATGCATGCGCCTGCTTTTGATAGTTTTTAGCAGCTAGAACATGCTTATACTGCTGACTATTCCACGTAGTACCTTTTTGGAAAAGCCGAGCATGCGCACGAATTGACGCTTCATAGGAATCATAGATTTGGAAGCGTGCCTTCACGACAATCCACTTACCCTTTTGGTATTCCTTTGTCTTCAAAATCGCTGAGGTATTCGGATTGCTGCCTTTCACGCCAAACAGATTATTGTACTTTTGTGACAGACTGCTCTGACCATAGTCACTCTCAAGACATGCCTGGGCAATTGTAATACTTGGAAGTAACTCAAATTCCTGATCAACTTCCTTGGCAATTGGTCCAATTTCTTTAATAAATGCTTTGTGCTGCCTAATAATCTTTTGTCTAGCTTCTTCACGGGCAAGTTGCTCTTGTCTAATTTGCTCCGTTTGAATTGCTTGCCGCCGATAATATCTAAACGCTACAAAAGCAATAATTAAAATAAATAAGATAATAAATGTTCGCAAAATAATAATAAAATTTGATTGCTTTTTGCCCCTACGTTTTTTTGGCATAGAAATTCCCTTACTCTTTTAGTTATTACTTTTTAGTATAACCTCTTTCAGACATAAAAATGTGCAATGTAATTAATTTTTAAAATAAAAAAGCACCTTTTTAGTAAAGGTGCTTTTATCGGATACAAAAAATGGAGCCGAAGCTCCATTAATTAGTGCGGGCAAGAAGACTCGAACTTCCACGATCAAAAAGCGATCACAAGATCCTTAGTCTTGCGCGTCTGCCAATTCCGCCATGCCCGCAACACATTCAATACTATACCTCAAAATGAAGTTTTGCACAAGACTTTTCTGGCAGTCTTTTTTATTAATCAACCATCTGTTCATTAACATAGCGCGCATATAAAGGATGTGATTTCATTAATTCATGATGCGTACCATGGCCTGTTATCTGACCATGTTCAATAAAGTAGATTTGATCAGCATTCACGATTGTGGCTAGCCGGTGGGCAATGACCAGCGTGGTACGATTTGTCATTAATTGGTCAAGTGCCTGTTGCACCTTGCGCTCTGATTCAGAATCCAAGCTAGCAGTTGCTTCATCTAACATCAAAATTTTGGGATTGCGCAAAAATGCACGTGCAATTGCAATTCGCTGTTTTTGTCCACCAGATAATTTGATGCCTCGTTCACCTATTTCAGTGTCTAATTGATGCGGAAAAGCACAGACAAAGTGATCGGCATAAGCAAGCTCTAACCCATGCCAAAGTTGTTCATCAGTCAGTTTTTGATCTAGTCCATAAACCAAATTGTCTCTAATCGTACCAGAGAAAATAGCGCTATTTTGGGACACGTAACCAATTTGTGAACGCCAACTCGCTAGCTCAATCTCATCAATATTTTGCTTGCCAATCAAAATTTGTCCAGTTGTTGGGTGATAGAAGCGCTCAATTAAGGCAAAAATGGTCGACTTTCCTGCGCCACTTGGCCCAGCAAAAGCAATTACAGAATTGGGCTTGGCAACAAACGAAATTGAACTTAAAACCGGTTCATCCGTCTCATAATTGAAACCCAGGTTTTCTGCCTTCAAAGTTTGATTAGCTATATCTGTCGGCTGACTTAAGTAACTTTTTTCTGGTTCAATTTGTAAAATTTGTTGGATCCGTTCGGTGGAACCTAAAGCTTTTTGAATCTGCGAGAAGAAGGTTGCAAAGTTGGCAAATGGCGCAATCACATTAAACAAGTAAAGTAAAAAGGCAACGAGTGATCCACTTGTTAATGAACCTTGCCCGACACGAATAAGTCCAAAAGCTAAAATGCCGGCAAATGCTGCCATCATCAGCGTTGTCATGATTGGCTGTAAGATAGCTTCAACGCGGGCATCGATCACTCCAATGTTAAAGATCTTATTAATCTTCTTTTTTCCACTTTGCTCTTCAAACTTTTCGCCGTTACTTGATTTAATCAGTCGGACTTCGGCTAATTTCTCACTGACATCACCGTTGAATTCAGCCGTTGCAGTTTGCAGCTTACGTCCAAGTCGCGCCATAATACGCCCCACCGGAAATAGAATTAAAATGACAACCGGCACAATTGTAAAAATTAAGACTGCCATTTGCCAATCCATCACAAAGAGAATAATTAAGGAAAAAAGCAGTTGGATGGCACCGGTAATAAAGTTGGGAAATTGTGAAGCAATTAAATCTTTGATTACTCCAGTATCATTAACAAGACGTGAACTAGTTTCCCCAGCCTTATTTTCATCAAAATAAGAAATCGGTAGTTTTAACAGATGCGACCAAAGTTTTTCACGTAAGCTTTTTACGACACTTTCACCGAAGTAGCGCAAAATATAACCACCAAGTGTACCCAAAACTAGCTGAGCTACAAAAACAACAATGATTAACACCATACTTCGGTAGTTGAACTTATTCCACTTACTTGTATCAACCAAATTACGTGTCAATAATGGCAATAGTAAATTAGCTACACTCGTAACTAAACTGAAAAGCAAACCGGCAGCAAAGAGTCCTTTCTTTACTTTTAGTCCCTTTAAAAGCTGTAAAAAGTCTTTCATTTTAACCGTTTTTGTCTTAGTTTGGTCAGACTTAAATGTCATTAGTAGTACCGACTTTCTTAATTAAAAAAAAGCTTTTCAATTACTGAAAAACTTTTTCTTTTTTCTAACTACAATTCGTTATCTTCATTATGCCAAAATTCACGCCAAAAGTCGCGGTCGCCATGCCAATTTTTGTCAAAATCACAGTACTTCTTAAAATCTTCACTATTATAATCATGACAGTGATCACGATAATGATGGTGCCCATGCATCCGGTGACAGAGATCTCTCATCTCTTCTTTTGAATACTCATGATTTTCAGCATATTTGCGCCATTTGCTATAAGCCTTCATACGGACTGTTGGATCAACAAACTTTTGCGCATGTTGCTTAAAGTCTTCGTCCCAACCATCAGCTATTTTTTCCAAGTAATGGCTAAATTGGGTTTGCTCTTCTTCATCTAGACCGGCAAAAAATGAACCTGTGTCTTGGGCCTTCTTTAATTCATCTAAACGAGCTGCTTCTTCTCGACCTTCTTCAGTTAGATAAACCCGTTTAACACGCTTATCCTGTTCATCTGTCTCACGTCGAATGGAGCCCTTAGCTTCCATTTTCTTTAAAAGTTCAGCTAAGGATCCAGGTTTAAGCGCCAGAATTTCAGCTAAATAGTTTTGGGTTAGGCCATCTTCAAGTCTAAGGACTGCCAAGACACGTTTTTGACCAGAAATAGGCTGCTTATTCTCAAACATAAAGTAGCGACTGGCACGCATAATAAAATAAAGTTGCTTCATTAACTTATCACTTGTTTGACTCATGATAAAACTCCTTTTGTTTTTCTATTTTTTATTTTTGTTAGGTACCTAATTTCTGCAAGTTGATTATAGTTTGGCACCTAACGATTTGTCAAACAAAATCCATGAAAACGGTAACTTTATTTTTAAATTAGCTTTTTAACAGCCTTAAAGGGCCACCACATTTACCGCAAGCATAGCGGCGTACGTTAATGCGGCGAACCCGTTTAAACTTTTGGCCACACTGCTGGCATTTATAAACAAATTTTGGTTTTTGCTTCTTGCGCAACCCAATATCAGGTGCGTAGCGACTGCCTCCAACTTTTTTCAGCAATAACTTAAAATCGGTATCACGATGGCGGTAACCGCGGTTTTGCAGGTGTAAATGATAGTGTGTTAGTTCATGCTTGATGATTCCAACCAATTCATCATGATATTGCGGTTGAAAAAAATGTGCATTTATCTCAAGGTGATGATCAGCTAAATGATAGCGTCCCCCAGTTGTTGTCATTCGTCGATTAATCTTAACCTGATGCAGGAAAGGACGGTTAAATGATGTCAGCGAAACATGTTCAACTAATTCCTGCAATTCTGATTCAGTTAGTTCACCTGAAGAATTTGGCATAAAGCGCCGCCTCTTTTTGCGTTTTAATTCTTACTTTGAACGCTGTAACAAGTTTTCTTTTTAGTGGCTTCCCGCCTTCCATCCAAGTACCCGTAAATACATGGATAGTCTTAGAATCAGCTGATGGGTTGCATAAAACGCCATCTGGGTAAACATAAATTCCCTCTTTAAGCTCTTGTTCTTGGTTGTTAGGCTTAGCACCATACTTGTTTTTTAAAATATCCGAAACAGAGACCGTGTTAACACCAGCCAATTGATCGGCTCGGTCGAAAGTAAAGTCGCGATCATCGTAATAGTCCAGCATATCCTTCAGTAGTGGATGGTGTTTTTCGGCACCAAAAACTGCCGTAAAAGGATTGTCCTTGTTTTCAAAACCAACAAAAGCGTGATTATTAAGCAAACTTGTCAAATCGTCAAGGACGAGTACATCAGTATCCAAATAAATGCCGCCGTATTCATAAACAGCCTTGGCACGAATATAGTCGGAAACGAAGGCCCATTTTTTTGCTTGATAGGCTTGTTCAACGTATTTGTTCTCATGAATGTCAAAATTATCCTCATTCCACTCAATAATTTTGTAGTCCTGCAAGTGTTTGCGCCAAGTTTTTAGACAACGCTGAATATTTTTGGGCTTAGGATTGCCTCCAACCCAAACATAATGAATTATTTTTGGAATCATTTTTAACCTCTAGTAAAAAGTTTCTTAACTAACATAATAATGTCCTGATTAAAATCAAGCTTAAATAGGAACATAAGGGCAAAATATAGGATAAACATTACAATTGATTTGATAGCCATATTGAAAAAGGCTGACGGAACAAGCTGCGGAATAAGCATCCCCACTACTAAGACAATCAGAGCTATCAACAGATATTTCGGAATCTCTTTAAAGGAATACTTAAAATCATATCCGTCACGCACTATCCACAACCGCAAAATCAAGACGATGAATTCAGTAATCAAAATTGCAATCATCGCACCCGTTGCGCCATACAATCTGTCCAAGAAGTAACTTAGAACTACTTCAAGAATCGCACCAACTATTACTGGGATTGCATAATCTTGGTCACGATGATTTGCCAAGGCGAACTGGTTAGCAAAAACGCCCCCAGTTGGTATCATCACTATTGTTAGTGCAAAGAAGAACATTAACGGCGTCATCGGAATAAATTTGTGACCAAAAAAGAAGGGAACAAATTCTTTTGTATTCGCCATAATAATCACTGCAAACAATGTTCCTAGCATGACGGTTGCTTCAAGCGATTTTTTCAGAATAACACGCTGCTCTTTTTTACCTTCACCAGCCATTTTGGGCATAATGACTAGTGAAATACTTGTAACAACTCCCAAAACCATATTTGAAATACGTTGAGAATTGTCATAGTAGGCCACCTGAGTTGAGTTTTGGAAAAGACCTAAAATCGGCTTGTCAAGTGAAGTATAGATTTGCGTCGCAATTTGCGGAATTAATAATGTAATAATAGATTTAATTGTCGCTTGATACTGATAAAAGTGCTTAACTGGTCCCCCAACATAGCGCCAAATATCAAACCAGAAAACAAATGAACCAAGCATCGTTGAAACGGACATAATCAACATATATTTCCACAAGTCGCCTGGCTGTTTAACCCATAATAAAATCAAAACAACTGAAACTAGTTTAACCGCCGTATTTTTTAAAACAACACGACCAAAGTCTGCCAACCCTTGGAAAAACCATGAAATATCAACTTGAGCTGAGATTAAATATGGCACCATCAACAAGATGTATTGCCAATACTTAATATGGAAAAAACACGCAACTAAAACAACAATTAGAATCGTAACCAAGCCCGCTAATGCTTGAAAATACCATAAACCCCAAAATGCTTCAGTTAATTCTTGTGGGCTTTTAAATGCTCGTGTTTGCGAAATTGTCCTCATTCCAATATATGAAACTGATAATGTACAAAAGATCATTAAGAACTGGACAATATTATTAACATTACTATAAATACCATAAGTTTTGGGGCCTAAAATTCTCGATAAGTATGGCACCGTAATCAACGGCACTAGCACAAGGAAAATTTGGTAAACCGCGTTATACAAGATATTTAAAAAAGTTTTTTTCACAACTTACCCTCTAATGTTCTTCATTAACTTAACAACATTTTCGCAATTTGACTCAGCTTGAACTTGGTTGGATAGGTTTAGCCAATAATGTCGCTTTTGCTGAAACTGGTCAGGTTTGTCCAATGCTTCTAAAAGTTCTTGTTGGGTTTTCACACATATTCCAGGAACAACATCTTCATATGGCCCCATTAGTAAACCACGCTTTTCTTCATATTGCTGCAAATAGTTGGTGAGGAAAATAATTGGCTTATCGATTGTTAAATAATCAAAGTAAATTGACGAGTAATCAGTAATCAAAAAATCAGTATTGCCTAACAATTCGTACAGGTCAACATCTTGCTGGTTGAGATAATCATTGTTAAGGAAGGTAATATTAGAAAAATTACTATGAAGATCTTCAAATAAGCGCATTTCATACGGATGCAATTTAACAATTAAATACTGCTGATTTTGTTTTAAATTATGATTCAATTGTTCAATATCAAAGTCAGCCAGCGTTAAAAAGTTACCTTGTTCAACCTGTCTCATAATCTGACTGTCTTCCATTTCATAGCGAAATGTTGGCATGTAAATACCAATTTTGGCATCAGCATCTTCGACTTTAAACAAATCCATCAATAACTGCTTTTTGCTAATGGCAGGATTTTTTAAAGTATCAAGTCGAGGAAAGCCAGTTTTTTGATACTTATCAGTTTCAATGCCGCAGCACGCACTCATCAAACTTTCGTATAAGTCACTACTTGAACAAACAATATCAGCATTTTTTTGCCATAATTTGGCGTTACGCTGATCCGTTTTTCTGGTAGTATTATTTGCCATTATTCCCATTCGTTTAAGTGGAATACCATGCCAAAACTGGATGTTAATCTGCTTAGCATGAACTTTAAATGGCTGGTGTGTGGTCAAAACAAATTTAGCCGCGCCGATTTCGCGCCAAGTTTTAAGCGGTAAATGCGAAGACGGCCACGGTTCAACAAGTGTAACTTCATATTCTGGATGACTTTTTTCCAGGTACTTGCCAAACAAATAGCCATTTGAGCCTGACCTGCCTGCCCCATTAAGAATAACCACTTTATTATCTTGCATTGGCGTAAAACGAGCAACCAGCTTCATTAATGCCAGATATAATCGAAACAAAAAACTCTTCATTATTTAACTTCCCAATTTCTTACTTAGTATAAGAGTACAGAAAAAGCTTGAGTGAACTCAAGCTTTTTTGCTTTATTTTTTAGTTTTTTAATCATTAAAAAAGATTTTTGCATCAATCAAAATAATCTCATATCGATTAACAGATGTTTACCATTTACATTCTCAACTCACTAGTTTTCAAAAAGACCAGTTGATTGCCTAGTAAATCGCAAGTGGCTCCTTATGATCAGGCTTTGGGTAAGCTTGGTCTAAAGTTTGCAAGTCTTCTTGAGTTAATTCAATCTCTAATGCTTTTACGTTAGACAATAAATGCTCTGAGCTACTGCTTTTAGGAATCGCTAAAACATCTGGTTGTTGCATCACCCAAGCTAATAAAATTTGATAAGCAGTCGCATGATGTTGCTCAGCAACTTGCAAGACCGCCTGATTTTTCATCATTGTACTTCCCATTTTTGCGCCTCGTCCTAATGGGCTATATGCAATTAGTGGAACTTGTTTTTCTCTTTGCCAAGGAAGCAAACTGTATTCAATTCCTCGAGTTTCCAAGTTATATAAATCTTCATTAGCAGCACAATTACGCCCGCTGGGTAATTGCCATAGTTCTTCCATGTCAGCTAAGTCAAAATTTGAAACACCTCAAGCATGGATAAGGCCCTCATCTTGTAAAGACTGTAGCTCAGCAATAGTCTCTTCCAATGGTATTGCCCCGCGCCAATGGTAAAGATACAAATCAAGATAATCTGTTTGAAGTCGCTTCAAACTATTTTCTAGACTTCGTCTCATATGTTCCGCAGACGCATTTGAAGGTAACACTTTAGAAATCAAGAAAATATTAGACCGTTGGTAAGTTTTGATTGCCTCACCTACCAACTTTTCAGAACGACCATTGCCATACATCTCAGCCGTATCAATTACGCGTAAACCCGCATCAAGCCCAGCACGAATTGCAGCAATTTCTTCAGTTCTTATTTCTGGTTTATCGCCCATTTCCCATGTACCAATCCCTAAAGCAGGGACTTCATGATGAGCAATTGTAACAGTCTTCATAAAATAGCTCCTTTCTACAAATATTATTTGCATACTACTCATTTTTGATTTTAGCACACTCTTTATTGTAACCGATAACAATCCGAATTCTGAAGAAGTCCCACAATTCCTTTTCTTATCTTTTGAAACTTGTGCATTTTACACAAGCAAGGAAATTGTATTTCAACAACATAGTCAATAAAATGAGACTAGTAAGAGGTGGGAAAAATGAATAATTCTTTTACAAATATCAATTCAACTAAATTAACCTTTAAACAATGGCTAATAATTCTGGGCTCAAACCTTCTAGCCTATTGCTGTTTAATGATGCCTGGCATCCAAATCCCAGATTTTTTAATCTTCGATGAAAACCATCCAACTTTTGTAAGTGGTATATTTCAAATACTAATAGTTGCGCTTTTTCTTGGAATCCAAATTTTGGGTGTTCAACTAGCTACTGGTAATAGATGGCACCGCTTATTTCATGGTCTTAAGCTAAAAGAGTGGCTCTGGGTTCTAGCTTTCTTTATTTTAGCTTACATTATTTCTGTTTTATCGG
Source organism: Lactobacillus sp. W8172 (assembly GCF_016102055.1). NCBI lineage: Bacteria > Bacillati > Bacillota > Bacilli > Lactobacillales > Lactobacillaceae > Lactobacillus > Lactobacillus sp. W8172. The sequence goes on from NZ_JACFPG010000001.1 coordinate 690,371, forward strand.
GGATAATTGCGCAAAAACTATTCGGATCTGTTTCTGGTAATGCCGCAGCAGGCTTAACAATGAAAACACCACACGTCTGGCTAATCTTTTTTTATCAAAGATTTAGTAGCGCTATCCAAATTTTAGGTGAAGAGTTCTTGGCAATTATGCCACTATTGGCAGTCACGCAATTGGCTACCTCTGCAAAGTTGCCGCACCCGCTATTATGGGGAAATATTGCTTCTACTTTAATTTTTGCGCTACTTCATCTATCAACATACGATTATAACCTTGGCTATGTCATTTTAGGTTTAGCATTTACACGGTTAGTTCTAAACTGGGCTTTTACAAAAACTCATAATATTTGGGTTAGCTTTTTAGTTCACTTTTTATTCGACACATTATCCTTTTTGATTTTATTACTAGCTACGAAATAAAAATAATCTTTTAATTAAAGGGCAGCTAACTGAACTAGTTATTCAGCTGGCTGCCTTTCGTATTATTAAAATCAATTTATTTTTTATTGTTTAAGCGAAATTTGCCATCAACATTCGAATTAATGATATAAGTCATTTCATCTCCACGAACCACATAATGTGAAAATTCCAATGGTTGATCGAACTGATTATAAACTGTCTTATTAACCTCAAATAATGGTATTACCTTATCGAGTTTAAGCAGACTAGTTTGTTTTGCAGTTGGCAGACTTGTACTAATTTCACGATATGAATTTGCTGGTAATTCATGATATTTCTGTTCAAGATATTCATATAAAGAAGAGTCAGAGTTAATATTAACTAGCAAATCAGGAAACCGCTCAGCAGATAACCAAGCTTCATCTATCCCCAAAGGTGTTTTTTCAATTTCAGAAAGTCGTTTGATGTAAATTAAATCCGCATCATCAGGTAACATTAATTTCCTGGCAATATCGACGTTCTTGATGATTTCACGTTTCAAAATTTTGGTCTCACTCTTTTTATCAAGCGAAAGCGCAAATTCTGAAAAGCCTTGAATCTGATCCAACTTACCTATCATCTTCTTAGCGTTAACATATGAGCCTTTACCTTGAACGGTAACAACTAATCGCTCCTCGGTTAGCAACTTTAAAGCCTTACGAACTGTTATCCTACTTACGTTGTACTTTTGGCACAAGTACTGTTCACTAGGCAATTTTTGTTCCGGCTTTAATTCATTACTTTGAATTTGCTTTTTAATATCAAGGTATATCTTGCGGTAAAGCGGAACTACTGTTTCAATTGTCTCATCAGATCTCATTACAACACTCCTCAATACCACAATATTACTAAATTAAAATTGAAATAACAAACACTAAGTGCTTACTTTTTATTGTTAAAAACAGGAAAACCGTTAGCCAAAGTGCTAACGGTTTTTATTCTATCTTACTTTATAGATCTCTTATATTTTCTTAGCTTCTTCAAAGCCCATTCATAGTGACTAGAAGTATTGGCAATAAAATATGTACCTAGAGCATTATTGCCTGTCCATGGGAAAACATTCTTTTGGAATAGTTCATCATTTGTATAGGAGTCAATTAAAGCCATTGTTTTCTTATGACTTTGAGCAAGTAGCTCTTCCATTTCTTCAAGAGGAATTGATTGGTCGTTCTTCCAAAACTCTTGGTTCATTTCGCCATAATTACGCCAATTATAGCCCTCTGGTAAATATTCTTTTGGTTTGCCAGCTTGATTACTATCAATCCAGTCAATTAATAATTTTTGCCATTCATATAAATGAGCTAATACATCTCTAACGTTGTGGTCGCGTTTCCAATGTGCTTCTTTTAATTTACTAGTATCAAAATCAAAGTCAGCTGTACGTGCCTCTTCAGGTAATGAAGCAATTAAATCAACTATCTTTTGATATGCTGTATTACTTGCTTCAATTAAATCAGTTTTATTTGTTGGTCGTGCCATCGATAAACTCTCCTATAAACTTGTTTTACGTTTCGACCAGCCAAGTATAATTAAATAAGTAAACTTTTGCAATTGTTATTTAACCGTACTTCTACGACCACGAGCCATCATCCAAAACCATGTGTCCGTTGCCAAGATCAACCATCGTCTTATTTACATATTGATGCCGATGTGCATGATAATCAGACAGCTGCTTTTTCTGCTCAGCAATCGGATCTGTAATCGGAATTGCGGTCAACAAACTTTTAGTATAGGGATGCTTCGGGTGATCAAAGATTTCATCTGTAGGACCTGACTCAACGATGTGCCCTAAGTGAATAACGCCAATGTGACTTGAAATGTGCTTAACCATTGCTAAATCATGCGCAATAAATAGCATCGCACTTCCAGTTTCTTCTTGAATATGTTGCAGCAAGTTAACAACCTGAGCTTGAACAGAAACGTCAAGGGCTGAAATTGCTTCATCGGCAATAATTAAGCGGGGCTGCATAATAACAACACGTGCAATGCCGACTCTTTGTCTCTGCCCACCAGATAGTTCTTGTGGGTAACGGTTGATAAAAGAGCTATCGAGACCAACGACTTTTAGCATTTTGAGAACGCGCTCTTGCTTTTCCTCTTTACTTAATTCTGGATAATGGATATCTAGGCCAAGCTTTATAATGTCGCCAACTTTTTTCCTTGGATTTAACGATGACATCGGATCTTGAAAGATCATCTGCATATCTTTACGTAATTTTGAAGTACGCTTTTTATCTAAAGTGCCACCTATCTGTTCACCTTCAAAAATCACTTCACCGTATGTTGGTTTGTAAAGTCTGATAATTGAACGACCAATTGTCGTTTTCCCACTACCGGATTCACCAACAAGGCCAAAAGTTTCCCCGCTAGCAATATTAAAAGAAACATCATCAACGGCTTTAACTACTTTTTTCTTCCCAATTGGAAAATACTGTTTTAAATGGTGTACTTCAAGAATATTATTCGCCATCAGTTTCAGCTTCTTTCTTCATTTTTTCAATTCTCCTTTTAAGTACCGTCGGTATTTCTACTTTAGGTGCTCTTTTATCGAGAAGCCAAGTAGCAGCATAATGATGATCATTAATTTCAAACATTGGAGGTTGTTCTTTAAAGTCAATATTTAATGCATACTTGTTTCGTGGTGCAAAAGCATCACCAACAACTGGTTGGGTTAAGTCTGGAATTGTCCCAGCAATTGTTGGCAATTCTTTAACCGATTCATTTACATCAGGTACTGATTCAAGTAGTCCCCAAGTATATGGATGACGTGGGTCAAAGAAAATATCTTCAGTTGTGCCAGTTTCGACAATCTTACCAGCGTACATAACATTAACATTAGTAGCAATATTGGCCACAACACCAAGGTTATGTGTAATAAAAATCACTGATAACTTACGGCTTTTTTGAATGTCCTTAATCAAATTTAGAATTTTAGCTTGAATTGTTACATCAAGGCCTGTTGTCGGTTCGTCACAAATCAATAAACTAGGATTACCCGATAACGCAATCGCAATAACAATTCTTTGCCTCATCCCTCCTGACAGTTGATGTGGATACTGTTTCTTTACCACGTCAGCATTTTGAATTCCGACTGTCTCAATTAATTCTAGAACACGTTTATTTAATTGTTCCTTATTAATTTGGGGATTCGATGCTTTTACTGCCTCGGCAATCTGCTTTTCAATTTTCATTGTTGGATCAAGTGAAGTCATTGGGTCTTGAAAGACCATGGCAATTTCCTTACCCTTAATCTGACTTTGGACTTCTTTAGGACTTATCTTTAAAAGGTCAACTGTCTTTTGTCCATTTTCAGTTTGGTAGGTAAAGTTAATTTCACCTGATTTAATTACTTGATTGGCTTCCTTTTCACCCATAATCGGTTTAACGCTAGCTGACTTCCCACAACCAGATTCACCAACTAAAGCAACAGTTTCCCCTTTATTTACCTTGTAGTTAATCCCTCTAACTGCTTGTACATCACCGTGTTCGGTATGATACTCAACTTGTAAGTTTTTTATTTCTAGAACTGTTTCAGTCATGGTTTCACCTAGCTTCCTTCAATCGCATCACGTAAGCCATCAGCAATGATATTGAAACTTAACATGATTAAGGCCAAAAATAGGACTGGGAAGAATACCATGTAAGGATAAACGATCGCCTGCGTATAACCATCATTAATCATTGTTCCCAATGAAGCTAGTGGAGCAGGAACACCTAAACCAATAAAGGCCAAGAATGCTTCCAAAAAGATTGCATTTGGAATTGACAGCATGAAAGTTGTAATAATCTGACCAAGTGTATTGGGCAAAATTTGCGAGAAAATAATCTTAAAATTAGATTCCCCCATTGTTCTGGCCGACAAAACATATTCGCGCGACTTCAATTCAAGTACTTGAGCCCGAACTATTCTACTCATGTTAATCCAACCAACAATCATCATCGCCGTAATAATACTAATTAGTCCTGGTTTCATTACCAAAACTAAAAGCGTAACGATAATAATCATTGGAATTGTACTTAAAATTTCAGTAATTCGTTGCATGAATAAATCAATCTTGCCACCAAAGTATCCTGAAATAAGTCCGTAGCTCGTACCTATTACTAAGTCGATAGCCATCGCAACCAAGGCAACTCGTAATGAAACGGAGGTTCCGGCTGCTACCCTAACAAAAATATCTCTCCCTAAATTGTCTGTACCAAACCAATGGCCATTTGTACCTGGAGCTAAATTTGATTGATTTGGATAAGGTGTAGTTGGAGAAAACTGGCTAAAATGCGGTGCCAAAAAGGCAATTAACGTAATAATAACCAGTACCACAACACTGACAACTGCTCCCTTATTTCTTAAAAAGCGATGCCAAATTAATTGACCGTATGAATATGACTTACCCGAATAATGGTCCTCGACTTCGGGATTTTGGGCAAATTCAAAATCATTGTTTTTATTATCTGTCATCTTATTCACCCTCATCTAATCTAATCCGTGGATCAATTAAACCGTATAAAATGTCAACAACTAGCATGATACCAATGAACAAAACTGCATAGAAAAATGTGATTCCCAAAACAACATTGTAATCATTAGCTTGAATTGCACTGATGTACAAAGTTCCTAAGCCAGGAATAGCAAAAGCTTTTTCAATAACCATACTACCGGCAATTAAATCGATCATTAATGGTGCTAACACAGTAATTACGGAAATCAAAGTGTTCCTAATTACATGGTGCATAATTAATTGATACTTCTTAATTCCCTTTGAATCTGCTAATCGATAATAGTCTGAATCCATAATCGTAATCATGTCATTACGGACATATCGTTCGATACTTGCCATTGTAAATGTACTCAATGCAATTGTTGGCAAAATACTTGAAACAAATGGTTGAGTTTGTTGGTAAGTTCCAGGTAAAACCATTAATTTGTATGAGAAGATTAGCGAGATAATCAAGGCCACAACGAAGTTGGGTAAACTAATTCCTAATACCGAGATTCCTGTCATTAGGTTATCCCAGATGGTGCCTTTTTTAACTGCTGCAAGAACACCCATGAAGAAACCAATAATTGAACCTAATACAGTTGCTTGTAAACCAATTTGTAATGAAATCTTGAAGTGTTGAAAAATCATGGTTGTTACTGGAGTGTTTACTTGAACTGTGTATGAAACACCAAAATCACCAGTAATCATATTTTTCAAATAATTAAAGAACTGTAGCCAAATCGGTCCATCTAGCCCGTATTTGCGGTAAAGGGCAGCAACTTGAGCGTGTGACATTTTTTCATCATTAAATGGAGAACCTGGCATCGCCTTTTCCATTACAAATAAAATTAATGTAATTAAGAATAAGGTTACTACCGCGATTAAAAGTCTTTTCAAGACATATTTCTTCAAGTTCTTCCCTCCCTTTCATCTAATCAAACAGAGCTGAGATTAAATCCCAGTTCTATTTGTTTTCTAATTTATTTTATATATACATATTTAAAGACTAGTGGGACACCAGAGATATGCATTGGCATATCTTTAATGTTTGTTCGTCTTAAGACTGGTGCACCTGCTTGATATAATGGTGGACAAGCTGCGCTATCAACTAAAATATTATTTGCTTTTAATAGTAGTTGATATCTCTTAGAAAGATCAGTTTCTTTGTTTGCTTGTGCAATCAAACAATCGTATTCCGGATCTGACCATTTCGCATAGTTGCTAGCGTTACCAGTAACATACATATTTAATACTGCTGATATATCACCATAGTCTGGTGCCCAACGAGAAATACCAGCATCAAAGTTAGATTTGGCCATTTTATCTAACCTAGTTTTCTTTGAAACCTGCTGTAAGTTTACCTTCATTCCAGGTAAGTTTTTCTCAACTTGAGCTTTAATATAAGCAGCAACATTTGAATATGACGGATCACTATCATCATAAAGCAAAGTGAATGATTTTAATTTAGTTTCTGATTTAGCCTTATTCCAATACTTTTTAGCGTCAGCTGGGGAATACTGTGATAAATTAGTTGTTGATTCATCAGCAAAGTCTTTACCAGTTTTTGGATTTTTGCCAAGTTTTCTCATTACCATCGAATGAACAGGAACTGAACCATCTTTCAAAATATGAGTAGTAATTTCTTTCCTATTAAGGCTAACTGAAATTGCTTTACGCAAATTAGCATTATTTATGCCAGGTTCTTTCATATTAAATATTAAGTAGTGGTTGAAGTTGCTAATCTCATCAACAAAGTTCTTATCTTTATGATATTTTGAAACCAGTTGGCCACTCAGACGTACATGGTCAGCATTACCGTTCTCAAAAGCAATCGCTGCTTTTTCTGGATCGGTTATTACATCAAGCTTAATTTCTTTAACCTTAACATTTTTAGCGTCCCAGTATTTTGGATTCTTTACAAGCTGTACTGTATTGTCTCCCAGCTTCCAGTCTTTAATTTTATATGGTCCTGTTGCAATCACATGACTTGAATCTTGACCAAATTTTGTGCCTGTTTTTTCAAAGTACTTTTGATTAACAGGAGCAAATGGCGCAAATGCTAAAATTCTGCTCAAAAATGGAACCGGATGATCAAGTTCAACAACCAAAGTCTTGGGGCCTGTAGCTCTCACACCTAAAGCACTTGTAGGCTTCTTACCTAGAGTAATTGCATCAGCATTTTTAATTCCCGCAGCACCTAGTTCAAAGTTATATGGTGACGCATTTTTAGGATCTGAAAATCTCCGCCAACCAAATACAAAATCGTTAGCTGTCACTGGATCACCATTTGACCACTTAGCATCTTCACGAATTGTAAATGTTTTTGTCAAACCGTGATTACTTGTTTTAACTTTGGATGCTAATCCAAATTGTGGCTTATCATGTGCATCCATTGTATATAAGCCTTCAGTTGTGTTAGCTACGGTAACGATAGCTGACTCTTGATATGCTACTGCGGGATCCAGAGAATCAACAGGAGTATTTTCTACCACCGTAATTTTACTTTGATTTTGTGTGCCTGAATTCGAACTCTTCTGACAACCAGTCAGTAACATTCCAACGCAGGCAATTGCAGTTGAAACGATTGCTGCACTTCTTTTCATAAATTTCACTCTTTTCTAAATGCTTCGAACTAGGGAGAATTACTTAAAACCAAATGACTTTAATTTGATCAGTTTCAAAGAAATAAAGATCTCTTTGAAATCTACCCAAGATCTTAATAATTGTTCAGCGCCTTATATGATAAGATAATAAGATATTTTTAATCTGTCAACCTTATTTCTTAAAATAATTTAATATATTTATTATATTATTTGGTGAGAACTAATTATCTCGATCATATTTTGTGAGTAAAAAAGAGGCCTAGGCCTCTTTTTTACAGTCATTCAATTTACTTAATCGATGCATACTTGAAGAAGTATGGAACACCTGCAATATGCATTGGTAAGTCTTGGATGTTAGCTCTCTTTAAGACTGGAGCACCATTTTGGTACAATGGCGGACAAGAAGCACTATCAATTAAAATATTATTTGCCTTTAGTAAAAGTTGATATCTTTTAGCTTGATCTGTTGTCTTGTTTGACTCTGCCATTAACTTATCAAATTCAGAGTTAGCCCATTTACCGTAGTTACTATCATTCTTACTTTGATACATACTTAAAATTGCTGTTGGATCAGCATAATCTGGCCCCCAACGTGTAAGTGTAACGTCGTAAGTTGCTTTTGACATTTTATCAAGTCTAGTCTTCTTGGAAACTTGTTGTAAATCAACTTTCATTCCTGGAAGATTCTTTTCAACTTGTGCCTTCACATATGCGGCAACGTTAGCGTAAGCAGGATCACTATCATCATACAATAAGGTTATTGATCTTAAGTCAGTCTTTGACTTAGCTTTGTTCCAGTACTTCTTTGCATCAGCAGCTGAGTACTCTGACAAATCAGTCGTAGACTCATCGGCAAAATCCTTACCATTTGAAGGATTCTTAACTAAATCTTTCATTACCATTGAATGAACTGGAATAGAACCGTCTTTCAAAATATGTTTGGTAATTTCCTTACGATTAATGCTACTAGAAATTGCCTTACGTAAATCCTCGTTATCAAGGCCAGGTTTCTTTACATTGAACATAAGGTATTGGGTAAAGTTACCAACTTCATTTTCGTAGTTTTTATCCTTACGATACTTAGCAACAAGTTGTCCGCTAAGGTGAACATAGTCAGCACTACCATTTTCAAAAGCAATAGCTGCTTTTTCAGGATCAACAATTACATCAAGTTTTACTTCGTTTAGCTTAACGTTTTTAGCATCCCAATATTTCTTGTTTTTCACTAATTGGATACTGTTATCGCCAAGTTTCCAGTCCTTAATCTTATATGGACCTGAAGCAATCAAGTGATCTGAATCTTGAGCGAATTTCTTACCTGCTTTTTCGAAGTACTTTTGGTTGACTGGTGCAAAGTCACTAAATGCAAGTAGCTTGTTCATATAAGGTACTACATGATCTAATTCAACAACTAAAGTCTTTTCACTTGTAGCTTTAACGCCTAATGAATTAACAGGTTTCTTTCCTGCAACGATGTCATCAGCATTTTTAATTCCTGCTACACCTGGTTGGAAGTTGAAAGCTGATGCGTTCTTAGGATTAGCTAAGCGACGCCATGCAAAGACAAAATCATTTGCAGTAATTGGATCGCCGTTTGACCACTTAGCATCTTCACGAATCGTAAAGGTCTTCGTCAAACCATGATTACTTGTCTTCACGCTTGAAGCCAAACCAAGCTGAGGCTTATCGTTTGCATCAATTGTATAAAGACCCTCAGTTGTGTTGGCTACAACTACAGACGAGCTGTTTGAATAGGCCAAGATTGGATCTAGCGAATCCACTGGGGCATTTTGTACAACTGTAATTTTATCTTGCTTTTTTGAACTAGAATTGCCTTTGTTCTGACAACCAGTTAACAGCATACCGAAGCATGCAACGGCTGCTGTAGCAAGTACTGCACCTTTTTTCATGTTCATCACTCTTTTCTAAAAAGATTTCTGGTGACCAAAGCCTCCAGATAATTGACAGGTAACTGCAGCATTTTTGCTTGCAGTTTCTGCCGCTAATACTAAATTATTCTTATCTAAGTAAGAAACTAGAAAACCAGCAATAAAACTGTCACCTGCACCCATCGTGTCGACAACTTTTATTTTTTGCGGTTCTTGGTAATAAGATTCTTGTGAAGTTAGCAAAAATGCAGGTTTTTCTCCCCTTGTAATAACAATAACTTCTGGACCTAAGGTTAAATATCTTTTGGCAAATTCTACAGCTTGGTCATCACTCATTTCAGACCCAGAGAAAAATGCAAAATCAACATTAGGAAGTGTCTTTTTAAAGTAGTCCTCATCCCGAGAAATAGAAAAGTCAAAGGAAACTTTTACTCGTTTATGTAATTCTGGTAGATACTCATCAATTCCAGAATCAATTCCTGCATGAACAACGTCGAAACCATCGATTGTTGTAAAGTCATCAGGAGTTAATCGTAAGTTTAATAAGTGTAAGCCTGAGTTCTTCGGACCGGCTTCAAAGGTTCGATCGCCTTCAGCAGTTAGGAAAACTCGTGGCTGCGCCGTAGGAGCATAAACTTTACGACAGTTAACTAATTCAACCTGCTCTTCTTTTAGTGATTCTTCAATATGGCTAGCACGATCGTCATTACCTAAAATGCCGAGATAAGCAGAAACTTCTGCTCCAGCTTTTTTTGCATCAACAGCAACATTGACGCAATTTCCACCAGGAAAATAAATTCTCTGCTTAACATAGGTGTCAGCTACATTATCTCCAATTGAAATTATCTTCATTGGATTAACACTAATAATCTAAGTGCCACATGTAACGACGGGCTTCTAGAGAATGTCCTCTTTCATATGAAAAACCTTCAGCAAGCTGACGGAAGACTACACCTGAAAGAATCTGTGAATAATATTCTTTAAAATCGTCATCAATTTCGTGCATATCAAAGTCTGCATTATCAATTACATAGACTTTGTCACTGTGCTTCTTAGCAAAGTCAACTGCACGTTGGTCCATCTTGCGAGTAACACCCATTCCTTCACAAATAATGAAAGGAACGTCAAAGTCGGTAATTTCAAATGGACCATGGAAGTATTCAGCTGAGTCAATGCAGCTACTGTTAATCCATTGCATTTCTTGGAGCCAGCATGCTGAAAATGAGTATGTCTCACCCAAGTTAATGCCTGAGCCAATTGCGTAAATCAACTTCTCACGCTTTAATTCACTGGTCCACTTCTTAGCTGTATCACCGAATTGTTGGCGAGTTCTTTCAGCAATTGCTTCCAAGTCGTCAAGTGCTTTCAATCCCTTGTCATACTTAGCATCACCAGTCACAGCCTTTAACAGACCAAAAATAAAGCCGTAAAGTACACCGGTGTTTAAATCAGAAGCGTCTGTACCTTTTCCCCAGCTGTAATGCAAAGTATAGTCAGAGTTCTTCTCCAAGTCTGAATCAGGTGTGAAGGCAATTCCAATTGTTAAAGCGCCTTTTTCTTTAGCAAATTTGGCAGCTTCATTAGTTTCTGGAGTACTACCTGAATGAGAACAAGTTACAACTACACTATGCTCGCCCAAGTCATGGGGATCACGTGTGGTAAATTCACGTGATGGCAAAATAGTTGCAGGAATGTCACACTCACGGTTAATAATGTACTCTGCTGGTTGCATGAAAGCCATTGAGCCACCACATGCAGCAAAGTAAATATGATTGATGCCGTCAATTTTTTGACAAGCTTTAATCGCATTTGTTATTTCGTCTTGATATTGTTTCTTCATTGTTTACCTCTTATCTATTAATTGTTATATGATGTTATATAATAAGATAAGTGTATATTTTTAATCTGTCAATACTTTTTCTAAAAAAAATCTAATTAATAGTTTATTTATAATCGGATACTCAGTCATAAAAAGCTTTATATCAACAAAAACACACAAAAAAAGGATTTCACAGTGTGAAATCCTTTTTAAGAAAATAAATCAAAATATTTAATTTTAAGTCAAATGTTTTCCAATTACGTTGCCAATCACTGAAAGTGTAAAGCAGACGATGAAGTATAGTACTGCTAAAGCAGCAAACATTGGCAAAATATAATTAGAATTTTGTCCATAAATAACTTGCGCATGCTGCATCATTTCTGGAACAACGATAATTGTTGCCAATGACGTATCCTTAATTAGCGAAACGAATTGACTAATAATTGTTGGAATCATGTTCTTATATGCCTGTGGCAATACAACATGCCATAATGCTTGAACAAAGGACATTCCCGTTGATCTTGCACCTTCCATTTGTCCGGTAGAAACTGATTGAATTCCCGAACGAACAATTTCTGCAATCATGCTTGATTCAAAGACCGTCATAGCAATAACTGCCGCCGGAATCGTTTCTGGTCTTAACCCAAAGTTTGGCAAGCCAAAGTAGGTAAAGAAGATAATTAAAAGTAACGGCACGTTACGGATAATATCAATTATAAAACCAACGATTTTTGAGACAAACTTGATTTTTGAATATCTAATAATTCCCAAAATTGAGCCAATAATGAAACTCAAAATAACTGAAATTACTGAAATATAGATAGTAACCCAAAGGCCCATTAATAGAAAGTGCACGTTTAGCCATGAAAAGGCGCTAATCCAATTTTGCATTTCACTGAACCTCCTCTCAGGCTAATTTCTTTTCCAAATACTGCATGTAGTAGCTAAGTGGTAATGTAATAATTAAATACAAAACCCCAACGACTAAATAGCTGTTAATCTGGTCAAAAGTAGTCGAAGCAATTGAGTTTGCTTGGTACATTAAATCAAATCCTGCAACGAAGGCAAGAACTGATGAGTTTTTGACTAAGTTAACAAACTGGTTCCCAAGTGGTGGAATAACGATCTTGAATGCTTGTGGCAAAATAATGTAACGCATTGCTTGCCAATAAGTCATACCTGTAGAACGAGCACCCTCCATTTGTCCACCAGAAACAGATTGGATACCTGAACGAATTGTTTCAGCAATAAATGCAGAAGTATAAAGCGTTAAACCAATTGTTCCTGCTGTAAAACCATTAATCTTCATCACGTATTTAGGAATAACAAGATAGAAGAACATCGTAATTACTAGTAAAGGAATGTTACGCAATATTTCTACGTATGCACGTCCAATGAAGCGAGCTATCTTACTAGGAACAACTTCCATAATTGCAAACACAGTTCCTATAATCAAACTGAAGAATAATGCAATCACACTTGAAAGTATCGTCCAGCCCAAACCAACAAATAATTGACCACTGAATTTTGTAAAAATATCAATCATCGGCGATACAGCTCCTTGTACTTAAATCCTGGAACATCGCCAAACCACTTTTTAATTAAGCGATTGTATTCACCATCATGCTGCATCTCAAGAACTGCCTTGTCAACAGCCTTGGTAAATCCGGTTTGTCCCTTATTAACCGCAACACCATAAGGTTCAACGGTGAAGGTGCCACCACGAACTTCATAGCCTGGGTTCTGAACTGCTAACCCAAATAAGATACCATTGTCAGTAGTCAAGGCATCACCTTGACCTGATTTCAGTGCGTTCATAGCTTGAGCATAATCTTGAAGCTCAATAACTTTTGCTCTAGGAGCTATCTTTTTAATGTTTTCTACTGAGTTAGCACCAACTACCCCAATTACAGTCTTACCATTTAAATCTTTGGCACTTTTAATTGAGGAATTTTTAGCAACTAATATTGACTGACCGGCATCAAAGTATGAGTGTGAAAATGAAATAATCTTTTTACGCTCTGGAGTAATCGTCATCGTAGCAATTATTGCATCGACATTACCATTCTTCAGAAGCGGTATTCTTGATTGTGACGTAGTTGTGACAAATTCTGCCTTGCCTTTGGGCCCTAAGATACGCTTAGTAATTGCTTTGGCCATGTCAACATCAAAACCTTTTTGTTGACCATCGCGGACATCAATCAAGCCAAAAAGTTTAACATCACCTTTAACACCCCAAGTAATCGTATTAGACTCTTTAACATTATCTAAAACAGATTGATCACTTAGGCTCTTACCACATCCAGTTAGCATCAATACACATGCTAGTAAAGGAAGCAACCAAAATTTCTTTTTCATAATCGGCCTCCTTAGTGAGAGATGATCTTACTCAAGAATTGTTGTGCCCGTACTGTCTTAGGTTGTTCAAAGAAACTTGCGCTATTCTCATCTTCAACAATTTGACCTTGGTCCATGAAGATAACTCGGTTGGCAACCTCTTTAGCAAAGCCCATTTCGTGGGTAACAATCAAGGATGTCATTCCGCTCTCATTTGTAACTTTCTTAATAACTTGCAAAACATCATCAATCATTTCTGGGTCAAGCGCACTAGTTGGTTCATCGTAAAGAATAAGCTTAGGACGCATGGCCAATGTTCGAGCAATGGCAACACGCTGTTTTTGACCACCTGAAATTTGTGAAGGCATATTGTGTGCCCATTTTTCCAGACCAACCATTTCGAGCAGTTCCATTGCTCGTTTTTTGTTTTCTTCTTCTGGAATATGGCTAACAATTCTTGGTGCCAACATAATATTTTCAAGTACATCTTTATTTTTGTACAGATTGAAGTGCTGGAAAACCATTCCAACATCACTTCTAAGAATGTTAAGGTTAGTCTTTGGATCAGACAAATCATGACCGTTAACAATCAATTGACCTTTTTGGATTGTTTCAAGGCCGTTCACGGTACGTACTAAAGTACTCTTACCTGAACCTGATGGTCCAATTAAAACCACCGTCTCCCCTTCATCAATTTCCAAATTAATGTCGTGCAGTGCATGAAAATGGCCATAATATTTTTGCACGTCATGGAACTCTATCATCGACATTGTTATCGCCCCTTTCATTATCTTGCAATAAAATAAGTCATTGAGACCATTTTACTATAGCCGTTAAGATTTTTAAAAATTATACACCTTTTTTAATGAAAATTTATACAATTTTGTAATTTATTTCTTACAAATCACAAAGTTTCTTAGGTACCAAATCATTGCTAAATCTTATGTTAGCAATGATTTTAGCGCTATCACACATTTCATTATAGCTTCTTTTTAACGGCTTGTTCAATCTTACACATTTGAAATCAAAAAGTAAATACTTTGTTTGACTTTTAAAAGCTACCCACTTAGTTTAGACTTATTCAAAAAGGAGAAAGCAAATGGACAAACTTGAACGTTATCAACTGCTACTTAAACAAGCTCAAAGCTTACTTGAAGATGAGCACGATTTGATTGCCAATATGAGTAATATCAGTGCCCTTCTGTTTAATAATCTGCCTGATGTCAGCTACGCTGGTTTTTATCGTTATCAAAATAACGAATTAATTTTGGGACCTTTTCAGGGTCCTGTTGCATGCATGCACATTGCAATAGGCAAAGGTGTTTGCGGTACAGCCGCCAAAGCAAGAGAAACGCAAATTGTCCCTGATGTTCATAAATTCGCTGGCCATATTGCTTGCGATGCTGCTACCAATTCAGAAATCGTCATTCCAATCATGAAAAATGAAGTTTTGATTGCCGTCTTAGACCTTGATAGCAAGGACTTCGCATGTTTTGATAATATTGACGCTGAATACCTAACTAAAATTGCCAACTGTATTTAAACTAGCTTTTTAAAATTAATAAATGCAAAAGAAAAACTGGTAAACTACTACTTTTATAGCGTAATTTACCAGTTTTTTAGTTATTATTTTGACTATTTTTGACCTGCTTGACGTTGGAAGAATTTGACAATTTCAACAATGATAATCATACAAGTTCCTGCACCTAGGACAATTAACCATTGCATGCCATTTAATTCAGTAACATCAAAGAACTTAGTCATAAATGGTAGTTCTACTGCAGCCATTACTATTGCTGAAATAAGGATAGCCCAGTTAAACCATCTATTTGTAAGTGTATGCTTAGAAAATATTGATTGATGGATATATTTTGAGTTAATCGCATGGAATAATTGGATTAATCCTAAAGTCAAGAATGCCATAGTCAATGCATCCGCATGCTGTAAGTTAGCACTGTTAACATGAGGACCAAATTTCAAGCCTAATTGATAAGTTGCTAAAACTAAAATACCTTCCAAAATTCCTTGGTAGACGATTGAACTAGAAACACCACCACTAAAGAAATTGGATTTTCGACCACGTGGAGCCCTCTTCATGATGCCTTTTTCCACTGGTTCAAGTCCAAGCGCAATAGCTGGTAATGTGTCAGTAACAAGGTTGATCCAAAGAAGTTGAACGGGTGCCAAAATGTCCCAACCAAGCATCGTCATCATAAACACTGTCAAAACTTCACCAACATTACAACTCATCAAGTACAGAATTGCCTTTTGAATATTGCTGAAAACTTTACGACCTTGCTTAACAGCTTCAACGATTGTGGCAAAGTTATCGTCGGCCAAAATCATATCGCTAGCACCCTTGGAAACTTCAGTACCTGTAATACCCATACCGATACCAATATCGGCTTGCTTCAAACTAGGAGCGTCATTAACACCATCACCTGTCATCGCAACAATTTTGCCTCGGGCTTGCCATGCCTTAACAATTCGAACCTTGTGCTCTGGCGAAACACGAGCATAAACGCTGTAATCAGGTACATGTTCTTGCAAGTATTCATCGCTAACCTCATCAAGTTGAGCACCAGTAACCACACGTTCATCTTGGCCTGGTTTTAGAATTCCAAGTCGCTCAGCGATTGCTTGTGCAGTCACTTGGAAGTCTCCAGTAATCATAACTGTTCTGATTCCTGCATCATGTGCTTCTGCGATTGCTTTTTTAGCTTCAGGTCTTTCTGGATCGATCATTCCAACCAAACCGACAAAAATCAAATCTTGTTCAACGTTATCAGTTGAAGGAGCATCGTATAGCTGATCAACTGTCTTATACGCTAAACCTAAGACTCTTAAGGCTCTTCTTGCCATTTTTTGGTTAGAAAGTAAAATTTCTTCTTTTTGTTCAGCAGAAATCGGTTCTACCTTGCCATTAACTTCGATTTTAGTAACTCGTTTAAGTAATTGATCAGGGGCACCCTTAACGGCAACAAAATATTGTCCACCATTTTCATTAACCGTACTCATTAACTTACGGCCAGAATCAAAAGGAACTTCTTGAACTCGCTTGTGCTGGTCAAGTAGCTGATGAACATCAATCTTTTGATCTAAAGCATATTGAATAAGTGCAGTTTCAGTTGGATCTCCCAGCAATCTATTTGTGTCATCGAGCTTAGAGTCGTTAGCTAAAACCATTGATAACAACGTAGGGTTATCTTCAGAAATCTTCTGGTCCGCTTGATGAGCTTCATTGTCATAGTAGACCTGCTCAACTGTCATCTTATTTTGAGTTAATGTACCAGTTTTATCTGAACAGATAATATCAGTTGCACCCAAAGTTTCAACTGCAGGTAATTTACGCACAATCGAATTGTGCTTAGCCATTACTTGCGTTCCCAGCGCCAAAATGATGGTAACAATTGCAGGTAATCCTTCTGGGATTGCCGCAACTGCTAACGAAACTGCAACTAAGAACATATCAATTGCTAATTTTTGTGTTGGCTCTGTACCCTGCTTGGTAAAGAAACCGACAACGAAAACAACCGCACAAATCAGCAAGATCATAATAGTTAATGTCTTACCTAATTGGTTAAGGTTGCGCTTAAGTGGTGTATCGGTTTCATCGGTATTATTAAGCATAGTAGCAATTTTACCGACCTCAGTATTCATTCCAATTTCAGTGACAATTCCTTCACCACGACCGTAGGTAACATTTGTATTGGCAAACGCCATATTATCCTGATCGGCTAAAGCAACTTTATCCTCATCAATTTGGTCGTGCTCTTTATCAACTGGTACTGATTCCCCAGTTAATGCAGACTCCTCAATCTTCAAGCTTTCAGTGATTGTCAAACGCAAGTCTGCGGGAACGACATCTCCAGCTTCAAGTAAAACAATATCACCTTGCACTAATTCGGTACTTGGAATCTCAACCACTTGCCCATTTCTTCGCACATGCGCATTCGGCGTGGCCATTTTTTTCAGAGCATTAATTGCTTCTTCAGAACGAGTTTCTTGGAAAACACCCAAAACAGCGTTCAGGATAACAACAACCATGATAATCGCAGCGTCTGTCCACTCTTGAGCGACAAAACCTGATAAAAGCGCAGCAATGATCAAAACAATGATCATAAAGTCTTTAAATTGTGCAATAAAGCGTTGCAACATACTGGTTTTCTTCTTAGCAGCAAGACTATTAGGACCATATTTTTCCTGAAGCTGCTTTACTTGCTCCGAATTTAGACCATTTTCACAAGATGTTGAAAGCTCTTTTTCAATATCTTTAATTGATTGATTATAAAAATTTTGGGGCATTTTTTCCTCCTAAAAATAAAAAAGAGACTTATATGCTTAACACACACAAGTCTCACTAATTAAGATAAGTCCAGAAGTATATCTTCGGTTGTTGGGCTTATCGCAGGTAATTGCTGTTACTCCCTTATGATGTTTTTATTATAAATAAAAATCTTCAGATTAACAAGGAGAAAGCTAATTAAAATGAATAAAATAGACCAGCCAATGCCCCATTAAGAATGCTGACTGCTGTTGCCACCAAAAATAGTCTTAATGCATGACTTGCAATAGCTTCACCATGCTCTTCGTCAACCATTGTATGCATAATACCTAGGGTAGTACCTAAGTTTGGTAAGTTAGCAAAAGAGATCAAGAAAACACTAACGATTGCTTGCGTCTTAAGCGGAACTGCGTGCATATTAATTTGGTTTATTGCGACAAAAATATTGGTAAATGCTTTGGTAGCCAGAACTGTACCAGCACTAACAATTGAATGTGGATCTACTCCCATGATAAAAGCTACAGGAGCACAAACATAACCAATTAAGGCCGTTAAGGTTTTACCACAAACTGATTTGAAAATAATGTTGACAAAAGTAATTAACGAAACAAAACCAATAATTGAGATTGAAATGTTAATTGCCAGCTTAAATCCAAGGTTCATACTGTCAATCAAGCGCGTAATCAATGACTTTTGATTAGTATTCTTAGTTGAAATTTCATAATTGACTTGTGAAATATCGTATGGCGCAACTATTTTAGCAACAATAATCGAGGTGAAGAGGTTAAGTATCAAAGCAACAATAATAAATTCAGATTTAATAATATGCATATATGAAGCAATCATTGTTACTGTAGTATTTGATAAAGTATAAATTGAAAGTGTAAATAATTGATTTGGTGACATATCTTTCATTTGATCCTTGAAAGGAACAAAAACACCATTACTTACAAAAGGATAACTCAAAATTGTAAACGCATTAATCTCATCAATGTGGAACAGCTTTTTTAGAACTTTACCAACATATTTAATAATAAAAGGTAAAATACGCAAATACTGCAACAATTCAATCAGTGCACAAATAAAAATCAATGGTAATAAGACATTTAAGAAAAATTGTGAAGTAGCACCGGGATTTTTTAAATCACCAAAAACGAAGTTTACACCCTTACTACTAGACTGACTGATAATGTCTAAACTACCGGATAATCCCTTAATGATCCAATTACCAATTGTTGTCTTTAAAATCAAAAACAGGATTACTAATTCTGTTACAAAAAGATAAATAAGTGATTTGTAGTCGATGTGCTTGCGATCAAAACTTACCAGATAAAGTAGACCCAACACTATAATAATTCCAATTACTCCCATTACTTTCTCCCTAATTGCGCTGCGTTAAATAGTATGAATATTCATCAAAAATATTATCAACAAATTGATCCGTCAGCCGATATTCTGGTACTTCATAAGAATTCGTCAGAACTAAAAAGTCGTGAGCATTAGAATCATAATTTTCTTGCTTAAGGGCCCAATCTTGTTGGCTAAAAACCTGATATTCGGACGAAGTCAGGCGATAAATTCTAACACCATATGGAATGGTAAAAGAATCTATTACTTGCTGCCTAGTTTTCTCTTTTAAGCTAATAAAAATTCCTAAATGCTCGCGAGCAAATTTTTGTTTTAAAAACTCTACTAAATGACTGAGATCAAAATCTTCTGCAAGCCAATTTCGATAATCTTCTTCAGAATAAAAATTACCTGTTTTGGCTGGCAGAGTCTCAGTTAAGACGATTTCTTCTTGACGTTTTACAATTTCATTTTGATCGTTAAATTCAAACATCATGTGACCAAAACAATTGCCTCGGTAACCGCCCTGAACAACAAGGGTATCACCTATTTGACCATGATTGATACGATGCTGGTGACCACAACTAAAACCATCGATACCTGGTGTTTGCGATACTAATTTAAAAGTTTCGTCCTCACCTGTTGCATAGTTAGTTTCAGCGTGTGTCTTCAAATCCCGTTCAATTCCACCGTGATAGCCGACTAAAATTAAATCGACTTGATCACGCAAAGCTTCTACCTGCTTTTGTAATTCAGGTAATGCTTCCTTAACAACTACTCCCGTGGTTACATCAAAGTCACTGATCATTGACATTCTACTTGTCAGTAAGCCAATTACTCCCACTTTGATTCCATCAATTTCTTTAATGGTAGACGGTGAAAAAATCCAATTTCCCTCTTCATCAAAAACATTACAACAAACATAGTCAGCATTTAAATGGCTAACCTGACGCTTTAAATAATTCAGTCCATGATCAAAATCATGGTTACCAGGTACCATGACATCAAAACCGACTTTATTGGCATAATCTACCATTGGAGATACTTGCATCTGATCACAAAAATAAGTGGTCAAAGGGTTGCCAACAAAAAAGTCTCCACTATCCATTAACAGCGAGTTAGGATATTTTGCCTTTATTCCTTGCAACGCCAAGGCAGGTGGCTGCCCCTCATTAGAAATAAAGCCATGGATATCTGTCGTAGTTAACACATTTACTAGTTTATTCACTGTTTCCTCCTTTTTTAAATTTGTTAAAAATTACCAACAATTTAATTTTATACTGAAGGATTTATAAATGGCAATATACTTCTAAAATGTTCTTTTTAAGTTCATTGACAATTACTATAAAGTTAAATTATAATATTGCTTATTTTTTAAAATATAATGAGATAATCCAAAAGTTATTCTCATTAATTTTTATAAGTGGGAGAATGTATGAATAATATTAATGGTGAATCAGAGGCAATTTTAAAATATGTTGGCGGACCAGATAACGTCAATAATTTGGTCCATTGCGTAACTAGATTGCGCTTTGACGTAAAAGACGATAGTAAAGTCGATAAAGACAAATTGAATTCCTTGCCTTGCGTTTTAAGTGTCGTTAAAAGTGGTGGTCAAGAGCAGGTCGTAATTGGTACTAATGTGGCAGTTTATTATGACTTCATTCAGAAAAAACTAAGTGATCACAAGACAGCTAACTCTAAAGAAGAAAAAACAGATAAAAAAGCTAAGTTGTCAATAACTAAAACTATTTCCGGGGCTTTCATGCCACTTCTTTCGGTGATGGCTGGGGCTGGAATGGTAAAGGCTGTTCTAACAGTTTTAGCTAATTTGCATTGGTTACCTGAAACTAGTACAGCCTATCTTGTCTTATCTGCAGCTGGGAACTCAGTCTTTTACTTCCTACCTATTTTCGTCGGCATTACTTTAGCCAAAGAATTTAAAGCAGACCCATTTGTCGGTGGAGCTTTGGGTGCAGCACTGTTAGAACCAAATTTTACTCAATTGGTCGGAAAGCACGGGCTTAGTCTTTTTGGCATGCCATTAGACGCAATTGACTATTCCACCACAGTATTTCCAATTTTCGTTATCATTGGAGTTTACATTTTACTTGATTGTTTATTGAAAAAGATTATTCCGCAACAGGTTCAGATTTTCCTGAATTCAATGATTTGTTTAATTATCTTAGTACCAGCAACTGTACTAATCTTTGGTCCATTTGGTGATACTGTAGGTAAATGGATTTCAGCTATTATCATGTGGCTATTCGGTAAAAGCAGATTAGTTGCTGGCTTGCTGCTAGGAATGGTCTATCCTTTCTTAACCGTACTTGGTTTACACTGGGGCCTAGTGCCAATCACATTGCAAAACCTCAAAATGTACGGTGGTGATGTAATTGGTGGTGTGGCAGTTGCAGCCGTTTGGGCACAAATCGGTGTTTCCCTCGGTATCTTTTTATACAGTTTACTCAAAAAGAAAGATGCCAAACTCAAGGGACTATCAGGATCTGTTACAATTACAGGTATTTTTGCCGGTGTAACTGAACCTATTTTGTACGGTTTAATTATGCCCTCAAAGAGATTAATGATCATCACAGCAATTGCAGGTGGCATTGGTGGTGCCATCAATGCCTCACTTCACGTAGTTGTTCGAGCATTCCAAATTGACAACATTTTCTCAATCTTGATGCTAATGTATAAGCCAATTGGCTTTATGATTTTAGGCTCCGCAATATCTCTAATTACGGCAGCAATATTAACCTTCTTTTGGGGAATCAATCCAAAAGATCAACAATAATTTTCAAAGCAAAAAACGTGGTTCCGAGTGGAATCACGTTTTTTATTTATAAGTAAAATGAGATGTACACTTAATTTATTTTAAGCCTGTCCATTTCCATTCTGTTACTTCTGGCATATCTTTACCATTGTCACGAATGTATTGGTGGTGCTTAGCTAATAAGCGGTCCATTTCTGCAACAAAGCCTGTGCTCTTTTCTGCGTATTCTGGCATACTCAAGACTGCATCCTTTGCTAAATGGAAACGATCAAGTTCATTAACAACTCTCATATCAAATGGAGTAGTAATGTCGCCTTCTTCTTCATAGCAGTGAATATGAACATTGCTACGATTACGACCAAACCAGATTGATTGCATCATTGCCTTGTAGCCGTGCCATGCAAAAATTACTGGCACATCAGTAGGGAATAATTCTTCAAATTCCTTGTCGGAAATTGCTTCTGGATTATCTGTTGTATTCATTAACTTCATTACATCAATGACATTAATGTAACGAATTTTCATTTCTGGGAAATTCTTATGCAAAATATCAATAGCAGCTAAAGACTCCATAGTTGGCTCAGTTTCAGTTGAAGCAAAGACAACATCAGGCTTAGCATTTTGATCAGTTGAAGCCCAATCAATATATGATAAACCGTGGTTAGCAATCTTAGTTGCTTCATCAATTGAGAACCATTGTGGACGTTCTTGCTTAGAAGTAACCAAAACGTTGATACATTCACGATCAGTAAATGCTTTTTGCGATACTGCTAACAAAGAGTTCGTATCAGCTGGTAAGTACTCGTGAATCAAATCTGGACGATTCTTTTCATATAAGTGAGTTAAGATACCAGGATCTTGGTGAGTATAACCATTGTGATCTTGTTGGAAAACAGTTGAAGTTGCAACAAAGTTCAAAGATGGGTAATCCTTACGCCAATATTGTTCCTTGGCTTTTCTTAACCACTTCATGTGCTGGGTTAACATCGAGTCAACAACACGTCCAAATGATTCGTAAGTTGCAAAGAAACCATGACGACCAGATAAAACATAGCCTTCAAGCCAGCCTTCGTCTTGATGCTCGGATAATTGAGAATCAATTAAACGACCACTTGGTGCTAAGTTCTCATCGTTTGGTGTATGAACTGAGCCTTCCCATTGACGCTTTTGCTCATCAATAAATTTGAACAAACGGTTTGATTTGGTTTCATCAGGTCCAAAACCACGGAAATTGTCTGGGTTAAGTTCTGCAATTTCATTCAAATATTTTGCCCATTCAGTCATATCTTCTGCTTCAACTGAACCAGGTTGATCAAACTCTAAGGCATATTTACGATAATCTGGAAGGCTGAGACGCTTAGCCTTGTCGCCACCACCATTTGTAATTGGGTTGACTGCCATTCTGCTATCACCAGTAACATTATCAGCAGTTACCAATTCAGTTGGTACACCATTTTCATCAAACAATTCTGCTGGTTTATAGCTTTCAAGCCAATCAACCAACATATCTTTATGTTCCATGTCATCTTGAGCAACAGGAATTGGAATTTGGTGTGCTCTAAATGAGTTTTCAATAGGATTACCGTCAAGATCAGTTGTAGGTCCTGTCCATCCCTTTGGAACGCGGAAGATAATCATTGGCCAATGTGGCAAAGTCTCATCATTATTTTCACGAGCATTCTTTTGAATGGCTTTAATTTCTTCAATTACAGTATCCATTAATTTTGCCATTTCTTCGTGAACTTGCATGTGATCTTTATAGCCGTCAAATTCACCACCATTATATGCAGAAATAATGTAAGGATGCCAACCCATGCCTTCAAAGTACTTGGTTAATTCTTCATCTGACATTCTTGAAACGATGGTTGGGTTAGAAATTTTAAAACCGTTGATTTGTAAAATTGGTAGTACAGCACCATCTTTGATTGGGTTAATGAACTTATCACTAAACCAACTTGCAGCTAACGGGCCAGTCTCAGCTTCACCATCACCGATTTCAACTGCTGCAATCACATCAGGATTGTCTAAAATTGCACCGGTACCATGTGAAAGTGAGTAGCCAAGCTCGCCACCTTCATGCATTGAACCTGGAGTTTCAGGAGCAGCGTGAGAAGCAGAACCACCAGGAAAACTAAAGCGTTTGAATAACTTAGCCATTCCCTTTTCATCTTGTTGAATTTCCGGGTAAAGCTCACTGTATGAACCGTCAAGATATGAGTTAGAAACCATTACTTGACCACCGTGACCGGAGCCTTCGATATAAAACATATCCAAGCCATACTTCTTAATGACACGGTTTAAATGTGCATAAATAAAGTTTTGTGGTGAGATTGTTCCCCAGTGTCCGATTGGTTTAGGCTTAACTTCACTTGCTTTAAGGTCATGCTTTAAAAGCGGGTTATCCATCAAAAAGAGTTGACCAACTGACAAATAGTTAGCTGCACGCCAATGGGCATCTACGCTCTTTAAAAATTCCTTTGAATCATAATCTACTGCCATATTATTTCTCCTATTTAGAAATCATTTACTTAAACTTTCTTTATACGGTTATTATACCAATTTCGCATTCAATATCAACCATTTCGTAAATTGGTTCGTTCCAATTTTCAAAATCCTGATTTATCAGCCTTTTTGACTTTAAACTTCAGTATAATTTTAGTTAAACACAAATAAACACATAAAATCCAATATGAAATACTGACTATTTAATTCTTTAAAAAATAAAAAATGCTAGATTATTTTTAGGAGAAATATTATGACTCAAGAAGAACGAATTCGCGAAATCAAAAAATTATTAGAGCAAAAACATCACTTAGTTACAAAAGATTTAACTGACTACTTTAATGTTTCGTTTGATACAGCCCGGCGAGATGTTCGTAGATTAACTTCCACGGGTCAAGCGATTCGAGTTCACGGTGGGTTACTGGCTAACAGTCACGACAATGTACCTAATTTCATTACCAGGAATCACATCGATTCCCCTATTAAAACGAAAATGGCACAGATGGCGCTCCGCTTTGTTCATCCAAATCAATACGATTTTATTGGTGCTTCAACTACGCTGAAAAAGCTATGCGAATTAATTTGTGGTATGGATTTGCAGATTGTGACAAATTCAATTGATAATTCCCTGGAATTGATGCAATCAAGACTCCCTGATGTTCGTCTTTTAGGTGGAAAAATCGACAAAGAACATCGCTTTAATTATTCAGTCACATCGATTGATACTTTAAAGCGAATGAGCTTTAATACAGCATTTTTTGGCACATCAAACGTCAAAGAAGATGGTGCTTATCTCACAAAGATGAGTGATGCAGAATTAACTCGTGTCGCTGCTTCGAGGGCAAAACAAGTTGTGGTAATCGCAGAAAATTATAAGTTCAACAGTCAAAATACTTCTCCGTTTATGTCAATCCCCTTGAGTCAGATCGATGTACTTATTACTGATGATCCGTTACCCCAAGAACTAAAAGAAAAATTTGCGCCTAAAACACAAATTATTTCTGTACTAAGGAAGTGATGTAATGAGTGTTCACTTAATCTGTGCTTCATCTCCAAAAGAAAAAAAGCTGATTAATGAAACATACAAAGAATTAGATCAATTTTATCGTAGTTTTTTTAATAATATTTATAACGAATTAAATATTGCAAAATATCGGCCAATTCGCGATGCAATCGGACTAGTTATGCAAAAATTCGAGTCAAATGATCATCCGCTACAATATACTGGGAAATTAGTGCTGTATATTCAGGCTAACACTGCGCTTAATCATTTGCGCTTAACTAATTTTCAGCAAAGGCTCCTACAAAGTTTAAGTAACAAAACCAAACAGATAAGTTTAAATTTTGTTTACATTAGTCCCATCACGGACATAAGCCAATTTAAACTTAGTAATATTTAATTTCCTTCTTTTAAATAGAATGTATCCAAAAAAGAGCTAAGCAACTGCTTAGCTCTTTTTCTATTTATTTAAATTTACGAACGTGTTGAACTTCATGTATTGGTAATGAATACGCATCGTTGATACCTCAAATGGTGTACCATCATCCAAAAAGAAGATACCCTCAATCACTCCAACAGGTTCTGTTTCTTTCAACTTTAATTTCTCTTGATCCTCACTACTTGAAGGCTCAACTGTGATATTGAGAAAGGCTTTAGTAACAACCTTATTTTGAGAATCCTCTAAGTAATTAAACAGAGATTTTTTCAAATGTTCAGGCTTTAATTCAGGAACAATTTTAATCGGAAGGTAGCCTGTCTCAATTAAAAATGGCTGTTCATCAAGAAATCTTAATCTCTTAAACTCATAAACAAAATCATCTTCATTTAAAAACAGATCTTGCCTGATTGCCTCTGGAGCTTTGATGACATTATAGTCTAGTAATTTAATGCTCTGCTTTTTGCCAGGGACTTTTAGACTATCAGTTAACCCTAAATTAGAGCCCTCATAGCGAAATAAGGATTGGTTCTTTAAATATAAAGGATTAATGAAAGTCCCACTTCCCCTTTTTTTAAAAACAATCCCTTGCTGAGATAGAAGTTCCATTGCTCGTTTCATTGAAGAACGACTAACCTGATAATGTTCAGCAAGACTTCGCTCGTCTGGAAGACGCATCCCTTCATATTTGTTATCCAATATATTTTGTTTTATATCGTGCATTACTGTGCGATAAACGAAATCTGCCATTTGCTACCTCAATTACTTTGCCTTTTTAATTGCACTAATAAACCAGTCTTCAAAAGCTTGACGATCAACTTTCACACCGACTTCTGCATTAGCAGGCTGATGATAAAAATCGTCAAAATCAATTAGTGAAGCTCCATAAGAGTACATGCTTTTGGTGTCAACTGCAACATATGCAGACTTAAAGGTGTACATTTCTGGCTTGATTAACATTCCAGCTGCAAGGGCGTCGTATATTTCGCGTCCATCACCTTCTGTTTCATCGTGCAAATCAGTCAAAATCTGATATAACATTTCTCCAGTCTGATTCAATGTTTTGATTTGCTTTAGCGTATCAGGTGTAATAAAAGCTTGATGTCCTAGTTCTAGTGGTGCAAGCAAAATTTTCAATCCACTAGAAAAAACAATCTGTGCTGCTTCAGGATCACCAGCAACATTGTACTCACTATACGGACTCCAATTGCCGCGACCTATTGCGCCACCCATTATTACCAGCTGCTCAATATTAGCTAAATCCTCTGGGTATTGTCTGAAATACAAGGCAAAATCAGTTGCTGGTCCAATCTGCATTAAAGTTACTTTTTCACTGCTATTTGCAACTACCTCATGAATGGCATCTGCCGCTATCCCAGTTTTTAATAGCGACATATCCGGTTCAGGAAATTCATAGCCACCTAAGCCGCTTTTACCATGAACATCTGAAGCATCAATTTGTTGTCTCAGAAGCGGACATGAAGCGCCTGAAACTACAGGCACATTCGTATTCAAAAAAGCCTCTAATTTCAATGTATTAGTCAATGTTTTTTCAAGTGGCACATTGCCCCAAGTTGCGGCAATTAGCTTAACATCAAGCATATCTGAAAACAGAGCAATTATAATTGCTGCAACATCGTCAATACCAGGATCAGTACTGATAATTAATGGTTTTTTAGTCATTAAAATCCTCTTCTTTAAAGCGAACGCAATTCATCATGCATAATATGCAGAATTTCACTACATTTACTGCTTCTTTCGATCTTCAATTTGGCCGTTTGAATGCGCAATAATCACTTCATCACATACTTCAAGGAAAAGCCCGTGTTCAACTACACCAACAACTTTATCTAGATAATCCGCTAAACCGTATGGGTCTGGAATTGGATCAATATTCAAATCAATGATGTAGTTACCATAATGAGTAACAAAGCGCTTTTCGCCATTCATACGCCATTGTGGCTTCAAGCCATCTTCTTTAAACAAACGGAAATTCTGCTCGCAAGAAATTGGCAAAACTTCGACAGGTAATGGAAAATCCCCCAATTGATCAACGAGTTTTGATTCATCCACAATCCACATGTTTCTTTCCGAATTAACGGCAACGTTTTTTTCTAGTGTCAGTGCGCCACCGCCGCCCTTAATCCCATCAAAATTACTTGCAAACCGGTCGGCTCCATCAATTGTTAAGTCAAGATGGTCAACTTCAGCCAATTCACTAACTTTAAAACCGCAGCTTTCCAATTGTTTCTTACTTCTACTGGAAGTTGTCACTACTGCGTCCAAGTCTAGGCCTTCTTGGTCCTTACGTTTTCCAAGCTCATCAATCAAAAAGGCAACAGTTGAACCTGTTCCAACGCCTAATTTCATTCCATTTTCTACTAAACTAGCTGCCTTTTCGGCTGCTTTTTGCTTTAATTTGTCCTGTTCCTGCTTATCCATTGTTTTTGCTTTCTTTTCATCAACTATTTGTCATTGAGTAAGTTAATTTCATTATAGCAAAAATAGTTTTAAAAGAAGACAACAAAAAAGGCAGTTAGAAAAAACTGCCTTTTAAAACTGTTTTTTATTCGGGATCAATTTCAGGTGCTTTATTTATTTCTCCTGACATCATCCAAATCCGTTTTTCAACATCAGCAAGGAAGCCTGTTAGTAAATCATTTGTCGCATAGTCGCCTTCTTCATCACTAACCTTTATTCCCTCACGATAAAGATTTTCAAGGTAGTGGTAGCCATCGATGATTTTAGCGTAGCGCTCATCAATTGTTTCATCCCAGTTTCCTTTTTCATCCTTAATATTTGTTTTTGCTGCGATCTCACTCAAAGTAGATACTGGCGAACCGTCTAACGTGATTAAACGTTCAGAAACTTCATCCAGTTGATCAGCTAATTCATCCATTACCTTATCTAAATATGGGTGCAATTTCAAAAAACGGTTGCCACGCATATACCAATGATGTTGATGAACAATCATGTGTAATTGTGTCAAATCAGCAACTAATTGATTTAAAACTTCTTTAGTCTTTGGATATTTCATGTAAAAGTGCCTCCCAAATCTAATAAATTTGTTACACCTTTATTATATCGAGTGCACCTTGTTAATACTAAAATATTGATTGTAAATCGTGTTAAAGCAAAAATATTAAGCTAATTGCCTGCCATAGATGCTCTTTTGAATCAAGTCCAGTGCTGCCTTAGTCTTAGCAGTACAAGTTTGATTGTCATAAACCTTATCACGAGCAGATGAAATATATTCCTTTTGCCCACCATCAAGTTCCAATTCAATTCCATAAGGGTTTTTAATAACAGAAACTTTTGTCAGGAACGGTAAAGAAATAATTGGATCAAACAAAGCAACAGAAGGTAGCTTTTCTACACCACTTTCACCAAAAGTTTTTGCATCTTCAACTTCATCCATGTTTAAGCTCTTCATTGGGGTATTAGGTCCTAAAAAAATCATCTCAAACTTTTTCAGTCGAGTACTAAAGTCATAGTATCTAATTTGGTTAGCAGAAATTTCATAGTAACTGTAATCATATTGAAGTGCTGTTGGGTAATAAATGCCTGAAACAAATAGAAAAACTGCCACCGAAACACCTAAAGACCAAATAACTGCATTAACACCAGTTGTCTGGAAGAGAACTAATGCAAATGGAAATACAAAAAGTGCCCAAAAAATTGAGAAAAACAATGGCCAGTAATTCATCTTTTTACCAAAAGTGATCATATAAATCGCTCCCTTCTATCTAATTTACCAGTATTCTAGTCCCTTTTAATAGAAAGTTAAAGCAGTATAACAACTTTTTTAAAATAATCCCGATATGTTCTTCAAGGCGATTAAATTATAAACCTAGTAAACTCAGCAACAGGTTTGCGAACTTTTGGCCTTCCAGGCTCATTTGCTTTCCCAAATGGAATAATTAATATTGGCAACCAATCTTCAGGAATAGATAAAAGCTCCTTAATTCCAGCAAAATTTACACCTCTCATTGGGGCGCCATCATAGCCATATGCACGAATGGCGGATAATAAGTTCATTGAGAATAAACCACAATCTAATTTAAGCGCTTCTGGACCTTTGTCGATTGGGGACATTTCATAAAATTTCGTCATTTTTTCTTTGAATTTTTCTATTTCTTCAGGAGATAAATGCTCATTACGCGCTTTATAATCTGCTAAATGATCCACATCATATTCAAGTGGATCCCCAAAAACGATAAATATTGCTGCTGCATCTTCAATCTGACTTTGATTAAAAGATAGGGGTACCAATTGTTTTTGTACTTCCTTGTTCATAACTGTAACGACTTTCCAAGGTTGTGTGTTATTTCCTGACGGCGCTTTTGCTGCCAGAGATAGTATTTCTTCTATTTCCTGCTTTGAAATACGATGACTAGTATCAAATTTTCTAATTGATTTTCTCTCAGCTAAAAAATCAATAAAATCTTTCTTCATAGTTTATTCTCCTTATATTATTTGATATAGTAACTTTAAACTACAGTAAAAAATAAACAAGTACCAATCTTTTTGTTACTGTAAATGGAGGAATACTAATGAATCAAGTTTCACAGACCAGTTGTGGCATTTCCAAAGTAATGAGTCAGTTAGGTGGAAAATGGAAATTTTTGATAATCTGGCGAATTCATCAGAATGAAGGAATTAGATTTAATCAATTACAACGAGATACTAACGGAATCACTAATGTAATGCTCAATAGATGTCTAAAAGAACTTACCCAAGACGGTTTCGTATTAAGAAAAGACTTTCATTCCGTACCACCTCATGTGGAATATTACCTTACCAAACAAGGAAAGAGTTTCATTAAGATAATGGAAGCTATGAATGATTGGGGTGAAAATAATCTTTAATAGACTTTGGACTTTTTGATATATCTTTACACACAAAAAACACTCTATTTCATGAATAGAGTGTTTTTTACTAGTTAATATTAATTTTATTCAGCGGTAGCAGTAGCTCCTTCTTTTTCTTGTTTTAGTAAAACATTATCATAATGTTTAATGAATGGGTACCAAACAAGGAAAGCAACTATCGCGCAGACAATTGAAAGGACTCCACCTTGCCAACTAGTTGTTGCAATAAAACCACCCAGACCAATAGGTGTTGGCCATGGTTGTTGAACTCTAATTACTGGCACTATATGCGATGTGATAGCAAGATATGCCACAATTCCAGAAGCAAGTGGTGCACAGATAAATGGAATCATTAAATCAATATTGTAAACAATTGGCAACCCAAAAATTAATGGCTCATTGATATTGAAGATAGCTGGTACAATTTCAACTTTACCCAATTCTTTAAGTTGAGTAGATTTTGCGCGAAGAACTAGCCAAATTGCAACACCAAGCATAGCTCCACAACCGCCAGTGGTAACGAATGAATTAGTTGGATCGCCAGCGAAGAAATGTTGTCCACCTCTTTGTGCATTGTCAACCATATTAGCTAAAACGATTGGCGTCGTAAACGAACCAATAATCGTTGCTCCATGAATCCCAAACCACCATAAGAAGTGAGTCAGGAAAACGATAACTAAGAAGCCCCACCATGTGTCTGCTATGTTACTAATGAATGAAAACGGAATAAATAGCAAGTTAAACATGTCGGTGCCAGCCATGACTAAAGCACCATTAAGTACAGCAACTACAATAGCAACGCAAAATGCTGGAATTAAAGCACTAAATGAGTTTGCTACACCTGCAGGAACTGATTCCGGCATTTTAATTTGCCAGTTATGTTTAACTGTATAACGGTAAATTTGGACCGTCAGCCAAGCTATTACCAAACCAACAAAGATACCGACAGCACCTATTCTGTATATACCTGCTGTTGAAGCTTGATAACCACCAACTACCATCTTAGTCTTGGTGATAGATTGCAAAAATTGCATTCTTCCATCTTTCCAGACTAATTGAGCAACGGTGATGAAAAAGCCCATTAAGAACATCATTAATCCGTTCATTGGAACTAAATTGATTTGCTCTTCATCACGATAAATTTTTGTATAAGAAAATGCAAAGGTCCCCGAGAAAACTAATGCAATAATACCCATTGTCGCATTATAAACAGACTGGAATAAATCAGTAAAACGACCAATTGTATTAGCATAAAAGCTGATAAAGCCGTCAACACGGATAACTTGTGGTAATACCGTCAGAATCAAGAAAAATGCGCCAACAATTGAGAACGAGATAACACTGTATCCTGCGTCCATGATTGCTCGAACAAATCTCGTAGCAGCAAATTTGCCGGCAACTTCAGCAAACCGATCTTTCAATGGTTTTTTTGTTGTTTCTGCCATAATAATATAACTCCCCTCTATTCTTAGTTTGTATCCTAACTAAGTTAATACTATTGTAAGCCTTTTCACGAATAAAATAAATACTCATTTTGCTTTTTTGTATGTTTCAATAAGTTTTTTGTACTTATCCTTACCTATTATAATATTGTGGATTCTTCTTTCGCAAATGTAGGCAAGAATTATCTCAGCAAATAAAAAAGCGAGCATCAGATAGAGCGAATCTGAATTGGTAACAAATGGAAAAAATTGTATTCTCATTGGTATAAATAAACATATTGCTAAAATCAAATTTAAACCAATTTGTGTCCAAAAATAGTAACGTGTCAATGGAACGTCAGGTTTGCGATTATGCATCTTGGTTAGCTGCTCAATTCCAGCTGCAGCCGAAAAAAGCGTTACTAGCCCTGATAACACAATACCAATCCATGTCCGATACTGAATTAGGATTAAAAACCAAAATAAATTCACGAATAAGAATATAACTACACTATACCGTAGCATTAAATACCGACTAAAATAGAGATATTTAATGCTATCTGCGCGCCTCTTTTGCTCAACCGTTTTTGGTTGTGAATTATCTGACATTATTTTCTCCTTAACTATGCAATATATTCTGTATTATTATACCGCTAAAAAATAAAATTGATTCCCTTATAATAACTTGATTGGATTATCTTATTTGTTTAAAATATATTTGTTAAGCGCTATCAGTAAAAATATTAAAAAGGAGATTCAAATGTACTCAGCAAAAATGCCGGATGGCTTTTTATGGGGCGGCGCTGTTGCTGCTCATCAATTAGAAGGTGCTTGGGACGTTGACGGCAAAGGTATGTCAGTTGCCGATGTTATGACTGTTGGTTCAGCCACTAAGCCTCGTGAAATTACAGATGGAGTAATTCCAGGTAAAAACTATCCTAACCACAGTGCCATTGATTTTTATCACCACTACGAAGAAGATATTAAGCTAATGGCTGAAATGGGCTTCAAAGCTTTCAGAACATCAATTGCTTGGACAAGAATTTTTCCAAATGGTGACGATGAAAAGCCAAATGAAGCAGGATTGAAGTTCTATGATGATTTATTTGCTACTTGCCATCACTATGGCATCGAGCCAGTTATCACCCTTTCTCACTTTGAAATCCCATACAATTTAGTAAAGAAATATCACGGCTTTACTAACCGTAAGTTGATTGATTACTTTGTTCGCTTTGCAACAGTTTGCTTTAACCGCTACAAAGATAGCGTTAAGTACTGGATGACTTTTAACGAAATTGATAATCAAGCAGCCTATAATGAAGACTTCTTAATGGCTACTAACTCAGGACTTATCCTTGATGGTATGACTGATCAAGAAAAAGAAGCAGCAATGTACCAAGCAGCTCATTATGAACTGGTTGCTTCAGCCTTGGCTGTCAAAATCGGACATAAGATTAATCCTGATTTCCAAATTGGCTGTATGATTAATTACTCACCAGTTCGTCCACTAACTCCTTCATCAGATGATGTATTATTAGCTGACAAGTTTGAGCAAAGACGTGACTGGTTCTCAGATGTTCATGTTTTCGGTGAGTATCCAAAAGAAGTGGAAGCATACATTACTCGTAATGGTTACCGTCCTGATATCACTGATGAAGATCGTGTTGTTTTAAAAGAAGGTACAGTTGATTACGTTGGTTTCAGCTACTACCAGACAACTACTGTATCGGCCGAAAAGGTTAAACCTGATAAATTAAACGATTTATCAAAAGCAATCGCTAAGAATCCAACTTTGGAACGTAGTGACTGGGGCTGGGAAATTGACCCAGAGGGACTTAGAATTGCATTAAACCACTTAACTGATCGTTACCACATCCCACTATTCATTGTTGAAAATGGCTTGGGTGCATATGATAAAGTTGAAGAAGATGGCTCAATTCATGATGATTACCGTGTTGACTACATGAGAAAACATATTTCCGAAATGGAAAAAGCCGTTGAAATTGACGGTGTTGACCTGATGGGTTATCTTCCATGGGGACCAATTGACCTAGTTTCAGCAGGAACTGGACAAATGGACAAGCGCTACGGCTTTATCTATGTTGACAAAAATGATGCTGGTGAAGGAACATTGAAGCGTTCACGCAAAGATTCCTTTAACTGGTATAAAAAAGTTATTAGTTCAAATGGTGAAGATCTAGACTAGTAAATTTAAAAATCAATCAAAAAAGCGAAGTTATTAAGAACTTCGCTTTTTTGTATCTTATGAAATAGAGGAAAAATATTTTTTAGAACTCGATTGCTGTTTAATTAAAACAAAAAATAGATAGCTTTCAAATTAGGCTATCTATTTTTTAGAAGATATAAAAGTTTTACTCTTTAGTTATCTTATTTTTTCAAAGTACCGTTTTCATACAGTTTTTCGTACAAGTCAACCATTTCACCGGCTAAATCTCTGAAAGTAATTGCATTCATTAAATGGTCTTGTGAGTGAACTACTAGCAAGGTGACTTTAGTATGGCCTCCCTGAGCTTCCTTGGTAAGCATACCAGTTTGAGAATTGTGAGCTTCATTTAATGACTCATCTGATTCCTTTAACTTCGCTCTAGCACCTTCAATGTCACCAGTTTTAGCCAAACGAATTGCTTCAAAAGCTAAACTCTTTGCATTACCACCATTGGCAATTAAACCCATTGCTGATTCTAAAGTAGCTTGTTCTTCTTGTTCAGGTGTCATATTTTCTGCCATCGTATTCCTCCGCTTTAACCGTTAATTAAATCTTCTGCTTGTTGTAAAACTTTTACGCCATCCATCATACCATAAGCGCGCATATCAATTACGGCAAAAGGAATGTCTTTACCATCTTTACCTTGACCTTGTACTTTGTTCTTGAAATCACTTTCCATGTAACGAATTTGTGGCCCAAGTAAAATACAATCTGGATGATCCTGCTCAATATGTTGAGTAGCTTCTGAAGCTGGACAAGCAAAAATATTTGCATCAATTCCTTGATCTTTAGCAGCTTGTTGCATCTTTGTTACTAGTAATGATGTGCTCATTCCTGCACTACAATTCAGCATAATAGTTTGTTCTGCCATAATAATTATTTCCTCCTAAAATGTATCCATAATTTAATTACATTATAACACTTTTAGGTTAGCGCTTACTATCAAAAAGATAATATTTAATTCTCTTTTAGTCTTTAATAAAAAATTGGTTTACTACTTAAAAAGTGGCAACAGCAACGAAAATTCCCACAACTAATAAAATCAGCCCGAAGAATAACGAAAAGGCCATCGAAGCAGGGGCGAAGCCATTGTTAGTACCATTTTTAATTATTCCCTTGCTATATCTTAGGCTGAAGAGCAATTCAATTGCACCTAAGACAATTAAAACAATTCCAACTAAGCGACCAGTAACATTGCCCTTTAATAGGGTAGCCAAACTAGAAGTTAAAAGCATGATTCTATCCTCCTTGACTAAGTAAGTATCTCTGGCTTTAGTAAAAGACTAGTAATTGAAAGTTCTTAGGCTTGTACTGTCTTTTTCTAAGGAGTGGTACTAAATTTCTTTATACTTTTATGATAGCACTTCCAGCAAATAATGGCTCATTTTTAGCAAAAAAGCCATATCTCGATCAAGTACCGAAATATAGCTTTTGAGGCATTTTCAGAAAGTGAAAATTATGGTTTAATACTCAAGTAAACGGTAGTAACGTCTTGTTTTAGCAGATCTTCCCGTTTTGATTGAATACATGTTGAAGAGCGTGTCAAAGTAATGGTTTAAGGCATAAGCTTCAATGAACACCTGTAAGTCACTATCAAATTCATTTAGCTTAAAGGCCTTCATATCAATTATCAAAGGATTTTTAGCAAATTGTTTAACAAAGTTTACTACACGCATGTCTTCTTGGCGATTCGAATTACTGTTAACAACAACACTAACACTTTGATTATTATCAATAATTTCAAAAGGTCCATGGAAAAACTCACCAGAGTTAATTGCTTGTGCTTTAATGTGCTGAATTTCTTCCATTAAGTAATTTGCAAAGCAGCAAACTTCTCCCCAAACATTTCCTGAACCAACCCACATTTGCATCTGATCAATATCAGTATTGTTGACGTGATCTAAGGCAGCAGGAACAAGTGCTTCTATCCCTTCGGCTACATTTTGTGCCATTTCTTTAAGTTGCTGTTTTTGGCTTTCTTTTGTTTTATTATCTGTCTCTTGTGCAAAGTGAATTAAAAACCAACCTAATTCAATTAAATTTGCATCCGTATCAAAC
Source organism: Lactobacillus sp. W8172 (assembly GCF_016102055.1). Lineage (NCBI taxonomy): Bacteria > Bacillati > Bacillota > Bacilli > Lactobacillales > Lactobacillaceae > Lactobacillus > Lactobacillus sp. W8172. The sequence goes on from NZ_JACFPG010000001.1 coordinate 726,854, forward strand.
GATTTAATACGCTCATCAATCAGACTCTCTTTTTCTAAGGTACTATTTTCATCCCCGATAAAACTAATAATCGTTGACTTAGGAAAATCTTTTCTGATTTTTTCAATTGCTTCAACCAATTCTGTCGTTTCACCGGTTTTTGTACCAGCTAAAATTAAACTATCATTGGTTATATCATCATGATATAGGTCACATAATTCTTCAGGTGTAGTGACAACAAAAGGAATAGACAATTTTTTAAACATTAACGGACGTAAGTTAACAAACTTGGTATATGAACCTCCACATCCAGTAAAGAAAATATTTTTGATATCCTTTTTTCTTAATTTTGCTAGAACTTCATCAACGTGATCAAGTTCCTTCACGGCAGAATTATAATTAGTTAAAAACTCATTTTTATCGAAATACATTTATTTTTTCCTTTCAATCCATTAAGGCTTTAAGAAACCACAGAATGTGCCCAAAATACTAATAGCTAAGATTGCTAGCAAAATCCACATCATCTTGACATGCTTTTTCTTTAGTAACCAAGCAATGAAAAAGGTAATTGCTAAAGGCATTAAATCGGGCATAATTGAGTTAAGTAATGACTGAATTGTTTCGGGATTTTTACCACCACTGAGTTGAACAGGGATATTAATAACAACCATTGAAGCCACCATAGCGCCAATAACAGTATTTCCCAAAATATTAATGGCATACGTAATTGAATTCATCAAGCCAGATGCCATCTTGTCTACAAACGTTGTTCCTAACTTGTAACCCCACATTGTGCCATAATATCTAACTAATAAATTTGGAATGTTATAAATTAGAATGAATAAGATCGGTCCTAAAATGCTTCCTTTTTGAGCAAGAGAAACACCAATACCACTCGCGATAATTCTTAGACTACCCCAGAAAATCGAATCACCAATCCCTGAAAGTGGACCCATTAATCCAGTCTTCATTGTATTAATTGAACTAGGATCGAACTCTGGATCATTGGCATTTTTTTCTTCCATTGAGGCCAATACACCAGCAATAAATGGTGATGTGGCTGAAGTACAGTTAAAAAATTCAAGATGGCGCTTGATTGCTTGTTTTCTATCGTCTTTTTTGTCGTAAAGCTTATTAATAATTCCCGTCATAGTATAGGCGAAACCCATACTCATCATTCGTTCATAATTAAATGACGCTTCCATTGGCATGCTACGCCAAAAAATTCCTTTTAAGTCTTTTTTGGTGAGTTTCTTTTCCTGAGTATTCTCTTTAATATTAGAAGTCATCTTCTTGCACCTCCGTAGCGCTATTTGAGTTTCCACCATTACTGTTATGAATTTCTTCAGTAATTAGATACATGATGCCCGCAAAAATAGCTCCAATAATTGATGCTGCAATCATATCTAGCTTCAAATATGCCGCACAAACAAACCCAATAAAGAAGAATGGTGCAACTTTTTTCGAGAAAGTCATGTTAATTAGCATTGCAAAACCAACTGCTGGCAAAATTTGCGTAGCAACAGTTATACCATCGATTAAAAACTTTGGAATCAATTTAACGAATGCACCAACTAAGTTGCTACCAAGAGCAAATGAAACAGTCGTTACCAGTGCCATCATAATGACTCTCGTGAATGATGCCCAAATATGCATGTTTCCTGCTTTAGTTACCTCACCTTGATCTGCATAATTATCTGCTTTATGTGCCATTGCAGGGAAGATAACAACATATAGCAAATTTTTAATTAATAACCCTAGGGTTGCAATTGGTAAAACCAACGTAAGAGCCACACTGACCCCATAACCATTTTTTAATGCTAAAGCTGTTGCTAAAATTCCTCCGATTATTTCATCAGGAGGGACGGTAGCTCCAACACCCATTAAGCCAAGAAAGGCTAATTCAAGTGTTGCTCCAATAATCAATCCTTGTTGGACATTCCCAAAAATCAAGCCAATAAATAAACAAGTAACAATTGGTCGTCCAATAAAAGATGAACCAAGAAAATCTTGCATATTAGCAATTAAGGAAACAAGAAAGATACCAATAATTTGTAAAGCCATTTTTTCTTCCTCCTAATTAATCAGTGAAGAAAATTCTGTATCAGGATCGCCTGGCGCCTGTTTTACAAGAACCTTTACTCCATCATTTTCAAGTTCAGTAAGTTGTTCAATGTCCTTCTTTGTTACATAAACTGACTTTGAAATGTTAGTTGAACCCTCTTTTTCACTCGATAATCCTAAGTCAATTAATTTTATTTCAGGAACAAGTTTAGCTAAACGGTACGCGTCATTGATGGTCTCAACCACGATAAAAACACGATATTTATCAGTTACGCCACTTGCGATTGCTTTAGCAGAATCCTCTATTGTTTTAAATATCAACTTAGCATTCTCTGGTTTAGCCAATTGAAATGTCTTTTTACGAAAACTATCTCCTGCAACCTCATCATTTGCAATTAAAACTGCATTAGCCGATAGGTTATTGGTCCATGCAAAAGCAACCTGTCCGTGTAATAACCGATAATCAATCCTTGTCATCGCAATCATAATTTATAATCCCCTTTCAAATTAAAAATCTTCTTCTTCATTTTGCTCGTTTAATTCAACTAGCTGTAATCCTTCTCTACCTGTTTCAACTAAAGAAGCCAACTTACCTTTAATTTCTTCCAGATTGTCATCTGGATAAGCAATTGAATAATTAAGCAGTTCTAATACAAAAGGCAAATTCATACCAGAAACAAGAAACCAATTTGGTTTTTCAGCAATAAATTTCGTAATCTCATTATTAACAGAACCACCCACAACATCAGTAACAAAAACAATTTTTTGATTTGAAATCTCATCAGTTGTTTCTTTCAATTGGTCGCAAAAGTTAACACTATCATCTAAATATGCAGTTATGTAGTGCAGGTTTTTTGACTTTCCCATAATAAGCGAAGCAGTATCATACATTCCACGAGCTAAAGTGGAATGGCTTGCTAATACTATTTCCATGCGACTTTCCTCCCTTCTTTTCTTCATAACTTTAATTTAGTACTTAATATTATTTTAGGCAACAGAAAAAGGAACCGCTTTCTAAAGTAGTTCCTTTTTTGCAACCAATTTTAAGACCAATTTATCTTTTTACTTTTATTTTATAGCTAATAAAATCGGGGTTATACCATGACTTTGTGTATTCAATCATCTCTTTTTTATCTGAAAAGCCGCGATACTCCAAGAATAATAAATAGGCGTATTTAGATTTATCTAACTTAATTGTATCCTCTACAAACTGATTGTCACTAATTGGCCGAGCTTCAATTCTAGTCTCAAATTTTGTCGGTTTATGATTCTTAAAGTCCATATAATCGTATAAAGACATATTACTGAAATCATATCGGTGTGCATCTTCAAACAAACTAAAAGGAATATACGATTTCTGAACAGCCACAACAGTATTGTCTACTATGCGTGTTCTAATTAGTTCATAAAAGTCGCTATATTTATTATCAAAAATAATAGCTAAATCTTTATTATCATAGATTAATTTAAACGACTCTACTCTATTGACCACTTCTTGTCGATTAATTTTAACAAGCTGTGTAAATGAATTCGGGGAATCATCTCCTATTTCAAATGAGTTATTTACATTCTCATTCACTAGATACGTTCCATCTCCCCTTCTTTTTTCTAAAATATTATCTTCAACTAATGAATTAATTGCATTTTTTATAGTTGAACGTGTGTAGCCTAATTTCTGGGCAAAAACTCGTTCATTCCAAATTTTAGAGTTTGGTTTAAACTCGCCGCTGGCAATTATGTCCAATATTTTTTTCTTGGCTTCTTGATATAAAAATGAACTCATAGCTACCCCTTTTGCAAACAAAAAACATCAGGTAACATCGCATCTTCCTCATACCTAATTATGTCATTATTCGCATTAACAAAAAGAGCCTTTCGTAAGATAACTTGAAACTTTTCTTGCGTTTGATCGCTTAAAAACAATTTTTCTTCGTCATTACTGGGCCAAGTAAGCATAATATCATTATAAATTTCTGTACTTTTTTGTATTTTGTCTGTTTCCTCTTCAATATCATCAATACATGGATTGCTAATGAACTTTTGTGGGATTATTGAAGTAATTACAGAAACTATTTTTCCATTTTCAATAATTGTAAAAAGCCTTTTCCTTAATGATCCGGTTTCTCCTTTAAAAATGGAATTATAAAATCCAGAAGCCTCAATTGTAGTGTCCGAATATATTTTTACCCTAATATCTTTATCAACTACTTGAAATTCAAATGGTGTTAAATACTTTTTTAAATCAATTATTTTCACTTGGAGGCCCTCCACACATACTTCTCCTGCTGCGCAATAAAAATACTGAATCTTTTATTAGGTTGAAGTTTACCATTATTCATATTTTCTACCAAATACTATTTTATTCTTCCTGAACACAAAAAACCGATAATTTCACTTTATCAAGTTTCTCTAGCTTTAATTACTTTTTAAGCCTGTTGAGTGAAAATAAATTTTAAAAATGAGTACAAGGTCCTTATTTTTCCCTTAAGTATTGGTAATTCAAGGAAAAGTAAAGTAAAATGTTTATTGATAAAAAAGGAGTAGCTCTATGTCTAAACTTGAAAAACCTGTTGTGATTGGAATTACTGGTGGTTCTGGTAGTGGAAAAACAACAATTGCCCATAAAATTGTTGATCAAATGCAAGAAAATGAACATGTCTTGATTATGACGCAAGATTCCTACTACAAAGACAACACAGGCATCCCAATGGATATCAGACAGAACATTAATTATGATCATCCCGATGCCTTTGACGTTCCACTTCTAGAAGAGCAAATCGGTTGCTTATTAAAACATCAACCAATTGAGATGCCTGTTTATGATTTTAAGGAACATACAAGAAGCAAGAAAACAATTCATACGGAGCCGGTAGACATTATCATTTTGGAAGGCATTCTTGTACTAGCTAGCAAGGAAATCCGCGACTTAATGGATATTAAAGTATATGTTGATACTGACGACGATATTCGTTTTATTAGGCGTTTAGAGCGCGATATTAAGGAACGGGGGCGTTCAATTGATTCGGTAATTGAACAATACCTTGATACTGTTAAGCCAATGTACCACCAATTTATTGAGCCAACCAAACGCTATGCGGATATTATCATCCCTGAGGGTGGCGAAAATGACGTTGCAATTGACATGCTGACTACCAAGGTCCATTCTGTCTTAAGTCAAAACGCTAAATAATTAGTTTAAAAGAAAAAAGACCAAGTTCATTAGAACTTGGTCTTTTTTTAGTCAATTGCTAGACGTTCAATTACTTCTGCATATTTTGGATACTGCGTTAACAATTCTTTTTTCTTAAGCATCTCAAAGTCATGATAATCAAAACCTGGTGAAACAACACAACTTACTAAGCAAAAACTGTCTGGCTTAGTTACTTCAGAAGCAAAAATCGTCTCTTTAGGTACTTTAAATTGCATTACTTCGCCCTTGGTAACATCCTTACCTAGTCTAACAGCTCGATACTTTCCTTCGGGTGAAATACAGTGAATGGTAATTGGTTCACCATCATGGTAATACCACAGTTCATCGTGATTTAAACGGTGAAAATGAGAACAGCTGGTATCATCTAGTAGGAAATAAATTGAGGTGTAGTAATAGCGGTCTCCTTTACTATCTTCAGCGTAAAATTGCTCATCACTAGTATAAATTTGACGAAACCAACCACCCTCTTGGTGGGGTTCCAGCTTTAAATTCCTGATATAATCTTCGCGGTTCATTTTTTCTCTTTTCTTCAAATACTATTTATTACGGGCAAAAAGCTAGACTAAGTAAATCTTTTGCATCTGCTCTTTAAAGTCAACTGGCAAGTCGAGGCCTTCCACAAAGTAGCGGTCAAAGTCGCCATAGTTCTTTTGGACAGTTTCAAAGTAACGTTCCAAATACTGACGTTCAACTGTTAAGGCAATCGCAACATCTTTGATATTCTTAGGATCCATTTTGTCTTTTAAATAGTCCAAAATTTCTTGGTTTGCTTCTTTACGATCCTCAATTGTTTTCAAGTAATCTTCAAAAATTTGATCTTCGCTAACATCCAAACTCTTCAAAATTAATGCTGCTGCAACACCGGTTCTGTCTTTTCCAGCAAAACAATGAAATGCAACTGGTACAGGATCATTAATTAGGTCCATCAGAAATTGATGGTAACCTTCACGTGCGGAATTTGACAAGGCTAGCTCTTCGTATGTCTTGAGCATATCAGATTCCACATGACTGTTAGCCGAAACAATTTCATCTACACTTGCCTGATTTGTACCTGAATCTTTTAAAACATCTAAAATCACATAATCTAGATCTGGCCAAACATAGTCTGGATATTCTTTTCGTTCATCATCACCACGTAAATCAACAAGTCTCTTAAGTTGATAATGATTTTGAACCAAATCTTTTTGCTCGTCGGTTAAATCAAATAACTGACCGCAACGAAAAAGCATCCCCTCTTTAACCTTTTTACCTTCGGCACCAACATAGCCACCTAACGAACGCCAATTTGTGATATTCTCTGCCATAATTCTCCTTATATTATCCTTGCACTCTACTTACTCATATAAATAATAATTATAATTTTTCTTCACAATTTAGTCTATGGCTTTTGTGGCATTAAAAAACGCTAATTATCATTAGCGTTTAAACTTATTAGTCAATCTTAGGCTTTAGTGCTCTATCAAACAAGTTCGTAATCAGTTTAACCAATACTCCATCAAAAAACAGCGCCGATAGCATCATTGTCACAAACATAATAATTTGCAGTTTAACGTTGAATTTACTCCAGCCATACAAAAAGTATGTTGGTATAAAACTACCTAAACCTGCAAAAGAGGCACCCGTTAAAACACTTTGCCAAGAAAACTTTTGATATCTTTCTTTTTTAGGGAAAAAGCCAATTTCATTAGTAGCGCCTTGAATTAGTCCAGAAAGGACCGTTGTAGCGCCCCATTGACCACCAATCACCATTTCCACGACTGCAGCCAAAGTTTCACCAACAACACCAGAACCTGCTGTAGGTACAAAGTACATTGCAAGTGGTCCTGCAATTAACCAGAGACCAGAAAAGACTGCATCAGTCACTGGTGCGTAGCCTGTTGGCAATAACATCATTTTTACCAGGTTAAACGCCCAGTTAAACCCATAGGTGTAAATTACCCCTAAAATAATTCCAATTAACGCAAGTAAAATAATCGATTTGACATTCCACTTTGAAGATCTTGTAAACATAAAAATACTCCTAACAAACTTCAACAGTCATTAGGAGTACATGAAAAATCTATTTCAACACTTCCCTAGCGCAGGTATTATCCCGTTCAGGTTCAGAGGGTATTTCTCAGCTAAATTAGCACCCCTAGTGACTTTCTTTTCTATTATAACATAGCCAAGTATGCTTGGCTTAAAAGATTAATATCAACCTTGAATTTAAAATTGACTAAAACTAGCTAATTTTTCTTTGGTTAAATCACGGATAATAGCAACAGTTAAATCAACTGATGCCTTGAAGTCCTGATATGCACTAAAGCAATATGGTGAGTGCTCATAACGTACAGGAATTCCAATAACAATTGTTGGTGCACCATTTTCGTAGTAAATTGCTGCACCATCTTGCCCACCACCAGTACGAACTGAGCGAGTGTAAGGAATATTGTTTTTATCAGCTATATCGCACGCATACTGTTGGAATTTAGGATTAGGTAAAAACGACGTATCCATGTCTCGAAGCATTGGTCCACGCTTTAATCCTGTTTGAGATAACCATTCCGGAGTAAAGGTGTCATCAGCAGGACATGATTCGAGAACGATTGCTAAATCAGGTTTAACAGCTTTAGCAGTAACATATGCCCCCCTTAAGCCAACCTCTTCTTGACTGGATAAGGCAGCAACCACATTAAAGTCAACCTGTTCGCCATTTAAATTGTCAAGTACGTCAGCCATTGCAGCAGCACCAAAACGATCGTCAAAATCTTTACCAAAGAAAAGACCGGTTTTTTCATTGTACTCGCATTTTACATCGACAAAGATTGGACAACCGGTGTCAATTTGATAGTCATTAATCGTTTCTTCACGTGAACTTGAACCAACGTCAATCGACATATCAGCAACATCGGGAACATTATTACGTTCTTCTTCAGTCATAAAGTGAGGTGGCTTAGTGGCAACAACTCCAGGAACATATTCGCCAGCACGATTTAAAATTTTAACCCGCAAAGCTGGAATATTATATTTTACCCAACCACCAAGTGGAACAAATTTAATCATTCCATTTGGTCGAACAGCCTGAGTGATAAAGCCAACGGAATCTGAGTGTGCATCAAGCTGAATAACTGGACGATCTGGTTGATTTTCCTTTTTTGAAGCATATACGTTCAACATTCCATCCACTTTAACATCGGCAATGTCTTTAACAGTTTCAGTAAATAATTTTACAAACTCTTCTTCAAAGCCAGAAGTTGAATTGGCATCTGAAAAAGCCTTAAGCATTTTAATTTCTTGATCTTTTTTCATACTTTTAATTACCTTTCGCTTGATCTAATTACTTCTTACATTGTAGCAAAAACTACCAGCCCGTAACCATTAAATTAAAGAGCATTAATAATAATCTTACTATTTTTTATTTGATTTAACTTTTTGTACGTAAAATAGGTATTAAGCTGCGAAAAAGTCTAAATTACCAGTACTTTTTTATATGAAAAATGATATAATCGGTTTTATCAAGTAATTTTGAGTTTATTTAAGTGAAGGGTAGATAAATGCCGAAAAACGACAATATTGATAATATTATTGATCACAAATTATTTTCTGAAGATGATATTCATCAAATGTGTGTAAGACTAGGTCAACAACTGACTAAAGACTATGCTGGAAAGAATCCATTAATTGTTGGAGCACTTAAAGGTGCAATTTTCTTTTTAACCGATCTAGTTCGTGAAATGGACGTAAAAGAACAAATCGATTTCATGGATGTTTCAAGTTATGGCGATGGTCTTGAGTCTTCAGGCAATGTTAAGATTGTTTCCGACTTAGCAACTGACGTAAAAGATCGCGATGTCTTAATCGTTGAAGATATTGTTGATACAGGGTTAACTTTACAATTTATGAAGGACTTACTCAAAAAGCGTGGCGCTAAAAGCGTAAAATGCTGTGTCCTACTAAATAAAGAAGCTAACCGTAAAAATGATATTGAAGTCGAATACTATGGTTCCAAGGTTGGAAATGAGTTTGTAGTTGGTTATGGTCTCGATTTTATGAGCTTTTACCGTAACCTAAGCTACATTGGCGTTTTAAAGCCTGAGGTTATCAAATTAGCTCAAAAATAATTATTTTTAGCACTTTAAAAGGACTTATCTTCAAGAGATAAGTCCTTTTCTTTTTATTCTTGTTTTTGCTTTTTATCTAACTGCTTAACTACAAACCAACGCATGAAACCTTGCTCAATACTCTCAAGCTTAAACTCAAAGTTCTCTAATTCAACAGTTCCATTCTTCTTTAAGTCAGGATAATGTTCCATCATATATCCACCTATGGTGATGATGTCACTGTTCTGGAAACTCTCTAAGTCCTTGTGGAAATATCGCGCAAAATCATATAACGTGGTTTTGCCGGAAACATGAATATTATCATGCTTATCCTTGATAATGTAATCATCTGAAACATCGTCAATTTCATCTTTAACCGTTCCAAATAATTCTTCATAAATATCTTTATCAGTTACAATTCCACTAGTTCCACCGTACTCATCCACAATCAGCACAATTGGTGTGTGCTTCTTGATCATCAAATGCAAAATGTCTTGAATCGGCATTGATTCTGGAACAGTAATCATCGTCCTAATAATCCGCGTAACTGGAACATTTTCATCAATTTGACTTTGTTGTACCACGTCGAAGGCATAGATATAGCCAACCACTTCGTCTTTATCATTATCACGAACGACTGGAATTCGGCTAGAGCCTTCATCAAGATACATTTTTAACGCTTGCTTAATTGTGTCTTTCGAATTAATGACAACTAGCCTTGTTCGGTCAGTCATAATGTCTTTGGCGACTTTATCATTTAACTCAAAAGCACGTTGCATGTAAGTTAAATCATTCTTATCAAGCGCCCCACCATGAACGGCTTTACGAGAAAGCTTAATAATTTCTGATTGTGAATAAACTTGATTTTCTTCATCAGCCTGATCAAAGCCAAGCAGTTTTAACAGTCCATTAGAACTGGTATTAAGCAACCATACGAATGGATAAACCAGTGTATGGAAAAGCTGAAGTGGTGTACAAATTGCTAGTAAGATTTTTACTGGCATATCAATTGCGATATTCTTGGGAACAATTTCTGTTACCACTACTTCTAAATACGTCAAGAAAATCACTCCTAAAAGTGCACTGATGGAGCGCACAAGAGAATGATTTAGTTGGGTTAAATTAAATAATCTAAAAAATAAAGCCGCAAACGTGTCAGCTGAAAACCAACCTAAAACGACACCAACAAGAGTAGTTCCCACCTGCGTTGTTGATAGATATTCATTTAGGTTGTGAGTCATATGCAAAGCACGCTTAACTTTACGCTTGCTTCCAACATTATTACTCAACATGTCTTCAAGCTGACTTGATCTCGTTTGGACTAAAGCAAATTCTGCAGCAACAAAAAAAGCTGCAAAAACAAAAATTACTAAAGTTGCTATTAAATTAGTAACTATTTGGGTTGTACTCAAATTTATATCACCTTTTTAAAAATCCTTTGATATATATCTTAGCATTAATAGCACTTTATTTTTATAAAAAGAAGATTTATTTTACGAGTTTATAAATCTTTTCAAATGGTAAACGATCTGGAATAAACTTTGGATCATTGACTTCCGCTGTTTTATCTTTATATCCTAAACCAATAGCCATTCCTACAATTTCGCTATTAGGAATTTCTGCATATTTCCGAACCAATTCGGGAAATGAAACCATTGAATGAGCCGGCATAATCGCCAAGCCTTCATCAACTGCTAAAAGCATAATGCTTTGAGAAAAAATGCCCAAGTCAAACACTGACCACGCTGGTGAAGCTTTTGGAATTGTTAGAAAAACAACATCTTGGGCATTGAACATTGTATCATTTGAATTCTTAAATAGATCCATCTTATTGTGAAAAAAATAAGGCTGAGAAGCACCAACCACAGCCATACTCTGACTAGGATATGCATCCCATTGAAGAGATTGCATTCGAGCAAAATCTTCATGAGGTTCTGCTCCATCATCTATTTGCTTTTTAACATCTTTTTTCAGACACTTAAGTGGTTCACCCGTTAGAACATATGCTTTCCACGGCTGTGAATTAAGTAATGAGGGGGATTGCTGTGCTTTCTTAATAATTTTAGCAAGTAATTTTTCATTGACTTTTCTGTTAGTAAATTTACGAGTTACTCGTTCTTGGTCATATACATCATTAAATTCCATTACAATTCAATTCCTTACATACTTTACTCTATACGTAGTGTTCGAACAAAGTTCATTTAGTCAGACAATTCTCCCTTTAAATAACAAAATTAATCATAAAAGCAAAAAACACAACAAATGCAGCGCTTTTTGCATAATTTCACTATATTCAGTTATTATTGCGTCATAAATAACTCTTATCCATACTAATAATATAATAAATATCCATACATAATGCAATGCTTAACAAGAAAGATATCATAAAAAAATTAAGGTTTGTTTTTATTAAATAACAGTTAACTATTATTATTTAAATCTATAATAAATGTTCATGTATACTTATACGCTTGATTATAAAAGACCAAGTTTTTAGCAGCAACCATTTATATACTAAAAATAAGTTCTTTTACAAAAAAGCAGTTTAATTGATTACACAATTAAACTGTTTTTCTAAAATTTGTATTGCCGACGTAATTCACGCTCTTGGTCACGTTTCTTGATCGTCTCACGTTTGTCATATTTTTTCTTTCCTTGGCCCACACCAATAAGAACCTTGGCAAAGCCATGTTTAAGATAGACTTTGAGGGGAATTATTGCAATACCACGCTCTGCTTGTTCTTTAGCCAAGCGTGCAATTTCTTTCTTGTGTAAAAGTAATTGCCTTCTGCGCAGCGGTTCATGATTATAACGATTCCCTTCCTTGTATTCACTGATGTGAACATTTTCTAGATAAGCAGAACCATTAATAACTTGGACATAACCATCGCGAAGATTTATTCGTCTGGCACGAACAGACTTAATTTCTGTACCAGTTAATGCAATACCTGCTTCGAACGTCTCTTTAACAAAATAGTCATGATGCGCTTTTTTGTTTTGCGCAATTAAATTTTCTTGCTTTTCTTTTTTCAATTTTCCGTCCTAATGATTATATTTACTTATATGTGGATGATTACCATTTTTCCGAAAATTGCTACGATTTCTATCATTATTGCGGCGACCGTGGTCATTGTGAAAGCCGCGACTTCCCCGACGACGATTGTTGTTACCCCGATCGTGATGCGCTTTTTTAGGTGCGTTAGGGTCATAAATTTCAAAGTCTAACTGATGTTGTTCAATATTTGCATTAGTCAGCGTTACCTTGATTGGCATCCCAACATTATACTGCTTATGTGTCCCGCGACCAGTTAATGTCATACTCTTTTCATTAAAACTGTAAAAATCATCAGTTAAGTTAGAAATATGAATTAAACCTTCAACAGTGTTAGGTAATTGAATGAACATCCCAAAGCTAGTCACAGAAGAGACAACTGCGTCAAAATGTTGACCCACTTGATCAGCCATATACTCAGTCATCTTCAGATCATTAGTTTCGCGCTCAGTATCAATTGAAACACGCTCCTGGGTTGAAGTTTGTTCGGCAACATCAGGTAAACAATTTGCAAAGTGATCTCTGACTTCCTTATCATTTCCCTCTTCAGCGTATGCATGAATCATCCGGTGCACCATTAAATCAGAATATCTTCTGATTGGAGAAGTAAAGTGCGTATAGAATTTAGCTGCAATACCAAAGTGTCCTAGTGGCTCTTCCGAATAATGAGCTTGCTTTAAGCTACGCAACATCATCATTTGCACAACGGCTTCTTCGGGAGTGCCTGTAGTTTTTGATACCACCTTTTGTAAATCGAGTGGCTTAACATGGTTTGGATCTGCAGTAATATTCAGACCGAATGCGCTACAAAATTCGAAGAAGCTCTTAATTCTTTCGCCGTCCGGAGTTTCGTGCACACGGTAAAGAAATGGTACGTGCTTTTTATAGAAGGCTTCAGCAACTGTCTCGTTAGCAAGCAACATGAAAGATTCAATCATTTTTTCTGCTGTACCACGATCATGCAAGACGATATCGGTTGGTTTGCCTTGATCGTCTACAATGATTTTTGCTTCTGGCTCTTCAAAGTCAATTGCACCACGTTGATGACGTTTTTTATAGAGTGCGTTATGCAATTCAGCCATTTCTTTTAACATTGGCGCTAACTTAACGTACTTATCTTCCAATTCATCATTATTGTCAGGGTCTAACACCTTGTTAACATTATTATACGTCAAACGGCCATGTGAGCGCATGACTGACGGATGAATATCGTAGCTAACTCGATCACCTTCCGGGGTTAATTCCATCTCACACGAAAGCACTAGACGATCAACACCCTCATTTAATGAGCAAATACCATTTGAAAGTCTAAACGGCAACATCGGAATCACGCGATCAACTAGGTAAGTACTATTACCACGTGTATATGCTTCTTTATCCAGTGGCGTATTCTCTTTAACATAATGCGCAACATCAGCAATATGAACACCCAAATGATAATTTCCGTTTGGCAGTTGCCATAAAACAACAGCATCGTCAAAGTCCTTAGAATCGTCCCCATCAATAGTAACAGTTGGTTGATCACGAATATCTTCACGATTAGCTATATCCTCAGGTGTAACGTGATCAGGAATATTGTTTGATTGCTCTAGTGCATCTTCACTCCATTCGGTTTTAACATCATGAGCTGACACAATTGCCATTATGTCAACGCCCGGCAAACTCTTATTACCAATGACCTGAATTACCACACCAGTCATTGAATCAGGATTATCTTGGTCAGGATAATTGCTAATTGAAACCTTGACCATATCACCTTTTTGCGGTTTAAGTCCGTTTTCACCAATGTAAACACGGTAATTTGCTAACTTTTTGTTTGTACTTACTACGTAACCGATAAAGTGACTTGTCTTGACTTGCTCATCCGTCATTGGGTGGAATTCACCAACTAGTGACGTTAAATTACGTTCAATAATTTCCTGAACTTGTCCTTCTGGACCTTTTCCATTCCAAGGATTGCCACCAGCGGTGATTTTCACGCGGACCTGATCGCCATCAACTGCGTATGCAGTATAATCTTTGGCAACAAAAATATCGTCAGTCTCTTCATCTTCAACCCTAACAAAGCCAAAACCTTTGCTATTAGACTTAAAAATTCCGTCAACTATTGTATTTTCTTGAGCCAGTTGATAATGTCCGTTACCATCCGTGATAAGTTTCTTTTCTTGCTCAAGAAATGACAGAGCCTTGACGATATCAGAAAAGTTACCTAAACGGTCTCGTTTAAGCATCCGATCAATCTGTTCTACTTGATATTGTTTTTTAGGGTTGCGGCGAAAGATCTCTAAAACATTTGCGAGAATTTTTTCGTTCTGTGCCATTCACTTAAGCTCCATTCTTTGATAAAAAGATAAAAAAAATCCTCCCATCGTTTGATCGGGAGGAACCATTACTATTTTGAAGACAAATAAGCTAATACAATAGCAAAAATGAAAAAGAGAGCTAGTAATACTGATGTCACTTTCTCCATAAATGCTTCAAAACCACGTTTCTTCGTTTGACCACTAAATACTGCACCGCCGGATAAGGCATTTAATGCATCTTGTTGCTTCTGCGGCTGCATCATTGTTGCAATGATAATTAAAATTGAAACAATAATTAGTAGCGTCATAAATAAATTGTACAATACGCTGCCTCCAATATACAGATACGATTACTGATAAATTTTAGCACAAAATATGTTTTATTTCGAGCTTTTATTTTTCTAACTCTGGCGCATCAGTTTTGAACTGCTTCTGAGTTGTTTTCTTGTGATTTTGATACCACAAAGATGTTTTAGTTTTAGAAGAGTATAGCTGTTTAAGCGCCTTTTTTTCATTATAGTCATAATCATGTGGATTTACTTTTTTGAAGCCTTTAGGCTTATAAAAACGTAGTAAATCACCCGCAATGACACGATCAGACAATGACAATTGAGTAGTTACCTTATTTGAAATTGCTACCAGCTTAGTCTTAAGCTTTTTGTCTGGTTTCTCAATCTCTTCACCGGTTTTGGTGTAGTAATAGGTACTGCCCACCTTAGCATATTCAGGCGTAATAAAGTCACCATTACGCTGGGCAACAATCTGCGGTGCCTTTGAGCTAAGCAAATCGTGCCCGAATTGAATAGTGTCCTTGTCGTTAATGCCAAGCAAGTTTAACAACGTTGGCAAAACATCTATTTCGCCGCCATATGTGTCCTTTATGCCACCTTTTAGTCCCTTCATATGGAACATTAATGGTACACGTTGGAACTTCAAATTGTCAAAATTGGTGAAGTCATCTTGTTTAAGTAATTCAGCACTAGCCTTATGGTGATTCCCAGAAATACCGTAGTGGTCACCATAAAGAACAAGTATTGTCTTCTTATCAAGACCAGTTTTCTTCATCCATTGCAAAAATTCACCAATTGCCTGATCCAGATAATGCGCCGTTTGAACATAACCGTCAACAGTTTCATCCCTAGTGTCAGTTGGATCAATTGACTGATTCTTTTTATCCAAATCATATGGATAATGATTAGTGACAGTAATTAACTTAAGGTAAAACGGTTGAGGCAAACGCTCAATATACTTGATTGATTGCGATAAAAAGATTTTATCCTTTAGACCGTAACCAATATAGTACTTTGGCTTGTTCTCGTAATAAGACAGTGGCATAAAGTAATGGTAGCCGAATTGCTTATAGGCATTATTTCGGTTCCAAAATGATCCTGCACCACCGTGCATTACAGCAGTAGTATAGCCTCCAGCTTGATTTAAAATTGCTGGTGCACTTTCAAATGTGTTTGAAGTACCATAACTCGACATTGCTGAACCTGATTGCAGCCCATATAAAGAGTTCTCTAGCATCATTTCAGCGTCAGAAGTCTTACCTTGACCAACCTGGTTATAGAAATTGGAGAAACTCAAAGTATTCTTCGAATGATACAGCTTATTTAGGTTAGGTGTTACTTCCTTACCTTTCCATTTATAGCCAATCAAAAACTGTTGGAAACTCTCCAAGTGAATTACAATTACGTTTTTGCCTTTAGCTACACCGGTATATTCAGGATTAGGTTTAACATAATTAACCTTCAAGTACTTTTTAACAGAACTTAAATCAGAAACATTTGCCTTGGCCATCTGTTCACTTGTTTGCGCGGTTTTAAAGGCATCATACACAGCATATTGATTCATCCCTAGATACTTAACAATATAGCTGTTATCAAACGTTCTAGTCAAAAGCCCTGAGCGATCTTTTTGCGCCATCATCAGATTAACGCCGATTAAAGCCACGGCTAATCCTTCAAGTAAAAGATTAAATTTCAGTTTTAAAGGCCTTAAATCGTATTTGATAACTTTACTTGCCATCAAACCTATAATGACTGCTACATCAAGAAAAGTTAAAAAATCACTTATTTTTGTTATGCCAACAATACTTTTACCTAGATTATCTGCAGTTGAACCAGACGTCTTAATAATTGAAAGTGACAAAAAATTGGAAAATTCACGGTAATATAAAATATTCGCAAATAACCATGTACTAAGGATTAGATCAATTGCAATAATAATCCAATACGATTTTCGCCCTTTGAAGAAAAGACCTATCCCTAGTAGCAATAGTGCAGCAGGCAGTGGGTTAATAAACAAAAGAAAGTTTTGCATCGCTCCGACTGCACCGAGATTGAATTTAGTTAAATAAATCAAATACGTTTTTAGCCAAAACGTTATCAAGACAATGGTGAAAAAACCTAGCTTATTAGTAACTAACCATTGAAAGAAAGACTTAATCCGTGTCATTCCATTCTCCTCTCACTATGATAATATAGTACCCTTTAGGCCAATTATGCATAGTGGTTTTAGTAAAAATTAATCATTTGGTGTATTAGTGATTTTCTTCGGCTTAAAAATCCAACCAAAAATTCCCAGAATCATTCCTAAAAAGTAGGTTACAAACCGCCATAAGAACATCCCCAAAACTAGCGCTCCTTTTGAAGAAACAAAAGTCGCAAACAAAGTCTGGAAGCTGTATTCAGCTCCACCAGAAGCTCCAGGAATTGGAATAATTGCCATAAACATGATAATCATAATGTTCATTTGTGTTACACTCGCCCAGCTTGCAGGCACACCTAAGGTAACTAACACCATGTAAGGAACTGAGTAAAAACACAAAAGCTGTAAAATAGTCAAAAGACCACTAAGAAACAATTTCTTTTTCTCGCGTTTGAGTTTTTGACTTTCAGTATAGAAAGTATCAAT
Source organism: Lactobacillus sp. W8172 (assembly GCF_016102055.1). Lineage (NCBI taxonomy): Bacteria > Bacillati > Bacillota > Bacilli > Lactobacillales > Lactobacillaceae > Lactobacillus > Lactobacillus sp. W8172. The sequence goes on from NZ_JACFPG010000001.1 coordinate 744,458, forward strand.
TTTATCAACTGTATTTTTTCGCCATACTTCAACGCGATTTGTTGAAATAAACTTTGCTAATAAATCCATTATCCAATTGGCAGCTTTTTTGGTCCAGTTATAGACAAATAAAATAGCTAATAAAAAGACAATCGAGCTCACATGAATTAAAAAGCCAATTCCAATAAAGAATGCCAGACCAGCAAACTTCGTTGCAACCATCTTAAAGCCTGTGATTATTGTTACCACATAAGCGAGAAAAACCACGATTTGATAAATAATGAACTTCATTAAAAGAAGCGATGTTGCTCGGCCACCCTCAATTCCCATTTGAACCATTGCTGCAAGCTGAGAAGGCTGTCCGCCAGTTGACATTGGCGTAATAGCATTGAACAGCGCCTGAATGATAGGAATTCGAAAAAAGGACCATTTTGAACGTTTTGGTTCGTCTTTGCGATGAGCTAAAACTGCCAAAATGCTTGCTTCAAACACATAAGAAAGTATCATCAATGCAAATACTAAAATTAACGCACCGTAATTGATTCCATGAGCTGCATTAGCCAGCTGCGTAACTGGAGTATCCTTAAGATCAACGTACAATACACCGCAGCTGATTAGTAAAACAATGGCAATGCCCCATAAATGTTTCTTATTCATTAGTGAATTTGTCCTAGTCTTCTGCCAATTTCATATTGCTCATGATAAAAATCATTCCAAATCTTGGCTAAATTATCTTCTGAATATTTTTCACTGGCCATATTTGATAAGTTAGCGTACTTATTTAGCATTGTCTTATCATACGCTACTCGACGCAGTTGCTCATTCATTTCCTCAAAGTTTTCGCCCTTCATGTAGTAGCCATCGATAATTGCTTTATATAAATCAAGATCTCTCAGTAGCACCGGCGTACCACAGCTAAAAGCTTCAAGAACTGACATCGGAAATAGTTCATCAAAAGATGGTAAAACGAATAAATCTGCAATATTTAAATAATCAACTAATTTTTGCCGATCAATTATTCCTGTAAAAATCAGGTTTTGTGGCGGATTATCGACTAGCTCTTTAAAGTGATCGTAACCATCCGTAATTTTTCCAAAAGAAAAGCCACCAGCCCAGATGAACTGAATTTCCGGATTCGCTTCAGCCATCTTTGCAAAGTCATCAACACCTTTTCTAGCTTGAACTTGACCGTCACCAAAAACAACAAATTTATCTAATGGAATTCCCAATTGATTTCGAAAGGCATTTTTTTCAGCCTGTTGTTCAGGATAAAACTCTTCTTTTGAAACGAAGTTAGGAATATATTTTACCTTTTCGCGTCTAATACCATACTTAACTAATTTATCAATAAAAATAGGATTAACGACAACGATTTGATCCATTCGCTTATAGAAGTCTATTACGTAATTATAAAAGACTTTTTTAGCTGGAGCGGGTAACTTGATTGAGCCTTCAAGTGTTTCAGGTAGAAAGTGAACATAACCAATTTTTCGCCCACGTGCTGGAGAAAAACTATTAGCATAATAAGTTGGGTTAATTGTATGATAGTGCGTTAAATCACTTCGACCATACTTATTATTCGTAACATAAAATTCTTCTACTAAATGCGTTCTTAATAAGCTAATTAATTCATTGTAGGCAGAACCGACTCCCTGGCCTTTAACTGAATCAGCTTGCGAAAACATATTGATTCTAATCATTGGTATCCTCTTCTTCGAGATCCTCTTGGTAATTTTCAATTACCTCTTCATAAAATTGATGAACATCACTACCAAAACGTTTAGCGGAAATTTGATCTAGCTTTTTAACTAGCTTATCAGCTGGAATTTCGCTTGGACCTTCTCTTAAGTAATCTAAAATTTCATCACGCATCTCACTTGGTCGTGTGAAAACTTCACCAAAACATTTATCATCAAATACCCGTTCAGTGTAATCAGTGTCATAAACAACACACCTAGTGCCCGAAGCAAGAGCTTCAATATAAGTTAGTCCTTGTGTTTCAGTATCACTAGCAGAAACAAATAAGTCTGCCATTTTGTAGAATGAGCCAACATCTTCATGAGGAACATCTCCTGCAAAAATGACATTATCTTCTAGTGTCAAACGCTCAACCTGCTCTTGTAGGACTTCTAAATCAGGACCGTCGCCTGCAATTACTAAACATGCTTTTGGAAATTCATCTACAATTTCCGGCAAAACATTCAATATCCGGTTAATTTTCTTTTCTCCAGCAATTCTGCTTAGGGTCAAAAGTACTTGTGCGTCCGGTTCAATTCCTAAATCGTGACGAACGTCGTTAGTAATAGGCTGATTTAGGCTCTCAATGTCCACTCCCGTTGGAATTACCTTCATAGGGATAGATACCTTATAGCGCTTTAAAAGCTTCTCTACGCGCTCGCTAGGGGCAATAACGCCATCCATATTTTTGAGGTAGACATTGGTAAATTGCTTAACATGGTATGGGCGCAAAAGATGACCATTGAGCACATAATGTAAATAGTCTTCATACATCGTATGATACGTGTGAATGGCCGGAATCTTTAATTGATGCGCAACATATTTCCCAATCATTCCCAGTGCAAACTCCGTCTGCGTGTGAACAATATCAAGTTTTACTTCACGAGCAACCTTAGTTGCTTCAAAAAAGCCTCTAAAAGCTACACGTCGATCAGTAAAAGAAATAAACGGTACACTACTGAAGCGAAAAACATTTGCTTCAACTGCTCCCTTTTGTACATGTGGATCAGTAGTCGTAAAAATAAAAACATTATGCCCCTGTTTTTCAAGGGCATCCTTTAATGTTTTGATTGATGTTGCTACACCACTAATTTGCGGAAAATACGTATCGGTAAAAATACCAATATTCATTTGAATACCTCCATAAAAGGTATTATAAAGATTACACTCTGCATGTGCAATTTTTATAAAAACAAAAGCAAAAAAATATAAAAGAAAAGCAGCTCCTAACAAGAAGCTGCCATATAATAGCGGTGATCGGGGTCGAACCGATACGTCCTAAACGGACACCAGATTTTGAGTCTGGCGCGTCTGCCAATTCCGCCACACCGCCGTAGTAAAACAAAAAAATAATAGTTCAATGGAATGAACCTTTAAAGGCGGGGATCGGATTTGAACCGACGATTAAGGTTTTGCAGACCTCTGCCTTACCACTTGGCTACACCGCCATTGAATATTCTCATAATAGATTGGGATAGCTGGATTCGAACCAGCGCATAATAGAGTCAAAGTCTAGTGCCTTACCGCTTGGCTATATCCCAATGCTAGGGCGGAATATGGGATTCGAACCCATGTATGCCGGATCCACAAACCGGTGTGTTAACCCCTTCACCAATTCCGCCATGAAGTTTTAACAGGGATAGTAGGAATTGAACCCACACTAGCGGTTTTGGAGACCGATGTACTACCTTTATACGATATCCCTATTATGGAGGAGGGTGGATTCGAACCGCCGAACTCAGAGAGAGCGGTTTTACAGACCGCCGCGTTTAGCCACTTCGCTACTCCTCCAGGCTGATGGCGCGGGACGGAATCGAACCGCCGACACAAGGAGCTTCAATCCTTTGCTCTACCAACTGAGCTACCGAGCCATCCTACGGTCCATATCAGATTTGAACTGATGATCTTCTCCGTGACAGGGAGACGAGATAAACCACTGCTCCAATGGACCATATTGCGGGAGGTGGATTTGAACCACCGGCCTTCGGGTTATGAGCCCGACGAGCTACCAGACTGCTCCATCCCGCGATTATAATAATAAATAAATGTACAAAACCCAGTTTAATGGACCTTGTAGGACTCGAACCTACGACAGGACGGTTATGAGCCGTCTGCTCTAACCAACTGAGCTAAAGGTCCGAGCTCTAGCAAATAGCGGCGGGGGGGATCGAACCCTCGACCTCCCGGGTATGAACCGGACGCTCTAGCCAGCTGAGCTACACCGCCAACAAAATGTAATCGTTATTCAATTACAAATCGGGAAGACAGGATTCGAACCTGCGACCCCCTGGTCCCAAACCAGGTGCTCTACCAAACTGAGCCACTTCCCGGGATATGCGCCCTGAAGGATTTGAACCTTCAACCTTCTGATTCGTAGTCAGACACTCTATCCAGTTGCGCTAAGGGCGCATCATTAGATGCCGAGGACCGGAGTCGAACCGGTACGGTTGAAACCAACCGCGGGATTTTAAGTCCCGTGCGTCTGCCAATTCCGCCACCCCGGCATGTAATGAAAGCGGAAGACGGGATTCGAACCCGCGACCCCCACCATGGCAAGGTGATGTTCTACCACTGAACTACTTCCGCATAATTATGAATGCCGATTATACGATTTGAACGTACGACCCCCTGTTTACAAGACAGATGCTCTACCAACTGAGCTAAATCGGCAAAAATGTAAATATGGTATTAATAAAATTTGGCGAATACGGGTGGTGGGACTTGAACCCACACGTCCGAAAACACTAGAACCTAAATCTAGCGCGTCTGCCAATTCCGCCACACCCGCAAAATGGGGCCATGAGTCGTGACGGGCTTGAACCGTCGACCCTCTGATTAAAAGTCAGATGCTCTACCGACTGAGCTAACGACTCGATATGGAGGATACAGGGCTCGAACCTGTGACCTCCTGCTTGTAAGGCAGATGCTCTCCCAGCTGAGCTAATCCTCCATAAAGCACGGCAGCGTCCTACCCTCGCAGGCAGTCTCCCACCAACTACTCTCGGCGTGAAGAAGCTTAACTGCTGTGTTCGGCATG